>JAIBBU010000041.1 GCA_019694515.1 Oligoflexia bacterium | reverse complement strand
TGCTATGGATTTCACCGCGGTTGATGAGTTCCGGCAGGTCAATGACAAGGAAAGTTTCTTGATGGCGCGACGTTTAGTACGCGAAGAGGGACTTTTCTGTGGCGGCTCGTCCGGTTCGGTGGTTCATATCGCGGCTCAAATCGCGCGCGAAATTGGCCCGGGCAAGACTGTGGTGGCGGTCTTAACCGACTCCGCAACCCGTTACATCACCAAGTTCCTCTCGGATGCCTGGATGAAGGATTACGGTTTTCTCGACGCCGCCCCCGACCTTGGCCTGGTCGAAGATCTGCTGAAGGCCCGGCCGCAGAAGGTCATCACGGCGATGGAAACCGACAGCTTGGGCGATTGCATCGCGCGAATCAAAGAGCATGGAGTCTCACAGCTGCCGGTACTAAACGGTCAAGGACGGCCGGTGGCGCTAATTCACGAGGTCGATATTTTGCGCGGCCTGCATGAAGGCACGGCCAATTTGAAGTCTCCCGTTTCGGAGGTCGCTTCTGATCTCGACGGCCTGATTTATCCCAAAGCGCGCATCGAAGAGTTGTTTAAGATTTTCGAGACCGATCGGGTGGCGGTGGTTGTAGATGCACACCGTTTATTAGGGGTAATTTCTAAGATCGATCTGATTGATTATCTGGCCAAAGCTAAGGGCAACGGGAAGTAACCTGGGACACCTACGCTTTTGCGGAGGCGGACATTCCCCAACACTAAGCCCTAATAGCCGCGTGATCAAAGGACTACGAAGAGAAGTTCTTCTTCAGATCAGCACTCCACAGCCAGACGCACCAAGCGCCTCGCCCGGCATGCAATTGCAGGCGTAATCTCGCCCCTACTGCGCGGCGCCTGCCATTTCGGCTTGGGCTTCCTTGACCGACAGCCGAATCTTGCCTTGCCGATCAACTTCCAACACCTTGACGTAGACCTCATCACCTTCGTTCAACACGTCCGTGACCCGGTTAACGCGCCGGTCAGCTAGCTGCGAAATGTGCACGAGTCCGTCGGTGCCCGGCAGAATCTCAACAAAGGCGCCGAAATCGGCGATGCGCCGCACGATACCCTTATAGATCTTGCCGATTTCAGCTTCGGCCGTAAGACTGCGCACGATCTCCATGGCAGCTTTGAGCTTAACCTCATCGCTCGACGCAATGTTGATTGTGCCGTCGTCCGAGACATCCATCTTGACGCCCGTCGATTCGGTGATCGAACGAATCGTCTTGCCGCCCGGTCCGATCACATCCCGAATTTTTTCGGTGTTGATCTTCATCGTGACGATGCGCGGCGCGTGCTTGCTCATGTTGCTGCGCGGCTCGGAAATGGCTTTCTTCATCTCGCCGAGGATATGCAGCCGGCCGGTGCGGGCCTGCTCAAGCGCTTGGCCCATGATCTTCTGATCGAGGCCCTTAATCTTAATATCCATTTGGAGCGCGGTGATGCCCTTCTCGGTTCCACAAACCTTGAAGTCCATGTCGCCAAGATGATCCTCGTCTCCTAAGATATCCGTCAGGATGGCGCACTTGTCGCCTTCCTTCATCAATCCCATCGCTACGCCAGCAACAGCTGACTTGAGCGGCACCCCGGCGTCCATTAGCGCCAGGCTTGAACCGCAGACCGTAGCCATCGAGCTGGAACCGTTGCTTTCAGTGATTTCCGAAACGATTCGAATGACGTACGGGAAGTCTTTCTGATCAGGAATCAACTCACGCACGGCACGTTCAGCCAACGCTCCATGCCCGACCTCGCGCCGTCCCGGACCGCGCATCGGCTTGGTTTCACCGACCGAAAACGGCGGGAAGTTATAGTGCAGCATGAAGGTCTTCTCGCCTTCACCGCCCAAAGCGTCAATGCGCTGCGAGTCGGAGTCCGTACCGAGGGTCGCCACCACGATCGCCTGCGTCTCTCCACGTGTGAACAATGAGGAGCCATGCGTGCGCGGCAGAATACCCAGATCAATCGAGATTGGACGGACCGTAGTAAAATCACGCCCATCGATGCGGCGCTTTTCACTGAAGGCCATCTCGCGCACCATGTTGTAAAGCAGGTCTTCGGAGACTTTGCTGCAAACCTTAGCAGCTTCAGCCGCGGCGTCCGCTTCCATGTCGTCTTTGATGAACTCGCCCTTGAGCTCTTCCTTTACGGCGCGCAGCGCATCGCGGCGCTCGAGCTTATCGGCAATTTTAATGGCTTTAGCGAACTTGGGCTGCAGGAAGGCCGTGACCTTCTTCGTCAGCGCCTGGTCGCGCTCGGGTGGGACAAATTCAATCTTGGTCGTGCCTACCTTCTTAGCCAGTTCGAGCTGCATGTCGATCAAGACCTGCATCTCTTTGTGAGCGTAGAAAAGCGCTTCCATCACCTCAGCCTCAGGCACCTGCTTAGCACCGCCTTCGACCATCACAATCGCATCGCGCGATCCCGCGACGATGAAATTCATATCGGAGCGCTCGAGCTCCGAGGTGCTGGGATTAATCACCAGCTTGCCGCCGATTCGTCCCACACGCACAGCCGCAATCGGTCCTTCGAAGGGGGCCGGTGAGAGTGTCAGCGCAGCAGAACCGCCGCATACGGCCAAGATATCCGTAGAGACATCCGGGTCCGCCGACATTACGGTCGCAATAACCTGAGTTTCAAAATTAAAGCCCTCGGGGAAGAGCGGTCGGCAGGGCCGATCGATCAGGCGCGAGGTCAGCGTTTCGTGCTCGCTAAGCTTGCCTTCGCGGCGGAAGAAGCCGCCCGGGATTCTTCCCGCGGCATAAGTCTTTTCGACGTAATCAATGGTTAGCGGCAGAAAATCCACCGGCTTCTCATCGCCGACACAGGCGGTAACCAGTACCATCGAGTCACCGCTCCTTACGAGCACAGCGCCGCCGGCTTGGCGTGCTACACGGCCAGTCTCAAATGAGATCTTCTTGCCGTGAAATTCTTTTTCAACAACGATCATATGTTCATCCTTTTGTAAAATCTGGAGCGGAAAGATTCGGTAGCGATTTGCAAACGTGAGCGACTATGCGATTCGTCCGCACCTGGTTCATTAAACACGCTAAGCAGGCTTAGTGTTACTTTCTGAGGCCAAGGTCGGAGATGGTCTTCCTGTAGCGCTCAATGTCTTCGCGCTTCAGGTAGTTGAGAAGCTTCTTACGCCGGGAGACCATGGCGAATAGCCCTCTGCGGGAGTGCTCATCCTTGTCATTAGTAGTGAAATGCTTGGAAAGTGTCCCGATTCGATCGGTTAAAAGCGCGATCTGAACTTCAGGAGATCCACTGTCCTTGTCATGACGACGATACTTCGTGATTAGTGCCTTGCTATTGGGCCTTTCTGCCGATCCCATTGGGGTCTTTACTCCGAACTTTTCAATTCCTTTATAAAACTTCGTGATACTAACAGCTTAGAATAATCCGGTCAAATCCCGGATCAACCCCCCTGGGCGGGTACGTTCTCCAGTAACACCCCAGTCTCCCGAATGCGCTGCAGGGTAGCTTCCCGGCCAAGTGCCGAAAATGATTCAAATAAGGGCGGAGTAATCTTTTTACCCGTGACCGCTACTCGCAGCACGCCGAACATCGGACCCGGTTTTAGATTCAATTCGGCAGCCAGTCCCCTTAGGGCCCCTTCTATTTCAGCTACCGAAAAATCCCCCAGGCCGGAAAGTTTTTGATCGGCCAGCTTCAGAATCTGCTTGGCTCGCGATACATCGATCTCTTTATGAAACATCGAATTCATTTCGCGCTCGATCTGGTCGCGGCAGAGAAATTCGATCATCGGGGCAATTTCATTCAATGCCCGGACGCGCTCCTGTACATGCGGCGCGATGATCTTCCAGCGCTCCGGAGCCATTTGCATTCCAGCCTGATCCAGAAAGGGCTTTGCGGCGGCGGTGAATTCTTCGAACGACAGCGCCCGAATATACATGCCGTTCATCCAGATTAACTTATTGTAATCAAAAACGGCGCTCGCCTTATTAACATGATCGAGCGAGAACTTTTTGATTAAATCCTCACGTTTGAAAATTTCCTGCTCATCGCCCTCGCCTGGAGACCAGCCCACCAGCACTACATAATTCAACAAAGCCTGCGACAAGTACCCATCGGACTTAAAGGTCTCCAGCGAAGTAGCGCCATGGCGTTTGGAGAGCTTTTTCCCATCACTGCCCAGCACTGCCGGCAGATGCGCAAAGATCGGTTTTTCCCAACCAAAGGCGTCAAACAACAACACGTGCAGAGGCAACGAAGAAAGCCATTCGTCGCTTCTCAAAACATGTGAAATGCGCATGTGGTGATCGTCTACTACCACCGCCAGGTGGTAAGTGGGGAAACCGTCGCTCTTAAGCAATACCGGATCACGCATCGGGACCTGGTCCCATGAAACGCGATCCTTGACCGCATCAATCACGGTGATCGAAGGCTTGTGCGGCATCTTAAAACGCACCACGTGACGCGTGTCTGCGGAAACATTACGGGTGCGGCAGTAGCCGCTGTAACCCGGCAGCTCCTTTCTCGCCATCTGCTCAAGCCTCTCCTTCTCGAGCATCTCGGGGGTACAGTCGCAGCGATAGGCGAAACCGGTAGCGATCAACTTTTCGGCAGCTTCCTTATACAGCGGCAGCCGCTGGCTTTGGATGTAGGGACCGAAGTCGCCCCCAATGCCCTTATAAGGTTCGCCCACCAGATCAAGTTCCGCGCTCGAGGGGCCTTCATCAATATCGACACCCAGCCATTCGAAACTCTCGAGCAGATACTTAATCGCTCCAGCCACACGGCGTTCCTGATCGGTATCTTCGACTCGCAGGATAAATTTTCCGCCAAAATGGCGCGCCAAAAGCCATGAATATAAGGCCGTGCGGAACCCTCCAATGTGTTGGAAGCCGGTCGGACTTGGTGCAAATCTGGTGCGAACTTCTGTCATATATCTAATAGCTGTTTGAATTGATCTTCGCTTAAAACTTTTATTCCAAGAGTCTTGGCCTTCTCCAGCTTGGAGCCTGGGTCAGTCCCGGCCACCACATAATCGGTCTGCTTGCTTACCGAGGACGATACTCGGCCGGAAAAGGATAGTATCTTATCTTCAGCCTCTTTTCGAGTCATGCTTTCCAATGTTCCGGTCAGCACGAAGCTCTTGCCTTCCAGCGCGTCGGATTGTGCTGCCTCAGGCGCCTGAATCTTAAAGCCGTGCCCTAATAAGGCCCGCACATTTTGCACCTCATCGGGCGCGCTAAGGAAGTTGCTAATTGAACGGCTGGTTTCCTCTCCGATTTCATGGAGCTCCAGGAGCTGCTGCTCAGTTAAGCTCAGGAAGCGTTCCACCGAGCCGCACGCCTTGGCCAACAGCAACGCGGTCTTTTGCCCGACATGCCGGATGCCCAGCGCAAAGATTAGCTTGTTCAGTGGAATATTCTTCGAACGCTCCAGCGACTCCAACAAATTACGGCTGGATAATTCCGCCATGCGGGGCAATGCCGAAAGCTGCTCAAAGGTCAGATCGTAGAGGCTGGCGATATCCTCAACCAGGCCATGTTCTAAAAGCAGCGCCACCATCTTCTCACCCAGCCCTTCGATATCAGCGGCGTTTCGGGAAGCAAAATGAATCAGTCTTTGCTCGATCTTGGCTGGACAGCGGGGATTGGTGCAGCGGAGCACGGCTTCGTCTTCTCCCCGCACAGCCTTGCTGCCGCACTCTGGACAGTGGGTGGGAAATTGGAACTTCCGCTCCGCTCCGGTTCGAAGCTGCGGAAGGCTTGCGACCACGGCGGGAATTACATCTCCCTGACGGCGCACCACCACAGTGTCTCCGATCAACAGATCTTTGCGCTCGATCTCGTCCTGGTTATGAAGGGTCGCCCGGGACACCACGACCCCGCCAACCTGCACCGGTTGCAGCACCGCGACCGGTGTAAGGGCGCCGGTGCGTCCCACTTGAATGAGAATATCCAGTAATTTTGTGTGCTCCTCGACAGCTTGAAATTTGGCAGCCACGGCCCACCGCGGGGTGCGGTGTCTGAATCCCAGGCGCTGCTGCATAGCATGCGAGTTAACCTTTACCACAGTGCCATCGACTTCGAATTCCAGGCCGGCGCGAGCCTCTTCCGCCAGACGATAGGCGCTAAGCAGCGCTTCACGGGTCTTAACCACCTCGAAGAGCGGAGAGGTCTTAAAGCCGAGCGCCGCGAAAAAACGGATCGTTTCGGCGTGCGTTGGGGGCAATTTCGGCCCTTCAACCTGCCCCGCACCATATGCAAAAAACGATAACGGACGGGAAGCTGTGATGGCAGGGTCGAGCTGCCGCAAAGTACCGGAAGCCGCATTGCGCGGGTTAGCAAACGCTTCTTCACCCGCCTTAACCCTTTCTACATTGAGCTTTTCAAAATCGCGCTTCAGGAAGATAACCTCACCACGCACCTCCAACACCCCCTTTACGGACGCTCCGCGGAGTCTTAGGGGAATGGCCCGAATAGTCTTGATATTCTGGGTGACATCCTCGCCCTGCTGTCCATCGCCCCGGGTTGCGGCACGTTCCAGCTGGCCATCTAGATAAACCAGACTAATCGCCACACCGTCGAATTTATACTCAATCGCATATTCGAGCTCGGCCACCGGAAGCTCTTCCTTTTCAAGGAAGCGCCGGACCTGATCATCAAAATCGGCGAGTTCCTCTTCGCCCATGGCGTTACTGAGGGAGAGCATCGGAACAGCATGCCTAACCGCCGCGAAGGCACTTAACGGCGCACTGCCCACCCGCCTAGTCGGAGAATCGGAACGGATCAGCTGGGGGTTCGCCGCCTCAAGCTTCTCAAGTTCCCGAAAAAGGCGGTCGTATTCGGCATCGCTGATCGAGGGCTGCGATAAAACGTAGTAGCGGTAGCTATGCTCATTAAGCTCATCGACTAGCTGGTCGATGCGGCTCTGGGGAGTGTGTGACACTAGAAGAACCTAACGAAGGCGGGTCCTGGATGCAAGTTAAGGTCTGGTCAAAGCGTTCTAGGACGGCCGGCCACGAGTATTCGCTGGAAACATATTCAAAGCCCGCTTTTCCGCAGCGTTCATTAAGTGCCTTATCCGAAAGCAAGGCCGCGCAAACCGCCCCGAAGTCTGCCGGCGAGCTGAAATATAACCCGCCCCCCGAATCCACGACATGCTGCCTGGTAACGGCGCAATTGCCATTAACCAGCACCGGCCGCTTGAGCAGCCAAGCTTCCATCAACACAATCGAGAATGATTCGTTTACAGAGGGCTGTACCAGAAATTGACAGTACTTGAGCAAGCGGTGCTTGTCAGTCTCGCTGGCATGCTTAATGTCAATCACATCACCTGTTGTCAGCGCTTGCGCGCGCTTTAGATCCGCAAAATCCCCGCCTCCACAGATCACCAGCTTGAGCCTCGCGGGCAGATCTGCGCGCTGTTTGAGCTCCAGAAAATTATCGATTAAGAGATGCGCGCCTTTGCCGGTTTCCTTTCGTCCCAAGTACAGCAGATAAGGATCTGTAAGCTCGGACAGCGGCTGCAGATCGCTTACGTACCCAGCTGCAAAGGGATCAAATCCCATTCCTACGACACCGCCGGCCAGCGATCCATAGAGCCGCTCAGCCAATACTCGTTCCGGGGCAGAGTTAAAAAACGATCCTCGCACCTGCCGAAACATACTGGCGATCGACTGCAAGTATGCATACGACTCATCGTGCAGACAGGGGAAAAGATATGAATTTTGGGGATGAATGAGCGAGCCGAAGAAGGTCGTACCGAAAAGGTAGGGCGCAAAAAAGAGCGCATCGAACTGCGGCCCGCAGCGCTCGATATGGCGGTAAAGCGCGGTTGAATTTACTCCCTGCTCTAACCATTCAAGCTGGCTTTCCAGATCTAGACGTAAACCATCATTCAGTGCGATCTGATGCGCGGCCCAGCGATCGAGATTACGCGGATCAACCGCAAAGCGCTTGATATGCAACATCCCTTCCCGACTCTCTCCGGGCGAGAATGAATTCTCCCAGGTGCGGTTGTCTCGGGCACAAGTGGTCCAGATCTCAACCTGATCTCCGCGCGCCGCCAGCCTGGCCGCAATGGAGCTGGTCAGCGTCTCGGCTCCTCCCGCCACACCGGTGAAAAAGCGCGGAATAATGAAGGCGAACTTCTTTGCGCTCATCCACGCCATCCCAGATCAGCAAAGGCTGATTCCAAAACCTCCGAGGGCGGGTTGTCAGCCAAACGTGCGCACTCCGCCAGGAGTCTTTGCCGTTCCGCAGTAATCTGTGTTTCGAAATTCTGCATTAACTCAGCAAGCAGCGGGGCCGAATCAATAAAGATGCGGCTAAGCTCGTCCGCTACTACTCGGACGTCATGCTGTTCTAAGACGGCTGCGGCAATGGTTTCCGGAGCGGCGCGATTTCCCGTCAACACACTGCGGAGCGCTGCTTCGAATTCCTGAGCCTCTGTTAACCCGGGCTCCACCAGATATACCTGGCTACCCGACAGATAATCACTTGCTCCGAAATCGGAGCTAATCACTGTCAGTCCGCTCCCGAGACTAATCTCCAGGTACGGGCCGGTCTGGCCATAAACAGAAAAGAGCGGGTGCAGGGCGATATCACAGTGACGCACCAGCTCCTGCCAGCGGCTGGGTGAGCGCCCTTCTATCAGCTCTACAGATTCCAGTCCAAATTCCTTGATCAGCGCCTGAGCCTGCGGCCGCTCACTGCGAT
Organism: Oligoflexia bacterium; assembly: GCA_019694515.1. Taxonomy (GTDB): domain Bacteria; phylum Bdellovibrionota_C; class UBA2361; order UBA2361; family JBGSMV01; genus JAIBBU01. The sequence continues at coordinate 12,328 of JAIBBU010000041.1, read as the reverse complement.
CGATCAACCAGTGCAGATGCAGCCCCCGATCGACCGCCTGGATTGCCGCCAACATCTTATGCGCGCGGTGCTCAATTCGCGGCGAGCCGCAAAAGCAGATCTCTTGACCGGCTGTGGCTTTGAGCGATTGCGGCCGAAGGGGAAAAGGCAGATAGCATGATCGGATCAGCTCTTGCTTGCTGCCCTTCCCAATGCGCTCCGTGACATGGGTGCGAAACAGATCGTGATGCCGCTCGTCCGAGAAGAGCGCGACCCCGGCAAGGGCGCCTTCACGCAGGGCTTCAGGTGTAGTAACCCCGAGATGCTCCACCAGCCGCGGTCCCTCGGCATTAAAGGCTGCCACGGTTTCCTGCCAGCGGCTGCTACACAGGGCCGGGGGCCCGTCCTGAGTCAGAAGAAAATCATGAAAATACACAATGCCCGGCATCAGACCGATATGCAGCCGCACAAAATCGGACTCCTTGCGATCTTCAAGCTGATAGAAAAATAGGTCGAAGGGCGCCTCTCTGTGTCTCTCGCAGGCCGCGACAAAATTTCGGGTCGCGAAGCCGGGATAGCGCTTGAAGGAGTCGCAAAATAGCTCAATTTCGAAGCGCGAACTTAGTTCCGGCAGCAATAGATCGCTGACCCAGCCAGAGGTGCTGGGGCCGCAAGCTCCGAGATTGAGCGCCGAGAACCAGGCGATGCGCAGTTTAGGTACTGTCATGGTTAACGGGCATTCACCGCGTTTAGCTTGTCAGATGCGGTTAGAGGTGAAAGCAGTCCGCCAATCACCTGATCCCATCCGCCATCCAAAAATCCCGACTGTTCGATGAAAGCACGCCCGTCCGCTCCAAGCTTAGCCGCGCGATCCCGATCCTCGGCCAGCTCACGGAAGGCATGCCCAATCGCATCGATATTGGGCTCCACGACCAGCCCGGTCTGCCCGTCTTTAACGAACTCCAGCACTCCCCCGCTATCAGCGGCAGTTACAACCGCTTTGCCGGAGGCCAGCGCCTCTAATGTTACGTAACCGAAATCTTCATTGTGCGGCGCGTAGTAAACGGCCAACGCGCCCGCGTAAAGCTCAATTAATTCCTGCTCTGACACTCTACCTAGGAACTCAACCCGCTCTCCGAGATGGTGCTTGGCGATCTCGTTCTGGAGATAATCCATAATATCGGGCTCATCCGGTGTGCCGACGATCTTGAGCTTAATCGATTGATGCACGATCGGCAGGGCCTTAATCAGCATATCAACCCGCTTGATCCCGCAGATTCTTCCGACACTAAGAATATAATCCTGGGCCGGACCGCTCCGGTAACGCCGCCCCAGCGGTAACGGCGGATAGAGCACCTCCGCATCAAGCCCATTATAGGCTTTCAGCCGCTCACAAACATTCTTAGAAATACCGGAAATATAGCGACACTCCCCGATGACTTTGGTGTCGCCGGTAAAAATCATGCGGCGCATCGCTTCGTCGCGGGGGTTATCAGAAAAATCAGAATACTGCCCGGCCAACAGATCGTAGATGGGGCGATGTTGATGCACGAGCCAGAGGCTCTTTCTAGGATGCCGCGCGTAAAAACTGGGGTACTTGGTGGCGATTACTAGATCTACATCGCGTCCGCCAAAAGAGGTTAGGTCGAGCGCGCGCCAGAGCGCCGATTGCAGCAGCAGATTTTCCTTGGGCGGCACCTGAAATGGCAACTCGACCACATCCGCCAGATGACCGCGGGCCTTTAACTCCTTGATCAGGGTAGCCACCAGCACATCCTGCCCGCCCCAGGTGAAGGGGACTTTCACACCTAAAACTAAGATATTGGCCATCGGTTATGGGACCTCAGCAACCACACAGTAGTCTTGGGCTCCGAAGAGCAGGTCATTTAGCTGCTTGATGTTGCGATTGAAGCCCTGCACCGTGGAGACCCAGCGCGGACTGAGGTGGTTTTCAATCGGCAAAGGCTGCAGCGCGGCCTCGGCCGGTACCGGTGACAGAAAGCGGGTTTCCACCAGCTTCAGACCGCCCAGCTGCATGGCATAGCCAAGAGTATCGGGGTGCAGCGGCCAGACATGCGTCGGGTCGCGGAAATAGTTGGAAGACAAAGCGGTCAACGAGCGCGGATTGATGGTTTCAAAGACTATCCTGCCGCCCTTTTCTACCTTGGCAACAGCCAGGCGGATCAGCTCCGAGAGCTGGGCGTGGTTGAGATGCTCTACCACCTGAATAGCAATCAGACCGCCAAGCGAGCCGTCCGGCAGCGCTTGCAGATGGGTCAATCCGTTTTCATGCCGCACATCTAAACCGCTGGCTCGGGCGGCATCGCCCATGGCGCGATCCAAATCCACACCGTAGCTCTTCAAACCGGCACGGTTAAAAACCGCGACCAGCTCTCCCCGTCCCGCCCCCAGATCAAGAATCGGCTTCTTCGCGCCTTTAAAAATTTCGGGGTAAATCGAAACCCTGGAAGCAATCTCCGCTTCGCTTCCTCTGAAACGGTTCTCCAACAACAGATAGGTGTAATCGATCTGAGGCGCAGGCAAGTTCTCAGACGCAGCTGGCTTCATGCGCGCCAGAATCGATTCGAGCCCAGCCGTGACATTCTCCAAGGTGCTGACGCGGGCGCTATCTTCCTTCAGCCGATCAATGCCGTGCCGCAACGCACCCAGCGCCTCATGCATACGGCGCTCCACAGCCAGGGTGCCCGCGGCTTGCTCGTCCGCCACACGCTCGATCCGTTCTAAGGCGCGATTAATATCGACATCAATCTTGCGGATCAGCTCCCAGAAATTGGAGGCATCACGAGAATCGACGTAGCGGCTTACGTCGTTTAGATACCGCACCAGATTGGCCTGAAACTCCTTCTCCGTTTCGAAGTAGTCCTTCAAGATCTGATGCCAGAGAATCGCCTGCACCTTACGTTTAAGCTTAACTACCAGCCGTGCGATCGGCCCGCTGCGGTGCGTAGCAATCGACTCCGGATTAATCCGAAGTGGATAGGTGTGATTGAGATTGAGGAAGCGTAGCTCTTCCGAATTTACAAGCTCGCCGGCCTTGCGGGGCGAGGCGTTAAAACTGGCGCTATCGGCCTGAAACGGCGCCTGGCGATCGCGATTCCTCTCCACATCCGCCCGTACCCTTGCGCGAATCTCGGCCATGATGGCCTGGACATCGGGACGTCGCTCCTGTTCCGAGGCTAAATCCTGCGCTGCATTACTGCTGTTCTTGTTGGGCATGCTTAGCTGTAATTAAGTTTAGAGAGTGCCGAGACCAAAAAACCAGCCGGGCCTCGCGAAGCTTAACATACCTTAAGTATTAAAGAAAATTCCTCTATACGCGAAACCCTCAGCGCTAAATGCATAAAGCTCTGAGTTCAAATCCATGTGCTTCGTATTTATAAGCTGTCTGGATTAGACGATTTTTGTCTATGACTCGAGGATCTAGTTGAAGCATACGCGCTAAAAACCGGACTAGAGGGTTAGAGATCACACGTCGCAGTTGTGGTTGGTTCCTTGCCGCTTGATGTTAGACGAGGAGTTAAATGGCAAAAGAAGTAGAAAGTCCCCTGCTATTGACGGTTAGAGAAGCCGCTCAACTGCTGCGCATCCATCGCCCCAAGGTATACGACCTGATCAAAGACGGTACGATCGAGGGGTTCAAACTTGGATCGGACTGGAGGATTAAGCGCCTTTCCGTTGAAAAATTGATCGGCCCTATTCCGCTCGATTTCTTCAAGGGCAAAGGCGCCGCTGAAGAAGCTAGCGAGGCTGCGTAATCTTCGCCGGCTGCGGCTGAGGGCTAGCCAGGTTAAGTAGCACAGTCGCGGCTGCGAGAAACATTACACCGGGAATCGCGGTTACCGCTGCTTCTACAAACAGCGTGGCAACTGCTATCATGCGGGAATTGAGCAGATTCTCAGCCAGCTCAAACAGCAGCAGGCAGCATCCCACCGTGACAGCAGATCCGGCGCCCAGAAAGGTTAGAATCCAGAAGCGATCCCAGAGCTGCCCCAAGCTCAAAACTGATTTTCCTTGCAGCGCCTTTAAGTACGGCATGTCGGTCTCTCCTCCTACTATATAATGCTGGAGAATAACCGGACCGTCAGATCCATGCGGCGCGAATACCAAAGGCCAGTGCCAGCGCAGCTTCGATTTGCGCGTGCACTTTAGGCGCACGAACCAAAGCCGGCATCGATGCGCCAAGCCTCGAACCAGACCTTAAATCCAAGGGTGGCTCTAAGTTAAGGCACCAACTGTTGATCGCATACCGAATTACAGCGCGAGCCGGGGTTCGGTGAGCAGACCCGGATCATCCACCAATTCACCTGTCCGTGCGTTACCGGAAATGTAATCGAATGCGAGAGCTTAAAGGAGAAATCACTAATGTGATTCGGGTCGGGATAGATGGGCACCGAACCCGTCACATAATTAACGATTCCGTCAGCCGCAACATTCGTGCTCCAGCTAACGGTAGCCTCCATATGCGTCGGCGAAACTACAACGGTCAGACCGCTCACCGAGGGCCCGGCTGGATCAACTGTGGGATTGCATCGTATACCCGCAGGGGTAGGCGTAGCTGTCGGAGTAGCAGGCACCGGGGTTGGAAGCGGAGTCGCGGTTGCAGTGGGAATAGGCGTTGGAGTGTTAGTCGCTATCGGGCTCGGAGTAGCCGTTGGGGTCACCTGCTGAGCGCAAACCTCCGCTCTTGGACAATAATCATCGCGCTTGGGGTAAAGCAATGCCAGCTGAGCATCAACCAGTCCTAAACTCTTTAGCAAGCGCTGCCTCCGCCGCTCGGGAGAGAGTAACAATCGCTCTAATTTAGGCACCAACTTTTCGCGCGCGCGCACCTTACGATCGATCTTTTTCTGAATTCTCTGCGCCGCAACGGACACGGTTCCCGGCTCTACGTTGAGCGCCGCCAAAGCCGCCTGCAGCTCTGCGATTTTGGCATCAATCTTCGCCAGTGCCGCTTCGTGACGCGCCCGAATTTGTTGCTTCAGCCCTTCAATCTTTTCTAGTCCGCGCTGCAGCGTCCCCTTGGAACGTTCGAGATTAGCAATCTTTTTCTGGATATTTTCGCACTGGTATTCCAGCTGCGAGCATGAAAGTTCGGGGGTTGGATTTGGTGTGGGCAAGTCTCCTTGAGCAAGGGCAGATGAAATCCAGGTCGATCCGACAATTAGGATGGTTAGAGAAAGGAAAAAATTCGCTCGGGGGATCATTTCACACCTCCATGACACAACCAAAAAGTACGCGCTCCATGCGCCGCACGGCCCTAATAACCCCCGCTTTAGGTCCTATAGGGGTTATGGCGGAGGGGTTAAAAAGGTTGCATAAAAAATGATTATTCCCCGACCGGGGATAACGCTTTGCTCAGAGCGACGAACTGCTCGATGCTGACGGTTTCGGCCCGTTGAGTGGGCAGAATGCCTACCTGGGCCAGTGCTGAATTAATCTGATCGGCAGCCAAAAACCCAGCATGCTGCAGGCTATTCTTAATCATTCTGCGCCGCTGCAGGAAGGATGCCTGCACGACCTTACGAAACCACTTAAGGTCCTCCACCGCAAAGCGCGGCTGCTTCAGGAAAACCAGCTCCAAGAGTCGCGACTCAACTTTAGTCCGAGGATGAAATGCCCCGCCGTCGATCACTGCTCCCAATCGCGCATCGCACCATAGCTGGGCAGAGATACTTAGGACGCCGTAGTCGCGCCCTCCGGGGGGGGCCGCCACCCTTTCAGCGAATTCTCGCTGCAGCATCAGCACGGCCCGCGAAAGATAACGCCCATTCTCGATTAAATGAAAGAGGATATCGGTAGAGAGCGAATACGGAAGATTACCAAAAACCACCAAATCATCCCCGAGCTCATTGAATGCAACCTCACGCACATCACGATTGATAAAGCGAGCGCTCGGCAGCTCCCTGGATAGCTGTTCACAAAGAGCGGCCTCAACTTCAATCGCCGTCAGGGTCGGTACGTATTCACTAAGGCGCTTGGTTAACGCACCCAGCCCGGGACCGATTTCAACTATATTTTGCGAGGCAGCGGGTCGACCGAATTCAATAATGCGATTAATAACCGTAGGATCGACGATGAAGTTCTGGCCACGGCCCCGGGAGGGACGCAGTGCTGCCGACCTAAGCTGCCCCCTGGTCTTGCTGCGCTCGTTCATTGCAGAGTCTCGAGCGGCCAGCGCGGCATCACGGTACCTCCCGCCTCAAGGCGTTCGCTGCGCAGGAATCGCAGCGCTCCCGCCATGCCAATCATAGCGGCATTGTCCATGCAGTGCGTCAGCTTCGGAAAGTAAACATCGACGCCTTTCAATCCTTGGATGCGCTTACGCAGCGCCTGATTTGCAGCTACTCCGCCGCAAACTGCCACGCGGCGATAATCTCCGGCGCTGAGCGCGGCTTTAAGCTTAAAAACCAACGCATCAACGATCGATTCCTGCACCGCAAAAGCTAGTTCAGCACGAACTTGGGGATCCTGAATTCGCACAGCTTCCTTTTTTACCAGGAGGGAGATGGCGGTTTTTAGGCCGGAAAAGCTAAAGCCTTCGGCCTCGCGCATAACCTTGGGCAGCTTAAACTCGGAGTGATTCACCGTATCGGCTAACGCCGCCAAGCTGGCACCACCCGGATATTCAAAGCTCAGCAGATTAGCTGATTTATCGAACGCCTCGCCGGCTGCATCATCTCCGGTCCGGGCGATCAATTGGTAGCGCCCCAGCCCATGCACGGCCTGAATCTCGGTATGTCCTCCGGAAACAATGAGGCACAAATAGGGAAAATCCAGATCCGGATTGTCTAGCAGCGGCGAGAGCGCGTGGCCTTCAATATGGTTCACGCCCACGAGCGGCAGATCCGCACTCAGCGCCAGGCCCTGTGCGAATCCAAATCCCATCAACAGGCAACCCTTTAGCCCTGGACCACGCGTTACGGCGATCGCACTAAGATCCCGCATCCGGGTGCCGGTGTCGGCAAGTACTTTGGCGGATAGGAGCGGCAGGCTGCTTAAATGTTCCCGCGCGGCCAGCTCGGGCACTACTCCCCCGTACTCACGATGGATATGGGACTGCGATGCGATAACTTCGCTAAGCACCGCGGGCCGTTGATTCTGATCAAATTCAAGCATCGCGACAGCGCTTTCATCACAGCTTGATTCGATTGCTAGGAGTCGCATTTGGGTATTGTAGCGTTAGGCCCGCAACGAAGCCAGCCGCGGAAGCCTTAGCATGGCGGGAATTGCGGAATCGGCCTAGCGCCCTTCCGTATCACTCTTCAAGTAGCGCGCGATCGCCTGCAAATCGGAATCGGGTGCATTCTTAAAAAAGCTCACCGGACAGAAATTCGAGTCAACCTTGGTGTTATCCGGGCGCGCCCCGGTCTTAAGATAGTTAATAATCTGGCTCTCACTCCATCCGCCGATTCCAACGGTTTCGGAGTTGGTAATACCTGGAGCGGTCTTCTCGCCCTGATCGTTTTTGATTATCCGGCCACCCGCCAGATAATCTGCCGAAGTTATCAGACTGGCCGGCGAGGAGTGACAGCTGCCGCAGCGCGCGACATGATCGGTCAGATAACGGCCGTACTCAGCCGCATGCTTCGGATTAACGGTCGGCACATAGCCCTCCACCTCTTTCGTGCCCTCAAAAAACCCGGTGGTGTTGCGCTCCACGAAACCGAGGGATCGGGCAGCAACCTCTTTTTCCACTGGGGGTAAAGCACGAAGATACGAGACCAGCGCAATTAGGTCGGAATCCGAGATCCATTCCGCTCCTACATGCACCTGATTGGACAAGGTACGGCCCTTTCTCGCGGTGCCCTCTCTAAACACCTTCATGATGTCACGCGCAGTCCAACGCTTCAGTCCGGTTTCAGAGGGCGTGAGATTGGGGGCCGCGACATCGCCATACACATCGCTAAAGATGCGCCCGCCGCTGGGCGGGGAGTCCGGGGTTCCTTTTTCGCCGTGGCAAAATCCGCAATGCCCCAGTCCGATAAACAGGGTGCGCCCCCGTGCAATCGATTCCGTAGTCATGGGAACTGAGAGCGAAGTGTAGCGCGTGGGATCAGAGCAACCGAGAAGCAGCAGGCATAAGCACAGCAAAGCGATGAATTTGCGCATAGGTAGTTGCAGTACCTATATTACGAGCCTCTGGATATGACAAGCGGCGGTGAAAGGAATTCCCCCCTAGGGCTTAGAATACCGGGAGCCGTGAATATTTGAGCGCCCGCCGAGCGCAAAGCAGCGGCTTCTGATCCGATCGAGCACTAATGACGGGACAAGCGCTGCAAGCCGGACTTAGTAATTACCAGCTCGCTTGAGCGGCTCGTCCCCAATGCCCTTGTATTCGCGAAAGAAGCGCGCGAGCTTTCTTCGCAGCATCAAGCGCGAGCGATGCAGACGGGATTTCACAGCTGGGACAGATAGCCCCAACATCTTACTCACCTCGCGGCTAGTTAACCCATCAACATCACGCAGCAAGAAGACGGGGCGATAGTCTTCGGGCAGTTTGTTGATGGCCTGTTCCAGAACCGTCACTACTTGGGCTCTTAGTGCAATCTTATCCAAATCTACTGCTTCGGAGCTGCGCTCCACCAGTTTCAGGTTAATCTGAGGCAGCACATCGTCAATGTTGATTGTCGCGGTAGTATGCTTGTTGCGCCTTAACTTCATCAACGCGGCATTCATCGTGACCCGATAGAGCCAGCTTGAAAAGCTGGACTTGCCCTCGAATCCAGCGCTCTTTCTAAAGACCGTGACGAAGACATCTTGCAACACCTCTTCCGCATCCTCCTGATTACGGGTGATTCTAATTGCAAGATTGAAAGCCTTTTCACTATAGCGTCCGATCAGCTCCTCGAATGAACTTAGTTGACCTAACCTGAATTCCTCGATCAGTTGGAAATCCGTTTTCTCCGCCGGCATACTCTCTCCTGTAAAGGCTCCCTGCAAAGCACAATCAAATGCGAAAAGGGTGCCAGCCAGTCTGACCGACGGGTGACGGAGTGCTGACAACTAAAGACTGAGAAGAATTGAATGAATCGGGGCACTTCGGGCCTAAAGCGCCCCGTGCATTGCCTAGCTGAGTGGCTTAAAACCCTGCCCGAAAATCAGACAGTGTCAAAGATACGACACCGCGAGGGGTATAAATTACCCCCACCTACTGCGAAAATTTCCCGACCGCGAAGAACTGCTCTACTTGGCAGTGATTGTTAGATAGAAGGATCCGTCTTTCCGTTTCACAAGAAGTGAGACCGGAGCCTTGCGCGCCATATTTTTTACGGCATCCTCGAAACTCTGCGATTTGGTTATCAATATTTCACCCAACTCCTGGATCACGTCTCCCCGCATCAGACGGGCCTCATCAGCGGCCGAACCGGGCTCGACGCTCTCGACGATCACTCCGGAATCCCTCGTGATCCCCAGAGCCTTGGCCTGTTCCTCACTCAGATCTTTGACCACCAGACCGAGCTCGTCAGCTTTAGGCTTGTCGCTTTTATCCTTGGACTCAGCTTCTGCTTTCATCTCACCGACCCTAGGCGTCAGTGTCAGCTTCTTGCCATCACGCCAAACCTCAATCGTTGCATCTGAGCCGATCTTAGTATTCGCCACCTGCAGCGGTAATTCGCTGTGGTCCTTAATCGGATGACCGTTGTAACTGAGAATAACGTCACGCCGCTTGAAACCGGCGCGCTCAGCCGGGCTATCTTTCTTAACTTCCGAAACCAACGCTCCATCAAGGGATGGCAGCTTGAGCGCTTTTTGCAGATCAGGGTCGATCTCTTGGATCAGTACGCCTAACAGACCGCGCGTGACCTTGCCGGTCTCTTTCAGCTGATTAATGATCGTTTTGACTAGATTGATTGGAATGGCAAAGCCGATTCCAATATTGAAACCGCTTCCTCCCATCTGGGGCATCCGCCCGGGGCTAAATATGGCTGTGTTGATCCCTATCACCTGCCCTTTGGTGCTGAAGAGCGGTCCACCTGAGCTGCCCGGATTAATCGGGGCGTCGGTCTGAATAAATTGATCATAGGGCCGTGATGGTCCTCCTCCCACGCGGCGTGATTTGGCCGACACGATTCCTGCTGTGACTGTCTGCCCCAGTTGAAATTGATTGCCGATCGCTAGCACCCATTCACCGACCTCCACCGCATCGGAATCGCCCAGATAAGCAACCGCCAAGGGTTTGCCCGCCTCGATCTTAAGCAGCGCCAGGTCCGTCAACTGATCAATCCCGATCACCTTGGCTTCATATTCCGTTCGGTCGTCCAGCAGCCGCACAATTATCTTCTTGGCATCGCGCACAACATGATTATTGGTGACGATAAAGCCATCGGCCCGGACAATGAATCCGGAACCCAAGGAGCTAGTCGGCGCTTCCGGCTCTTTCTTGAAAAATGGAAAGCCTGGCGGTAACCCCTTCGGCAGCTCCTCCTCCGCCTCCTCGCCTGCACCGCCTTCTACGGCGATGTTCACCACCGCCGGGCTGAGCGCCTTGGCCAGCATGGTAAAGTCAGGGTAAGCCCCTTTATTTATAACATCGGACACCCCAGCCGGAGCACCTTCGCTGAAAAGCGATTCTGCCCAGACCGTCGCATTAAACTGCAGCAGTGCTCCTAGGAGGACAACAACGATAGATTTTTTCATCTGAATTAACGAACCTTGATAAATGTCATGCGGAGATTGTGCAGCACTTCCTCGATCAGCATCTTTTCACCATCATCTAAGTTACCGCGGCTTTTTTCCTCGAGCATGCTGAGGATATCGATGGTCTGCTGAGCGGCGGCTTTATCAACGGGGATCTCCATGCCCGGCGGGGGCGCAATTTGACCGAGCTGCATCAGGGTCTGCGTTGCCAGCGACATCACGAAGGAGCTGAAAGTAATTGCGGGCGGGGCGCCCGTGGTCTCCTGCTGCGCTGGCTGCCCCTCTGGCGTGCTTGTAGCGGGCTGCTCCGCCGCGGCCTGTTTCGACTCGTCGCGCGCTTTTCCTTCCGGATCAAACCGGCGGCGATCGGTAACTTTCAACCCTTGTTTATCTTCGTTTGACATAGGCAAGTAGAGGTTTGTGAGGCGTTCTATTCACATCATGACAGGTATGATAAGTCAAGGACACTGTTCTGTTTGGTTCAAGCAGTGCAGGATTAAGCACTTGGAGCGCTCACCAGTTTTGTTCCGGAATTTAAAATGATCCTGAAGATTCTAGGCTGCGGCACATCGACCGGGGTCCCAATTCCGGGATGCGATTGCGCGGTGTGCAGCTCGCCGGACCCGAAAAATCACCGTAATCGCACATCGGCCCTGATCAAGCTGGATTCCGGCGACAATATTCTAATTGATGCCAGCACCGATCTGCGTCAGCAGGCTCTTAGATGGAATGTGCGCCGCATTAACGCCATGTTGCTCACACATGCGCATGCCGATCATATCCTCGGCATGGATGATTTGCGTTGCTTTAATTTTACCTTGCGTGCGCCAATCCCCTGTTACGGATTGGCGGATTCATTGCAGGATGTCAGGCGGGTATTTTCTTACGTCTTCGATCCCGATCCGAATTACGAAGGCGGGATGCTGCCGCAGATCACCCTTAATCCGATCGAGGCCTATCGCCCGATCACAATTCTGGGCACGGAAATTTTGCCTTTTGAGCTGCGGCACGGCCGCATGACAGTGCTTGGATTCAGATGCGGTAATATCGCATACGCCACCGACTGCAAAACTATCCCCGAGCGATCGATCACGGCTTTGAAAGGAGTGCGATTTCTGGTCCTGGATGGATTACGCTACGAACAGCACCGCACCCATCTGACGATCGATGAAGCCATCGAAATCGCCGGCAAAATTGGCGCCGAGAAGACTTACCTAACTCATATGACGCATAGCGTAGACTACTCAGAAACCATGGCTAAGCTGCCGCCGCATGTGGAATTGGCATATGATGGGTTAGAAATTCCGGGGACGTAACGGATTGCGGCGGCGGAGACGCTGATAACAGCTGACGGCTAACGGCATGCGGCTGACCGCGGTCGGATTCTGAGGTCGGAAACCGATCTTGGATTGGGGCTACCGATTCAGTATCAGAATTCTGAGTCGGAGACAGATTTCTGAATCGGACACCGGCGGTCACCCCGCCCTCCCATGAATCAAACGGAAGAGATGAGCTGCCAGCTTGTCGGCGAGCTCGCTGGCAGGAGAGTTACCTGAGTCGTGGAGATCCAGTATTGCCTGGCACTCCCTTAGGCTGCCAAAGGCGATAGAGAAGAATCTATTCTGGTCGGCCCTAGTAGCTCGGCCCGCCCCTTCCGCCAGATTAAGCACGATGCTCGAGGAAGCCCTGC
>JAIBBU010000040.1 GCA_019694515.1 Oligoflexia bacterium | reverse complement strand
TGCCCACCACCACCTCTTCGACTCGGCCTTCCCGGGAAACCAGGACCCCTACCCGGCGTCCCAGGTCATCCCCAATCGAGAAGATCTCCCGACCCAGTTCGGGGGGTACGAGTTCCTCGCGATCGACCCGCCGATTAAAAAGCTTTTCTAGCCGTTTGAGCTCAGATGGTTTGAGGCCTTTTAGCTGCCCCTTAACACGTTGTGACATTAGGTATTGAACGGTAGCGCAGCCAAGCCGTAAGATCAAAGTTTCAGCCTGCCTCAGGTTTTTTTTAGGGAGTTCATTATGAATCGCCTCAACAAGAGAACCACTCTGCGCGCGTTTGCTGCAGCGGCGTGCTGCTTCGGAGGTTTACTCGCGCTTGCCATATTCGCCTGGACCGGAGTCGCCATGGCCTTGGCGGAGTTTCTGGGGTAAGAACGCGGGGCAACGCCGCGCGGATTTCCGATCAGTGCACGATATCGAATGTTCCGCTTAGTGCTGATGCCCGTAAAGGTTATGCCGAATAATATGGCTGATCACAGCGGGCGGGATAATACCTTCCAAACTTTTTCCACTGCGAATCATTTCGCGCACCATCGAGCTCGAGATATTGGTCAGCGCTAAGCCCGGGGACGAGAGCAATTTCATACCGGCCGGCAGCTTCCCTGCAACATCGTATCCGGGACGCGGCATCACTAAGAAGGAGACGATGCGCTGAAGCTCCTGAGCACGATGCCATTGCGGAACGTCCTTAACTAAATCAGAGCCGATCACCAGCTGAAAAGAATAATCGGGATGGCGCCCCTTTAGCGCCGCGACCAGATCAAAACTCGTCGAGATGCGCTCCTTTTCTTCGATCTGCAGTGGCAGCATCTGAATTGGAACACGCGACCCGAACATTGTGGCCAACATAATCGCTATCATGGCCTTGCGATCTTCGGGTGTCGCGTGCGTTTGCTTGTCGCGATGTACGCCGCTTGGCACGAGCCACACCTGGTCGCATTCGCCGCTATTCAACGCCGCCGTAATGGTCATGACATGACCGAAATGAGGCGGATCGAATGAGCCGCCGAATAGCGCAATGCGCATCTTACTTGGCGTGCGCGTTGTCATTTTGAAGTTCCGCAATTTCTTGCACAAAATTGCCCGATAGGATTGGAAAGCGGCACCAGGTTTTCGGATCAAGGTTTTCGTCATCCAAATGGAAAGACGGTGCGTAACGTTCACGCTTCCACTGATTAATGCCCCACAGCTTGAAGAAGCGCGCAGTCCAATTCTTGATCTGGAGCGCGCTGTACTTGCCGCGCTGCTCCAGCATTGCAGCGTACACTTCCTTGGGGCTCTTCTTATCACGAATCGCCAGCCGCTCGATTGCATCCAGTACCGGATACGGCATTAGGTCGGCCTCATCGGTCTGATTATACTTGGCGGGACGAAGCTCCGCCGTAGGCGCCTGCTGATTAACAAATTTAAGCGCCGCCACAGGGCCCAGCTCTTTCAGCCCTTTCTTCTCCATCCACCTTAGCCACTCGCGTAGAAAGGCTTTGTCGATCCCGCCGATCGGCGCGAGTCCGCCGCAGGTATCACCGTCCATGGTGGCGTAACCAACTGCGGCTTCACTGCGATTACTGGTAGTGAGAAGCAGCGCGCGCCTAACATTCGCAAGTAACCAGACGGCCGGGCCGCGCACGCGTGCCTGCACGTTCTGCAGCGCCAAATCATCCTTCGCCCAGCTGAGCTTACGATCGATCGAGTCCTCGACCAGCCCGACATACGATCGCACCAAATCCTCGATCTGCAATTCGTAAAATTCAGCGCCGAGCGCACTGGATAGCGCCCGGGCAGCCTGCTTCGTAACCTTCCCCGATTGCGCAGTAGCCTGATAGACACAGGTCAACAGGCACCGCACGATCTGCTTTTGCGTGGCGGCCCGGCGCAGTCCATCGATATAAGGAAAGCGCGCTAAAAAATTCTTCAGACCAAGCTCCTGTACACCCAGCGCCACCATCGCGGCGACCAGACAGCTAACGGCGCTAGAATCAGCGCCGCCGCTTAACGACACTACAAAACCACAAGAACGGCTCTTCCTTAAGTAATCAAAAAGGCCCAGCGCTACGGCACGGGTGAACTCTTGATATTTGGCATCGCGCGATGCCTCCCAGGCGGCGGCCCGGCTCACGCTCAGCTTGCGTGCCGCCTTCCCCGTGAATTTAAATTCCGCATGCACCTCCCGCGCCGGATCGTCTTTGGTTTGCGGTTTAAAGCTTGAGTTTCTGGACTGCGCCAAACTACCTAAAGTCAAATCAACTCTGGCGGGGGTGACCGTCACGGGAGCGAAGGTCAGCCGCGGCCCCTCGGTCAACATCGTGCCGCAGGAGGCCACGAAACAATCGCCGTCAAAGATAATGCGCCCGGCATCATTACCGATCAGGTTGCTGTAAAGATAAACGACGCCAAAGGCGCGCGATCCTTCCAAAACAAAGCGGCGCCGCGTCTCGCTCTTTCCAAAAGCAAAGTGACTGGCGCTGGGATTCAGAATTAAATCGACAGCGCGCGCGCTAAGATCGGCTCCGGGACGCCGCGCGACCCAAGCGTCCTCACAAATCTCGAAACCGATTCGCAGACCGGAGACGTTGAAGAAAACATCGCCAATCGGATAGCTCCCGTGGGCCGTGACGATTCTGCCCACCTCTCCCACCGGCCAGGGCTTGAACCAGCGCGGTTCGTAATACACACCGTCGCCTGCCAAATTTTGTTTGCACACATAGCCCAGCACCCGCCCGTTACAGATCAGCGCCGCCGCATTATAAATGCTCTTTTTGTAGCGCAGCGGAAGCCCGACGCTTACCAGCATGCCCTTAGTTCGAGCCGCGATCCGCTCCAGCATCAGCTGCGCCTTATCGCTTACAAACTCCGCCAAAAAAGCATCCTCACAGCCGTAGCCCGTGATGCACAGCTCCGGCAGGCACAAAACTTCCACCCCCTGACGCCGGGCTTCTGTAATCGCCTGTAAGATGTTCTCTAGATTATTGTCCCAATCGAGCGGAGTTTGGTTGAGGCAAGCCGCTGCCACGACTATGCTCTTAGGCTTTCGTTCACTCATCCCGTATACCTTGCACTACTTCACAAGCGTCCACGATGTTGCGGGCCAGCTCAAGGTTGGACCCGAAATGATTAAAGCCGAAAGTTAACAGCTGCTGTGCGCCAGGCGCGTAGCCCTCCTGCTGGCTTTGTCCTTTGCCGCTGGTCAACCGCAGCATGCGCGGAGCGGCATCCTCTTCCATCAAACGCCACTCGCCGCTAGAGACGCCCCGCACCACCAGCCCGCTGCGGCCCAAAATGGATTCATCCACGGTCACGGTCTCGCGTAGATTTACATGCGCATGATCGGACACGGCTGTTCCGCGCAAGATCCCCACCCCGTCGAAGAGATTCTCGCCGCAACGGTAGTGCGAACAAAGATAGGCCGTGCCAGCGCCTTCGGAATAAACCACGCCACCATTCTGGGCAAATTCCAGAATCGCTTCCCGCAGCGCAGTGTTTCCGGCTAAACTTTCCGCATACTCGGGGAGAAACGCACCGGGCAGATAGATTCCGCCCAGACGATCTGGCAATTTGGAGTCGGCGAGCGGCGAGAAGCTGATCAGCTCCGCTCCAAAGTAGCGGAAAAGATCGAGATTGTCCTGAAAGCACATGCCAAAACAGCCATCGTCGGCGACGCCGATGCGGCAGCGCCGCTCTCTAGGGCGGTGATCAAAGTCGGAGAGCCGCAAACTAGTAACGTTCGAAGCGCGCCGAATCAACTCGTCAATATCCACATACTTCGAGATGGTTGCGCCCAACTCCAAGAAGAACTGCATCGGAAGCGCCACATTATTCTTCTCTTGTGAGAGAGACCGTGGCGGCATCTTCACATTAAGCGAAGGCACCTCCGGAATCATTCCAACGGCCTTACGCTGATTGAAAATCTCCAGGCTTTCGTCTAATCCGGAGCAGCCGTGCTCGCCGTCGAAAAGTTGATGCGGAATACGATTCAAAATTACACCCGCCAGCGGGGCGCTCTTGCAGCTATCGGCGTAGCCTTTTACCAACGCACCGAGGCTAGTTCCAAACCCGCGCGCATCGACCATGAGCAGCACCGGAGTACGGGTCAGGGCAGCGATGTCAGAATCTGATCCACGAAAGGCTCCGGTACTCAGTCCGTCGAAAAACCCGGCATGACCATGGATCACGACAAGATCGGCACCGACACCGGCAAAAAAAAGGGAAAGCGCCATCTGGCCCGCCGACAGCAGCCGTTCATCCAGCGTGCGCACATAGCGCCCCGAGAGTCTTCGATACAAGAGGGCTTGCTGCAGATTGATGCCCGACACGGCACAGGACAGCCCTACTCCGCGGCGCCGCAGCTCGTGCGTCAGTCCGAATCCAAAAAGGGCTTTTCCGACCTCAGATTTGATGCCGCCCACGACCAGGCGCGGCACACTTAACAGTTCCACAAAAGCTATCTTCGCTTAAGCACTAATATGCGGCTTCGCTGTGCGGCCCGAGGATCTTCCTGAGCGTCCAGCGAATTCTGAAGAGCTGTGCTGCGCGCTTTGGGGGTAAATGAAACCTCAGGCTCCCAATACCGTCCCAGTTGCTCGTTAACCAAAGCCAGCAATTCACGGTCAACTCGCAGCGGCTTGCCTCCCAGCGAAACATCGCTTAGCTCCAGCACGGCCCGACCTGAAGATCGGGTCACGCGCGCAAGCTCCAGCAGCCATTCATTCATGAAGTCCCGCCAACTTGGGACATCCCCATATTCAAAGCCTGGCTCCCCAAGCGATCCTTCTGTTACCCCGGCGAAC
This sequence comes from Oligoflexia bacterium, assembly GCA_019694515.1. Taxonomy (GTDB): domain Bacteria; phylum Bdellovibrionota_C; class UBA2361; order UBA2361; family JBGSMV01; genus JAIBBU01. The sequence continues at coordinate 16,736 of JAIBBU010000040.1, read as the reverse complement.
CATAAGCGCAGCCACATTTGAGATGCCGGATCACGGTACAAAGGTCCCGGCGGAGCCGTTACACATAGATCCACCGAGGAGCTCGTTACATAACTCAGATTTCTGGCATCGCAAGCGGCATAGCGGTTCTTAATTTCAACATGCCGTAAAATTGATGGAATGCCGTCGCGCAGCACCGAACAAGCTTTGCGCAGCAATCGCGGCGCTACTGCGCGGTAGTCCGGACTTTGGTTGCGCTTAATATTCAAGCCGACCTGATCCTGCGGCGTCAGAGAGACCTGCGGCAACGAGTAAACCGAGAAGTAGCCCGCGCTATGTCCATGTAATAATCCGATCGCCAACAACTCCATGAAGCGGGCGGTGCGATCATACTGGGCCTGAATTGCCGATCGCAGATTCACAATCTCGCGGAAGGTGTTTAGATCATAAAACGGCGCAAAGAGCTGATCGAATGACTTGACGTTAATCGGCCGTCTCAAGTTGTACTGCTGCAAGCGCAGCGTCACTTCGGTGATATCAGAGGCCTCGATCTTAGAGCGCGCCAGTTTAACCGCGAACGAGCTGCGATCGCTGAAGAACGCCACACGACCGCGCAAATTTGTTTCGAGCGGCGTTGCACCGGAGCCGCAAAACGGATCGAGAACGGTCCCGCCCTTGCGTGAGTATCGATCGATAAAGTGCGCACAGATCGGATGACGGATACTGAGCGGATATGGCACCGCACCATGCAGCGAATGCGCTTCCCCATCTTGGGGCAGCTCAATAACGCACTCCTGGAATGCGCTCTCTACGACTTTAAGAGCAGTTCGCACCTAATTACCTCCCGACTAACCAGCGATATCTGGCTATTATGGGGAGGGGGTAGAAGTTACGCTATTGGAAATATCTAGAACGCCATCATCCGCAGCTAAGCTACTGATAATGCTGAACCTGTAATTGACAAAAATCGGACAACAATAAGGACACCCAAATCCAAGAAATCCCTTCCGCTCTCGGGAGGGCGATCTGCGCGTGAAGCGCTTGGACAAGAGCTTGTATGTGCGAACGAAGCCGCGATTAATCCAGCTTCGCTGAATTGCGCTTGGCTGCTTCTAGATCGGGGTTAAATCTCAAAGCACTTTGAAATTCACGCTTGGCCTCCTCGGTCTTACCTAGACGCTGATAGAGCACCCCTAAATTGTTATGTGCGTATGCATTGACGCTGTCCAATGCTACGGCCTTCTCCAGCGCCGTCTGCGCGTCGCTGTACTTACCCAGCTCCAGCTGCGCCCACCCCAAGGCACTAAGCGCCCGCGCATCGTTGGGTTCAATGCCTAGCGCTTGTTTCAGAACTGCTTCGGCCAAGCTCTCCTGCTTCTTATTGATCAGCACCACGCCCAAATTAATTCGTGAGGCCACGTCTTTATCGTCCAGAGCGATCGCTTTGCGCAGCGCCAACTCCGCTTTATCGTTATCTCCTAAATCCTCATATACAACACCGAGCGCCTTGTGCACCTCGGGAGCATCGGGGCGAAGTTGCTGCGCCTTGACCAGCATGCGGGCGCTTTCCTCCAACCGGCCGCTACGCTGCAAAGCCAGCCCCAAATGAAAAGCGGCGTCAAAGTGATTAGAATCGAGTTCAATTACCCGCTCATAAGAGCTGATTGCTTCCGGAGCGTTACCGAGTTTCTCATTGACCACCGCCAGGTTGAACAAGGTCGTCAAATTATTAGCGTCGATATCCCGTGCTTTCGCCAGCACTTCAAGCGCGCGCTTGGGGTCCTGCATCCTCTCAAAGACCGCACTCAGACCTTGCAGCGCCTTCAGGTTGCGAGGATCGGCGTCAACTACACGTTGGTATTCTCCCCGCGCTGATTCCAGCTGTCCCTTCTCCACCTCCAGCGCTGCCAGCGCTAAGCGGAAACTAGGCTCATCTTTGATTTCGATCGCGCGGTTAATTTCTTCCAATGCCGCGTCAAACTTCTTGGCTTTATAGAGCACTAGCGCCAAGTTATGGTGGGCTTCGGCCATGTTCGGACAGCTTTGCAAGGCCTCGCGATAAAATTTCTCCTCCTGCGCCGATCCATCGGCCAGCTCGGCTCCCTGCCGCACCAACCGTCCAGCCTGAATGCAGTCCTGCTCGGCGTTCGAAAGCGACGGATTGCCAACGGCCAAGCTTGCTAGGCAACAGAAAATATTTAGGCGAAATGCCAGCGACTTTAGATTTAAGCTCATAGCGCCTCCTGAACCGAAGTAAGTGCCCCGATTCTCCCCTCTTCTTTGTTCTCAAGAAAGGTCTGAATTCGAGTAATGCAGTCCCGTAAACGCTCCGGCGGGGCTACCAAGGCAAGCCGCAGATAACCGCACCATGGCTCGCCAAAGAGCGCCCCAGGAGAGACTGCGACTCCGGTCTCGGCCAAAATGTTACGCGCTAGGGCGAAACTCGCGCGCTGATCGTGCGGGCGAACTCTCTCCGGCAGCTGAGCCCAAACACAGGCGCCAGCTTCCGACTGCCGCACCTTAAATCCGGCTCGGGTCAAACAATCTGCGGCCGTCTTCGCCCGGGCCTGGTATGCACCCAGAGTGGCTCCAACCACCTCAGCCGGGGCCGCCAGGGCCGCTGCCGACGCCAGCTGCAGAGGCAGAAAAATTCCGTAATCCAGATGCGATTTCAGATGCGCCAGAAGCTCCACCAAACCGGAATGTCCGAGTAGCGCTCCAACCCGCCAACCGGGCACATTATAAGCTTTCGACAAGCTGTAGGTCTCCGCGCACGGATCATCATTCTGCGCAGCGGCCAGCAGACTGGCTGCTTTGCCGGAGCTAAAGCACATCTCGCCATATACAAAGTCATTTAGGACGAAGCTGCGATAGCTCCGCGCTAACTCGACCAACGCACTCCAGAACTCCTTGGTCACAGTTGTCCCAAGCGGGTTATTGGGGAAATTTGTAAGCACCACCGAGCCCGGATGGCTGCTGAGCGCTGATCTGATTGACGCCAAAGTGCCCTGAGGATCCTCGTGGATCTCAAAAAAATTAGGGGTGAAGCCCGCTAAACGCGCAGCCGAGGAATGCCCAGGATAAAAGGGAGAACCCAAAAGCACCGTATTGCCATACCCTAGTCCGCGCAGGCAGCTGAGCGCATTGGGCAGAGCGTCTTTTGTCCCCATCGTCACGCACACTTGACGATCCGGAGAGAGTTCCGTCTTGAAGGCGCTGCTGTACTTTAGGGTAAAGGCTTCACGCAATCTGCGCACACCGCGAGAAACAGCGTAGCGGTGGTTCCCCGGCTTAATCGAAAGTTCGGCCAAGCGATCAAGCAGCGACCTGGCCGGGGCAAGATCGGGATTAATCATGGAGAGATCGATCACCTCCTTCCCGGTCGAGAGGCGCTTCAGCTTCAACGCATTAATTTCAGAAAGTGCATCCTCTTTTAGCCATTCCACGCGGTGCAGTGTATTTTAGCCCGCCCTAAAGTTCAATGTTCTTAAAAGTTCCGGCTTCAAGTAAGATCTTTCGCGCATGCAGCAACCGGCACTTGAGCGAGTTTTTATTCAAACCGGCGACCCTGTGCTGGTCGTTGACGAAGGCGGCTTAGTTCAATTCGCCAACCCGGCTGCATTGCAGCTCTTCAAAGTGCCTGCCCAAGCCGGCACGCCGCTGGCAAATATTATAGGCGGCCCCTCCACCAATGAGATCATGCATACTCCGGGATTTGGGCTGAAGCTTCTGAAGATTGAGACCCACAACGGCACCCGAGAGTTTACCTGCATGAGTGTGGAAACCGGAGCGTTAGCCCCCGGCGAAAGCATGCTGCTGCTCTTCTTTAAGGCCGGAGCGCATGTCGTCCAACATGAAGGGAAGCGTGCTCTCGATCTAATCACCCACGATCTTAAGAATCCGCTGGGAGCGCTCTTTGGCTATGCGGATGTACTGCTCGATACCGCAGCGGGACAGAACATGAGCGCAGCGCAACGCACGATTATCTCGCGCATCCGCTCGACAGCCGCGCGAGCAATCGAGCTCGTGCGAAATTATCAATTCTTAGGGGCACCCACCGGCATGGCGCGCAGCACAGGCAAGGGTTGCGACCTCAATAACGTGACTGCACAGCTGGTCGACACGATGTGGCGCGAGGAGCAGAATGCGCCCACGCTGACATTTGAAGGAGCCAAGTCTGAACTGCCGGTGAAAATCGAACGGCTGGCTTTGGAGCGCGTCGTCTCCAACCTTCTCGGCAACGCGATCAAGTACACCCCGCCCGGCGGGCAGATTGAGCTCAGGACCGCCATTGAAGGTTCAAAGAAAATTCTAACGGTGAGAAACAGCGGCTCCTTTATTCCACCCGAAGAGCAGCCTGCTATTTTTGAAATTTATGCGCGCGGCAGCTCCTCCAAGGGTACGGCGGGCAGCGGGCTTGGACTCCATATTGTTAGACAGATCGTCGAGAGCGCAGGCGGAACAATCGACGTTCAAAGCACCAGAGAGCATGGCACGACCTTCACCGTGCGCCTCGATTAAGTATTAGTGCTAGCCGAATGCCGTTAACGGTATACGCTCAAGGCACGACTAAATTGAAGAAATAGATCGCCAGTCCCGCCCGACCTTCCACTTTGATTTTGTCAGAAAGCATTGCGACCTGCGGATTCAATCCTCCTCTCGCGATTCGCTCCAAATCACGCTGAGAAATTCTTATCGTGCAGTCCGGCGCGCTGCCGCTAAGAGCAGCCGCTTCCACCTCGGAGATTGCCGGCTTGTCTTGTCGCCAATCAAACAGATAATTCTTCCCGGTATCAGAGAAGGTAAGACCAACGGAGCCGTTAAGCTGGGCCCGCAACCGTTCATTAGCGCGTAATGCTCGCTCCTTGAGCTCCTCCATTACAAGCTCTCTTACATCGCGCCAGCCCGGGCGCCGCGCTCCTTCGCGCGGACGTGGGGAAGGAGCAGCTGCGTCTTCCTGATCCTCCTCTGAGCCGGCAGCTTCTTCGCTGCTCTCCTCCGGCGCTTGCACCCGCTGGCTGTAAATCTCGTCGAGCTCTTCTTCGCCACGCAAACCTACAGGTTCGGATTCTTCCTCACCCTCTTCATCGTCGAGCAGATCCTCATCGGGCGCAGTTGGCCGCTCCTCTTTTTCGTTCGGATTCTTAGGGTCATCGCTCATATAAAATCTCCCTCGGGCAGGCACTTCCAATAACTGCGCCCTCGTCCCGTAATTGCACTATACACCCCGACAAGATAAAGGTCTAAGATCAACCGGGCAAGCGATGAAACTTATAGCACTTACAGGGTCGATCGGCAGCGGCAAGAGCACCGTAGCACAGCTGCTAGCTGGCAAAGGCGCTGCGGTCATCGATGCGGACCAGCTGGCGCGCGAAGCGGTGCTTCCAAACACCGCCGCATTTAGGCAGATTGCGGCCGCTTTCGGTACCTCAGTCCTCGGTCCCGACGGCACCCTCGATCGTGTCAAACTGGGCTCCATTGTCTTCAATGACCGTGCCAAGCTGAAACTGCTGGAGGCCATCGTACACCCTGAGGTTCGGAAGCTCTTCGAAGCGCGCGTACGCAAGCTGCGGGAGGCCTCCAGCCCGCTCGTCGTATACGCCGTCCCGCTGCTGTTTGAGAGCGGCATGGAGCTAAAGCAATTTGATGCGGTATTGCTCGTCGACGCCCCTGAGGAGCAGTGTCTCGCTCGGGTGATGCAACGGGACAATATCGATCGAGTCGAAGCTGAAAAGCGCTATCAAGCTCAGATGCCGCGTGCGGAAAAACTAAAACGAGCGCAGTTTGTGATCGACAATTCCGGGGATCTAGAGCAGTTAAAAAGGCAGGTAGAAACGATTCTAGCTACGATTACCACTGCCCTCTAATCAAAGGCGCACGCCGCCGTTACCCCGCATCATCGGCATCAGCAAATATCTTTGCTTATGAGACGTAATCAATTAGATTCCTAACAATCAATCCCGTTATGAGGTACATCAATGGCACTGCTTGATCATCAGCCCCCCTCGGTCTTCGAAGATACACTGCGCCTGGCCGAGGTGCCCTCAAATTTGAATGCCACTCGAGAGAGCTCTGGCAGTCGGAGTTTGGAGCAGGGATTACGGATTATCCCCCTGCGCCTTCGCGGCTTCACCCGTCTTTTCATTTTTGGATCGCTGATTTACATGACCTTCGCCTTCGGGGGAGTACACGCCGCGAATTATTTGAGCTTCCAGGCGCTGCTCTTTGGCCTCTTGGCGGTTTATCTAATGATGTGCCCAACCGCACTTTACAACGGGGTAGTAGCACCGCTTAAGATCGGCGGCACATCAAGATCCCCGAACGGTCCGGTATTAAGCCGCTCAATCGCTGTGTTTCTGGCGGGACTGTGTATCTATCCTGCGCTGCAGCTGGCTTTATTTAGTTTGCGCCGAGAAGCTCACCCCGTTTTGGGTTTTGCCACTGCGCCGCTTGATCGAGCCGCTTTTTTTGAGCAGTGGATAACGCTGGTCGCGTTTGCCGCTTGGTTCATATTGCTCAGCAGCTTTGTCAAAGATTCGCCCCGGCGTGCACGCATCATGTTTCGTGTGCTAGCTCTATTAACCTTCGCAGTCAGCATTACGGCCCTGATGCATTGGTTTTACGACAACGGCAAGCTGTTCTGGGTGTTTGCGCCCGATTATATGTTTCTGAGCAACCGCGCCCGCTGGCCCTTCGTAAACTCCAACCATTTGGCGCATTTTCTATTGCCGGGTATTTTCATTTTGACCGGCTGGCTGACGATCAACGCACAAGAAATTGGACGCCAGATCAAAGACGCCGCCAGCCGCGATCGGCGCAAGTTCAGCAATTTGATAATTAGCTCCGAATTGCAGAGCCGTGTGATTGCTAGCGCCTTCTTGTTCGCAGCTTTAGGGGCGGCTCTGCTGTGTCTCTTCAGCTCCCTCTCTCGCGGCGGATGGTTTGGCGCAGCAGGCGGCGGCATAGCGCTCCTGTGGCTTAGCGCGGCAAGACGTGGAGAACAGGATGCCGGGGAACCGCAACAAACGTTACACCTCAAGCGTAGTAAACATCATCGGCAAAGCGGATCGCGCTCCAGTCACGGCGCCGATGCGCTACTCGGAGTGCTTTCACGAAGCCGCATGGTTGTGAAGCCGTTGATAGTGCTGATGCTCTGCACCTTCATTTACCTCTTCTTTAATGAGCGCGGTTCCGATCTTTTTGCAGAACGTCTCGATTACGGGCTGTTGCATTCAAAAGATGACATGCGTTGGGTGATGTTTGCGGACTCGCTGCGCATGTTTTGGGATCATCCGGTGCTTGGCGTCGGATTAGGGGGCTGGGCCACCAGCTATCCTCTCTACATGGAGCGATTGCTTTCAGGCATCAACCCAGTCTATCTGCACTCCGATCCGCTGCAGCTGCTGTGCGAAACGGGAATTCTAGGAGGGTTACTAATGTTGGGCCTAGTGGCCAGCGTGTTGGCGGGGGTGTGGCGCGCGCTCCCACGGGTTCAGGACAACCTCAGAATCAAGCTGGTGAGTTTGGCTTCAGGGCTGATTGCCCTTAGTATCGCCTCGTTCTTCGACTTTTCTTTCCATATACCGGCCATTGCGCTTAGCGCCGGAGCCTATCTGGCTCTAACGGCGTTTTACGTGGAAAGGGCTTGGCTCACTAAGCTCCGATAAAAAGGAACCCTTCCGCTCCCCCGCGCCGTCCAAATAATACTCGGTTTCCCCGCAATGATAATTTGCGCTCAAGCTAGTAGCTGGGAATTACGACGGATTACTTTAGTAGCTTTTTAACGTCAGCAGCATGAATTCAAGGCCCCTTAAAGTCTTATTAGCCTTTCTCGCGACGATCGTGCTCGCCAGTACCGTTCTGGCTGAATCATCTGAGATCGTGGTTAACGATACCTCAGGAGTTACCCGCGCTGTTTTCGACGCCAGCAAGCAGGGACAACTCGAATTTCAACTGCTCGATGCCGCAGGCAATCCGGCCGATGGCATCGAAGTGACTCTTACCAACGCAGCCACCTCCGAAACATTAACCGCCACCAGCGTTGGCGGAACTGTGACCTTTGATGCAATCGCTCCCGGGACCTGGACCGTTGCTTCCGGGATTGATGGGGTAACCTTTACCAATATCGCCTTTAACGCGGCGGGCGCTGCGGCTCTGACGGGAAGCGTCGTCCCCGCAGTTGTGGGCATAGGTGGGCTCGCCGCAGCGGGAACAGCCGCCGTGGCAATCACGAATAGCAGTGACAGCACGGATTCAGATCCGCTCTCTCCTGCCTCCTGATAACCAGCTCGGCTCCCGGCGCCACTTTTCCGCTATAAAGATTTTCTTCTAAAGACCAGCCACTCGCCAACGCGCGCCTCTGGTTCAAACTTTGCCGTCACCCAAGCAGGCATCAGATCGCCATCTCCTTTGCGCGCGATGATTCTTAGCAGCTGCCGCTGCTCTACGCTTTCGGGCACAATATCGAAGACAAATCGCAATTTCTTGCTGGCAGAACCCGCAGCATAGAACTCGAGTGAACGGACCGGCTTCCCTACTACGCCGTCAATCTCGCCAGCGGCGGCGGTGCGCTTCAAATAATGCCACAGCTCGGCACTGGAGGCGCGCCCCTCACTGATAAGCGGCAAAGCCATCAGCAACGATCCCCAAAGCAAGCCCCAAAGCAGCGACGCAGCTGCAGCGGGCTGTTTTTCCCGAATTGCTAGAGCTATCAGCAGCAGCGCGCCAGCACACCCTAAATACGGCCAGCACTGTAAGCCGTAGATGCTCAAAACTAGAAACCACAGCACCGCGATTGCCCAGAGCGAGGCGCGCCTGCAGTGCATATCATACCAGGCGGGCGAGCGCTGCTCCGCTAACCCTGCGTAGAGCAGCGCCCAACCCGGCAGCGAAGGGAGAACATAGGTGGGAAGCACATTGCGCGCAAAGGTGAAAAACACTGCAGATCCCAACCCCCAGGCCAATAGAAAACTCAGTAGATCGGAGTCGCGCACACTCTTGATGACGAGCGCACGATTTCTTCCGATGAAGCTGCGCACTAAGCCGATACTCCAGGGCAGCATCATCGCTAGTAGCAGAATCCAGATAGTGCCGTAGGGACGAGACTTCACAGAGCCGTACCGCACTCCTGCATCATGGGTAAGAAAACGCAGGATGTTTTCGTCAATTAGAAAGTAGCGCAGAAATCCCGGCACCCGCAGCTCCGCCGATAGGTACCAGGGCAATGCCAGCGCTAGGGCCGTTACAAAAATGATCGCACTCTGAACCAATGAGAGCGGCCAAGTGCGCCGTCTGATTAAAGTCCAAAGGCCGCAGATAACCAAGAACAAGATCAAGGCCACCGGTCCTTTGGTCAGGAGACCCATACCAAGGGCCGCGCCACACCCGAACAATGAGAAGACCCGGTGCGCTGGGTGCATTTGCGTCGCGCAGTAGAAGAGCACTAGCGCCAGGCTAACTTCGGCGCACAACGCGATATCGGTTGTTAACCCGGCACTCAGTAAAAAGAACCCCAGGCTGCTTGCTAAGATCAGCGTGCCTAAAAAGGCGCCGTTTGTTCCCAGGTATGCGCGCCCAAAACCCCAGCACAGGATTAGCGTAAGGCACGCCTCCACCAGACTCGGAATCCTAACCGCCCAGTCGGAAGATCCTAAAGAGTTAAGGACCCCTGCCACCAGCCATACCTGGAACGGCGGCTTGCTTAGGTAGGGTTCATCGGGCAGCTGCTTCAAATCAATGCGCGGAATGGTCCAGTCATCCAGCTCCAGCATACGCTGCGCCATGCGGGCGAAGCGCGCCTCGCTTGGATCGGTCAACGGCAGCAGAGTCGCGCAAAAAATACGGGTACAAAACAGAAGAAAGATCGCGGATAGCAGAGCAAGCTGGCCGGCGGATCGGTTCATGCCTTCGAGGGATTCTGAAGATACCAGTTCACCGTCTGCTCAATTCCCGCCGCAAAGTCAACCGCGACGGCATATCCCAAGTTGCGCTGCGCGAGCTCAATGCTGGCCAGGGAATGCCGGACATCTCCTGCCCTGAAGTCACCGAAGCGCACTTCGCGCAATTTAAAGTTCGGCCGCAATTTAGAGAACGCCCGTCCAATTTCGGCATGCAGCTGGCGCAAGGTGGTGCGCCCGTGACAAGCGATATTATAATGCTTACCGATCGCATCCGCGTGCGTAGTGGTAGCTGCGAGAATATTGGCCTGAATCACATTTTCTACAAAGCAGAAATCCCGAGAGGTTTCACCGTCTCCATAAATCGTACATTCTTGATCCTGCGCGAGGGCCGCAATCCAGCGTGGGATCACGGCGGCGTAAGCTCCCGAGGGATCCTGCCGCGGTCCGAAGACATTAAAATAACGCAGCCCAATTAGCTGAGTACCGTAAACGCGGCCGTAAACTTCAGCGTAAAGTTCATTAATGCGCTTTGACACGGCGTAAGGCGATAGGGCATTCCCAATTCTAGCTTCAATTTTCGGAAGTTCTGGAGCATCTCCATAGACCGAGCTGGACGAGGCGAAGACACAGCGCTGAATCTTGGATTTGCGGGCGGCTTCGATCACACAGAGAAATCCGTCGACGTTCGCGCGGTTAGTATCGAGGGGCTTGTCGATGGAGCGGCTTACCGAGCCCAACGCCGCTTGATGCAATAAGTAGTCGGCACCGCCAAGAGCCTGGCCATACTTTTCATAATCGCAGATATCAGCTTCGATAAAGCTGAAGTTCGCGGCCGCCGTCGACAGGCCCGTAAGAAATTGGATATTGCGACGCTGCCCCGTGGAAAAATTATCAATTCCGACTACCCGCTGTCCTAAGCTCAGCAATCGTTCGCACAAATGCGAGCCAATGAACCCGGCCGCGCCCGTCACGACCCAGCGCCGCGCTCCGGCCCGCAGTTCTTTTTCAATCGCATTATAAGCGCCCAAGTTTAGAGGCTCCAGTAGACGCTTCCTGATGGAAGCTGTTTATGATCTAGGGCGCACTTAACATCGACGATCACACCGCCAGGTGTGAGACCACTAAATAAACGCCGCGCTTCAGCATCCAGATATTTGCGATGGCTCACAGCCAGAATGACTGCTTCGACTGGCTGACCCAAAGCGTCATCCGTGATTAACTCGATGCCGTATTCGTGCCGTGCTTCATCGCGATCAACATGCGGATCGTGTACCAGCGGCTGCACTCCGAAGGCTTCCAGCTCATGCACGATATCCGGCACACGGCTGTTGCGCACATCTGAAATATTTTCCTTAAAGGAAAGCCCCAGCACTAGGACGCGCGCCCCCTTGGTGGAGAGACCGGCGTTGATCATTAGCTTAACGGTGCGCTGCGCAATGAACACTCCCATGCCGTCATTGATACGTCGCCCCGCCAAGATAACTTGGGGGTGGTACCCAAGCTGTTCAGCCTTGCTGGTAAGATAGTAAGGATCGACACCGATGCAGTGCCCCCCCACTAGGCCAGGAGTAAAGCGCAGAAAATTCCATTTGGTTGCGGCGGCATCAAGCACGTCTTTGGTCCGTAATCCCATTCGATCGAAAATGATCGAGAGCTCGTTCATCAAAGCAATGTTCAGATCGCGTTGGGTGTTCTCGATCACCTTAGCTGCCTCGGCCACCTTGATCGACTGCGCCCGATGCACCCCCGCGGTAATAATCTTGCCATACACTGCAGCCACACGTTCGAGGGTCTCGGGGTCTTGGCCCGAAACGACTTTGCAGATGCGTTCGAGGGTATGCTCTTTATCTCCAGGATTGATGCGCTCCGGTGAATAGCCTAGCTTGAAATCCGTCCCGGCTTTCAAACCAGAACCACGCTCAAGCAGAGGACCACAGAAGTCTTCGGTCACTCCGGGATAAACAGTCGATTCAAAAACCACTACGGCACCGCGTGTCAAAGCTGGCCCCACCAACTCACATGCACGCTGCAAAGGAGTTAGATCAGGCTGCTTGTGATCATCGATCGGAGTAGGAACACCTACTACAAAAAAGGTGCTGCCTTTTAGATCCGCTGGATCAGAGCTGAAAGTTACGCTGCTGGAACGAAGCTCCGAGCTCGGCACTTCCGTGTTAGTGTCCAACCCGCCCGCAAGTGCCTCCACCCGCCGTGTGTTGATGTCGAATCCGACGCACTGTTTAAAGGCTCGACCGAAGGCTAATGCCAGCGGCAGACCCACATAACCCAAGCCGATAACTGCGATTTTTTCCTGCATAGTCTCCTTTAGAGCGGTTCCCCCGGAGAGTAATCGCTATCCCCTAACCCAACATAAAAATGTATAATTAAACGATGGGACTTGGGAAGGGCCAGTGGGGCGAAAACGCATTGCTATTGCTCAAGCTTTTTGTAGCCGCCCTGCTAATTCGCATTGTACTGATCAACTTGGGCTACGGCGGATACATCCCGATTCTGGATGACGCGTACGATCTCTTGATGAACGGTTTGGAGAGAGTTGCGGGCGCAAGCGGCAACATACCGCTGCAGCGGCGTTACAGCCCGTGGTGACAGAAGCGCCGCCTCATTGCGGATCAATATTTTCTTTTCGGGTGGGCCGGTTTCTGCGTTTAGCTACCCGTAAGATCTTGGCGTAGCTTCGCAGATCGCTCACCGCATCGTACTCATCAACAATCTCCTTCCCCACGATCTCTTCGATGATGTCCTCAAGCGTAATAATTCCAGCCAGGCTTCCGTGCTCATCTGCAACCGCACAGATATGCTCCTTTTGCTCAAACATGCGGAGCAACAACTTATCCACCCGCATCAGCTCCGGCACGGTCTGAAGCTCACGCGCAAGCTCTTTCAATGACTGCTGTTCGTTACCCTCGATTAAGACCCGGTAAATATCCCGCTGCGTGACATAACCGGTGAGATGGTCCGGGTCCTCTACCGAGAAAATTGGAATACGCGTGAACTGCCACCCCGTGATCTCGTTCTTCAGCGCGCCAACAGCCGTCGTCTCAGCGAGACGAAATACAACCACTCGAGGAGTAAGGACATCTTTGACCAATAATTTGTCTAGGCCGATTACATTACTGATCACCGACCCTTCGAAATCATCCAGCGCTCCCTCCTCTGTGCCAATCGCCGCCATCGACAACACCTCTTCATGCGATACCGTAGGTGCATCTTCGTTATGGGGGAGGAGTTGATGAATAATCTCGGAAAAACGGATCAACGGATAAAAAAGCTTAATCAGGAAGGAGATCGGGAGGGCCGCGACCGTTGACACGGGCTTGCAGTAAACTACCCCGGCGGTCTTCGGAATGAGCTCCCCAATAATCAGGATCGCGGCGGCGAATCCAAGCGAGAAGATCCCAACTGCGTACCCACTATTCTCGAAAAGCTCACCGACAAGCCAGCCGCAAACCAGGGGCCCCAGCGCGTTGGCCATGGTGTTTATGAGCAGTATCAGGGAGATTGGCCGAGCGATGTCTTCCTTGAAGCGCTGTAAGGCCAGCCCCGCTTTAGAGCCGGAGTCCGCGAGTGCTTTGACATGCGATACGGGAACGGCATAAATCGCTGCCTCGACTAGCGAGCAGATCGCCGACACCGCCAATGAGCCCAGCACCACAGCGACTAACGCATAGAACATTGGGTCCCTTGAAATTTTGGCGTCGGATTCATACTTTAGATACTGATCTACACGCTCGAATCTTAGTGTAACCTGCCGGACTTATAAAGAGGCTGAGAGATCGCGCAAATGGCTTCGATCTGCAATACTGAGATCCTGGCGGCCGCACTTTTTAACAACTCGGGATAGGATAGCGCCTTGAACAATACCCGCTCTTTTGAATTGAACTTGGTAACCGTGAAGGGCATCCCGCTGAAGGTTCATCTTACCTTTTTGCTGCTGATTGCTTGGGTCGGATTCAATGCGATCAGCAACCGGCAAAACGTCTGGATCGAAATCTCCTTTGTGCTCCTGCTGTTCTTGCTAGTTGCATTGCACGAGCTCTCGCATGCCTTGTCGGCTCGGGTTTTCGGCGTACAAACTCGTGATATCGTGCTTTACCCGTTCGGCGGGATCGCGTCACTGACCGGTGCAGTCCGGCCTTTCGCAGAACTAACAATCGCGCTCGCTGGTCCAGCCTTTAATATGGCCGTGGCTACAATCATGCTGCTTGTCTCAGGTCATGGGGATGCTTTGGAGTTAATGGCGCAGGAAGGGCTGTATGGCCGCATCTTCGGTGCCAATTTGGCGCTGGCAATCTTTAACCTGATCCCAGCCATTCCTATGGATGGTGGCCGCGTCCTGCGTGCGGCGCTGCAGCTACTTGGCCTAAAATCCGCAACCTGGGTGGCCTGCCGTCTGAGTCAGTTGATCAGCATTGGCATGGGTGCGCTAGGATTATTTTACGACAATCCGATTCTGCTCTTAATTGCCGTGCTGGTCTTTACCAGCGCCGCGCGCGAACTTTCTTTTGCCCACGGCGCGGTCGTACAGATCAAGGGCACTGCAGCAGATGTGATGAGCGCGCTAGGCAAGCTTGAAGCGCTAGAACATGGCTCAACCGTTTCTGGGTCACTACCGCAGGCTCTGCGGTCACTGCAAACATTTTTCCCGGTTTTGGTCGGTCAGCGCTTGCTGGGGTTCGTCAGCCGTGATGCCATCCTTAATCAGTCGATTAACCCGGAAAATGACATCTACGTTTCGGAGCTAATGCTCAAAGAATTCCCGCAGGTAAAGCCGCAAACTCCTTTAGCGGTTGTATTGCAGCTGTTGGAGCAGGCGCGCGTACCATTCGTCGCCGTGACGCAGGAGGAAAGCTTGCTTGGCATGATCTTCCGTGAAAATCTGCTGGATTACTTATTGGTCGGAAGTCTGCGTAATCTCAAGCGGGGCACCTCTCCCCAATGAGCTTTGCGTCGGCTTTGATCTGGCAGATTCTAGTATTAGTCGGCAAATTGCCGATGCGCGTGCGAGTCGCAGTCGGACGATTCGCGGGGGGCTTTTATGGCAGCCTGCCGTCTCGAGAACGCCGCATCGCGACTGCACAACTCACCCAATTTTTGGGACCAACTTCAGCCAGTCAAGGGACGCTCCGGGGGATATTTGCGAGCGTCGGCGTGACGTTGATGGAAAGTCTCAATCTCAACCCCTATTTAAACCAAAGCACCTTGCATATTGAGTGCTCTGAGCGCGAACGAATTAGGGCATTGGCCGCATCAAATAGCGGAGCTCTATTTCTTTCAGCTCATACCAGTAATTGGGATCTGCTGGCAGCTTGGGGCATTTCAGAGTTTGGATTGAAAATCTTTCCGATCGGTCGGCCAGCACGGAGCGCGCTGCTACATCGGTTGTTACTGAAACTGCGCAGCGCTTACGGCGCTGAGACGATCTGGCGGAACGATCGCGGCGGAGCGCGCGAGTTGCTAAGGGTGCTAAGAAGTGGTGGCTGCCTGGCCGCCCTGATTGATCAGGACACCCGGGTAAAGGGCGTGTTTGCCCCTTTTTTCGGACGCGCGGCGTTAACGCCAGTCTCGCTGGTCGAACTCGCAGTCCGCGAGCAAACGCCGATCTTTGCGGCTTTCGCCTTTCGTACAGCGCCCCTGCATTACCGGGTCTTCATTAAAGAGCTCGACAAGCAACTGCCCCCGGCGCAAATTTTAACTGCATATAATTTGGAACTGGAGCGGTTGATTCGACAGTTTCCCGAGCAATGGGTATGGTTTCACAAACGTTGGCGAAGTCTGCCTGACGGACGGACACTGGGCACAAGTGAATATTTGTCTTACTTAGAGAACCAAGAAGATGCGGCATAGCTTTTATGTGATTTTGATCTGCTGTCTTTTGGGCGGATGTTTTTTCAGAGTTTGGAGCAGCTCATATTCTTCTAGCGACTATGAGCATCTCAGTAAAGCTGAAGAGTACACGCGCCAAGCGAAGTACGACGAGGCAATTACTGAGTATCAGCAGCACATCGAATTCCGGCTCTCACGACCGCGCCCGGAATGGGAAAATCCGCATTTCTACAAGCTCATGATCGGGGATTTACAGCTGCAGAAAGGCGACGCTGCCACGGCGCTTAAATCATTCGAAGAGGCAGAAAAAGCCGGGATCGACCGCGCGCTAGTCGCCGATCGGTATCGCTCGATCGCCAGTTGGCATGAGAAGAATGGCCGCTATAGCGAGGCCATTCAGGTGTTGCAAAAATATCGGGATCGGGACGATCTGCTTTTTGATGCCATGATGGATCGATTAGCTCGGACTCTATCCAAAGTGGAGGAGAGTCCGAAGAAGAAAGCAGCGGCTACCCCTACTTCGACTCCTCGTTAACAATGGCTTTGGCGATCATTTCTGAATTGGGTTTGTAGGTTCCCTTTTCCACTTCGCTTTTGATTTGTTGTGCTCGACGCACCCGGTCCGCCAGCCAGCCGAGAGTGGTTGATGTTAAGCTCCACTTACGCTTGGGCTGCCCGCTACAAGAATCTGAAGACATAGATAAATACTCCCACTTCAATGTCTACAAGCTATTTCGATACTTTACCCCCCAACCTTTAGCTTCCACCGCTGAATTTGAAGGGGGATGGGTTCCAGGAACGGGTATGGGGAGTATGGCGTACACACACTTGAACGGAGGAATCGGCATTTTGACATGCTTGGAATTGACGTCACTCTTTGCCTAAATACTTGATGCGCGGTCAGGATTTCTGCTGACTAGCGTACTTTAGATACACTTCGGGTGTCGAAATGTTAGGCAGCTTTTTTAAGATCGAGAGGACTAAGTGGAGTGAACGGTTTTAGTCTTGGAAGCCTAT
>JAIBBU010000074.1 GCA_019694515.1 Oligoflexia bacterium | reverse complement strand
CACAGATCAAGACGGTTGAGGCGCCAGAGCAGCAAGATCTGATTTTTCAGGGGGCCGGCAAGATCGCGCTGACGTTGCGCTCTTATCCCCCAGAGGAGCTTTTGAAGGCGGCTATGAATGGGCTCGATATCGAAGCAGCGGGCGTATTGATTCTGACCATTCCGAAGGAAAAAGACGAGGAGAAGCAGCGCAAGGATGAAATTGAGCGCCGCGATGCCCTAAGACATGTCGAAAATCTTAACCATAATCTTCCATCCGATGCTTCCACCACCAATCAGCCGCCTGCTGCCGCCGACCCTCAGTCTGAGGGCGGACCAAAAAGCGCGTAAGCTAAATTGTTGCGCCGTGAATCGTCGGTAATTTCCCGCGGAGTGTGGCCAAAAACTTGGGGTGCGGCGCAAGTTTGAGCTTCCTCTAATGATTCAAATTCACGCTCGACGTGCAACACAGAAAGACGCTCTTGCGCGTCGACTAACGGGCGTCCCCTAACGCTTATAAAACAATCCAGCTCAAACAGATCTAAATCGAAGCGCAGCTTATCTACCACGCGCTCGCCGCAAAGGTCTAAAAGACTGGCGCCGGTGAGTGGGGATAGCTTTATCGCCCGCGATTCACGTCTGCTTATCCCGCTCCCGGCTTTCAAGTCCAGTAGGTAGCGTTCCCCAATTAAGCGCACTCGAGCGGCCAGTTGCGCCTCCGCATCGAAGGCTAAAATGCCGCTACGAATAGCTTTGAATTTGGGGTAGCTAAGCTTTATCTGCGACAGGTTTGGAGCATTAGCGGGGTCGACTAGCCAGCGCCGTTCGATTTCAAAGCGCGGCCTGGCAGGGTCAAAGATGTCGGCTAGAGCATCAAGGTCGGACTCCATCAGAAAGATCCCTGCTTCCGTTTCGCCCTGCTGATTAATCACCTGCAGCAATCCATCGGGAGCTAGATGCAGCGTCAGTCTCCCGATTTCGGTCAGGAGATTGGCGCCCTCCGCCGGTATTGCAAAGGCGCCCTCTTTTTTTGAAGCGTTATTCATAATCAAGAAAGCATTCCGCTAGCCGTGAGCATACCTACCCCAAAAATGGCGCGCTACCGCCCTATTTTGTAAGGTCGGTCGCGGGTTAAGGCCGGACCGCAGGGCTAAGGGCACGGACCATCTATATAGACTCATAACTTATCATAGGCATTTATCTACCGGTGCTCGATGTACAGCATAGAAACCAGAGATCAGCTCCTCTCTGCATTCGCGAGCCTTGATCTTACTCCGCATATTATTGGTGCGATTCGCGCCGCTGGCGGGGTTGGGCCTGAGGTGGTGTTCAAGCTTGGTGAAACTGAAGCTTTAGTTACGCTTGGGCCCGATCGTGCCGATGTGGCCGAGATTAGCTTGCTCAATGATGGCCGGCGCCTCTTTTGGATTAGCCTTTGGGGAAAGGAGGGACGGTCCGATGCTCTGACCGTACTGAAGGAAGCCTGCGCTCAGCAGAATCCTCAGATTGTTCTCGACTACTATCGAAATTTAGCTGAGCAGGATCCCGAGCTGGAGGCCGGGGTGCTGACGGCCAGCTCGCTTGTGCAGGATCAGCGCGCACGGGTGCGAAGAGCCATCGTTTCGCAGGGTCTGTCTACGGGAGTGCTGCCGCCGCTGGAGGAAGTTCCTGCAAAGCTTCGTTCTGTGCCATTTATGTCGCAAGCAGAATTCTGTACCTTTGTTTCCCCCGCGGAGTCCATCCATCTGACTCGCAATGTTCCTTTGAATCGATTCGTAGGCACCAGTCAGGATTCTGACTGGACCTTGGATAATGACCGTGGAGACTCTTATATTTACAAGCTGGCCTTCGCCATTAAGGAAGGCAACATGTGGCCATTCTCAGAAGCTGAGCCGATTGGAGTGGAGCTCTTTGAAGGGTTGCACTTCATTACGATCAATGGTCGACACCGAGTTGCAGCTCTAAAACTATTGGGGCAGTCGGGCCTGGAAATACCGGTCACAATTGAAGAAGCAACAAGGTACGCAGTCCACGTCTATAGTTTCCAAGATTATCAGGAGTTGGAACGGAGACTAAAATCCCGGCTCTGGGAAGGGGTAGTGCTGCAGGAACCAGTTTCGCGTAAACACTTTGGAACCGATTTCTATGCGGCCTGGAATGTAACTTCCTACCAGCACCCCTGGGTGTTTGCTCGTGACATGGCCCAGGCCGAAACTTTTTATAAAGAATTCACCAAAGCAAAGGCAGAAGCCTGAAGAACCTGCGCTGCAGCTAGTGGCTTTGCAGGGTCGGTGAAAAGACGAAGCGCGCGCCGTCTGCGCCGATATACACTAAGGACTCATCCTCGGCGGGCAGCTCTGAAAAATGCGGATCGATGACGATCTCTCCGTTAATTAGTTTACGCTCGCGCATGCGCTGCAACAGATAAGCTGCTAGTAGTACCTGATGCCGCGCTGCTCCGGCCTTCTCGCGCAAATAAAAATCCAGTGCGATTTTTCGATCAGGGGAGATGGCGCGTTGATGTGCTAGCTTTCGAATGCGCGCGGGATCCAAAGGCAATTGTTCCTCTGCAAATTTTATCACATGCCGGAAAATATCAGATTCGATCTGACTGCGGCGTCCCCCGTCGCGGACGAATTTTAGGATTGATTGTTGATAGAGCTCCTCCAGCCGTCCATATGAATCGTCCACCACAACCGCTTCGTGCGCGATAACCCCTAAGTAAACACCGCCATTGATGCGATTGCTGTCTCCAATGATCCGGCGGCCGTCAAAAAGTCCATGCGGCGCTTGGTCGTTAGTGTTGGGGTTATACAACGGGGAGGCTTTGATGCGTTCAAGTGCTGCGAGGAAGCGATTGTTGGAGGAAGCAACCTCGGGAACTGGGGTGCCTGAACGTCTGAATAGCTTCTTGAAGAGATGAAAACGTGCTTTTGGTTCTGAATTTAACTGCATGTAATGCCGCTCCATACACCCATCTGCCCAAAGCGCGGCTCTGCTTCATCCGGTTTGAAGGGCCGAAGTGATTTCAGGTGGTTGGGCGGTTTTGAAAGGCGATTACTGTTTGTTCAACCCCGCTCGGACTGACAATCGGTACAGAGCATCTTCCCGCCGAACAGACGAAGGCAGAGGATTTTCCCAGATCAGGGTACGAGATATCAGGATTTGCAAGCGGTCCCTCGGCAGCATCGTACCATTCAATCCGTCGGTAGATGACCGGTACTGCTACGGCTGCGCCAAATAGCCGTCGTGCCGCCGGATCTTTCTTGGATCCCACGATTGCGATGTGGGTTGGGTAAGCGCCAAGTTCCTGTTCGGCCAATAGAATGCCTTCATTGGTAGCGTCGTCAAGCGCCACGCTGTCCAGGCTGACATAATTCAAGGCATGCTGAGCAGCAGATTTCATTTCAGCGCTTCCCAGATAATGATGCAAAAGATTGAAAAACCGCGCCGCAGCAACGTTGTCGTCCACAGATCGAGCCACTGAGATGCTGTTCAGGGGATCGTTCAGGCCCGCTATATACCCTGCAGTTGGATCCTGGAAATGATTGATCATGAAGCGACCAGTAGTTTCGGCAGCTTTAAGCCATTTCTTTTCAGCGCTCACGGCATATAGCGCAAGGAAAGCGCGCGCCATCGCGAGTGAGTCGATTAGATAGGGACCTCCGGCGTCCCGTTCTCCGTGTTTATACCCGCCCTCTTTGTTGCCGCGGTGCAGCATAATCCATTCCGCGGCACGTTTGGCGGCGCCAAGAACCTGCGCATCGCCCGATACGCTGTAGAGCGTACAAAGAGCCTCGACCACCAACCCATTTTCTTTCGAGTACAGATGGCGATCGACTGCCGGCTCGCCTAACTTGGCGCGCTTAACCGCGCTTAGTGCAAAATATTCCGCTCCGGACTGACCCTTCTTAAGATCGGCATCCTGACTGACATAGAAAGCTCCGCCCGGACTTTGTAGGTGCTGTTTGAGGTAGTTAAAAATTCGCTTCGCCGCCTCAATTAAGGCGGGGTCTTTCAGTACGGCCGCGCCTAGGGCGTAAAATTTGATATTTTTGGCCTGAGTCGGAATGATTTTTTCAAAGTGCGGATGATCCCAGTCGCCGTGTGTCGAATACTGGTACATCCCGCCCCAGGCGGGATCAAGTAATTTCAGGTTTGCGGTCAAAGTCATGCGGGCCATCTGAGCCTCGCGCTGGTCTCCGCGATAGGCCCGCTGTAACGCCAGCTCGATGCTGTCAGCATCCAAGAATTTTTTCTTAAATTTGAG
>JAIBBU010000039.1 GCA_019694515.1 Oligoflexia bacterium | reverse complement strand
ATCGGCGCCGGTTGTTCCTGCAGTTTCCCCGCTTCAATAACTTCGAGAGCTTATCTGCAACATTTCTGCCCGACATTAATTCTACTGTGCTCTCCTTTCTCTCTATGTTTAAGATCCACGGATGACGAACCTGATAGCCTCCTTACCCCTAAATTTCTTCGGCAGTGGCAAACCGCTGAGTTCGATCTCGCCCATAAACGGTGAGACCATTGGTTCCATCTCGACCTCTACGAGCGAAGATTACGAACGCACTTTAACCGAAGCGCACCGCACCTTTCTTAAATGGCGGGAGCTGCCCGCCCCCAAGCGTGGTGAGATTGTGCGTCAAATCGGCCTCGAACTGCGCCAGCATAAGGCTGCCTTGGGTGCCCTGATCACACTGGAGATGGGAAAGATCTTAGCTGAGGGCGAGGGCGAGGTGCAGGAAGCGATCGACATCGCGGATTTTGCAGTGGGTCTGTCGCGGCAGCTCTACGGTCTTTCAATGCACTCAGAGCGACCCTCCCACCGCATGTATGAACAGTGGCATCCGCTGGGAGTCGTAGGGGTCATC
Source organism: Oligoflexia bacterium (assembly GCA_019694515.1). Classification (GTDB taxonomy): domain Bacteria; phylum Bdellovibrionota_C; class UBA2361; order UBA2361; family JBGSMV01; genus JAIBBU01. Next base: position 21,775 of record JAIBBU010000039.1, on the reverse strand, counting down.
AGCGCCTTCAACTTTCCTATGGCGGTGTGGGCGTGGAATGCGATGTTGGCGGCGGTTTGCGGCGATACCGTGCTTTGGAAACCTTCGGAGCATACGCCCCTTTGCGCCGTTGCGATCAATAATATCTGTCAGGCCGTCGCAACGCGGCATGGATTCTCTGGGCTCTTCAACCTGGTGGTAGGCGCAGACGCGGAGCTCGGAAAGAAGATCGCTGAAGATCCGAGGGTGCCGCTAGTGTCCGCTACCGGTTCCTGCCGCATGGGGCGATCGGTGGGGGAGACAGTTGGGCGGCGGCTCGGACGCACCATCCTTGAGCTGGGAGGTAACAATGCTGTCATTGTGCTGAAGGATGCCGACCTTGATCTTGTTGTTCGCGCTGTGGCTTTCGGGGCCGCCGGGACGGCGGGGCAGCGTTGTACCTCGATTCGCCGAGTATTGATCGAGCGGAGCATCGAGAAGGAGTTCGTGGCGAAGCTGACCCAAGCCTATAAACAAATTCGCATCGGCGATCCGCGCGAAGCCGGGATTCTCATGGGGCCATTGGTTAATCAGGCAGCTGTGGATGGATATAGCCGCGCGCTATTAGAGGTTCGTAAAGAGGGGGGTGAGATCGTGTACGGTGGAGAGTTAGCGGCAGGCAAGCTGTCGACTCTGTATGTAACCCCCACCATCGTTAGAGCGCGGGCTCAAATGGCGATCGTCAAGGAAGAAACCTTCGCGCCGATCTTGTATGTGATCGCCGTTGATTCTGTTGAGCAGGCGATCGAGATCAATAACGCTGTCCCGCAAGGTTTGAGCTCCGCGATCTTTACCCGCAATCTTCAACATTCGGAGCGCTTTCTCTCGGCAGCCGGATCAGACTGCGGCATTGCTAATGTGAACATCGGCACTTCAGGAGCGGAGATCGGAGGAGCGTTCGGGGGAGAAAAGGACACCGGCGGCGGTCGTGAATCGGGCTCTGACGCCTGGAAGCAATACATGCGCCGCCAAACCTCGACAATTAATTGGGGGAATGATCTGCCGCTCGCCCAGGGCATCAAATTTGACCTTTGACCTTGTTTTTAACTATCTTTACAAGCTGCACGCCCTGGTGCTGGAATTGGTATACAGGCATGATTCAGGATCATGTGTTCGCAAGGACGTGAGAGTTCAAGTCTCTCCCAGGGCAGTATGGATCTAGGACAGTATGGATCTAGGACAGTATGGATCTAGGACGGTATGGTTCTAGGACGGTATGGTTCTGTGGTCGGTTTGGTTTTGTCGCCAGTACGATCAAGCTGACGAACGCTTTCAGGAATTGCATGCCTCTAGAGTGAAAGAGTTCGCTAACTTTATGACCGTAACCAACTAACTTCAGTGATGAAAAGAAATTTACTCGTTTGCGCTTTACTGCTTACGGCTGTACTGCTTGTGGGCTGCAAGAAGGTCAGTACCAAGTACGCTGGCACCGAGGAGCCGCGGGACAATCCGCCATACACCGCTACTATTAATCGGCAGTAGGGCCGGGCTCTTCAAGTTCGTCCTAATCGGGGCCGCTAGCCTCAGTATTGATTAATTTCTCCGAATTTTTTAAAACCACCCGGGTATTCCCCTTCAATTGAGGTGTGTATGAACAGCGCTGTTGCCGATATTAAGATCCTGTCCGAGGTTCAAAAGCGAGGGCACGAACAGGTAACTGTCTTCTATTACCCGCAGGTCGGACTCAAGGCCATCGTTGCAATTCACAACACAGTGCTCGGCCCCGCATTGGGCGGCTGTCGCATGCGAATTTACACCGATGAAACTCAGGCCTTGGATGACTGTCTGCGCCTTTCTGAGGGCATGACTTACAAGAGCTCCATCGCCGGTCTAGATCTGGGCGGCGGAAAGTCCTGTATCCTGACCGACCCCGGAATGAAAGAGGGGCGCCGTGAACTCTTCCGTCAATTTGCCGAATGTTTGAATCACTTGGATGGCCGCTACATTACAGCCGAAGACATGGGAACGAGTGTCGAAGATGTCATGGTAATGCGCGAGATCACCAAGTTTGCCGCCGGATTTGCCCGCGAAAAGGGAGGCTCCGGAGATCCTTCGCCCTGGACCGCGCGCGGAGTATTTAATTCGATGCAGGCCGCGACCGAGAGAAAATTTGGCTCTAAGGACCTGCGCGGCCGCCGCGTCGCGCTCGAGGGGGTAGGACATGTCGGAATGTATCTTCTCAAGATGTTAAAGGAAGCTGGCGCCAAGGTCGTAGTTTGTGACGTTAACAAAGCCGCCTTGGAGAAGGCGCAAGCCGAGTTTGGAGCGGAGATCGTCCCAACGACCGAGATTCACGGCGTCGATTGCGATATCTATTCCCCTTGCGCAGTTGGTCAGACCGTCAACCCCGATACGATCAAGCGGCTCAAGTGCGCAGTCATTTGCGGCGGTGCCAACAATCAGCTTCTCGGACCGAGCATGTATGATGCCGTGCTGGCTAAGAATATCCTCTACTGCCCGGACTTCGTGATCAATGCGGGCGGAGTTATTTCCGTGGGCGGAGAGTACGCCCCGGGAGGCTGGAATGAAACTTGGGTCAGCGGCAAGGTTAAGAATATCTACAACACGCTGCACCGCATTCTGGATGAATCCGAGAAGCGTAATAAGTTCCCCGAGGTCGTGGCGATCGAACTCGCCAAAGAGCGCATTAAAGAGACCGCCGAGAAGAAACGGTCGCGGTAGTTCCTGCGCAGGGTTGTAAGTACCTCCTGCCCCTCGGGAGTTTAGAGCCTTTGTGCTCCCCCGGTGCGCTGTGGTTAAATCTTGGCCCAGGCAAATTGAACCTTCACAGTCTCTATGAATGCTGAGCGCCTCCCTGGCCGAAAACCGCCCGAGTTCGTGCCGTTCTCGCTGGTTTCACAATTCGAGCCGCGCGGGGATCAACCGCAGGCGATTGCTGCGCTTAATCGCAATTTGGAAGCGGGGCGCAAGTATCAAACGCTTTTGGGCATTACCGGCTCGGGCAAAACCTTCAGTGTCGCCAATGTGATCGCCAAGCAGAATCGGCCGACTCTAGTAATTGCACCTAACAAGACCTTGGCGGCGCAGCTTTACGGAGAGTTCAAGGAATTTTTCCCTGGGAATCGCGTGCGTTATTTCGTCAGCTACTACGATTACTACCAGCCCGAAGCCTACGTGCCCTCCACCGACACCTATATTGAAAAGGACGCTGCGATTAACGATGAGATTGACAAGCTGCGGCATTCCTCCACGCGCGCGATTTTAGAGGGCACGGACACTATCGTGATCGCCAGCGTCAGCTGCATCTATGGATTGGGCGCTCCGGAAGATTATTTCAATATGATGCTCTTCGCCGAGAAGGGCGATGTAATTGCGCGCGAAGAGCTGCTGCGTAAGCTCGTGCAGATGCAGTATCGCCGCTCTGATCTGGATTTTACCCGCGGATATTTTCGGGTACGCGGAGATACGGTCGATATCTTTCCCTCGGATGAAGATGCCAAAGCGATCCGCTTGGTCTTCTTCGGCGACCAAGTAGAGGAGATTCGTGAGATTGATTCGATCAGCGGCGCAACTCTGCGGCGGCTCGAACGCTGCACCATTTATCCGGTGAGTCATTTCGTGACCGAGCGCAGCCGGGTGGTTAAAGCGATCGCCACCATTCGCGCCGAATTGGATGCGTGGTATCCCAAGCTTCTGGCCAAGGGCAAATTGCTAGAAGCTGAACGACTGAAACAACGCACCCTCTATGATTTAGAGCTGTTGTATGAAGTCGGATTCTGTCCCGGCATTGAGAATTACAGCCGGCATGTCGCCGGTAGAAAGGAAGGAGATCCCCCGACGACCTTGATTGATTATTTCCCCAAGGATTTCCTGCTCGTGATCGATGAGAGTCATGTGACGGTGCCGCAGCTGGGCGGCATGTACCGGGGGGATCGTTCTCGCAAGCAAACGCTGGTCGAGTACGGATTTCGGCTGCCCTCGGCCCTAGATAATCGGCCATTGAATCAAGACGAATTTTGGGCGCGCGCTACCCAGACGATCTTCGTTTCAGCTACTCCCGGTGATTACGAGCTGGAACTGAGCCAGGGCGCGCTGATTGAGCAGGTCAATCGGCCTACGGGATTGCTCGATCCGGAGGTGCTCGTCAGACCAGCTCTTAATCAGGTCGACGATCTTCTGGAAGAGGTCCGAAAAACGATTGAGCGTGGCGATCGCGTGCTGGTGACAACGCTGACCAAAAAAATGTCAGAGGATCTCTCTGACTATATGCGCGAACTGGGAATTAAGTGTCGTTATCTGCACTCAGATATTAATGCCATCGAAAGGGTTGAAATTCTGCGAGGGCTAAGGCGCGGTGACTTTGATGTGCTAATCGGCATCAATCTCCTGCGTGAAGGATTGGATCTGGTCGAGGTTAGCCTGGTCGCGATCCTAGATGCCGACAAGGAGGGTTTTTTACGCTCGGCCCGCTCCCTGATTCAAACCATCGGCCGGGCAGCCCGTAATATCAACGGGCGCGCCATCCTATACGCGGACGTAATGACCGATTCGATCCGGGCAGCCGTTACAGAGACCGAACGCCGCAGACGGATTCAGGCCGCATTCAATGCCAAGCACGGCATCATACCGACCTCAGCCCGCAGCAGTATTCAGCCTTCGCTCGCTCCCGCTCCCGAGTTTTCCGAGATTGATCTTGCAGGCTTGTCGGTCGAAGTCCCGAAAGATGCTGATGGCCAGCGCAAGCTTCTGGAGACTCTCAAGCGGGAAATGTTCGATGCGGCGGCCAAACGGGAATTTGAGCGCGCCGCCAATCTAAGAGATACTATCAATCGGATACAAACCGAGCTGCTTAAAGCGTGACGGCCATGGCCGACCAAATTGTTGCTCAGAGCGCAGAACATCTAGAAAAATTGGGATCCGAAGTCGCCGGATTTCCTAAGTTGCCGGGCGTCTATCTAATGAAGGATGCCGAGCAAGCCGTGATTTATGTCGGCAAAGCTAAGGATTTAAGAAACCGCGTCCGGTCTTATTTTGCCGGAGGAGACGGGCGTGCGCAGATTGAGTTTTTGCTGCGGCGCATCCGTTCAATCGAAAAGATTGTGACGGAAACAGAAGCGCAGGCTTTCGTGCTGGAGCGCGATCTGATTACTAAGTACAAGCCGCGCTATAACATTCGATTAAAGGACGACAAGGCTTATCTCAGCGTTCGAATTGACCGTAACGCGCTCTGGCCGCGGCTGGATCTGGTGCGCAAGGTGCAGGACGACGGCGCAACCTATTTCGGTCCATATAGCTTCAGCTATGAGCTGCGCGCAGTTCTGGAGATCATCCGAAAAGTAATACCGCTGCGAACTTGTACCGACACCGTATTTTTTAACCGCCAGCGGCCCTGTCTCGAGTACCAAATTAAGCGCTGTGCCGGTCCCTGCTGTCTGCCGGTGGATAAGAGTCAATATGACGAGTGGGTGAAGCAGGCCATGGGAGTGCTGGAGGGCAAGACCGCCGGACTTCAAAAGGATTTACAGGCTGAAATGGATCGCGCTGCCACTGAGCTGCGTTTCGAGGATGCGGCCGATCTGAGAGATCGATTGGAGATTCTGAAGAATATTCAATCGGGCTCCAAGCTGGTCTCCTCTGACATGGAAAGCCGCGACGTCTTCGGATTCTATCGAGAAGAGGGGCTGGCAGCCGTCTCTGTGCTTTTTGCGCGCAACGGCAGGATTGCAGGCAGCGCTAATTTTACCTTTTCTGATGTGAGTGTCTCTGATGGCGAAGTATTGGAATCAGTGCTCAGCCAATTTTACCAAGGCAGCCGCGAAATTCCGGCAGAGATCGTAGTACCCTTTGATTTTGAGAACTGCTCCTTGATTCAGGAAACGCTGAGCGCGGCGACAGGCGTGAAGATCGAGCTTTGCGTGCCCAAGCGCGGCTCACGTTACCGTCTGCTGGGGCTGGCGCAACTGAATGCCAAACAGCACTTTCTTGGTGCGTATAATCCAGCTCAGCGCTATATGGAGATTGCAGCCGCCCTGGCGGAACGCTTTAAGCTGCGGCAGGTTCCGCGAAAGATCGAATGTGCGGATATTTCAAACCTGCAGGGCTCTGATATCGTCGGTGCGATCGTCGCCTTTGTAGACGGCGCCCCGGACAAGAAATTTTATCGGCATTATAAGATTAGTTTTCAGGACAAGCCCGATGATTTTGCGGCCATGTTCGAGGTCATCACCCGCAGGCTCCGGCGTGGTCAGGAGGAGAACGATTTGCCTGATTTGTTGATCATCGACGGCGGGCCCGGGCAGCTGGCGAAGGCCTTGGAGGCGCGCGATAAGCTGGGTCTATTTGTGGAGATAGTTTCGATTGCTAAGATGCGAACTGAGTCCGGAGTGCTTTCCAAGGAGATTTTAAAGATCCCGGAAAGAATTTACATCGAAAATGATTCCGATCCGTTGGTTCTGGATGAAGGGCAGGAAATGACCCGCTTCTTCCAGCGGGTGCGGGATGAGGCCCACCGTTTTGTAATTACCTTTCACCGTAAGCGTCGATCAAAGCGGGTCTTTAAATCCGCTCTTGATGATATCGCAGGTGTGCGCCCCGAGATGCGCCAGCGCTTGCTGAAGCACTTTGGCAGTGTCGAGCGTATGAAAGGCCTGGCAGCGGAAGAGATCGCGAAGATCGGCAGAATGCCTGCCACTCTGGCGCAAAAGATCTTAGTGGCGTTGGAAAAGTAGGATACTTGCGTCCTCAAAGAGGCTGGCGGACTTAGCGCCGCACCGGCCGCGACCCAGAGATTCGCGAGCCCGATCCGAGCACATTGGTTCTGCGCAGTCCAATACTCGTACGTGATACTGATATGGTCCCCATCATTCGGGAAAGACTGCTGCTTCTCACACCATAAATGCGCTGGCTGCCGGTATGAAAATCTTTAACCCCGTAAACTGAGCGGTTGCCGCCGCTGGAGAAGAAACTGCCATTACTTGCCTTGCCGTAAGCCGCGGTTCTCTGCACCTTTATAGGTTTGTTGCCTCTATAAGTTGGAGCAGCAGCTGCGTTGCTCACAGCTAGCCCAAACAGCACCAAACATATGCAAACTACCTTAACCATGGGCCATATTCTAACAGCTCAGCCAGAGGTACTCAAATCGCGCTGCAGCATGCGAAAAGCGCGGCGATCGATTGTTCCCGGAGGTTGCCATTTGGATTCGAGTACGGCATGCAGGACAGCATTGAGGCGTGACTCAAGCGCCGGATGGGTGGAGCGATTCTCAGCCAGTCCATTAGCCCGATATGCATGCACTAAGGCTCCCGCCCCGGAGCGTGGATCGTAGCCTGCTAGTGCAATCAATCCCACCGCGAAGCGATCGGCTTCAATTTCTGCCGCGGGTAGCTCCCCATTCTGGCGGGAGCTTTCCTCTTCCAGTAAATGCGCATGCCCCAGTTTCTGATGCGCCAGTTCGTGGGCCAGCACAAAGGCAAGTTCGGCCTCATTGGAAAGGGCTCTCACCAAACCTTTAGAAATTATGACTCGGTATCCGCCTAGAGAGAGCGCCAAAGGATCGTTGGAGTTAACCAAGATGAAATGATAATGCGCCGCTTCCGCATTCGGAATTCGCGCCGCTGCGAGAGAGAGTCGTTGTTCAAGGTACGCCAGGTAGGAACGCACTCCCTCGGTTTCCACTGCGCCAAAATTCTGCACGATCGCCTCGGATTCAACGCGTGCATGCATCTCGCTTTGAGCTGAAGAAGTACGCTTTCCGGCAGCGCAGCCGGCAAATATCAAGACCGGAAGCAACGCTAGCAGTGGGCTTAAGCTCAATTTCATATTGAGCAGCATAGGGTAAGCGGTAGCAGTGCTCAAGCCTGGAAACTTGAACCGCAAGCCGTCGAACTATTGCGCATGGCAACCCGCTCCAGTACGGTCTCCAGCCCTTTCAGAAAGTTATGGGCACTGCATCGCAGCGCCCCCTTAGCCTTACCCGTAATCTTGTTTCTGGCGGGACAACTTCTCGGAGATATAGGGGGCGGCTCAAGTCTTCCGATCAAGATCGGATATCTTGCGGGAGCAACAGCGCTGCTAGCTGTGCTCCGACGTTCTCAACTTGGACTTAGTCTCTTATGGTTTGCGTTGGGCGGCGCCATGAGCGTGCTTATTCACAGCCTGCTTAGACCTCCGCTGGAGCTTGATGCGGCCAGCGCCTACTTGGCCGAGGTTGAAACCGCGCCGCGACACCGCCAAGTCGGCGCAGTCGAACTGCAGCTCTTACTTAGAGCGCAGGTGCTCCACCCTCAAGGGGCGCCACTTTCCCTGAGGCCACTGAGCACCCCCTCCCGGGTGTTATGCAGTGCCATTGATCTGCCCTGGAAAAATATCTCCCGGGCGGATGTTGGATCGCTGTTATTGGTACAGGCCGCGTTTACTCCATACCAGCGTGGTTTGAACCCGTTCAGCTTCGAAGCCAATTTGTGGCGCAAACGCATCAGCGCGCGCTGCCGGATTCGCTACGCTACAGCGGTTCTGGGGGGAGAAATGCCTTATCTTTCCAAACTCAGAAACTACTTGGTGGCACTGCTAGAGGAGGCGCTTGGGGCAGGTGAACGCTCGGGACTTCTGCTTTCGATTGGATTGGGCATTCCGGACAAACTTAGCCTATACACTGAGAATGCATTCAAGCGTGCAGGTTTGACGCATCTGCTGGTGTTTTCCGGTTATCAGGTAGGTCTGATCTATTCGTGTAGTGTCGTGGCCGGCGGTTGGTTTCTCGCCCTGATTTCGAGCTGTGGTATGACCGCGCGCTTCTCGCATTGGCCGCTCTTGGCCACAGTTCGGCTGGTAGCGCTGATTCCTGCCACCACACTGGCCGCGATTTCTGGACTAGATGGATCAAGTTCCCGGGCCTGTCTGGCAGCGCTCTTTTCAGTCTGTTCGGGGTTTTTGGAGCGAGAGGGCGCGATGTTGAATTCAATCTTCTTCTCCCTCTTGGTGTTAAGTGCGATTTGGCCTGGGATCTGGCTGGAACCTGGTGCCCAGCTGACGTACGGAGCGCTGTTTGCAATCTGGCTGGCGCAGCAGCATTCGGATCCGGGCGCCAAAATTGCTCAGTTCATAAGGACGATGCTTTACGTTTGGGTGGTGAGTTCGTGTTTAACCTTGCTGTGGTTCGGCAATGCATCACCAGTCGGTTTTTTGATGAATTTAGTTTTTGCCGTCCCCGCGGGTTTTGTGGCGTGTAATCTGGGGGTCAGCGCCTTAGCTTTATACGCCCTGGGTCTTGATCCAAGCGGCTATGCTTTACGGCTTTGCGCTGCCGTATTGGAATGGCTGCGGGATGTTGTGATCTGGTCTGTCAACTAGCAGTAAGACCGTTCCGGCCGTAAGGTGGATCGAAATTCTAGCGCGTGACAGGGCGCACCCAGAGTTCGTTTTCTTTGGAAACTGAGGCGATGCGAATCCCGCGATCGACCGTAATCAGAACCTTAACATCCGGACCATCTGCGGATACCTGCACCATTACCAATCCGAGAAAGTCATGCGGTGGAAAGTATGGCAGTTTAAGAAATTCTCCACTAACGGCACAGTTCGGAATCGTCAGCAGATAACTACGATCATCTTGCTTGGCCAGGCGAAACTCGCTGGGTTTGGTCAGGGCAAATTTTACGACCGCTGACTGATCAGTAAGAACATGATCAAAATTAATCGACAAAAGAGACTTCCCTTGGGGGTTGGAATTGGTCGTCGCGGTCCTCTCGCTTAGCGTTGTCGCGGTATGGGTAGGCGGCACCGTCGGCGTTGGGGTTGAAGTCGGTGTGAATGACGGTACGGGTTGCGGAGTGACAGTCGGCGGCACGGGGGCACTCGTGTGGGCACTCGTTGGCGCAGCCGTAGGTACCCGCGCTGTGCCAGTGGCCGTTGGAACCGCTTTCAACTCTATAATCTTTGGTGCTGCAACCGCAGAGGCCGCAGATCGAGGTGTGGGGCTTGAGGCTACCGTGGACGAAGGGGTGTGCTTCGTAACGATCGGCTGGGACGAGGGGGCGGGCTCAGCCTTTGGCGTGCCAATCGTAAGGATCAAATCCCCCGCGGTTGCTTTGGAGGAGTAGGGTGGCGTGGCGGCGTCTTTGAAATCGATTACCACCCGGATCTTATCGGCATGCGCTCCCACTCTGATGGCCTTCAAGAGGTGCGAGCTGCTGAGTGCAGTTTCGGAGTTCTTGTGGAGTTTTTGCCCCGGTATGTCAATTACCAAGCGGGCGGGATTTTCAATCAAGAAGGGCTCCACCTTTTCCAGCCCAGACGACCGAATCTTTATGCTCTCTACGCCGCTTGCTTGAGCCTCATAAGCCAAGCTGAATTTGGTGCCCTTGACGATCTGTTGTTCGTCGGCGGCGCAAAGTCCATAACTGATTAACACAAGCAGCGTTGCCAGAACGAGGGGAGCTTTGAACATACCGGAATTATTCAACGTGCCATGATCTTTTGTCAAAAGAGAGCGATATGGCTAAGCAACCTATCCGCCCAGCGGGAATATAATTTTATATTCTTGGCTAGAAGCGCGAGGAAGATGCCGGGGTGCTGTTGAGTGATAGTTAGATGACCCGGAGCTGCCGGTGTGCACGCTGCACTCGATCGGCCCTAAGTACGGCCGATGGTTTTAAGCGCTAGAGCTGAAAATCAGCTGCTTCTGTCTCCTCAAGCAGTAATCTGCTGTCTAGATCAGGCAGGCTTTCCTGCACACTGTAGAGTTTCTTGAGGTGCTGCACCCGCTTTTCAAAAACTACCAAGCACGCTGGATAATTGCTGGTGAGCTTGATGCGGCTGGAGGTGCCCAGCCGTTTATCGGTCCAGTTGATATAAACTTCGCGATGGCTCGAATATTCGTTGTCGTCGGTGGAGGCCCCTTCGAATTCAACTTTATCATTCAGCAGGTGCGCAAATTCGCACTTTGCTCCGCCGGCCTGCTCGCTCATCAGCACAATGGCATCGGTGAATAGCGCTACCCAGACCTCTATTTGGCGATTGTTTTGAATTACCTGCTCGAGCTCCTTTAGTTCGCGGTCCTCGTCGCTTTCGTCGAACTGCTCCTCCATCACCGCGCGGAACACAAAGTTCAGAGCCAAATCCTTGGAATGTGCAGTAAAGGCGTAGCGCCGTGCTGCCGCCCGCGCTCCTAGATATTCGAGCATCGCCATCGGACGCAATCCGCGCCAAGCTTTTCCTGCTGCGAACTGAAAAACGAAGGGAGAGAGAATGAGCGATCCCCACATCATCCAGCTCATTTGCAACCCGACGGCGAGGGTGCTGCCAACCACGAAGGTGATTAGGCAGGCCCAAACCCCTTTGGCTTGAGCGCGAGCCATTAGCTCGAATTTCTCCTCAGGGGGTATTTGCCGCCATAGGTCGGAAGCGTCAACTGTTTCCATGCGCCTTATGCACAATAAACTGTTCTATTGGGGCACCTCGACCGTGGCGCCTGCGGCTGCAGGGCGGAAAATTCCTCCACCTGACCGGAAAACCCATCCCTGGGCTGCACGAGTAATCAGGTACTTAGCGCACCTGCTGCTCGGCAATTAAACCTGTTGCATGAAATAAGCCAGAAACTTTGCTGAATGGGGCGCGAATCCATAAGGGCCCTCCCAATTTCTGCAGAGGGACAAATTTTTGGATTTCGCCCTGCTTATGCTTGGCCGCGTAAACAGCACCACTCTTAACGGCATCGACGCTATACCGGTAGAGGTGGAGGTGCGCGGCAGCTCAGGCATGCGCAACTTTACGATCATTGGACTGGCCGACAATGCCGTGCAGGAAGCCCGCGATCGTGTCAGCTCCGCGCTTCAACAGTGCGGATTTTTTCTTCCCGAGCGCATCCTCGTAAATCTAGCTCCGGCAGAGATCAGAAAAGCCGGAGCAGGTTTTGATCTCGCGATTGCCCTGGGAATACTAGCGGCGACTGGTCAGCTTTTGTCTGAGAGATTAATGCAGCACTCCGTGCTCGGGGAACTTTCGCTCAATGGCGGAGTCAAATCGGTGCGGGGGATTCTGCCCTCCACGATCTGTGCTTTGGAGTGTGGCATGCGCGGGGTGGTAGTGCCTGCAGCCAATGGAGCCGAGGCGCGTTTGATTAGCGGAGTTCAGCATATTGAAGTCAGCTCACTGGGGGAGGCGGTCACATACCTTAATCGCGGAGAGTTGCCGCAAGATACTCCGCCATCCAAGCCGCGCGAAGTTCGCGCTGTCTCCACCCGTTCAATGTCAGATGTGATCGGTCAGGAATCTGCAAAACGCGCGCTAGTCATTGCGGCCGCGGGCGGCCATAACCTCTTAATGATCGGCCCACCCGGTTGCGGAAAGAGCATGATGGCCGAGCGTTTTTCATCGATCCTTCCGGAGCTGCGCCGTGAAGAGATGCTCGAGGTGGTCAAGATTCACAGTGTCGCAGGTATGCCGGTGGAGGGGCTCTTAACCGGGGTGCGGCCCTTTCGATCTCCGCACTACGTAGTTTCGGATGCGGGATTGATTGGCGGGGGTACCGGCCCCCGTCCCGGTGAGATCAGTCTTGCGCACCACGGGGTGTTATTCCTGGATGAATTCCCGGAGTATCGCCGATCGGCGCTGGAGGGACTGCGTGCTCCTCTCGAAAGCGGGGCGGTAAACATTTCGCGGGCAAGAGGAGCCTTTACCTTTCCGGCGCGCTTTCAGCTGATCGCGGCGATGAATCCCTGTCCGTGTGGCCGGCTGGGGATGAAAGATAATAGCTGCCGCTGTTCGCCGGTCGCCGTGAAACAGTATCTGGGAAAGCTTTCGGGGCCGATCCTAGATCGCATCGATCTGCATGTTGAACTTGAGCCTGTTCCCATATCCGAGGTCAGCTCAGATCGCGGTCCCAGTGTTGATAGCGAACATTCCGATCGTCTGCGGGAGCGGGTGGTCGCGGCGCGCGATCGGCAAATTACGCGGCAGGGATGTCTCAATGCCGCACTAGACAGCAGCCATATTCGCAGGATTATTAAGTTGGACGCGCGCAGCTTGGCATTAGTGGAGAGTGCCGCGAAACGGTTAAATCTCAGCGCCCGGGGATTTTTCCGCATGATGCGCTGCGCCTTAACCATTGCTGATCTGGAAAATAATCCACAAGTCGAAAGCCGACATGTCGCGGAAGCGCTTAGTTTCAGAAGCTTAGAGAGGGTCAATCGCTATTTGAATGCGGCCTAACCTGGGCCCTTCATCAGAATGTCGATCGTGCGGGTACGTTTTTCGCCGGTGAAATCGACCTCGGTTTCCAGCACTACGACACGGTCGGCCATAATATCAATGACCTCACCGTCACGCTGTCCCACCTTGGTGCCCTTCTTAACCGAGTACCCATGACCGCTCGGATCTTCGATCATAGCCGAAGGCTGGCCCTCCGACTCCAGCACGGCAGTCATCTTGAATTGCTCCACGTTGTAGCGCTGTAGAGGAGGCTTGTCCCCCGAGATCTGCACATCGGGGGCTACGTCAAAGGGCCGAAAGGGATCCTTTTTTTGCGAAGGATCGTAATTAAATTTCTCGACCGGGGCGTTTTGGTCAAGACTTGCAAGCAGCATCTTCTTCTCTTCTTCAGTCACCGTGCCAAGATCGACACCGCCTTCTCCACGCTTGTTCGCTCCCGAGCCAGCTGCCGCGCCGCGTTCCTTGGTGGCGGCGTTGCCGAGCAGATAGCGAGTCCCTTCGACACGGTATTCGAAAGGCTTACCGGTTGAAGGGTCGTTGGGTACGCTGTCAAAGTAGGTCGGTATTAACTGTTTAAGATCGGCCGGGATCTTCCCGCCGTTATTCATCTTGTAGTCGTTTAGGGCCAATTGAATCCGCCGCATCTCACGCATTGGGGCTGGCAGATCCTTCATCGCATCGACGCGTTCGTTGATAGCCTGACGGATTGGGACCTTCTTGGAGGTGCTCTTGTAGTAGGCAACAATCCCGATCTGGATCGCGGCTAGGACCGCGCCGATCGTAATGGCGTTCTTGATTATGGTTCGTCTGTTTCCCTGAGCCATGTGTGAATTATAGATGCGCGATCTGGCGGGATTATGTTCTCCTATTTGTAAGACCGCTGACAAGGCGAGAAATAGGATAGTTTGATACAGTGTTTCTAAGTAGATCTGCCCTTGGCTCTCATTGGTTGGGGCGCCTCTCTGTGTTTGAGGGTAGTCGGATAGGTGGCCTAAACCGGAGCAGCAGAGGGAAGGATTTCCCTCAAAAGCAAGGTTGATGAAACTGCTTGGTGCTGTGGCGTTAGGGAGTACTTTCCTTATTCGCCCGTCTATGACGGGGTAGCGGAGGACAGGCTGTTGTACGAGTTACGCAATTCGAAGACAGGGTTTCTGTCATTGCGAGCGGAGCGAAGCAAACCCTAACTTTATGTCGCAATGGTCTCTGGACTGAAAAAGCTAGGAGAAGTTTCTGCGCATTTTCCAGTCGATAGCAGTAGTCTCAATGCTCGGAAGAAACTTCTACGATTATGTAGAAACAAAGCCTACTTCGACATAATGTTAGGGTTTGCTTCGCTCCGCTCGCAATGACAGGAGTTTTGTCCTCCAAATGTGTCACATCCACAGCAATGACAGCGATCTGCGCGCCACGTTTGTCATGGAGAGCGCAGCGAGACGATCCCTAACGATAGTCGAAGGGCACGCCTGCCGAAATGATGCCGACCAGGCTCGCAGCACTCACCCCCCAGCGATCGTCGGCGCTAGCTGACGATGCCAGAATCCGCGTTCGTCAGCGTTAGCTGACGATGCCAGAATCGGGGTGACTGGATTTGAACCAGCGACCCCTAGTTCCCAAAACTAGTGCTCTAGCCAGGCTGAGCTACACCCCGTTAAATGTGCTGGACACCCGAAGGCCGCCGCAGAATATCTTAGCCGACTCAGGATTGAAAGCTCTGCACTTATCTCCGATAATTGGCGCGGGTTTAATGGAGTATGCAAATGGCTTTTCCGACGGTTAGAGAGATTATGAGTGCCCCCCAGGCCCATGGAGCCTGTGAGGTAAGGGGCTGGGTGAAGACCCATCGCCAATCCAAGAAAGTGTCCTTTGTGGAGCTTTCAGACGGGACCACGGTTCGGGGGCTGCAGTTGGTAATCGATCCGGCCTTGAGTTCCTATGCGGCCTGCGTGGCGCAGGTTGTGACCGGCGCCGCCATAATCGCCCGGGGAGAGGTGATCGATTCGCCTGCAAAGGGCCAGCGCTTCGAGATGAAGGTGACTGAGCTGCATGTGGTTGGGGAAGCTGATCCTGAAACCTATCCATTGCAGAAGAAGGAGCACACGCATGAGTTTCTGCGTGAGATCCTCCACTTCCGCCCGCGCTCTGCGACCTTCGGCGCGGTTTTCAGAGTACGCTCAGCAGCGGGCTTCGCGGTGCACCGGTTCTTTCAGGAGCGCGGATTCTATTACGTGCATACCCCGATTATCTCGACCTCGGATTGCGAGGGAGCGGGGGAGATGTTTCATGTCACGACGCTCGACCTAGCCAACGTTCCGAAGGTTAACGGGCAACCCGATTATTCGCAGGATTTTTTCAAAGAGATGGCGGGGCTGACCGTATCAGGCCAGCTCGAAGCGGAAACCTTCGCCACGGCGCTCTCAAAGGTCTACACCTTTGGGCCCACATTTCGTGCCGAAAATTCCAATACCACCCGACATCTCTCCGAGTTTTGGATGATTGAGCCGGAAGTGGCCTTCGCGGACCTGGAGTCAAATATGGCGCTGGGCGAGGAATTTATCAAATACCTGATCAGGTATCTGCTGGATAACTGTCCCGAGGAGATGGAGTTCTTGCACCGCACCAACGCTGCCGAAGGGCAGACTTTAGAGGGGCTGCGGGCCTTGGTGGACTCCAAGTTCGAGGCGCTCGACTACACCGATGCGATTAAGATCTTGGAGAGCAGCGGGGAGCATTTCGAATTCCCAGTTCGATGGGGCATCGATCTGCAGTCCGAGCATGAGCGCTTCCTGACCGACAAGCACATCAAAGGACCGGTCTATGTTGTGAATTACCCCAAAGAGATCAAGGCATTTTACATGCGGGTAAACCCTGACGGTAAAACGGTGCGGGCCATGGATATGCTGGTACCGCGGCTGGGAGAGATTATCGGCGGCTCGCAGCGTGAAGAACGCTATGAAGTCTTACTGGAGCGCATTCGTGAACTTGGGCTGCCTGAGCAAAACTATTGGTGGTACCTTGATCTGAGGAAGTTCGGCACTGTTCCGCATGCGGGATTTGGTTTGGGATTTGAGCGTTTCCTGATGTATGTCACGGGCACCTCCAATATTCGGGATGTCACCCCATTCCCCCGTCACCCGGGCTTTGCGAAATTTTAAACCCAATTTAGCTGGAGTGCGATGACCTCATCCTCCGATCAGATTTTTCTCACCCAAAAATTTAGCGCTCATAATTATGCGCCGCTGGAGGTGGTGCTCGCGGAAGGTCGTGGGGTTTGGCTCTGGGACGTAGATGGCCACAAATACCTCGATATGCTGGCGGCCTACAGCGCCATGAATTTTGGACATGGCAATCCCAGATTATTAGCGGCGGCAGAAAAGCAGCTGAAGAAGCTTACCCTGGCCAGCCGCGCCTTCTACAACGATCAGCTCGGAGAGTTTTGTAAAGATTTAGCGGCCCTCTGTGGCATGCAGAAGGTGTTGCCGGTAAATACCGGCGTGGAGGCCGTGGAGACCGCGCTTAAGGCTGCTCGCAAGTGGGGATATGAGGTCAAAGGGGTTGAACCCGATCAAGCCAATATTATCTGTTTTGAAAATAACTTCGCGGGACGTACGATCAGTGTAGTTAGCTTCAGCACCTCCAGCAGCGCCTCGGCCGGTTTCGGTCCCCTGACGCCCGGATTTAGAATCGCATCATTCTCTGATATCGCTACGGTGGAGCGGCAGATCGACAAGAATACCGTAGCGGTGCTGATCGAGCCGATTCAGGGTGAGGGTGGGGTACTGCTTCCCCCCGCGGGCTTCTTAGCCGATCTGCGCAAACTCTGCGACACATCGAAGATGCTGCTGATTGCGGACGAGATCCAGACCGGACTCTGTCGCACGGGAAAGATTTTTGCCTGTGAGCATGAAGGCGTTACACCGGACATGTACATTTTGGGAAAGTCCTTAGGCGGAGGCATCATCCCCGTATCCGCCGTAATCTCATCTGAGCAGGTCATGGGTGTCTTCACTCCCGGCACCCACGGCAGCACCTTCGGTGGAAATCCTCTGGGCTGCGCGATTGGGCGTGAGGTTATGAGCTTGATCAAAGACGAAAGGCCTCACGAACACGCTCTGCAGCTAGGCGACTATTTCATGACACAGCTGCGGGCACTCAACAGCCCGCATATTGGAGCGATTCGGGGCCGCGGATTGATGATCGGGGTCGACATACGAAAAGAGTCAGGACCCGCCAAGGATTTTTGCAAAGCTCTCAAGAAGCACGGGTTGCTTTGTAAAGATACCCGCGAGCAAACGATTCGCTTTACCCCGCCCTTGGTGATTGATAGAGCTGAGTTGGATTTCGCGCTACAGGGAATTAAGCAGGTGTTTTCGAAATAGGAGTCAATAATGATTAAGTCTAACCCCGATCACCATGATGCTGAAATTGCACTGAAGCTGTATGAGCTGCGGCGTGAGGATCTGATGCGCAAATCGCGGGATATAATTCTCGGTCAGTTTTGGCCCAAGAATTATGACGAGTTCATGGCGATCACCGACATCAAGCATCCCATGAACGCTGCCTTTAGGCAGGTTACCAGCTACTGGGAGATGGCATACGGTTTTGCCAAGAATGGCGTCGTCAATCCGGATTTCCTGATTGAATGCAACGGCGGGGAAGGGCTGCTGATGTTTGCCAAGTTCAAACCCTATATTGAACAGTTTCGGCGAGAGGTGGCTCCGACAGCACTGCAGAATACGGAGTGGATTACTCAGAACTCAGCAGTTGCCAAGAAGCGCCTGGAACTAATGGAGTCCCGAGTCGCTAAGATGCTCCAAACCATGAAGGGTTAACCGCCCAGCTAATAGTCCGAATATTGCCAAGAAGGTCTCGGACCAATCTTTCGACCTGTCACTGCAACTAAAGGCGGTCATAACCGTGATAAGGATCACTATAACTTCCAGCGGGAGGACTATTAATGAGCGATTCAGGACCAGTTGCGTTAAGACGGGGACAAGCTGTCGGCAGTTTGGCAGAAGCGCGAATCCAGCAGTGGGTGGCCGGGGAAGGGGATTGGCCGTTTGCTGACGAGCTCTTTGGCATCTCGCATGGCGGGGAGCTGCGTGCACAGGAGAAGCGCGCGGCCGGGCCAGCTGCCGAGGAATTAGGAAAGAAGGCCGCCTAACTATCCGGCGGGGTTAAACCGCGATGCCTTTTAACGCCTTCTCATCCTTGTAGTGGCGCCCGAATTCGTTGTCTAGGAAATCGAGCAGCGAGATGTCTTCGCACTTAACGAAGCCTTTGCGTTTAGAAAGTTTCCCAGTCAGGACCATGTCCAAGGGCGTGCAGATGCCGCTCGCGGTGGTAAGTTGAATTGCACTGAAATGCTTCCCGTCAATGACCGTATTGTAGACCGTGCTGGCATAGGTTCGTTGCACAAAGCGCTTTTTCACATGCCCGCGAGCTTCGACAAATATCAAACATTTATCCTGGGCCGTTGTGGAGATGCTGCGTTCGAAGACCGTCTTCAAGGTCTCGCGATCTTCATTAAAGCGCAGTTCATTCATTAAGAAAGCGATCAGATCGCGATGTCCCGGATAACGAATTGACTTGTAATCCAAGGTGCGGACCTTTCCTTCCATGGTGTCACAGAGAGTACCCAGTCCACCCGAGGTGTTGAACGCTTCATATTCATCGCCATCCAAAGAAAATCTCTCGTAGCCCTCGAGTGCAAAGGCATTGCGCCGTTTGCCACGATGCACCACCTCGCAAATATTTCCGTATTCGTTGATTAACCCTTCAGTGGACCAGGTCAGGTTGTACTTGAGCTGGTTGCTCGGGTAGATCGGTAGCGCCCCCACACGCATCTTGATCGAATCGACGCTTTCAAAAGTGTTGGCTAAGAAAGTTGCTGCCACACTGACAAAACCCGGGGCCAGGCCGCATTGTGGCATGACGCAGATCGAGGCGTCCCTGCCGAGTTTGGAGACTTTGTCGGTGGTTTCCACATCCTCGGTCAAATCGAAGTAATGCAGCCCGTTCTGGATCGCGAGTTCCGCCACGCGCGGATTACAGTAGTAGGGGAGCGCACTCAATACAGCTTCACAGCCGCTTAAAACATTCTTGGTAGATTTTTCGTCTTCCAATTTGAGCGCTACAGCTTCTGTGCCGGGCCACATCTCCGCAACGATCTTGGCGCGTTCCAAACTCAGATCCGCAACCCGGACCTGATAACGGCCGGACTTGGTCAGCAGTCCCGTGATAGCCTCGCCGATCTTTCCGGCGCCAAAGAGCGCGATCTTATGCATAAGTAGCTGTGTAAAATGAGAATTAAGAAGTCTTGTGAGTTCTCCCTAAAGGCTTCTCCTAACTGCGGCTATCATCAGCGATTTTGCACTGCAGGTGAAGGGGGCTTGTTCGATGGCTATAGGTAGCGCGGCGTGCAGTGCCGATCGTGCGAAACCCTCTTCTTATGATGGCCTGCGTCTGACTTTGGCATAAAGACAAATGGCTAAAGTTACAGCTTTTTCCTGCCGAATTATGTGCTGGGGGACCTTTGTTCGAGAGGGGAGCTAAAAGACTTTGCGAACTAGATACTGGCTGATCACTTCACTATGCGTGAGTGTTTTTGCGCTCGTGGTGGTGTCCACTCTGGGCTTCCCGGGAAATGAGATTATTCCCGTTGATCCGCCGCTCCTAGACTGCAATCAACCACCAGGTTACTCCACCATAACTTCTCCCCAGGAGTTCCAGAACATTCAGCTCAATCCGGCCGGCAACTATGCGCTTTGCAACGATCTGGATCTATCCGCCCAATCTAGTTGGACTCCGATTCCCAATTTCAGCGGTGTGCTGCAGGGCAATGGCTACAAACTGATAGGACTGCATCTCACCGCTGCCGGTTCCGACCAACAGGGGCTCTTTGAGTCGATCACCACAGGCTCGGTGAGTCAACTCACCTTAGAAGATTTCTACATTCAAGGGCACGATCAGGTCGGTGCTCTCGCGGGTCTGATCGGTGATGGTTCGCAGCAGGCGAGCGTCAGCGAGATCAAGGTGGTGAATGGTCAGATAGTTTGTAACCGTATGTGTGGACTGATCGCAGGAAATGCTGCGGGAGCGCACCTCTACATGTCGGATGCGAGCGGCCGGATCGACGGGTATCAAGTTCTAGGTGGGATTGCAGGGTATGTGGATACCAATACCACGATCGAGCGTTGTCTTGTGCAGCTCCCCTCGATGACTCACTACAATATTCCACAAGGTATCATTGGTGAGTCTTGGCTCGGCGGCGTGGCCGGGTTCGCACGTGGCTCGACGATCTCGGAGTGCTATGTCAACGGTTCAATCTTCAGCACCACTCCGGGGCGATATGTCGGAGGCATCGCGGGAGGTTTTGAGGGCGCAGACACGATCACTGGCGTGATGAGTAAGGTTAAAGCCGAAGGTGGCTGGTTGGGAGGTGCTGCCACTGCATATGTCGGTGGTATTACGGGATGGCTCTCAGTCACAGGCTATACTGCTCCCGCAATCATTCGGGACGCTACCGCGCAATACTCAGTGGTTGGCAGCGACATCGTGGGCGGCATAGCTGGGGTGGTCTGGCCAGGCGGCTCCATAATTAATTCCTACTCTACCGGTTATGTCTTCGGAGATCCCCAGGAAGGTTCAACCTACTTCGGGGGAGTGGTCGGAAGGTATAGTGACGCTTCAGCGATTCCCAACAGTTTGGCGTTATATGATCGGAGTTTCGGGGGCGGCTCGTCGGATTACACCTCACCGTTCGCTATGCCGATTGGGAACTGTGTCCCTCCGAATACCTGCAAGACCGCAGCCGAGCTGCAGAGCTTAAGTACTTTCTCCAATTGGTTCGAAGAGGGAGGAGTTAATCCGGCTGTTACTTTAAGGGGAGACTTACAACTTTCGACCTGGAAGAAAGCGGCTACTTCCTCGGGCTTTCCCGAGCTGGCCTGGCTGGATGAGGTCGGCCTTGGTTCCGGAGGCTCACCAACACCAACCTCGACCGCTGCCGCCTCGCCAACGAGCACCTCTACGGCGGTGCCAACACCGACAGCTACCGCCACAGCGGTGCCGAGCAACACTCCGACGGCGACTCCATCGGTAACGCCTTCCCACACTGCAACCGCAATCCCAACCGAGCCACCGACTTGGACACCCACAGATACACCAACGGCGCTGCCGACGGCTACAAATACCCCGACTGAGACAGCCACGCCGACAGCAACGTTTACGGCGACTTACACCGCAACGGCTGCTCCCACATCGACACCCACTGAGACTCCAACTTTTACCGCCACCGAGACCGCTACGCCGAGCAGCACAGCGACTGCCACACAAACGGCCACTCCGACAGCAACTGAGTTCCCGACGGTAACGCCGACCGCGACTCACACTTTGACCGCGACACCGACGGCTACTCCAACAAACACGGCTACCTCGACCTACACCTTTACTCCATCGGCGACTCCTAGCAGCACTCCTACGGAGACTGAAACACCCACGCCTACCGAAGCAGCCACGGCGACGCCCACAGAAACGCACACTGCTATTGCAACAGTAGTAGCAACAAACACTCACGAGGCCACTTACAAAGCAA
>JAIBBU010000073.1 GCA_019694515.1 Oligoflexia bacterium | reverse complement strand
CGGTGATAACGAAGATTTCATCAACGACGGTGATCGAGCTAACCCCGCTAAAACTGATAGTGTCTGGTCCGTTAGATCCCACCGCGCAGTCAGGATAGTCTGGGGGGCCGCCATTAGTGTCATTGGCATTAGCAATGGCCTCTCGCAAGCTGCAGCCATTGCCGGCCAGCATTGCGAGGTTAGCGTTATCCGCCGCCGAGTTAACGGTAATATTGGCTGCATGGGCATCTGTAGCTAGCTGGAGAGCAGTAATTAGCAGACAGGCGGCTACAAGCGCGGCTCTAACGTGGCTTAGTCGAAACGTAAGCATTCAGATCTCCTTGTGCTCAGGCAGAAGTGCGGAGCCGGCGGAGCCTAGCACTCGTTGGGAGCTATATGAAGTACTGGAGCACGATGCTCCCCGGAGCGGGTGTAACCGCTTATTTTTCAACGAAATTTAGGTCGTTGCCGTAGGTTTCACGCAGAGCCATAAGCGCCAACACCGCAATAGCAAGTGAAATAAACCCGGTGGCAACCACGCTCTCAAAAGGACTCAGCAACGTCTTTAGCTGATTAAAGCCAAGCGTTAGCAAAATGGCGCTGCCGCGAATCATGTTTGGGATCGACGTCGTTACGGTCGCTCGCAGGTTAGTGCCAAACTGTTCGGCCACAGACGTTACGAGCACCGCCCAGTTTGCTGAGCAAAATCCGAGGACCACTGCATACCAGTAGAAGCTGGTGGGCGTAGTCGGCGGAAACCGCCAGTACACGGCCAGAGCAACAGTCAGAGAAGCGAGGGACAGGAAGGAAGATCGGCGCCTACTCTTAATCCATTGGCTGGCGGCTCCAAAGAAAAAGTCGCCAGCAGTAATCCCAATATAACAAAACAGCACTGCGCGGGCGGCCGAAATGGGCTCGCTCATGCCCTGTGACCTGCCAACCTCCGGCGAGAAGGTCACCAGTACGTACACCACGTACATTATGGGAAATCCGAGCAGCACACATAATAGGTAGCGTTTTAGGCGATCAAAGCTCGAAAAGAGCAATAGAATGTTGCCACGTGACACTTCGCTGCGTTCTTTAAGCGCAAGGAATGCCGATGACTCAGCTACGCTAAAGCGTGCTATTAGAAGAAAAAGCCCCAGCACTCCGCCGATGCCATAACAAGTTCTCCAGTGCAGCGATTCGCCAAGGACTCCACCCGCGATTGCTCCCGCTACTCCGACCGCTGTGACGAAGGTGGTTCCCCAGCCGCGCTTGTGGCTGGGTAAAAGCTCTGACACTAACGTGATGCCAACCCCAAGCTCACCCGCAAGACCAAAGCCTGCAACAAAGCGCAGCGCAGCGTAGGTATTTACGTCATGCACAAAAGCGCAGGCGAATGTGGCGCCTGAGTAGAGAAGTATTGAGCCAAATAGCACTGACAAGCGTCCGTACTTGTCGCCCCAGATGCCCCATAAAATGCCGCCAGAGATTAACCCCGCCAGCTGCAGATTAAGAATGAACAGGCCGGTCTCTAGTACTTGCTGATCAGTAAGGCCGAGTTCCTTGAGGCTTGGAACCCGCAGAATGCTAAAAAGCAGGATGTCGAAAACGTCGACAAAATATCCAAGGGCAGCAACTATGAGTGCAGCGTTCATGAAGTGGCCAGCCTATCGCAAGGCGGTCCGCATGCCTAGCCAGCATGGGGTGGGGCATGCCCAGGCCGAATCCCCCAGCAGGCTAGTTGCCCTGGCTGATCCCAACGCCCGGTGAGCGCCGTGATTTTGGGATCGCGGTATTGTGGGAGCATGGTACTTGCGTGCTTCCCTTTGGATAGTGCTACCGGGAAACTTGGGATACGCTAGGGGCTGCTATGTTCTACATCCGAGAGCTCACCGGATTGATCGCTCCCTATTCGCCGGGCGCCGTGCGGCAGCGCCGTGCTGTTAATTCAGTGAATGCCCTTACCCCAGTGTCGGAAAGAGGCGATACCTCGTCAGCCACCGAGTTCGCACATCAAATGAGCGCCGAGCTCGAGCACGGGACAACTGTCGCGGGTGCCGCTCCTATCATAACGGCCTATGAGCGTGCGATGAATCCCGAGTCTCCTCGGCGCCGTGTGCTCATGGCGTCTGAGATGATGACCAAGGGGGTGGTGACGATTGCTCCTTCTGCTTCCCTGAAGGAAGCACACATGCTTTTCGCCGAGAAACGCTTCCGTCATGTTCCCGTGGTAAACGAAAGCGCAGCATTGGTAGGAGTGCTTTCCGATCGCGATCTATTGAGGCGGGCTGCCCAAATTGGGGTTCAGCCCCATCCGGTTCAGAAACCCTGGGAGGCTGAGCTGGTGAGTGCGGTCATGAGTGCTGCGGTGCTCGTTGCTTCAGAGGATACAGAGATGCGCGAGGTAGCCCGGGTGATGTTTCGCGAACGGATAGGCTGTATGCCGATTCTTGATGAAGCGCAGCAGCTAGTGGGGATAATCACCCGCAGCGACGTGCTTCGAACTTTGCTGGTACAGGCACCTTTGGAGCTATGGCGCTGACGCTGCATCGTTCCAAGATGTAAAGATTTTCGGTGCATAGAGCTTGGTTGGTGCTGTGTGCTTGAGCTAGGCAGCTGAAATTATTACATGCCTTCTAGCTGGATAATTGGAAATTATGTTTGCCTGGGGTAGGCCTGCCTGAGCAGATGGGGTATGACACCCGTCCGCGCAAGACCCATGGGCGAACAAGATCGCCGAGCCCGCGCATGGTCTGAGCTCTTGCTTTCGCCATTACACCTGCAGTGTGAGAGTTCAAGACGTTTGCGATTGTGCCATCAACTTCGAGGTGACTGTGCGGGGCGGCGCTCACGAGAGCGCGTCGCGGTTAAATAGGCGCAGCAAGGAAAGTTGTAATGGAAGGCGGAGTATCTCCATCGGATCGCGAGCGTCGAGCCGACTTAGATCAGGCTCTTGGCGGCCAAATTGCGCCCCGGCTTGCCGTTGCCTCTCTTAATGGAGGAGTTAGCCTTAAACGTCCGGACGATGGGGCTGGTATCGAAGAAGATCAAGCCGATCAGAGAGCAAACGGATTTCCCAAAGTCCGCAGAGATTTTGGCCCGCCTATTACCCCGTCAGAAATGGTGCGGCACCTTGACCGTTCAGTGATCGGAAGCCCGCGTGCGAAGCGCGCGCTTGCCGTCGCTGCATACTACCACCAAGTTCGGATGAGGAGAGTTCCTGGCTTTGAGATGGTGGAGCGAGTGCTGCGCGATCATTGCGTTGATGGAAAATCAGCGACGGACGAAAAACTTCACGAGTTAACCCGTGCGATTACCGCAGCGATTCGTGAGAACCCAATTTCCAATCGGCGCGACAGTCGAGCGCGCAAAGATGTTTGCTCGTTGCTTAGGCTCTACGAGGACCAGCAGTTTCTCGCAATTAAAGAGGAGTCGCTGCCTGCCAATCGGGCAAGATCGAAACTCTCCAAGGGCGGCAGGTCGAGGCGCAAATATGCCGACAACCCGAGCGGTCGCTACGCCGCTCTGGTTGACGCATTTGTGAGGGAGCGACGGCACACGGAGAGAACATCGCTCAATCGGGGCCCGCTTTCTGAGACCTCGCGCGATGTACCGCTTATTATCGGACAGAGCGGGAGCGGCAAAACGATGCTTGCGCGCCATGTGGCCGACCGCCTTTGGCTGCCCTTTGTTCATTTTGATGCCAGTCAATTGACCGAGTCGGGATGGAGCGGCGCTGATGTCAGTTCCATACCCGAACAATTGCTAAAGGCTGCTGAGAAGTTGCTGCCAAAGGGCACTAAGCGCGATCGGGTGCGGCTGGCGAGCCATGGCGTGGTGTTTATCGACGAGATCGATAAGAAGGCGTGGGTAGGGGAGGGTGGTCACGACATTTCTCGAGGTGGCGCACAGGGCAACCTGCTCATGACGCTCGATGGATTTGTCGATCATGAAACCGGTGTCGATCTATCGACTTGTTTTTTCATATGCGGTGGAAGCTTCAGCGGTGCATCAGTTGGAATGCGCAACTCTCAGCACGCGCAGAAAATGCTGATTGCTCAAATAGTAGAACGCAGACTTGGTTTAGCTACTTTCGGTTTTGGAACGAGGAATGCCGCCCAGCCGTCTTTGGGTGAGTTGCTGGACCAGGTCGGCCCTAAGGATTTAATCGAATTCGGTATTATCCCAGAACTGGCGGGGCGCTTGCAGCCCGTTTCAATGGAGCCGATGACCGAGGCTCTGCTTATGCGCATCATGGAGGAGTCGCGAGAGTCGCCATTGAGACAACGATCAAAGCGCCTGGCCAGCCACGGAATTGAGCTTCGCATTACAGAAGACGGCAAGCGCCTAATTGCAAAAGCAGTCCTTAATCAAGGTCTCGGCGCGCGTCCGCTGCGGCTCGTAGTGTCGCGGCTGATAGAAGACCTTGAGTTCGA
>JAIBBU010000072.1 GCA_019694515.1 Oligoflexia bacterium | reverse complement strand
CGCTATATAAAATGAGTCATCCATCTAAAAAAAGTAGAAGAACAAGAAAACCCCAACCATCATACACGCAAGAGCCAGCTTTGCGGCAGCTCCCACAATAAGCCCCATCCAAGTCGCCGCGCCCACGGTGCCGGCCCGGAGCAGATCCTGCTTAGTGATGAACTCACCGGCGACTGCCCCAATAAAGGGACAGATAAAGACCCCGACCAAACCAAAAAATAGCCCGACGATTGTTCCTATCGCTGCGCCAACCAAGGCGAGCGGGCTGGCGTTAACACGCTTGGCGCCCATCATGGAAGCTACAACGTCTACGACAATCGACACTATCGTAAGCGCCAGCAGCAAGCTGAGGGTCCCCCAGCCAACCTCTTTGAAAGCTCCCACCCACGCGATCATGACCATGCCCGCGAGCATTAACGGCGTGCCGGGCAAAATAGGCACAATCGTTCCTGCAAGGCCTACCGCGATTGCAATCCACGAAATGCTCAGTACGGCAATATCCATGGCGACGATTTTGGGGCGTGAGTCGTTACTTCACAAGGTCAACAATAAATTCATGGGCGCTTTAAAGGGTGCTCGCGTGTAGATAAGGACCGGGTGATATTGTGTCCGAGAGTGTTCCTTCGCTATTGTAGGACTACACGATAAGGAATCTATGCCCTCTCATTGGCTCGTAAAAAGTGAACCTGATGTGTACTCGATCGATGACTTAAAAGAGGATCGAGCCACGCTGTGGGATGGGGTAAGAAATTACCAAGCCAGAAACTACCTCAGAGAAATGAAGCCCGGCGATGCGGTCTTGTTTTATCACTCGTCGTGCGAGGAGGTTGGTGTGGCTGGCGTTGCCAAGGTGAAGTCGGCAGCGGTTCCTGATCCGCTTCAGTTCGATAAGAAGAGCGATTATCATGATCCCGAATCGGAACGCGATGCCCCGCGCTGGTGGAGTCCTGAGCTTGAGTTCGTGAAGAAATTTCCTCAAGCGGTAGGACTGAACCAGATTCGCTCCAAACGCGAGCTTGAAAAAATGCTTGTCTTGCAGAGAGGGTCTCGGCTGAGCGTGCTGCCGGTTTCGCAGAAGGAGTTTGATATCATACTCGCGCTTAGCGAAGCGAAGCAGTAAATCGCATGCCGCTCGTTGATGTGATCGGCTGGATGAACTCCAATCGAGGGCGGCCTGTAGCTTGGTGAAGCAGTGAATCGAATACCGATTAAAACGGCGGAGGAGATCGAGTTGATGCGCGAGTCTTGCCGCGTAACTTCCTCGATCCTGGATGATCTGACCGACTTTGTTAAGCCCGGCATAAGTACCGAGGACATCAATCGCTTTGTCCATAAAGCTATGGCAGAGGCGGGAGCTAGTCCATCAACGCTCGGTTACAAGGGGTTTCCCAAATCCTGCTGTACTTCTCTGAACGATGTAGTGTGCCACGGGGTTCCTAGTCCCTACGTACTGCTTAACGTTGGAGATATCATCAATATTGATGTGACCAGCTACAAGAACGGGTTCCACGGCGATTCGAGTCGCATGTATTTTGTGGGCGGTGCCGAAGCGTGCACCGAGGAGGCACGACGCTTGGTGCAGATTACCGAGCAAGCCATGTATGCCGGCATTTCTGTGGTTAAGCCGGGAGCGCGTGTCGGGGACATCGGCGCAGCGATTCAAGAGTTTATTAAAAATACCGGGTTCCCCTATGGAATTGTTCGAGAATACACAGGGCATGGCGTGGGGCGCGAGTTCCATGAGCCTCCGCAGGTAGTGCACGTTGGAAAGAGGGGACATGGAGATACGTTGCGGCCCGGCATGATTTTTACGGTTGAGCCGATGATTAATCTCGGCACGCATAAGACAATTCTTTCAAAAGTTGATGGCTGGACGGTGCGCACTGCGGACGGGAAATGGTCGGCGCAGTGGGAGCATACGGTGTTGGTCACCGATCAGGGTGCCGAATGTCTAACACGCTCACTTAAGGCTTGATGCGATAGCAGCCTTGGGCGGGTAACTCGATTAGACGAGGCCCTTATCTCGCGATCCCCGCGCGCGCAAAGCGCGCACCTCAAGTCTTTTCAATCAGTTGTGCCATGCTGCGGTGATTGCCCAAGTCATCTGGGCTTTTGGTGCGGCGAAGATTGCGCTAAAATTAACACTGGTGTGGGACGACAGTAATATCATCGCCGTAGAATCAGCACCGAAAAATTAGGAGAAATGCCTGTGGGACAGCCTGTGAGGAAACTTCTTTCAAATGGATCTTGGAACCTACTAGGTGGACTGCTCCTGGCTGCGCTTATGGTAATCCCCGATGTTTCTGAGGCTGCTCGCAATAAGCGGCCTGGAACCACGCGCAATAAGCTGCGTACTGTGTGCTCGAAGATAATCGATCTACCCTCCACGATGATTTATAAATCCATTGCGTCCCATCACATCACGGACGCGCGAGCGCGAAGCACTAGTTTCATCGGAACCTATGCCGCGCCTGATATTAGCTCGGCGTGTCTCCAGGTGTATGACGGCAAGGGTAATCTTGTGCACAAGATGGGCCTCTACCAAAAGGGATTTGGCTGGAGGTGGCGATTTTACGGCGGGTATCCGTGCGGAGATTTCAAAACTGCCGCCAGAGTTGCAGCTGATGCTGAGGCAAACACCGGCAGTCCGGCCATTTACATCAAGACTTCGTCCAGCCAGTGCGTGAAGATTGTTAATGCCAATCGCTGCTATAACAGCGCGGGCTGTTAGACCGCATAAGGCTGATAGTGACCGCTCGGCGCTCTTAGGTGGCTTAACATTAGGCAGCTTGGTTCCATTCCTACGAAGATTTCGTACCTAGCGTAGCTCTGCAAAGCGCCAAAGGCCCCCGGCGATACTATCCCTGCCCTTGCAGGGGGCCACTTTTTCTTTAAGTTGCCAACCTTCCGTTTAGATAATTCAAGAAATACCCGATCACAAACAAGGGCACGTAGCGTGTCCCTTGTTATGTTTAACTCATCTTCAAAACCAGCTGCGGTTAAGGCGAAGAAGGGGATGGTGCCACGCCCGGGGGGCGGAGGTGTGCGCGGCGATGAGCTTACCGTTGAGGGTAATCTCAAAATGCTGCTCGACTCAGACGAGTCGGCTTCAGACGCCCTAAAGAATCTTGATAACGCGGCGGATGCAGCCATCGATGCGCCGCTGATTCGCTTGGTAAATCTGCTGCTGGTTGAGGCGGTAAAAGCAAACGCCTCAGATATTCACATCGAGCCCTTTGAATCGATCCTACGAGTGCGGTTTCGCATCGACGGAATTCTTCAGGAGATGCAGAAGATCCCGCCGAAACTGGCGTCATCCGTTTCTTCCCGCCTAAAAATTATGGCGGAACTCGATATTTGTGAGCGCCGCGTCCCCCAGGACGGCTCCTTTAAGTTGAAGTCAAATGGCGTGCAGGCAGAATTTCGCATGAGCACTCTGCCTTCGGCCTTTGGCGAAAAGATCGTATTGCGAGTGATGTCTTCCACCGCGGTCAACAATGACCTGTCGAAGTTGGGGATCCCATCAGCTCAGCTAAAGATGATTCGTGACGCGATACATCGCCCCGATGGATTGGTGCTGGTTACTGGCCCAACCGGATCGGGGAAGACCACCACGTTGTATGCAGCGCTCAACGAACTGAATGACATTTCCGTCAGCGTGTTTACCGCTGAAGATCCAATTGAAGGAACCCTTCAAGGGGTGACTCAGTGTCAAGCGAATCCATCCGTTGGGTATACCTTTGCGGCTATCTTGCGTTCGTTACTCCGCCAAGATCCTGACGTGATTCTAGTTGGTGAAATCCGCGATCAGGAGACGGCGGAGATATCAATTAAGGCGGCGCTCACGGGGCACTTGGTGCTCTCCACGTTGCACACCAACTGCGCAGTGTCCACGATTCAACGTCTTCTCAATATGGGAGTAGCGCCGTACCTGATAACAACGTCGATAAACTGCGTGGTTGCTCAGCGTCTGGTGCGAAAAGTCTGTCAGCACTGCAAACAAAAAGTGCGTGTCCCCACGGAACTAATCACTAAACTGGGTGTTGGCGCAGAAGTGCTCACCGACCAGTCGGCATGGCATGGTCAGGGGTGCGACAAGTGCCGCAATCAGGGGTATGCCGGACGAGCGCCCATTTATGAGGTCCTGCGACTCGATGATCAGATGCGCAGCATGATTCTCGCCGGCGCTTCCAAAGATGAGCTAAAGGCATATGCGGTGCGTTCGGGCATGGTTACGTTGAGACGGGCGGGCCTTGAGCTGGTGAAGGAGGGCCTTACCTCAATCGAGGAGGTTCTCGGCGCGACCAGCGAAGAATTGGAGAGCGTCAATCCGGATGCAGAGCCACTGCCTTCGGCGACGCTGCGTCAAGCAGTTCCGCCGCCCGTGCTCACACCATCAGCGGCATTCGAGCCAGTGCAACGGCCGAATCCACAGCCGATAGTCAATGCGGCAGCAGCCAAAGTCACAGAGGCGGTACCTTTGCTTAGGAAGATGGAACAAAAGCAACCGTCATCGTCGACCGCCTTACAAGCCGGCATTGCTGCAGCGGGGGTATCTGTTACCGGTGCGAGTGCCCCCGGAGCACGGTGGAAGACGTCAAAGCCAAAGACTTAGGTGTAAAGGTGTAGGGGAGAAATTTGAGGAAAACGTA
The DNA here is from genome assembly GCA_019694515.1 of Oligoflexia bacterium. GTDB lineage: Bacteria > Bdellovibrionota_C > UBA2361 > UBA2361 > JBGSMV01 > JAIBBU01. The sequence continues at coordinate 240 of JAIBBU010000072.1, read as the reverse complement.
TGAACCCAAAATTCCTGATTGTTGATGACGATCCAAGCTGTACTGATTTGTTGGCGACCATGCTGCAGTCGTTGGGCTGCGAGTCGGTGGCGGTGCACTCCGGCACCGAGGCGCTCAGCATTCTTAGCAACGAAGTGTCGAGCAGCGCCTTTGATGCGGTCTTCTTGGATATCATGATGCCCGACATCGATGGATTGCAGGTGCTCACACAGTTTCGAGCGATGCCGCATGGCACTGAAT
>JAIBBU010000012.1 GCA_019694515.1 Oligoflexia bacterium | reverse complement strand
TCCCGCCGCTGATGAAAGCAAGGGCGTGGCCTTTTTGCATGCCGGGGCGCTGGTGCCCTATAAGCGCCCGGAGCTGGTGGTGGAGGCGTTTAATCGCTTGGGAGAGCCGCTTTGGATCGTAGGCTCGGGGCCAATGGAGCGCGAACTAAAGCGCCGGGCAAAGTCCAATATCACCTTCTTCGGCAAGGTGCCCGACCGTGAGCTGGCTAATTTCTATCGTAAATCACGCGCCTTGGTTTTTGGGGGGATTGAGGACTTCGGGTTGGTGCCAATTGAGTGCATGGCGGCCGGCCGTCCGGTAGTTGCGCCCTACCGCGGCGGACTCCGGGAGACGGTGAAGGGGGTGGCGCATTGGAAGAAAGAGCCGGGTGCTGCAGGCAAAAGCGGTGTTGAAAGAGAGGCTAGCAGCGGAGTATTTATTAGTAGGGCGCGTCGTTCCGGATTCTCCGCGGAGGTTGAGGCCTTGCTCCAAGCGCTGCAGTACTTTGTAGCGCATGAGTCTGAGTTTTCGGTCGATGCCTGTCTGAAGCGCGCCGAGAGTTTTAGCCCAATCAAGTTTTACCGTGCGTGGGATAACTTGCTTTATAAATATGGCCTAGCGTCTCGCGGTGAGAGTTCTGCTCCCCTGCAGGAAGTTGGCTGATGTTAAAACAGAAAAGACAACTCTTTGAGCTGCTGTTCATGGCGGCGGATTTGCTTGTGGTCTCGGGCGCCTGGTGTCTTTCTTATTGGCTGCGTTTTGAATTTGAGTTGATCGCAGTCGACAAGGGCGTGCCGCCCTTCCAGCATTACCTCTCGCTGCTGCTGTTTATCTGGTTGATTTGGGCCTTCGTGTTCAAGCGGATGGGCTTGTATCGGCCCATGCGCGGAGTGCGGCGCATCCGTGAGCTGTGGTTGCTGATTAACGCTAACGCTTTGGCGGTGCTTTTCCTGATTGCGGTGACCTATCTTTTTCGAGAAAAGAGCGTGCCCTTTTCTCGTTTGGTATTTTTATATTTCTGGGTCGCAGCGACGCTGTTGACGGTATTTGAGCGATCGTTTCTACGTTTTTTACTGCGCGAAGTTCGGCGTCGCGGCTATAACCTGCGCTACCTCCTGATCGTGGGTGCCGGGAAAGTGGCCGGGGATATCGCTACACGTCTGCGCTTTCATCAGGAGTTGGGCATTCAGTTGCTGGGATGTTTGTCTCGTGACGGCTCGGAGAAGAAGGGCCCGCGCGGCATTCCGGTAGTCGGCAGCTACGCCGACTTGGATAAGTTTGTGCAGCGCGTTGATGTTGACCAGGTCGTCGTCGCGCTGCCCCTCGAAGACAACATGTACTTGCCTGAGATTATGTCGCACCTGCAGGAAACCACGGTTGATGTAAAGATCGTTCCGGACATTTATCAGTTCGTGAGCCTGGGGGGAGCGATCGAGGAATTTGAAGGACTGCCTGTGCTGAGCGTGCAATCTACGCCGTTGGAGGGGATCAATCTGTTTGCCAAGCGCGCTTTGGATCTAGCTCTTGCGGTCGCGGGTGCGGCGGTGACGCTGCCCTTAATGGGTGTCATCGCCTTTTTCGTCAAGCTTACTTCGCGCGGCCCTATTTTTTACCATCAAGAGCGGGTTAGTGTTGATGGTTCGAAATTCACGATCCTCAAATTCCGAACGATGTATGTAGACGCTGAGCACCAGGGTCCGGGGTGGACCGTTCAGGGGGATCAGCGTGTCACTCCACTCGGCAAATTTCTGCGGGCCTGCAGTCTGGACGAGCTGCCGCAGCTTTTAAACGTACTGCGTGGTGATATGTCGATCGTGGGTCCCCGGCCCGAACGGCCCGTATTCATCGAAGAATTCCGCAGGCGCGTCCCGAAGTATATGCTGCGCCACAAAGTGCCGGCTGGGATGACGGGCTGGGCCCAGGTGCATGGCTGGCGGGGGGACACCTCAATCGACAAGAGAATAGAATACGATCTCTATTATATCGAAAATTGGTCGCTCCTACTTGATCTGAAGATTGTCTTTTTGACACTATTTAGGGGGCTCAGAAGAAACGCATATTAGAATCTCCGCCCGTGAGTCCGGCGCGAGATATCTGCTTGGAGGTTACATGAAAATTACTGTGGTTGGAGCGGGGTATGTGGGCCTAGTGGCGGCAGCCTGCTTTGCTGAGTCGGGCAATGATGTGATCGGCGTCGACGTCGATGATGCTAAAGTTGAAAAGCTGACAAAGGCGGAGAGCCCGATCTATGAGCCAGGACTTACCGATCTACTAAAGCGAAATTTAAAGAATGCGCGCTTGCGCTTTACGACCTCATTGAAGGAGGGCGTCGAACTCTCTGATATTATTTTTATTGCGGTAGGTACCCCGCAGGATGAGGACGGCTCGGCCGATCTAACGCATGTGCTGGAGGTAGCTAAAGGTATCGGTACATACATGAACGGTTTCAAGACCATCGTGGATAAGTCCACGGTTCCTGTCGGTACTGCGCGTAAGGTGCACGAAACTATCGCTAAATTGACGAAGCATCAGTTCGAGGTCGTGAGCAATCCCGAGTTTTTGAAAGAGGGCGCGGCCATCGATGACTTTATGAAGCCCGATCGTGTGGTGGTGGGCGTGCCGAGTGAGCGCGCGGCCAAGCTAATGCGCGAGCTGTATGCTCCCTACGTGCGCACCAATAAGCCTATTCTTGTTATGGATGTGCCGTCAGCCGAGCTTACCAAATACGCTTCGAATAGCATGCTCGCGACGCGCGTATCGTTCATGAATGAAATCGCTAATCTTTGCGAAAAGGTGGGTGCTGATATCGATTCAGTGCGAATCGGAATGGGCACTGATTCGCGAATTGGCATGGCCTTCTTGTTCCCGGGGATTGGTTACGGCGGTTCATGCTTCCCTAAGGATGTGCAGGCGCTGATTCGAACCGGTAAGGATTACGAGGTTGATCTGCGAATTGCGCGCTCTGTTGAGGACGTCAACGCCGATCAAAAGCTGGTGATGGTGCATAAGATCGTCAAACATTATGGAGGCGCGTCTCAGATTAAGGGCAAGACCTTCGCGATTTGGGGCCTGGCCTTTAAGCCTCGCACTGATGATGTGCGCGAGGCGCCAGCGCTGAAGATTATCGGCGAATTGGTGCGCATGGGTGCCAAAGTGGTGGCTTCCGATCCTGAGGCGGTAGAGACCTTTAGGCAGGCATTCAAAGAACATAGCCAGGTCTCGTATGCCTTTTCCAACTACGACTGTTTGAATCAGGCCGATGGTCTAGTGATTTGCACGGAGTGGAATGAATATCGTCAGCCCAATTTTGAACGTATGAAGCAGTTGATGCGTGCGGCGGTAATATTTGACGGTCGAAATATTTTGGATCGAAATGAGGTAGCCCGGCATGGGTATCGTTATTATTCGATCGGGCGGCCCGACGTAGCAGCGGCTTAGAGCAGCGATAACTTTATGGCAAGAATTTTGGTAACCGGCGGTGCCGGTTTCATTGGGTCGCATCTGGTAGATGTTTTGCTAGCGGATGGTCACGAGGTCATTGCGTTAGACAATCTTTTTACCGGAGAGCGGTCTAACCTTTATCAGCATTTGAGTAATCCGCGTTTCGAATTCCTGCGGCACGATGTGGTGGAGCCGATCCTGCTCGAAGTTGATCAGGTCTATCACCTGGCCTGTCCCGCTTCGCCGGTGCACTACCAGTACAATCCCGTAAAAACCATTAAGACTAGCGTGGTCGGGACCATAAATCTGTTGGGAATGTGCAAGCGCGTCAAGGGCCGTATGCTGCTGGCTTCGACCTCGGAAGTCTACGGGGACCCGCTGGAACATCCGCAGAGGGAGAGCTATTGGGGCAACGTTAATCCGATCGGACTTCGAAGCTGCTACGATGAAGGCAAACGTGTCGCAGAAACGCTGACCTTTTGTTATCAAACTCAAAATGGGGTGGATACGCGTATCGTGCGGATCTTCAACACCTATGGCCCGCGGATGCTGTTCGATGACGGCCGGGTAGTGTCGAACTTTATAGTACAAGCTCTAAAAGGCGAGCCGATCTCCGTTTACGGGGAAGGTTCGCAAACCCGATCTTTTTGCTTCGTTGACGATCTAGTGCGCGGTTTGCGCGCCACGATGGACAAGGAAGGTTTCCACGGGCCGGTGAATCTGGGAAACCCCGCCGAGATGACGATCTTGGAGCTGGCGAAGCTAGTAATCGAGATGACCGGCTCCAAATCGAAAATTAGCTACAAGAGTCTGCCCAAGGATGATCCGGTGCGGCGTAAGCCCGACATCTCGCTCGCGAAAAAAGAACTGGGCTGGGAGCCAAAAGTGGCTTTACAGGCCGGACTTTCCAAGACTATCGCCGATTTTGACGCACGCTTGAAGCGTTGAGCCGCTGACCCTGAGCAGTGCTGGATTAGGCTCACGATTGGCGCTAAACTTAACGCAAGCTGAGTAGTTGGGGTGGCATGGGCGTCGAAATCAAAGCTGGCTTACGCGGACCGCAGCCGACGAGTGCCTTTGAACACGGGCCTTCGCGGGTGGACACATTCTGCCGGCAGGTCGATCTGCTGACTGTTTACGATCGCTGTCTTTCCGCGCTGAGAATCGCCGACAGCCTAGGTCGGGAGTCGCTAAGCGGTCCGGCCGGGCTGCGTGCTAGGCTCCTCAAGCACCAAACTCCCGAGGCCTTGGATCAGGCGCTTGATTGGCTCAAAGATAACCGCTCCACAATTCGGAATCTGGTGCATCAGGTGGGGGCGCAGGTTCGAACGCTTGACGCGCAGTTTGAGCAGGAGTCGCCGACGTTCGAGGTCCGGCCGCACGATTTAGCGGAGCATCGCGGACTGCTTTCGGTTGTAAAGGGCATCGTGACTGATCTAGGCACTGAAGGCCGGGCGCTTTACGACGAGGAACCCGTGAAATTGGATCTCTTGGCAGTCGATCTTGAAGGATTTCTTCAAGCCACATGATGCCACTGGGGGCGCCGAGGAGTCTTTGTAAGCCTGCTTTTTGTAGGGCTTGTTCGAGATAGAATCTCCGCTTTAATTCGCTGCTCTGCAGCTGGGCACTTGAGATAAATCCCGGCTACCAGCAGAATACAGGGCAGCTCAGATGTCACGCGAACATATTAGAAATTTCAGCATTATTGCCCATATCGATCACGGGAAGTCGACCCTGGCGGATCGTATCCTGGAGCTGACGGGCGCGCTGCAGCAACGCGAGATGCAGCACCAGTTCCTCGACAAGCTGGATCTGGAACGCGAACGAGGTATCACGATTAAGGCCCAGACCGTGCGGCTGCATTACACCGCTAAGGACGGCAAGCAGTATCAATTCAATCTGATCGACACTCCGGGGCATGTGGACTTTCATTATGAAGTGTCGCGCAGTCTTGCAGCTTGCGAGGGGGCCATTTTGGTTGTGGATGCAGCGCAGGGGGTGGAGGCCCAAACTCTGGCCAATGTTTACATGGCGATCGATAACCATCTTGAGATTGTGCCGTGTTTGAACAAGATCGACCTGCCGAATGCCGACCCGGAGAGGATTAGGCAGGAGATTGAAGACATCGTCGGGATCGACGCCAAGGAGGCCATTCTGCTGAGCGCCAAGACCGGGCAAGGGGTTGATCTGCTGTTAGAGGCTTTGGTCCACAAGATCCCACCCCCTACACGGGGCGATCCCAAGAAGCCTCTGCGTGCGCTGGTTTACGATTCCTGGTTCGATTCTTACCTGGGAGTGATCGTGCAAATCCGGGTGATCGACGGTTCTATAAGGTCAGGGGATAAGATCCGCTTCCTCAGCACGGGAGCAGAGCATGAGGTTTATAAGGTCGGGGTATTCACGCCTCATTCCCACGAAGTGGAAGCTTTATTGAGCGGAGAAGCGGGATATTTTTCCGCCGCCATCAAGAATTTACGCAGTGTTAAGATCGGCGACACCGTGGCGCTCAGTTCTGACGAGAAGGTCGAGCAGCTGCCGGGATTTATGGAGGTGAAGCCGATGGTTTTCGGGGGGCTTTTCCCCGTCAACTCTGATGACTTCCAAAATCTGCGGGTGGCGCTGGAAAAACTAAGTTTGAACGATGCTTCGTTTACGTTTGAGCCGGAAACCTCAGTCGCCCTGGGCTTTGGCTTTCGTTGCGGTTATCTGGGACTTCTGCACATGGAAATTGTGCAAGAGCGGCTAGAGCGTGAATTTGAGCTGAGCTTGATTACGACGGCCCCGACAGTGGTCTACCGCGTAGTGCTCACCGATCAGTCAGTAATCTTGGTCGATAATCCTACGAAACTCCCGGATGTGGGGCGCATTCTGCAAATTGAGGAGCCGATTGTAAGTGCGACCATTCATTGTCCGCGGGAGTACGTCGGCAACGTTCTAGCTTTGTGCGAAGAGCGGCGTGGAGTGCAAAAGAGTCTAAGTATTCACGGCGCGGCCCGTGCTGTAATCACCTATGAGCTGCCGCTTAATGAGATCGTGATGGATTTCCATGATCGTTTGAAGAGCATGACCCGCGGATATGCTTCTTTTGATTATGAAGTTAAGGATTATGCTCCCGCCGATCTGGTCAAACTCGACATCAAACTCAATGGAGAAAATGTCGATGCGTTAAGTATTATTGTGCACCGGGAGAAGGCCTATCCCAAAGGCCGCGCGCTGGCCGAGAAGTTGAAGGAACTAATTGACCGGCAGATGTTTGAAGTCGCGATTCAGGCCGCGATCGGCGGTAAGATTATCGCGCGCGAGACAGTGAAAGCGTTGCGTAAGAATGTTACGGCGAAGTGCTATGGTGGAGATATTACCCGAAAGCGTAAACTGCTGGAGAAGCAGAAAGAGGGTAAAAAACGCATGAAGCAGGTCGGCAGCGTTACTATTCCGCAGGAAGCTTTTCTGGCCGTGCTCAAAGTTGGTGACGGTAAATAGCCATGTCTGCTCCGTTTCTTGAGTTAGAGCCGCCGGCCCGCATCTTTGCGATCGGCGATATCCATGGCTGCCCGGAAGAGCTGCATATTTTACTCGAACACCTGCGCAGCGATCGGGGACTCGGCACGCAAGATCTCTTGGTGTTCATCGGGGATTACATTGATCGGGGATTTGAGTCTCGCGCCGTAGTGGAGCTGGCCATCGCGTTGAAGCAAGAGTTTCCGGCGACGGTTTTCTTGCGGGGCAATCATGAGTCCATGATGTTGCAGTTCCTGGGGATGGATACCGGCGCTGATTATTCTTGGCTGCAAAATGGCGGAACCACTACGTTGAAGAGTTACGGCGTGGCGTCCAATGCGGCCCCCGAAGAGATTATTGCCGCACTTCCGCCCGCGCACATAAATTTTTTGCTGGGACTGGAGCGGTATCTGTTAGTGAGCGACCTAGCTTTCGTGCACGCGGGTTTTGACCCGCTGCGGGATGTGCGAACGCAGTTGGATCAGGATATCTACTGGATCCGGGATCCGTTCATCAACAATATCCATCGCTTCGAGCGCACGGTTGTGTTTGGCCACACGCCTTTCAAGCAGGTGATGTTCAACCTGCCATACAAAATTGGCATAGATACAGGTTTGGTATATGGAAATCGCTTGAGCTGTATCGAATTCCCCGCCCGCGAAGTGCTGCAAGTGCAGCGCAAGAAGTTCAAGGTCGAGAGCTATAAATTCCCTAAGAGCTGAGAGCTGCTGATCAGCTTCGAACCTTCTTAAAGATCCACCACAGCATCAGGGAGATCGGCCAAAGCAGTCCCACCCAGCAAATTGTGAAAAGACGCCAGAGAAAGCCGCCCGGCTCGCCGGCCCACACCAGCCCCAAACTGAAGGCCCACAGCGGGGTGAGCACTATCAGCAAGAAAGCCAAGAGCAGTCCCAGCTCCAGCAGATAAAGTTGAAAGCCGGGATATTCTTGCCGGTTAAATTCCGTAATCAGATTTACTAATTGATCGATTTGCGCGCGCTGGTGAGCCGAATGTTCCAGGTTCTTGAGCAGTGCAGCGGCGTTGATCGGCATTAGAAATTTATGATTGGCGCCGTAATTTTCAAGCGAGTTTGCCAAAACGAGCGTCTCCAATAAATCGTACAGGTGATCATTTCCAGGGACGGGCTGATTCTGGGCAAACAGCTGGCCGGGATAAACATTCGCCGCGCCGATCAACTTAAGTGTGTCGAGCGAGGTGGTGCGTCTGCTTTCGGCGCTCAGGAGCCGTCCGACATCGGAGCTAAAGAGCATGCCGCCTATTAAGCGCGATAGGCCGTGCCGATTGAGCAGAGCAGCGCGGTAATAATCGAGCAATGCTTTGATCTCGATCTCTCGGGAGTTCTCGGGATTTTTGAGCGCCTGTGCTAAAAGTCCGGCATTGATCCCCGAGAGCGGAAAGTCGCTCCGTAACAGTTTGCCTTTTAGCGCGGACCTTAGATCGGCTGCTTGATCTACAACCCCAACTAAAGCGTTAGAGGCATCGAACAGCGCTCCGCCGCTGCTTCCATAATTACCGAGGGCGCTGGTGTAAAGCCGGATCGGATCGAAAGTTTCGATTTGACCGACCTGCAGGGCAAGGTCGCCGCAACCGGGGAAGCCAATCGCCATGACGCTACCGCGCGCGGGTCCAAGTGCCAGCGGCAGTTCGGGACGCGAGCCATCCGGCGCGCTGCTCGAGACTAGCGCTAGGTCGATTCCCGGCAAATCCGCCAAAATCCGCACATCTTCAAATCCAGGAACCTCCTCGGAGGCCGGCTGGCCCGGGGCAGCGGCTCTCTGCACTCGTAGACCACGACAGCGCCGGACCTGACAACCGTCAGCGCAGATGATCTCTTGGCAAAGCGATTCCAGTAGGTGCGAATTCGTTACCAATACCCCGCCGTTAATAAGCACACCGCTGCCGCAGGCGATCTGTTCCATGTTCGTAATCCGAACCACCGAACCCAATAGTTCCTTAGGGATGCTCTGGTCAGAGCGGGCGTTAGGCAGCAGCGCGAAAAATAAACCAAGCATCAATAGAATCCGGCTGTGCATTCTGCAATTGTATGGCAGCATGTTTACTGGGACAAGAAGTGTAAACGATGCTTGCTAAATGGAAGTCGTCGCGAATGGAGGAAGCAGGTCATAGCTGCGAGCACGCTGCCCCGAGTGGGCGCGCCGGCAGCAAACTACATCTGAGCCCTCCTGAGATCGGCCCTGATTCGCTTCCCAACGGCAGTTTCTTTTTTTCGGAGTAGCTATGCAGAAGCCACATGTAGGAATGATCGGACTCGCCGTGATGGGATCAAACTTGATCCAGAATATCGAGAGTCGCGGATACGCTTGCGCGGTATTTAACCGCAATAGCCAGGTGACTGATGCTTTTATGGCGCAAACGAAGGGGCGCAATTTTGTGGCGGGCAAAACTCTGGAAGAGTTTGTCGGCAAGATGCAACAACCGCGGCAGATAATAATTCTAGTAAAAGCTGGTGCGCCCGTTGACCAGGTCTTGGATCAGCTAATCCCGCTTTTGGATCGAGGGGATATGGTGATTGACGGCGGCAACTCGCACTACCTCGACACTCGACGTCGTGAAGCGCGCCTTAAGGAGCAAGGTTTGAACTTTATCGGTCTGGGAGTGTCGGGCGGCGAAGAGGGTGCACTGAAGGGGCCCAGTCTTATGCCTGGTGGCCCGCGCGAGGCTTGGAAGATTATTGCGCCGTTGCTGAACAAGATCGCCGCGCAGGTGGAAGGCCCGTGTACCACCTATATTGGGCCGGAAGGCTCGGGCCATTTCGTTAAGATGGTGCACAATGGGATCGAGTATGGGGATATGCAATTGATCGCCGAGGCCTATCATCTGTTGCGCCAGCTGGCGGGCTGCAGCGCTCCCGAACTGGCCGATGTTTTCGGCCGCTGGAACGAGGGGTCGCTGGCTTCCTTTTTGATCGAAATTACAGCTGAAATCTTTAAGCGCCGCGATGACCAGGGGGAAGGATATCTAGTCGATAAGATCCTGGACAAAGCGGCGCAAAAAGGCACCGGTAAATGGACGATCGAAGCTGCGCAGGATTTGGCGGTCGCGGTTCCGACATTGACGGCCGCCGTGGATGCGCGCCTGCTTAGCAGTATTAAAGAGAAGCGCCTCCAGGCTTCCAAGCATTTTATTAATCCCCCCGACTTCAAGCTTTCGATGAGCCGCGAAGTTTTTGTGCAACAGGTGCATGATGCCTTATATGCGTCCAAGATTATGGCCTACGCGCAGGGTATGGCGCTATTAGCGGCAGCCTCGCGCGAATGGAAGTGGGAGCTGCAGCTGGGTGAGATTGCTGCAATCTGGCGCGGCGGCTGCATTATCCGGGCGCGTTTTCTGGGTGAGATTACCCGCGCGTATCGGGAGAACCCGGCGCTGGACAATTTGATTCTGGATCAGTTCATGCAGACGGCGATTGCCGGCAGTCTGCCCGCCTTGCGCACCGTAGTGGGATTAGCGGCTCAAGCGGGAGTGCCAGTTCCTGCGTTTGCCGCATCGCTCTCCTATTTTGATTCATATCGCACTGCGAATCTGCCGCAGAATTTGACCCAGGCGCAGCGTGACTTTTTTGGGGCGCATACCTTTGAGCGTACCGACAAACCCGGCAGCTTTCATGCTAAATGGGAGCAATGAACGCATCTGCTGCTGGGAGTGTTCAGGGACGCAGTAGATTGGCAGCGCGGCGGCCGAGGCGTTTCGGCTTGGATATATACATTTCTCTAGGTGGAAGAATCCTCTCGGCAAAGCACTAGCCGTTCTGAGCTAGTCCAGGGTGTTTGTTTGATGCTCTTGGCAGCCTTTTGCTTTTCGATCATGACAGCCTTCGTCAAACTGGCGGGCACCGCTATGCCCTCGATAGAGATCGCTTTCTTTCGTGGTTTTGTAAATTTGTGCTTGCTGACACCTTGGATGCTTTATCGCAGGGTTCCGCTGCTCGGTGCCAATCGGCGCATGTTGTTCAGCCGCAGTTTTTTCGGGTTTGTGGCATTGTGCTTGGCCTTCTATGCAGCAACAAGGCTGCCTCTGGCGGATGCCACGATGTTGAACCAGACCTCGACGATATTCGTGGCGCTGCTTTCTCTGATTTTTTTAGGCGAGCGCGGGTCGGCCGGTCTCTATGCCTATATCGGCGTGGCCTTTATCGGCACACTGGTAATTATCAAGCCGAGCTTTGAGATCGGTAATTTACCCGGAATTGCGGGATTGATCAGCGGCCTGTTCTCCGCGATGGCATACGTCTCAATTCGCCAGCTTCATCGCACCGAGAGTTCGGAGACGATTGTCTTCAACTTTTCGTTTTACACTTCGCTCTTGGGGCTGCTGGCAGGTTGGGGGCAGTTCGTCTGGCCGCTTGGGGCTGGCCTGCTGTATGTTGTGGGGGTCGGTGCGTTTGGCACCGCGGGTCAGATTTGCATGACGCGCGCGTACCGGCATGCAGCGGCAACCGTTGTGAGCCCGTACATGTACTCGGGAGTGCTTTTCGCGGGGCTCTGGGAGGCGCTCTTTTGGAGCCACTGGCCGGACCTTTCTTCGATCCTGGGAGGCGCGCTTTTGATTCTAAGCGGAGTGGGGATCGTGAAGCGCATGTCACGATAGGCTGGCCCGGTATAAAGGCAGCTTCCGAAGCTAACTCTCTGAAACTGCACTTTATTTCCAGATTTCGCCGCAAGTTGCAGAGGCTCCGGTTCTCATATAAAATCTTTTAAGTTCAGGGGCATATTGCCTCTCCCTCAGCTTGGCTGATTCCAGCCGTTAGAAGCAGCCTGATTACAGGTATGTTTTTGAGTTCTCCCTAAAACGGAGATCTCGTGGGGGCTTGGTCTTTCTGCGGCTTGGTTGGTGAATTGGCAGGAAATGAATTCCGACGGTGCGATCTGGGGAGTAGTAAAGGCGGTGGCCGAGGCGCAGGGCTTCAGGCTCTTCGACCTTGATCTGCCTTCCTCTGCGCGTTCCGTGTTGCGGGTGTTCATAACCCGGGACGGTGCAGCGACGGTCACCTTGGATGATTGTGCTGCTCTGAGCCGCAAACTTGAGCACACACCGGGCTTCGAGGATTTGTTGCCTGAGCGCTGTGTGCTCGAGGTCTCAAGCCCGGGGATCAACCGGCGGCTGCGCTTGCCCGAGCATTTTAGTGCTGCAGTGGGAGAGCGAGTGAAATTGACGATCGAGGGCAGCTCGCCTTCGGCGGCAATCATAAAGGGCGGAGTCTTGACGGGGGTGCTTAAGAACTTCGACGGAACTAACCTAACGGTTGGAGTCGAGGAGGCTTTGCATGAAGTGGCTGTCCCGTTGACCGATGTAGCAAGAGCGAGAGTAGATTTCTTATTCTAGGGAGCGAAAGGGGTATGGGTATCGATCTAAACGGAATTCTTGGTCAGATCGGGCGCGACAAAGGCATTGATAAGAAGATTCTGATCGAGGCGATCGAATCGGCGATGCTGTCCGCCGCGCGCAAGCATTTCGGACACAACCTCAACTTGGAAACCCAGTTCAATGAGGACACCGGCGAAATCGAAGTGCTGCAGTTCGTCTCGGTGGTCGAGCGCGTAGAAGAGCCAGCAACCCAAATCTCCCTGGAAGAGGCGCGCAAGGAATATGACGCTGAAGCGATGGTTGGCGACGAATTCGGAAAGAAGCTGGACACTACCGGCTTGGGACGCATTGCTGCCCAGACTGCCAAGCAGGTGATTATCCAAAAAGTGCGAGATGCTGAACGTGGTGTAATTTACGAAGAGTACAAGAATAGCAAAGGCGAGCTAATCAACGGTATTGTGCAGCGCTACGATCGCGGCAATTTGATCATTAACCTGGGCCGCACGGAAGCGGTGCTGCCAAAACGCGAACAGATTTCACGTGAGCGCTATCGGCAGGGCGACCGCGTGCGCGGAATGATATTGGATATTGATCGATCGGCCCGCGGCCCGCAGATTATTCTCACCAGAAGTCATCCCGATTTCCTCAAGAAGCTGTTCTCGCTGGAAGTGCCGGAGATTGCCGAAAGTGTAATCGAAATTAAGACCGTCGCACGTGAACCAGGGGAACGCGCCAAGATCGCGGTGCATTCCAATGATTCCAATGTCGATCCGGTCGGCGCCTGTGTGGGAATCAAGGGATCTCGTGTTCAGGCGGTGGTTCAAGAACTGCGTGGGGAACGCATTGATATTATCACCTGGACCTCGGACGAGCCGTCTTTCGTGGCGCGGGCGCTTTCTCCGGCTGAGGTCGTGCGCGTGGTAGTAGATGAGGACGAGCACGCCATGGAGGTGATTGTCGCTGATGATCAGCTCTCGCTGGCAATTGGTCGGCGCGGCCAAAACGTCAAGTTAGCCAGCAAGCTTTCGGGTTGGAAGATCGACGTGCGCAGCGTGTCGGTTGCCGAAGAAGAGGCCAAGCGCGCGCGGCAGTCGCTTGAAGCCATTCCAGGGATCGAGTTTACCCATGCTGAGTTGTTGTTCCAGGAAGGTTATCGCAGCGCCCGGGACGTGGGAGAAGCCAACCTGGAAGACTTGCTCGAAATCGAAGGTTTAAGCAACGAGACCGCCTCTGCTATTTTGAAGAGCGCTCGTGAGTATGCTGAACAGCTCGAGAGTAGTGGAGTTATGGAACCCTCCGATTCCGGAGACACACCGACGGATCTGCATAAGCTGGCGCTAGATTCGGCATTGCGCGAGATTCTAATGCGCGCAGGTCTGCGCAATATTCAAAAAGTTGTGGAAGCTGACAACGATCAGTTGTTGGCGGTTGAAGGTATTGGGGAGGCAGAATTAGAGCAAATTCGAGCCGCAACCGATACGTTCTTGCGGGGTGGGGCATTTAGAGCAGCCTAGCGGCGGCATGAAAACTCAGCCTGCAAGGCGCTGCGTGGTATGTCGCGGGCAGTCCGAGAAGTCGGGCTTGTTGCGAGTGGTGCGCGGCGAAGGGGGATTGGTTTTGGACCGCGAGCACAGCATGGCTGGTAGAGGCGCATATGTTCATGCTTCGCCGGCCTGCCTCTCGCGCATGGCTAACTTGAAGATGTGGGCCGCGGCGTTTAGAATTTCAGCGTCCGCGCTGGAGATCGAGCAGGTCAGGAAGTTGATGCTGGAAGCAGTCAAGACTTCGTAATAGCTGGCCGGATTAGAAGGATTTATGTCTAAGATTCGAATATACGAACTGGCAAAAGAACTCGGAGTTGATAATAAGATAGTTATCAACCTGGCCTTTGAAATTGGCGTGCCCGGCAAGCTGTCGCATTCCAATTCACTGGAGCCTGATGAGGCGGACCAGATTAGACGCGCTGTTATCCGACAGGCCATCGGCTCGTCTCCCGAGAGTCAGATCGTTACAACCCGGGTGAGCCGCGTCACCGGCCAAGCTGCCACGGTCGTCGAAAGTCGCAAGGGCAATTTGATCCGACGCCGCAAACGGGACGAAGCGGAGGAGTCTGCTCATGCCGCCCCTGTACAGCCGGAAGGCGAGGCCGAAGTTCAGGCCGCTGAGCAGCCTAGCCTGGAAGAACAGCCTTTAGCCGAGCCGGAGCCTGCGCTTGAAGCTGAGGCGCACGCGGAGCCCGCCCCGCAGCTCGAGGCAGCGCCAGCTGCTGAGGCCGCAGAGGCGGTTGAGCCGCCGCCGGACGAAAAGAAGGCCGGTGGACCCAGAGTGTTGGGTCGAATCGAGCTGCCGCAGCGCAAAGTTATCGTTAAGCCCACGGCGCAGAAGCGCCAAACCTCCAATGCTGCTGCCGCTATTAGTATTGCGGACCCGGAGCTCGAGGATGAGGAAGCCAAGAAGAAGAAAAAGAAAAGCAAGAAGCGTGAAATTAGCCGGTTGGAGCTGGTGGACTACGAAGGCCGAGCTGTGCGCCGCGGACCTAAGCCCGGCGGTAAGGGTGTAAGGCGAGATGGCTCTGATGATCGGTCGGTCGAACTCGCCCCTGCTAAGCCGCAGGGCAAGCGCATTATCAAGATTCAATCTGAGACAGTGCTGGTCGGCGAGCTGGCTAAATTGATGAGCCTCAAGGCCGGTGAGGTAATCGCTAAGTTAATGCAGCTCGGAGTAATGGCCACCATCAATCATGCCATTGATATGGATACGGCCACGATTGTGGCGGAGGAGTTGGGTTTTGGTCTTGAAAGAACCGGATTTAATGAAGAAACCGTGCTCGAGACCAAGATCGAAGATGATCCGACGCAGCTTCAGCCACGTTCTCCGATTGTGACCGTGATGGGCCACGTCGATCACGGGAAGACCTCTTTGTTGGACACGATTCGCAAAACTACCGTTGCAGCCCGGGAGCATGGTGGCATTACGCAGCATATCGGCGCCTATCATGTGAAGCTCGATGGTGGCCGGGGCATAACCTTCATCGATACCCCTGGGCACGCAGCGTTCACCACCATGCGCGCGCGCGGCGCTCAAGTTACGGATGTCGTGGTGCTGGTAGTAGCGGCGGATGACGGCGTGATGCCGCAGACGCTCGAAGCGATGAATCATGCCAAAGCGGCAGGCGTTCCGATTGTGGTCGCCGTAAACAAGATGGATAAGCCCAACGTTAATCCCGATAAGCTTAAGAAGCAGCTGGCTGAGCATGGTTTGAATCCGGAAGAGTGGGGCGGCGATACGCTTTACTTCCCAATCTCGGCGCTCAAGGGCACCGGAATTAAAGAATTATTGGACGGAATTCTGCTGGTCGTGGAGATGAAAGAGCTGCGCGCTAACCCGCAGCGGCGCGCCGCCGGAACGGTGATCGAAGCACGACAGGATAAAGGCCGCGGTTCGGTCGCTACGGTGCTGGTGCAAAATGGTACGCTCAAGATTGGCGATGTATTCGTTTCGGGAGCAGAGTCTGGGAGGGTGCGCTCGATGCTCAATGATCTTGGGGAGCGAATCGAAGAAGCCGGACCCTCTATGCCGGTTGAGATTACAGGGCTTAGCGGGGTGCCGCAGTCGGGTGATGATTTCTTCGTAGTTGAGAGTGATGCTAATGCGCGCCAGGTGGTACAGTCGCGTGCTCAAAAATTACTGGAGCAGGAAAAGCGCGCATTGGCCACGGGGCCCATCAGCTTGGAGGAGTTCGCGCGTCGCGCCAACAATCAATCCATGGCTGAGCTGAATGTAATTCTCAAGACTGACGTGCATGGCTCGCTTGAGGCGGTGAAAAATGCCATCGAGCAGCTCTCGACAGATAAAGTTCGCGTGCGGGTATTGCACGCGGCCGTAGGTGGTGTGAACGAGAGTGATATTCAACTGGCAATTGCCTCGCGCGCGATGGTTGTAGGCTTCGGGGTGCGGGCCGAGCCGCGTGCCGAATCTGAAGCCGAAAATGCTGGCATCGAGGTGCGGTTCTACAGAATTATCTACGAGCTCGTGGATGATGTGCGCAAGGCTATGGCTGGTCTGCTCGACCCGATCAAGAAGGAAGTGCGGCTGGGACGGGCCGAGGTCCGCAATACCTTCAATATTCCCAAGATCGGTACGATCGCTGGATGCTATGTCACTGAGGGTATGGTGCGGCGCGGAGCAATGTTGCGGCTGCTGCGTGATAGCAAGGTGGTTTATGAGGGCAAGATGGGCTCGCTCAAGCGCTTCAAGGATGATGCGCGCGAGGTTCAGAGCGGCTATGAGTGCGGTATGTCGATCGAAGGCTACAATGATATCAAGACCGGTGATGTGATGGAGGTCTTTGAGATCAATGAGGAGGCCGCGACCCTCTAGCAGCTGTTGAAGCAGCTCTGGATGGAGGCTTGTATTTGTTTAGTCGCATAAAGGCAGTATGGCAACGCGTCGCAGAGGTTTTCAGATTGGTGAAAAAATCCGAATGGCTGTCGCTAGCCAGCTCGCCCGCACCGCGGATCCCCGATTTTCATTAGTTACGATTACTTCGGTTGTAGTTAGTCCGGATCTGCGGCATGCCAAGATCTATTGGCTGGTAACCGGTGATGAAGAGCGCCGCGCTGAGGTAAAGGAAGCCTTTGAGTCGGCTGCCGGCATGTTTCGCCGGGCCATCGGGGCCGAGTTGGGGCTTCGCTTCGTTCCGGAAATTCGCTTCTACTATGACGACACGCTTGATACGGCAGAGGAGGTTGAGCGTCTCTTTGCCCGGATCAATGCGGACTCCGGTAAATAATCGAGGTAGCTGCGAGATATGAGCGTAAAGGGAGATGGCGTCCAGAAAGTAGCCGAGCGCTTAGGTGCGCTGAAGAATGCTCTGATTGTAGCACACTTCAATCCCGACGCGGACGCCTTGGGCTCGACCTTAGGATTGTCGTTAGGGCTGGCAAGTTTGGGCATCAAGACGGCGGTGCTTAATGAAAGCAGGATCTTGCCTCGATATCAGTTTCTAGCAGGTGCCACGGAGATTCTATCCCAACCTAGCGATCTCAATTGGGAGGCGCTATTGGTGGTTGATTGTGCCGATTTTAGGCGCATTGGCGATGCGCTGTCGGAGCAGCTGAAAACCTTGCGACCGGTGATTAACATCGATCACCATTATACCAACGAAATGTTCGGAGAGCTGAACTGTGTCGAAAGTTCTGCCAGCTCTTCATGTGAGATTGTCTTCGACATTCTAAAAGCGCTGCATGCTAAATTTGATCCGAAAATTGCAAGCTGCTTGCTCGCGGGGATCTCCGGCGATACCGGGTCTTTTCGTTATCGCTCAACTTCCCGGCGGGTTTTTGCTGTGGCGGAAGAGCTGGTGGGATTGGGTGCTAACCCCAGCGCGATCGGCGATGCGCTCTACGGTTCAAAGCCGGCTTCGCAGGTGCGGCTGGAGGCTCTGGCTCTTTCGAAGCTGGAGCTGCACGCCGAGGGGCAAGTCGGTGCGGTGGTCGTTACGGAAGATATGTACGCGGCCTGCGGGGCGGGTCCTGAAGATACCGAGAATTTGGTGGAATTGGTGCGGGATATAATGGGGGTGCAGATCGCTGTTATGATTCGGCGTGATGTTAACCTTTGGAAGGTCAGTTTGCGAGCTAAGGGCGATTGCTTTAACGTCGCCGATATTGCCGCGAGTTTTGGAGGCGGAGGACACAAAGCGGCGGCGGCCTTTCGCTATCGCCGCGAACTGGAAGAGCTGAAACCGGCGCTGCTGAAGGCGGTTTGCGCAGAGGCGCAAAAAAAATGACTGCTGGACTCTTGCTGCTGGACAAGCCCGCCGGCATCAGCTCGGCGGCCGCAATAGCGGTGGCAAAGCGTCGGCTTGGAATAAAAAAGATCGGACACGCAGGCACTCTGGACCCCAACGCCACCGGACTGTTGATATGCCTAATCGGCGGAGCCACTCGGCTCGCGGGCTGGGCTGCTGGGGGACGGAAGACCTATACCGGTGTAATTCGTTTCGGGCTGAGCACGGACACTGAGGATATCTGGGGAAATATAGTCGCTACCAGTGAGATTTTACCTCCAGCTGCAACTGTGGCTGAAAAGGCACGCGCTTTGGTTGGAACTATCAGCCAGGTTCCGCCGGCCATCAGTGCGATTAAGATCAATGGAGAGCGTGCTTACAAGCTTGCCCGTCGCGGCGAGAACGTCGAGCTTCGCGCGCGTCAGGTTCAAGTCGAGCAGTTGAATTTAACCCCGCTGGACGCCTCGCGCTACGGCTTCGAGGTGTGCTGCTCCAGTGGAACTTACGTCAGATCTTTGGCGCGTGATCTGGGGTTGGCCTGCGGAAGTTTGGCGTGTATCGAAAGTTTGCGTCGAATCGCGTCAACCCCGTTTGAAGTCAGCTCCGCGGTGCTGCCGGATCAGGCGGTGATCGAAAATATTAGGCCGTTAACTGAGTTGTTTCCCAATGATCCAGGAATGCGTCTTGATGCAGGGTTGGCCCGACGCTTAAGAGCGGGGGACGAGCGCGCGTTGCGGGAGCTTGCCACGCTGTATTCAGCCGCAGAAGCGAGCGAAAGACTCTATTTTGAGGCGCAAGGGCGGGAGCCCCTGGGATTACTCAGGAGTGCTGAAGGGGCATGGGAGTTTGCGATCAACTTTTAGATCGTTCTAGGAGTGAGAAATGCCGGCGCTAGTTGTGATCGGTGCGCAGTGGGGTGACGAAGGCAAAGGAAAGGTTGTCGACTACCTTACCTCGCGCTGTGATATGGCGGTGCGTTTCCAGGGTGGAAACAATGCTGGGCACACTCTGGTAGTCAACGGGGTGAAGACTAAGTTGAATTTGATCCCTTCCGGAATCTTGCGGGAGGCCACTACCTGTCTGATCGGTGCAGGCGTTGTGCTTAATCCCGAGGTTTTGATGGGTGAAATAGAGGCGCTGCGAGCTGCCAAAGTGAAAGTCGAGCCGCAGCGGTTGCTAATCGATTTTAACACACACCTGATTCTGCCCTATCACATCGCAATCGATGGAGCCCGCGAGGAGGCCAAAGGTCAGAATAAGATCGGTACTACCGGGCGTGGCATCGGTCCTGCTTACGAGGACCGGGCTGCGCGCTGCGGGGTACGGGTTGCTGATCTGCTGGCGTTACGGGAGCTCAAAGCGCGAGTGGATGAGAATACCGAACATGCGAATCGCTACCTCGAGCATGTCTTGGGCAGTGCTAGACGTGTGGGATTCGAAGACGTTTGGCAGGTAATCGAGAACGCCGCCAGCCATGTGCTGCCCTTTGCAGCCGACGGCAGCCGCGTGCTGGATACGGCGCTGCGTCAGGGCAACAGGGTGATTTTTGAAGGGGCTCAAGGAACCTTGCTGGACCAGTCTTTTGGCACCGTGCCGTTTGTCACTTCAAGTCATACTTTGGCGGGAGCGGTTACCACGGGGTGCGGGGTCGGACCGCGCAGTGTCGATTATGTGCTGGGGGTGGCCAAGGCCTACTCGACGCGAGTCGGATCGGGTCCTTTTCCAACCGAGCTGAGCGACCGAATCGGCGAAACGATCCGCGAAAAAGGAGCGGAGTTCGGCACTGTTACTGGCCGTCCGCGTCGCTGCGGGTGGCTTGATGCTGTGGCGCTGCGGCGGGCGGTGCGTTTAAACGGACTTGATTCTGTAATGCTTACAAAGCTGGACGTGCTTAGCGGCCTGGAATCGCTTAAAATATGCGCATCGTACGAGCTGGACGGCAAGAGTCTGGACGATCTGCCGGTTACACTCGGTGACATTGGCAGAGTTGTTCCCGTTTATCAGGAGCTCAAAGGCTGGAACGAGCCGATCGATCAAGCGCGAAGCACCGCGCAGTTGCCGGAGGCCGCGCGGTCTTATGTAAAGGCTGTGAGTCAGTTGATCGGGTGTCCAGTAAGTATGCTGAGCGTGAGTCCGGAGCGTTCTGCCACGTTTGAGCATGAGGGCAGTTCATTTTTAAGAGATTTTGTAGCGTGAGTGGAGCAGCGATCAAATTGGAACCTGAGCGTCCGTTAATTCTGATCGTGGACGATGAAGAGGGCATTCGAAAAACCTTGCAGGGGGTTTTTCGGGACGAAGGGTTCTCCACCCTCGCGGTGTGCGATGGTGTCGCGGCATTGAAGGCTCTCGAGAGCGCACGCCCTGATCTTGTGCTGCTCGATATTTGGATGCCGGAGATGGACGGCATCGAGACCTTGAAGCGCATCTTAGCCGAGCGTCCGGACCTTCCGGTGATTATGGTTAGCGGTCACGCTACCATTGCGACGGCAGTAACCGCCACTAAACTTGGCGCGCGTGATTTTATCGAAAAGCCGCTGGATCTCAATGCCACGGTCAACTCCGCGAAGCGCGCTTTGGGATTATTGTGCGATACGAATCGTGACGGGCCGCGCGAGGCCGGAGCCGAACAGCTGGCGCAGACTGCTGTCGCGGAGCCTGCCGAAGCCGCAAATGTGGCGCTCAGAAGAGTGGTTTTTGAGAAGCAGGAGATGCGCGGAGCGCGCGTGGTCCAGCGGACTTTGGCTGGCAGCGCAGTACTTTATGGGCAGGGGCTGCATTCTGGAAAGAAGAGCGGCTTAGCGCTTGAGCCACTCCCGGCAGGCAGCGGAATCCATTTTGTGGGAGTCTCGGGGCATTCTGCAGTTCCCGCGCATCTGGATTTCGTCGAGTCTACCGGCTGGGCCACGACTATTCGTTTGGGATTAACACAGGCAGGGACGATTGAACATTTGCTTTCAGCTCTATCGGCATACGGCATTTCAAATCTATTGGTGAAGTGTAATGGCGAAGTGCCGGTGATGGATGGCTCGGCCCAAGAATTCTGCACCCTGATCGATGCCACGGGCGTGGAGGAACAGGAAGGGGAGTGGTATGAGATTGCGATTTCAAAGACTATTCGCGTAGGTAAAGAACGCGAGTTCTTGCAGGTTGAACCTGCGGACCGCTTCAGCGTGGACTACACTCTGGACTACCCGGCTCCTGTTGGGAGGCAGAACTTTATTTTTGAATTGAACAGTCCGCAGGCCTATCGGCGTGAAATTGCGCCTGCACGTACCTTCGGGATGGCACGCGATATTGGCATGCTGCAGAAGCAGGGATTAGCCCTCGGTGGCCGTTTCGATAATTTCGTTTTGATGGGGGCGGAGGGACCGGTCAATACGGAGCTCCGCTTTGCCGATGAGTTGGTGCGGCACAAGATTTTAGATGTGATCGGGGATCTCTATTTACTGGGGCGGCCAATTCGCGGCAAGGTCACTGCCCGCATGACGGGCCACTCCGACAATATTGCGCTGCTTAGGGCCATCAAGGCTGAGATGCTGGCGCAGGGCTAGAGGCGTCTAGGCGCCTAACACACATTCAGCGACGTGTTGTCCGGCTTTGTAGCCATTCTTGAAAATGCCGAGCTTGGCCCATTCTTCGGGATCAGATGGGATCTCGCGGTCGAAGCAGCTCTCAAACTTGGCGCTGATCTTGTAATCACACTCGTAATTCTGGGCATCAGCGCACATCTGCGTGATAAGATATCGGGTATAGCGGCGCATAAAACAGTTCGCGCGGCTCACGACTTCTTCAGGCTCGAGTTCACCATCGGCGCTGCCTAAGCACATTTCGAGAAAGCTGCCCAGCTGACTTGGACAATTGGAGGCGCTTACATATCCACAGTACTGATCCATGTCTGAGGAGAGCTCTGCCTTTAGATCCTGCTGGTTCATACTTTCGACCTGGGGCGAAAGGATCGGGATGTCCATGTGATGTGCGGCGTTCCAGCCGCAAAATGCGAGCCCGGCGAAGATCAGTTTTCTAAACATTGTGCCCCCGATTTCGATCGCGATTACGCCCTGGGCAGCACCCTTTCGGGAGGACCCCTGGCAATGCACCCTGGTAAAGACAGTCAATTGTCATCAAGGAGGGTGCTCAGCGTTGTCCTAGGATTCGCCTCTTTGGTGAGAAATGTTTAGCTTTTGGGCTGATCTCGGCTGCGAACAGGCTGTTTCCCCATGCCACTCTAAGAAGAATTATGAGGCAGGGCCGCACTCTAGAAGGGCGGCCCTTCCAGGTCTCGAATTTAATCCCTTTGCTAGCCCGGCCGGTCATTGTATTAAGAACTGGAAGGAGCCATTTCTCTGCGATACGTTTGGCCACCCCCGCCCGCCCCGGATCCGCAGCCAGCCGAGCTTAAGGCGCTAATTGTCGGTGCTGAGAGCGAGTTGCTGCCGATGCTTGGCGACCTCGATCCGTGGAATTTCTACTTACCTGAAATGCGCGAGGCCTTTTCGAAGCTGTTAGCTAATAAGCACTGTGGACCGAAGGATTTTGCCGAGGCCTTCGCCCATATTGGAGCAGTGCTGAGCAAATACGTTAAGAATAATGCTGGGCTCCTGGCTGGAAATCCTGACTTTAATGAGGTCGGATTGCGCGACTTTCGTAATCGGTACTCAGATTGGGATCTCCGTTTCCGCTCCTTAGCCGCAACTAAGGAAGAGCAGATTGAGCCGGCTGCGTTCCCGCTCGCAGGCGAACGTTTTTCCGGGAGCGACAGCTAGTCCGGATAAATACCCGGAAAGTTTGACTAAGATCCGGGGCGAACTTAAACTGCCAGCGCTCTCACCGCATGCAGTATATGCCGGATTTCACACCACCAAATAGCTCCCCTGCGCCACTTCGCGAAGGGGGCCCATCTCCGCGTGCGGGGCGCGAGGAAGTTCCCGGAATGGCGATCGATGCCGCGGATGCCCGGGAAGAAGATGATGCGATTTGGCTACGACGTGAAGGTAAGGACCGCATCCTGACGATCTCAATCGCGGATGTTGCCGCGCATGTGAGCAAGGATAGTCTGGCAGATCTGAGGGCTCGGGAGTTGGGAGCCACACGGTATCTTCGAACCCGCGATATCTTTATGTTGCCAGAACTGCAGGCGACCGGAGCGGCTTCCTTGATCGCAGGCGAATCCCGGATGACTTTTAGTTGTGAAGTCCCATTTAGCTCCAGTGGAGCGGTAGGTTCAGCTCGCTTTTTCCCCAGCATCCTGAACGTGAAGAGTCTGACTTACGAACAGGCCTCGCAGGCGCTGGAAAATCCTGATGCTCCAGAACACCACACCTTAACCGAGCTCCACCAGCTGGCCCGCATACTTTCTTTGCAACGAGCAGCCCGAGGAGCGCTCTCAATATATAATCCTCAGCGATCGCTCCTTACAAATGAAGAGGGTCGGTTGGTACGAATTGAAGCGCCGCAATTTGCGGCGCACTTTGTGGTGGCGGAATGTATGATATTTGCCAATGAGCTTGCTGCCAACTTCTTTAAGCAGCGCGGAGTCGCTGCCTTTTTCCGCTGTCAGTGGGCCGCCGGGGGAGCAGAACGCGCGCGCATGATCGAAGGGTTGTCTAGGATGGTAAATAGCGAGAACTCCGACCCCGCGAACCTTGAGCCGCTAATGTTGAGGCGCCGTTTGGGATATGGTTTTTATGATGCTGAGCCACTTGAGCACTTCTCGCTCGCCACTGACGCTTACTGTCACGTCACCTCTCCCCATCGCAGATTTGCAGATCTGGCGAATAACCGCATCTTGAGCGCGCTCCTGCGGGGCGAGCCTTCTCCTTATTCGCGGGCTGAAATCGATTCAATCTGCGAGGAATTATGGAATCAGTCACATGAGCACAGAGTTAGCCGGCGAGCTGCGCGACAATTAGTGCGGCATAAGGCGGCGGGCACGCAGCTTAAAGAGGTTCTAAGCTCTGCGGCGGCACGTATCCTGATAGGCGGGGGCCTTTCTGGTCAAACAGCGAGAGCTTGCGCTGCTGCAACATTTCCCGCGGAGGAGCTAGCGCGGATTGATGCTGTTCTAGAATCAGAGCTGGCATCGCAGGCGACGATTATGGCTTTAATTTTTATGAACGCTGAAAGCACATCCGAGGCGCAGCGGCATAAGCAGCGCGCATTGAGCTTGGTTGTCGAAAGGCCCGGACTGGCGGTCGAGGTTTTGCATAGCCTAAAGAGCTTAGTGCCGCAGATTGCAATTAAATTCGCAGTGCAGCGAGAGGCTGCAACGGAGGAAGCCCCGCCTATTCAGAGTGCGCGTGTGCATTGGTCGATCGGGCGTGTCCGCTGGGAAAGCAAAATCTGGATATCTACGGATCGAAAGATGGCGCTAGGGTTGGCAGCAGCAGAGTTCATATTTACTGCCGCGCAACGTCTGGATTTTTTGCCCGAACTGATTGAGCGCGAGCGGCGGGAATCTCAGTTTATCCTGGCAGAGCGAATCGAAGCGCGCAAAAAGCGCGCAACTCTCACTCCACCCGGTTATTCGCTAAGAAAACTGGAGCTTCTATGTGAACGGCTGGGTTGGGGGCGCCCTTATTGGGAGATTGTAGCATTGCCAACTGCAGAGGGGAGGCCGCAGCGATTCCGGGTGAGTATGGAGGTGGCCCTCCGAAGAAAGCTTGTCCGGCATGAGTTGCAGTTAGAAGGCGCTGATAAACAAGTGCTAACTGAACAAGCCTGTGTTACCTTTCAGCTCCTGCTCCGCCACGAACTCAAACCCAGAACCGCAGCAGGCATCCATGTCTTGGGAAGGGCACGCGAGCTTACCAATTTTTGCCGCGAACGATATCTTCCGGCTCCTAAATCCAAGTTCATCGCCGCCGCTGAGGGCATGCTTTGCAGGCTAGAGGTATTTGTCCCTGGTTATGGATCACTGAGTGCCCGCGGTAAAGGCGCGACCCGCGCGATCTCCTTGGGGAGATCTTCAGCTCAATTGCTCTCCGCATTGAAGGAGCTTCTTGGTGCCGGTTCCGACCCGGCATGGATGGCGCTCTTGGCTAAGAAAACCGAACAGCGCTAGCTGTTGTAGCTATAAAATCCTCGCCCTGATTTTTTTCCGTACCAGCCTGCTTCAACGTACTTAATTAGTAACGGGCAAGGGCGGTACTTATCCTCGCCAAGCTCCGCGTGCAGGATGCGCAAAATGTAAAGCAGGGTGTCTAGTCCAACGAAATCCGCCAGCGTTAATGGCCCCATAGGTTGATTGGTTCCCAGCTTCATCGCTGCGTCGATGTCTTCAGCTTTAACCCCCTCCTGCAAGAGAAAGATAGCCTCATTGATCATGGGGCAAAGAATGCGGTTAACGATGAACCCGGCGCTATCCAATGCCAGCACTGTGGTTTTGCCCATGCGCTCAACCGCGGCCTTGGACTGATTGTAGGTTTCGTCCGAGGTCTGCAGGCCCCGAATCATTTCGACCAGCTTCATTACAGGGACAGGATTCATGAAGTGTACTCCGACCACCTTGTCCGGGCGGGTAACCCCTGCGGCCAACCGGGTAATCGAGATCGACGAGGTGTTGGACGCCAGGATCGTGGTGGGGGCGACCACGGGCTCTAACTCCCGAAAAAGCCTAGTCTTAACCTCAACATTCTCTACGATCGCTTCCACGACCATTTGACAGTTTTTAAAGTCCTGGACGCTGGAAGCCTTTCTCAACTTAGCTGAGGCCTCCTGGGCCTGCTTGGAGGTGATCTTTTCCTTCTCAACCAACCGCTGCAGCTGGGCTTTGATCGATTCAAAGGCCCGGTTTAACGCCGCAGCGTTATTGTCCCAGAGGTAACAGTCAAAGCCGGACATGGCGCTGACCTGAGCGATTCCGCTACCCATTTGTCCGGAACCGACGACTCCGATTGAGGTTATAAGTGTCATAGAAATTCTCCTAAGTGGCTGTGAAAGGGTACCCCGTGGGGCCTGGAGATCAAGAGTTGAGACCAAACGCCATTTCAGCGAATCCTACTCTATTGCTTTCTTTCTAAATAGTTTCTAGCGTTTAGGGCGTCTAAAATACTGCGTTATGTTCCGATTATTTGCAAGAGACCTGGCGATCGACCTCGGCACTGCTAACACCCTGATGTACGAGAAGGGCAGCGGTATCGTGCTAAATGAACCCTCTATCGTGGCGTTGAAATTTGACGGCCAGCGAAAGCAGGCCGTGGCATTCGGCTCTGAAGCGAAGATGATGCTCGGTCGTACGCCGGAAGGTGTCAAAGTAATCCGTCCGGTGCGCACCGGCGTAATCGCCGACTTTGAAGTGGCGAGTTTAATGCTGAAGCAGTTCTTGATGCTGGCGCGCCAAAAGTCGCGCTCGCTCTTTCGTCCGCAGGTAATTGTGGGTGTTCCCAGCGGGATCACTGAGGTGGAAAAAC
The DNA here is from genome assembly GCA_019694515.1 of Oligoflexia bacterium. Lineage (GTDB taxonomy): Bacteria > Bdellovibrionota_C > UBA2361 > UBA2361 > JBGSMV01 > JAIBBU01. The sequence continues at coordinate 67,943 of JAIBBU010000012.1, read as the reverse complement.
GCGCGATTCGAGATGCGATTGAGGGCGAAGCGCGCGATGTAAAATTGATCGATGAGGCGATGGCGGCTGCGATTGGATGTAATCTTCCGGTGACTGAGGCGGTCGCAAGTTTGATCGTGGATATCGGCGGCGGTACCACAGATATCGCGGTGATCAGCCTGAAGGATGTGGTTCATTCGGTCTCGTTACGACAGGGCGGTGACGCTATGGACGAGGCCATTATTAATCACATGCGGCGGCGCCATCATCTTCTCATCGGTGAGTCGACGGCTGAACTAATCAAAAAGACGATTGGCAGTGCACATCCGGATTACGACAAGCAGGAGATGGAGGTGCGCGGACGAAGTTTGACCAGTGGCGCTCCCGGTTCGCTGCTCGTGGCAGGGGCGGAGGTGCGTGAAGCAATTAGTGAGGTGGTAAATGCCATTATTACCGGCATTCGTCACGCCTTAGAGAACACGCCCCCAGAGCTGTCCGGCGATATCATGACCTCCGGTATTGCTCTGGCAGGCGGCGGTGCGCTGCTCAAGGGACTGGACAAACGAATTTCTGAAGAGCTGCGTGTCGCTGTAACGGTGGCAGAAGATCCGCTAGCCGCGGTGGTCAAAGGCGCTGGAATGTGCCTGGATAATACCGAGCTATATAAGGATATCTGGTTCTAGAAGAATTGCGCTGGCCAGTGCGGCCAGTCTCAGGCGCAGTTAGTCGTTGACAGCAAGTTTTTCCTGTCGCTCAACCTCACTTTTAAGATCGCCCCCCACGAACGCAACTATTCCGCCGATGGCGCTATTCGCGGCGACTGCAATCAGCCAAATTGCCCCGGTTGCCACTGCTTGTTCATTAGTGAGGCCCACAGAAGCAAGAAAAAATAGATATGAGTTCTCTCTGACTCCCAAGCCGTTCCAAGAAATGGGCAAGCTCGCCAAGACATTTACAAATGGAATCGAGGACAAGACGTAAAGCAGCGGGATCGAAGCCCCCAACGCTCTAAAGATCACGAAGTGTAAAAATAGCTGGCTAAGATGAAACACCACTGAAATTACAGTGATCGACACTACCGTTCCAATATCCTTTGGAAACGCAGAAAAAGCTTGCTCGAGTTTATGGCGAAGCCGGTTGTGCGGCGGTAGGAGTTTAAAAAATACCGCTGGACCGACGATCCAAAGTGCGAGCACGGAAATGGGAATCAGCAGTGTAAAGTAGATGAAATCGGGGGAGATCGTATCGCGGCCATCAAACAGAGCGAAGAGCATCCCCAGAACGACTAAAACCGCAAGCCCGTGTGCGCGATCAGCCACCACCGACGCCAGCGCAGTGGTCTTGTTCTCGGTCTTGCCTGCCAGAAGCAATCCCCGTAAGACATCGCCTCCTACCAAGCCCAAGCCGAAACAGTTAGCGTACATGCCGATCAAGTAAGCTCGCAGCGTAACGGGAAAGGTGGAGTGAATGCCGCCACTTGCCGCAATCAACGACCATTTCCACGCGCTCAGCAGCTGACCCAATGCGTATCCCAGGATGATCAAACTGAAGGTCCAGATCGAGATTTCGGAGAGGGTCTGCCCGAGGCGTTGAAAATCAACTAGGTGCAAGACCAGAGCGAGCATGCCGATGCTAACCAGGACTTTGATGAGACTCTTAGCTGTTTTCAACGGCGATCGGCTTCTTCTGGAAAAAAGGGCGCGCAATTCGGCCCAAAACACGACGGGAAAAGGCATCCAGGACCGGAGGACTTTTCCCTGTACATTGCTCCGCTGGGCGTGGTTCGAGTCCGCCCGGCGGATTCCCCTTCGCGTTAGCGAAGGGAACAAAAAATAAATTGAGCCGAGGCGGACTCGAACCGCCGACCCACTGGTTAAAAGCCAGTTGCTCTACCGACTGAGCTATCGGCCCACAAATTTTTTTGGGGATATACTAGTAACTTGAGGGGGTTGCGGTGTCAACATCGAGGCCGCGCGCCGTCGGCGGCACCTGCGGCGCTGGGCGCCCGGAGCCAGCTAGCCCCGGGACGCCCAATTGAGAGTCGTGCGGGAGCTCTAAACAAGCAGCTTTTTAACCGCATTTAGAGCGCCGCTACCTCCAAACATCGAGGCAGCGCGATCGAGGGTCTTAGCGAGAAGTCCATCCTTGGAGAAATCGAATAGCCCCTGGAGCGAGTCCCAGGTACTTGAGGCGTTGGTGATGACCTGGTCTAGCTGGGTGCCGAAGGTCGTGCCGTTCGACTGCAAGGTAGTGGCGGTAGATGGATTGGAGAGCGGGTGGCCCTCCAGCCGTTGTCCGGTGAAGAAACCCACGATCTTGTCGATGACTGCGAGGGTAAATTGCATTACCTGTCCAAGCAGCTGGCGCATCATCTCGACGCCCGGGTATTGGGAAAGAGTAGGGAGCTGCGGGACACCCTGTGTCCCCGCAGTGCCGGTCGGTGCGATCTCCATTAGCGATCCGGTCTGAGCCTGTACGGGGGGTAGATAGGAATAGCTATAATTGGGGCTAACGCTAAGCATAGGTTTCTCCTTTGGTAGTTTATTTTGAGGACCGGACAGTGCCGGCCCCGAATCCTAAATGGTTCGAGTAATCTTTCGAGCGGTGCATTTAAAAGTTTCCCCTTCGTTCAGCTTTCACGCCGATATAACGACATAGGATACGGGGGGATAACTTAAGCGTGATGGACATGGTCAAAGTGTGGAGGCACCTGATTATTGCCGGGGCAATCGGCCTGCTGCTGACGGGGGGTGTCTCGTTAATGGGAGTACCTGACTACGAACTACTCTATGCCCCGATTGCTCCTTCCCAGTACTGCACGACAGAGGGGTGTTATGGGTTTTACACTCTGGAGGTCGCGAACAGCGGATGGGAGCCTCAAGAAAATATCGGAGTGCAGTTGAATCCAGCTTTCGATCGATTGCTTACAGGAAAGATCACGGCCAGCAATTTCGGTAAGGTCCGGCGTCCAATTGAAATTAACAGCACTCCGCAGGTCACGAAGGTTGAGCTTGGGCGCCTTGAGGCGGGCAAGCGGGTCGAAATAAAGATGACCATGTTTGCGCCCGGGGTCGACAAGCTTCCGAGCTGGGAAAGCCTGCTGTTCGAAGTCACGGCCGATACGGGGCCTGTTAAACGCGGCCAGCCGGAGTTAGTCTCTTTTGGGCGGCTTTTGTTTGGCATATTTTCCTCGTTATAATCGCTCAATTGTATCGTCTATTTGAATTCCAGGGGGTGCTTTCATGGGTATAGGAACAGTGCTGTTATTGATCGTGGCCGCCGGTGTTTTAGGAACCGTGGGCCTCTATAACGGGCTAATCAGAAAGCGCGTCGAAACTGAAAACGCATGGTCGCAGATCGATGTGCAGCTGAAGCGCCGGCATGATCTTATTCCGAATTTGGTGGAAACGGTTAAAGGGTATGCCGGGCATGAAAGCAAGACGCTAGAGGCTGTAATCTCGGCCAGAAACCACGCGGTTACCGCGTCCGCGGCAGATCCCGCCACCAGAATCGCGGCTGAGAACGCCCTGAGTGGCACACTCAAGAGCTTATTCGCGCTCTCCGAATCATATCCGGATTTGAAAGCCAATCAAAATTTCTTGGCGCTACAGGAAGAGCTTAGTTCAACTGAGAATCGGATCGGATTTTCAAGGCAGCACTACAATGATTCGGTCGGCGTCTACAATGCCGCGATCCAGAGCTTTCCGGCGAACTTGCTGGCAGGATCATTTAATTTCAAGCCCGCTACCTTCTATCAGTTAGCGGAGGCCGAAAAGCAGGCGGTGCAGGAGGCGCCCAGAGTTAGTTTCTAAGCAGGCGTCCATCGGGTGACCCTGGTGCCTTCTTAAATCAAAAGCAGCTGATGAATCAGCCGACCCTCGCTCCTGCCACCTTTCAGACCTTAATTGCCGCTAACAAGCGCCGCTCTGGGTTCTTGGTGGTGGCTATGCTGGGGCTCGCGGCGCTGGCCGGTGCAGTCATTCCGACAGCCCTGCTGGGCCAGGTGAGTCCTGCGGCGATGATTGGGGGGGCGCTGCTGGCTGTAGCCTTGGGCGGTTTTGGTGCGTTGATCGGGTACTACAAGGGGGCTTCGATCGTCATGGCCGTGTCGGGCGCAACCCCCTTAAACCCGGCGGACGACCGAGAACTGCAAAATGTGGTTGAGGAGATCGCGATCGCGGCAGGGGTTGCACCGCCCAAAATATATCTAATCGATGACAGCGCGCCGAATGCCTTTGCCACCGGGCGGGACCCGCGCCATGCAGCTATAGCTGTTACCACGGGGCTCCGCAGCAAGCTCAATCGGGAAGAGCTCCAGGCAGTGATTGCTCATGAATTTGGGCACATTGTAAATTATGACATCCGTTTAATGATGATCACGGCTGTGCTCGCCGGTGCGATTGTCTTGCTGTGTGATTTTTTCTGGCGGGCTCTGCGCTTCGGAGGACCGCGCGGTCGTTCGGATCGAAAGTCGGGCGGAGCTGCTCAAGTAGTATTTCTGGTGCTGGCCCTGGCGCTCGCATTGCTCGCTCCGGTGGTCGCCAAGCTCGTGCAGCTGGCGGTCTCCCGACAGCGCGAGTTTCTTGCTGACGCCACCTCGGTTCGTTTGACGCGTAATCCCAACGGCCTGGTGACGGCACTGCTCAAACTCTCTTCCGATCCTGATCCGTTGGAGGCTGCCAATCGGGCCACGGAGCATCTCTATATCGTGAGTCCGACCAGGAAGCTGACTGATGCCAATCGAGATTCGATTTGGTCTACCCATCCGCCGATTAATAAGCGGATTCAGAGAATTCGGGCTTTGCTTGATTGAAAAGCCGCCCTATTGATTGCCAGCGCGTCGAACCTCGAGAGCTTCAGCGTGCGGCTTTCGAAACGCAATGATCATGTTCCCAGGTTCGTACAAAAAGTATCCCGCCAAGGCATAGAAAATTAACCGCGGAGAGCGTAAAACGCGTCCCCAATTAATTGGTTCGACCATGGAGTCCAGCATGCCCCCGGAAGCATTCAGATACGCCCACATAAAGCGCATATTTACGGTTGGAATCAAGGAGTCGAAATAGGAACGTCTGAACGCAAATTCAGGGATAAGATCGAAGCGTTTTGCGATCTGAATTAGTGCTTGCTCCGAGAGAATGTGCCGGTGGAAGGGTTGAGAGAGCTCCACGGGAGGGATTTTGGCCCCCAGGTCCAAGCCGGAGGCATCGGGGGTTCCGACTACTAGCAGTCCTCCCGGGGCAGTTAGATCAAAGAGCTGTTGGAAAAGCTCGGCGGGACGATCAAGGTGCTCGATTACGTCGAAGGAAAGAACCGCGTCATAGTTACGAGCCAGAGCTTGAGAGTCGGAAAATTCCGGGACGAAAGCATCAAATCCGCTAACCTGGTATCCGCGCTGTCGCATGTATTTCACGAAAAGTCCGGTGCCGCAGCCGAAATCTAAAATCGAGTTATTAGCGCCGAGGCCCCAGCGCTTCAGCAAGCGATGGCGATTACGATAGGCAATATGGGTGTGAATAGTAGGCTTGTGTTTCTTTAACGGGTAGTCGGCGTAGTACTTGGCTAAATCGACCGCTTCCTTGGAATGCAGGCTGCTGCAGCTGGGACAGCGCCAAACTGTGAAAATGTCTTGGCGGTGGCTACGCACATGGCAATTGACGCGGCGTACCTCCTGGGCGCGATCAAAACCGCATTGTTCCTGACAAAGATCGCAGCGCTCATAGTCACTAACCGGCATGCTGTTTCCTCCATTCTTCCGAGTTCTCTGGTGCAGTTAAGGTGGAACTTGACAGGAGTCGCTGCGCAATTCGTTGAAATTGGCGTTCTGGTTCACAGGCGCTGAGGTGCGCCGCTAGGGTGCGATAGCGGTCGCGTGCCCCGTTTCGTAGCAGCCTCGAAATTGCACTCCGTATTTGTGACGGTCGGAGCGTATCGGACCGCAAGCTTATCCCGAACCCATGCTTCTGCAGGCAGTGCGAAAAGAGCAGCTGATCCATATTGGTCGGGATAGCGATGATAGGTACTCCCTTCGACAGCGCCTGGTAGCAGGCCGGGCTGCCGCCATTACAGATCGCCAAGGTTGCGGACTTCAAAATTTCGTCGCCCGGAAGGTAGTCAGCCAGGTGAATGTTGCTGCTGCGGCCCAGCTTTAATGGTGTGCCAGAGCTGGCAGCGGCCACTGTGCAGTCAAACCCGGCCAGAGTATCGAGGACCAGCGCCAGGGCGCGGGCATCGCCCGAGGAACCGAGGTTCACATAGATCAGAGGCCTTCGCGTGCGCACCTCCTCCCACCAGGGAGGCAGGTTTACGCTCGGTGACCATGAAATCGGACCAATAAAGTTGTGATTTGCGGGAGCATTTTGCAGCGGAAAAAGTTCCTGTGCGTCAGTAAAGCAAATCTCATCACCAAAGGTGAAGCCGTCCAGATAATGCTCAAACGGATCAAGTCGATGCTCCAGCCGGAGACGGTTAAGTCCCGCCCCCTGCGCCTTCAGGACTCCCGGGAGGATCGCTGCGTTGAGCAGCTTGAGGGCCATGAGAACGGCGGGGCCCCCCAATCTCCCTAAATTGAGTCCAGCCACAGCGTCAAGGCAGGGTGGGGGAAAATATTGACCACGGAGATGTCTGCTCCAATAAGCGTTCGTAATGGTAATTAACGGGAGCGCCGCAAGTCGAGTGCTGACGGCCAGCGACGGACGCAAATCTCCGACCACCAAGTCGGGCTTGAGCTCTTTGAATAGCTGGAGCTCTTCGCTCAAAAAACCTGAGAGCACTTCGTAGTCAAAGATGACTCCACCCTTGCCGAGAATCGTGCGAAAATCCGCGGGATGACGGGAGGATCGCAAATCTCGCCGCTCGCCGGGAAATGTTTTGAATAGACGGTCAAAGTATTTTCCAGCGGCCAGCGTCACCGCATGTCCCTGTTGGGCAAGGTGAGAGCCTAACACATGCGAGCGTACCACATGGGTTAATGTCATCGCTTCGCTGATGAATAAAATACGTGCCATGGCGACTATTCGCTCCTTTCTGGGTGTGAGACATCGACGGCTAGGGAAAGAAGCTCGGAGCTAAGTGCAAGCTGCATTTGATTTATGCGGGAGCTATCCAGGGCCAGCTTGGCCTTGTTCCCTGATTCGTATATTTGGAGCATGCAGTCAGACGGTCCGGGGGCCTCGACCTCGCAAATTGTCAGTATCCCCATGTTTTGACTCAGCAGTTGAGTAACTTTTTGCCTTAGTTCACTAGGGAGGTGGCGTGAGATGTAAATGGTTTGGCACGGGCCATACTTGGAATTTTCGAGCTCGCCATCGGAGATTTCGATCAACGAAATCGGGCGGCCGCGGACCGTTTGACCGCGAAATGTTTCGGCAAAGTATCGCGAGACTCGATCTTGGGTGCCCACCACGCAGAGATTAAAGGGTTGGCCTGCATTTTTGGATTCCTGGGGCCAGCGGATGAACTTCATCACATTAAAAACGATCGCAGCTTTGATGCGATGAGGACGATCGTCGATCTCTTTGCGCTCAGGCAAAGGGTTGGCGGAGCTAGGCGCGGGGAAGCAATAGAGCAGCAGGGCCAGCAAACCAGAGACGCTCCGCGACCAGATTAACCAAGACAGCCCCCCTTTAATTCCAGTATCTAACATCTTTCCCTTAGAACTCCTGCTCAAACAGCTGCAGATTGCTCGGGCGGTGCCTAGTCGCCGTGCAATAGCACAACTTCCTCGGTCTAAAAGGACAGACTCGCTGCAGCATACACCGCTCGTTCCAGTCCTGTCCGGGGAGGACCGAACAGATTGGCTTGGAATTCTGTATGGGCATCATGCAGCAGGTTTTGTCCAACTATACTCAACTCAAGATGCGGGCGCGGCTACCAGGCCAGCTTAACGTCCGCGTCCAAATATCCATTGATGTTCCCGTAGCCCAGCTCGTCCACATAGCGAACCGCCGAGTACAAGCTCCATCGATTGCTTAGATCAACTGAAGAAGAAAAAGTAGCTTGATGTTGCGGGGAGCCGCCCTCAATCAGATCACGGTTGGCGGTGTCCTGACCACCTGCGAGTGATATGTCGACATCGAAGAATGTGTAGCTGGCAGCTAAGGTCCAATTGGATCGCGCTTTCCAATTGAGGGCTGCTTCTACCCCATAAGATTGTCCTTCCAGAGTATTTCCGAAGATCAGCGGTATGATTAGAGCGGGTCGTCCTGAATCCGCATAATTGGCCACAAACGGATCGCCCGCTTCCTGTCCAAAAATGTTGTCGTGGCTAGCATAAAAAGCAGACAAATCTAGGTAGAGAGAGGCGTCGATATCCTGCCGAGCCCCGATCTCGTACTCGAGAAGCCGCTCCGAAGCAAGATCGGGATTGCCTACTATTTCTGCGACTGCAGTAAGCGGGGCGCCCGGAGCAGGGAATCCCGCCACAGGGATCCTCGTGTCCTCAAAGAAAATGGCTGGTGATGCGATCGCGCGCGAAGCTGCTGTCCAAAAGGTGGTGCTCCGATTAGGAGTGTATAGCCCGCGAATAGTAGGCATTATCTCCATCCCGGTGTGGTCATTATGCTCAAATTTGGATCCCACGATAAGCTTGAAGCGTTCCGGTACGACGGTAATCTCATCTTGCAGAAAGCCCGTGTAGAGATCCGTGGTGCGGCCTGAGGGGTCCACCTCGTGCCCTACTGATCCCTCGGCCGAATTCGCAAAAGCGCGATAGCCGGCACCGTAGACAAGATCGTGAATGCCGCCGGCACGATAATGATGTTGAATCTCTAGGGTATAGACTTGGTAGTCGAATGTTACAAAACGGCTAGCACGCTCTTTGTAAAGAAAACTCAAGTTCGCGCTGAGGTCCGAGTCCGGGCTTAGCTGCTCCTGCCACTGGGTCAAGGCCGTGGCGCTTTTCCAGGTGCCATCATCCCGAAATTTTTCGGCATCCATATAGGGAGGGTCTAAGGTTGGCGTGAGAGGTTGATAATTCTCATCTTGCTGCGAGGCATTGGCCTGTACCGAGATGTTTCTGCCGGACTCAAGCGCCGAATCAAGGCGAAATCCCATGGCCCCACTGGACCAGTCATCTAATGCGCTTTTGTCCTCGGGAGTGCGATTCGATGCGCGCGAGGAGTATTTCCCAAAAATGCGATAATCGCTGTCCTCTCCGAGTCTTCCACCTTGCCGGACCAAGCCAAAACCTTCTTCGTGTGTGCCGCCACCCCCCGATAGAAGGGTGCCATGGGTTTGTGACGCGTGTTTGGTAATGATATTAATTACGCCGTTGACTGCATTTGAACCCCAGAGCGAGCCTCCCGGCCCTCTAACCACCTCGATTCGCTCAATGTCGGGCAGGGGCAGATCGATGGTTTCCCAATAGACTCCGTTGGTGGTGGGAGAGAAAACGCTGACTCCATCGATCAAGACCAGGAGCTTATTTGCAAATAATTGATTAAAGCCACGCGCGCTCACGGCCCAATGTCCTGAAGAGAGACGCGCCACATTCACCCCCGGCACAAACCGCAGCAGCTCGGCGACATGAGTGGCGCCCGAGCGTGCAATGTCTTCCTGCGAAATAACAAAAGTCGCTGATGCCACATCGGAGAGCGCCTGCTCCTTCCTCCCCGGGGAGGTAACGATCAGGTCCAAATTGAGCAGTTTTTCCAGTCCGACTTCACGTAGATCAGGAGGCAGCGGGGCGGGTGTTCCGGCTGCGCCGAAAAGCTCCTCAGCTTGGGCGAGGTGAGTGATTAAGAGAACGGTGAGCAGTGGAGCAAACAGGATCTTCTTCATGCTTCTACCAAATGTCCAAAAGGCGCATCTACCGCGGCTCGCTTCCAAGCTTCCGCTTGCAGGGGGTCGCTAGACGGCTAGATGTAGGCCGATTTGATTCTGCTTAGGAGTAGTGGCATACGTCCCTTGCAGTTCAACCGTCTCAAACCATATGAGCACTACTATGATTAACACAGCGGAGGCAACACAGAGCAGTCCTGCAAATTTGTTAATAGCGTTAACAAAACTTGGCGCGCTATTGGGGCAGGAGAGGGTGCTGCGGGAGTCGGCGGCGCTCGCCCCATACACTGCGGATACCGGAAGCCGTACCCAAATTGTTAGCGCGGCGGTCTTCCCGCATAACGCGGTGGAGGTTCAAGGCATTGTCTCAATCGCGGCCACGCACGGCATCCCGCTTTATCCTGTAAGTGGTGGACGGAACTGGGGGTACGGGTCGGCCTGTCCCTCTTCCGCGCATAACGTGGTGGTGGACTTAAGCCGGATGAACAAGATTCTGGGAATCGATCCGGTGCTGGGCGTTGCAGTTGTCGAACCCGGAGTAACGCAGCTGGATTTAAGTGTTTACCTGGAGCAGCACGCTCCGCATCTTTTCTCCGACGTAACCGGCTCCGCTCCGACAGCCAGTGTGATTGCGAACACATTAGAACGTGGGTACGGATTTACACACTATGCTGATCATTTTCAAAGCTTTGCCGGATTAGAGGTCGTTTTGCCTAACGGAGAGCTGCTGGCGACAGGATTCGGACAATTTGAAAACTCGCGCTCGACCTATCTTCATAAATGGGGCGTGGGGCCTTTTCTCGACGGGCTTTTTAGTCAATCCAACTTAGGAATCGTAACAAAGATGGGGGTTTGGCTGCTGCCCAAGCCGCAGCATCTTGGGGCATTGAATCTAAATTTTTCCGACGATCGATCTCTGATTCGATCAATCGATGCGATTAGGGAGATTAAGATGGAGGGCTATCTGGAGGGATCGCTTCATATCGCTAACGAAATGCGAGTGTTGTGTTCCTTCCAGCAATTTCCTTTCAGTGCGGGAGACTCTGGTCCTGCACTGTCGGCTGCGTCCCGTGCGAGCTTGATGCGTAAATGGAAAATTCATGCGTGGAACGGCATTGGCGGGATGTGGGGGCGCAAGGAGATTATCAAACCCGAGCTAAGATATATTAAGAAGCGTCTTGGTAAACATGCCTCAGTAAGGTTTATTTCTGCGGGCTTGGCACGCTCCGCCGGACGCTTTCCCCGTCTGTATCAGTATGTGATGGGGCATCGAATCGAGCCGCGACTTGCACTGTTCGATCTGCTCCTGGGGCGTCCTAACGAGGGACCAATGCTCGGAACTTACTGGATGAAGAGAGAGCCCGCGCCTGAAACTAATCGCAATCCGGTGCGTGACAAATGCGGGGTTGCTTGGTGCTCCCCTGTGGTGCCTTTGACCGCGGATTGCATGGCGGAGTTCCTGCGATTATCGCGAGAAATGCACGCCAAGTTTGGCTTTGATTTTAACACGACTGTTTCCGTTCCCACAGAACGCACGGCTGTTTGCACGGTGGGATTATTCTTTGACCCCCAAAACACCCGGCAAACAGAGGCTGCTGATCGCTGTTACGAGACCTTGGTAAACGGTTATTTTGCCGCTGGTTTTACGCCCTATCGGGCGAGCAGCGATCCTGCCAAGGCAGCATTCTTGCAAAACCGGAACCCCGCTGCTGCTGACTTTCTCGGCCGGCTTAAGGCAGCAGTCGATCCTGGAGGCATTATAGCGCCCGGAAGATACGGACTTGGATAGTCGAGTGACTAGATCTGTAGCCTAAAAAATTGCTGCAGGTCACCGCAATTAGTGATACCTTCTCGCAGATTGGCTTACTTTCTGCTAGATTTTTGTGAATAGCGAGTTACGTCACGTCGTGTCTAAGTTTTTGGGGTAGGCCGGTTCAGTGGCAGATTTACCACGTTTGATTAGTGCTCCCATTAAGGTGCTTCTGCTTGAAGACGAAATCACCTGTGGCACCGTTGTTCGGAACGTACTTGCTGCTCAAGGTTTTGAAGTTCGTTGGATCCAACACGGGACAGAGCTGCTTAGCACGGCCGAGCATTACAAACCGGCGATGGTTGTAGTTGATAACGTGCCTGGGCAATCGTGCACGGAGTCTTGCCGCGAGCTGCGCGCAAATCCCCACACCGCTTCCCTTCCAATTATCGTCTACAGTAGCACCGCTGAAGAGAATGATATTCAGAAGTGTCTAGAGCAGGGGGCCGACGATTATGTCCTGAAGAGTTATTCTCCGAGTCTGCTGGGCACGAAGATTATTCTACTTTGCAGGCGTTTCCGCCGCGTCCGGCCTCATAATGGACCTAACTACCTTAAAATTGGAGACCTGCAAATCGATGTGTTTCAATCGATAGTCTATTCTTCTTCCGGCCAAATCGCATTGAGTCCATCGGAGCTGGAGATTCTGATGCTGTTAGCACTGCGCTCAGGTAAATGCGTTTCGCGGGCGGAGCTCATTGCGACACTCCCCAGTCGAGGCAGCGCCAAGTCCTCACGTGTAATCGATGTCTTTATCGTGCGGCTTCGAAAAAAACTTTTAGCGACGACGGTTCTGATTGAGGCCGTGAGGCGTCAGGGTTATCGGCTGATAACTAGAGTCTAGCCGGACAAGCAGCTCCCTTCGTTCGGATGATACTAACTTCTTTTTACTCGGCTGCGAATTGTTAACGCCATTCACCTGTGCGCTCCAAACGACGTTTACGCCGGCTTCCGAATAAAGGCAGCGGTGCTGCTGGGTCGACACTGAAACCACATTTTTGTTGGAATGTATCTAGTAAAATCCCGGCGCGAACTTTTGTTGCAATATGAAAATAGGGTAAAAGCTTTTTCCCATGCCTACGCAACTGCAGACTTCGAGATGTGTCCAATTCGCAAATTCTCCCGCTGAGCCTGCGTTACGGAATCGTTTTTTTATTACGCAGAACCACGCTATCTTTAAAATAGCCGCTGCCGCTTTAGATTCTCCGTATTTTCCAGTAAAGAATAATCGGCGCGGCATGCGCAATAAGTGGCGGCAGCATGTACAGCTTTTTGTGAGGCAGGTTTTGAAATTTTAGAGAGAAAAAGTCTTCCGCGGGATCACGGAGTCATCGTCGGCACTAAATAGTATCTTAGTCCAACCTTACCCATCCGGACGAAAACGGATCTCTGACCAAATTTTTTTGATAATTGTTAATTGCCTGTGGTGTGGTAAGCGCTATGCCCAGTTCCTTGAAAATTGTCCCCGTACGAAATTTCTCCGATTTTTATCAGGCGCTTCATTTAGTGCACGATGAGTATTGTCGCAGTGGGTTAATGTCGCCCCGTCGCTCGGGCTTAAGGGTCTTTCTAAGGGATTTCTTGCCGGTGTCCACGACCTTCGTGACATTGCAAGATAAGCGCGTGGTGGGCACAGCCACTGCCCAGCTGGACGGAGCGGCGGGTCTGCCTTGTGATCCAATTTATCCGGAGAAACTTCGAGAGTTGCGGCGGTTAGGACGCCGGGTTTTGGAGAGCACGAAGTTTGCTTGTTGTCACGCGACGCCTGCGCCAAAGAGCGGATTGGGTAATACCAGCATTGTTGGTGCGGGACTCCTGAGAGCGCTATTTCATTGGTGCCTTCGGCTTAGCGTACAGGATTGGATCATTGTAGTGCACCCCCGCGTAAAGTCGTTTTACCAGGAAAGTTTGGGGTTTGAGCTGCTCGGAGAGGTTTGCGAGTGCTCGCATGTACAGGGAAATCCAGGCGTGCTGCTACGTCTGCGCATTGATGGAATCAGGGATGGGTCGCTCCAACTTCCAGAGCCAGTGCGACCTTTGCTGACAGTGGAGGCGCGGCCAGATGGAGTCGGTCGTACATATCTCCCCCAAATTGACGAGATCGCAACGATATTGCTGGCGGACAGCTCAATCCAAACATCTGCATCGACAGCGGAAGTTGCGGCACTTCTGGAACACTTTCCAGGACTGGCTCCGCTATTGGAGCGGAAGCCTGCGCAGGATGAAAATCTTCCCATCCTGGACGCGATGCAGGAGGTGTATGGTGTGCCGCAGCAGCCATCCGGGCCAGTAGATGGTGAAGCCGCAACGGCCCCGTTTGCGCTGCGCGGAATGTTGTCGCGAGTTTTTGAGGTTTTTGAACTACGTGCCGGCGTGCGTGGAGTTAAGCTCAGCTGTCGCGTTGACGACTCTGTCCCAGACGGGATTGTTGCTGACCGGCAGGCCCTCCTGCGCCTGTTTAGTGCCTTTTTCGAGACCATATTAGACGCCGCTCCGCGAAAGAAAGTGCGTATTAAAATTAAGCACCGAGTTATAGACGGCTTTAGGATCGTGTTGCGGGTGTTCGCGGACGGAGCTGTGAGCGAGATCCCTGGAGCTTTGAGATCGGCGGCTGCTGCTGTGTCGACCGAAGCCGAGTTGGTCATTCATAGATCCTCCAGCCAATCTTCTAGTTTAAGGATGTTCATCCCAGTCCAGCCTTTTTCAGAGGCCCTGCATCTTACCCTGCCGGCGGGTGCGCGCATTCCCGCCAAAAATTCGCAGCTGTGCGCTGGAGGTCTTGATGTTCTGGTCGTCGAAGATAGTTATGTGAGCGCCTCTCTCACCAAACGACTCCTCACCAACCTCGGACACCGGGTCGCCGTCTCCCATTCAGCTGAGGAATGTCTAAAAAGATTGGAAAAAGGCCGATTCGACCTAATCCTAATGGACATTCAACTTCCCGGAATGAACGGGCTGGAAGTCACCAGGCAAATTCGCTCGATCGAACTGGGGGACAATCGACAGGTCTGTATCTATGCGCTCAGCGCGCTTGTGATGAAAGACGATCAAAAGCGCTGTATGGCTAGCGGCATGGATGGCTATCTGTCAAAGCCGGTTGAGCCTCGGCAATTAGAGGCCCTGCTGGTGCAGCTGACAGAGCGGAAACGGCTTCGATCTAGCGCCCTTATTGCAGGGCAGTCGGCGCTGATTCTCGAGGTCGAAAAGAAGTCGGCCTGATTGCAGCAGCGCTCGGTTTACGTCGTTAACATTTCGTAGAACTATTTGGGCTTTGAGCTTGGCTAAGCGTACGATTACGGGTAAGTTTTTATTGTTTGATTGATCGTGCATTCGAAAGTTCGTAATCCGATCTTGGTGTTCAAGCGTGCAGAAAATCACACCCGCCAATCGCCCTGGCAGTAATTCTCTTACCGAACATTTGAGTCGGGTATTTTTGTTGGCGATTACCATCACCGTGCTAACCTGCTTATTCGGGTTCTTGCTGGTGACTTTATCTTCTTCGCTGCGTTACTTTAAGCAAGAGATTCGGTCGATCACCGCGATTGTGGCGAGCACATCGCGCGCGGCGCTGGCATTTAACGACCGTGAGGCGGCGGAGCGCGTCTTGGCCGCGCTGCACGAACGGGATTCAATCCGCTATGCCGCACTGTTGGATCCTCAGGGGAAGTCCCTGGCCGAGTTCGGAGTTCCGATCACCCAGCCTGTACAACGTGCATTACCGCAGTTGTCGCATGCAATCTGGACCTGGGATTCGTTCAATTATCGCGAGCCGGTTACCTTAGATGGCGAGATCGTGGGCTCGGTGTTGATTCAGGTCAGTCCCAATTCCTTGTACCAGCAGCTTGCTTGGATCCTCGCCCTGACATTTGGCGTGTTGGTGCTTTCAATTCTGGTCGCAGTATTCTTTCGACACAAGTTAGAGCTTTGGGTGATTAACCCGATCAGGAAATTGCGCTTAGCCGCTCACACCGTCTCCGAAACCAATGATTTTTCCCTGCGCCTCGACTCCACTGATGATAATGAAGTTAATGAGTTGATTCAGGCTTTCAACGTGATGCTCGAGCAGCTGAATGAGCGCGACAAATCGTTAAGGCAAGCCAAGGATCGCGCCGAAGCTGCTGATAAGGCGAAGTCGCTCTTTGTTGCTAATATGAGCCATGAGCTGCGAACGCCGCTGCATGCAATTTTGGGCATGACGGATGAAATCTTAGATACCTCGCTCGACGCGGAACAGCGTGACCTGTTGAATACGGTCAAGAACGCGGGGGATTCGCTCCTCTCCATTATCAATGACATTTTGGATTTCTCCAAATTCGAGGTGTCACGCATTACATTACATCCGACGAAATTTACGCTGCGGGATTTTATCAGCCGGACAATGAAGATCTTCGAGCATTCCTTTAAATCTAAAGGGGTGGCGTTGGAGCATCGCATTAGTCCGAGTGTCCCTGATCATTTGATTGGCGATGTGGGGCGAATTTCGCAGATCTTGGTGAATCTAATTGGAAATGCGCACAAAGCTACAGCGCAAGGCGGCACGGTGCGCTTGAGCATCGAGAGCGTTGAAGCCGAAGCCGAAACGAATACGCAGGTGCAATTGATGCTCGCCGTGGAAGACAACGGCATTGGAATTCCCGCGGAACAGCTGGAGCTCATTTTTAAGCCATTCAAGCAGATCAAGGATCCGCGGCTGAATTTTGGCGGTAGCGGCTTGGGATTAGCGATTGTTTCGCGATTAGTGGAGGCTATGCACGGAGACGTTTCAGTAAGCAGCCAGGTCGGGGTGGGGAGTATCTTCAAAGTTTCTATCTCCGTAGAGCGCGACCTGAGTATCGTGCCGGCCCGCTCCAATGCGATCGATTTTGCGCAGACCTACACCAAGCCGGCGCCACCCCGTGCGGCTGACAATCTTCGGACAGTTTTGGTGGTCGAAGATCAGGCCGTTAACCAGGCGTTGGCCAAACGCATCCTGGAAAAGAGAGGCTACAAAGTCTTGGTGGCGAATAATGGGATCGAATGCCTGGACACGTTGCGAAGTCTTAAGGTTGATCTAGTGCTGATGGATATTAATATGCCTTTAATGGATGGGCTGGAAGCGACGCGCCAGTTAAGGGCGCTGGAGCGTCAAACCAAGAACCATGTGCCGGTGATTGCGCTCTCTGCCAGCGTAACGGAAGAGGATGCGAAGCGCTGCTACGAGGCAGGAATGGACGGATTCCTTGCCAAGCCGATTTCGCGGGATGAACTGGCTAAGAAGGTCGATGCAATGCTCGAACGGCCGGCCGGCCTGCTAACTTAAGAATTTCCATCGGATTAAGATAAGAAACTAAGATAAGTACGGTGCAGGGCTCAGATCGCTGCGAGGTCAGAGCGGCCGAGTTCAGACGTTGAAGCGAAAATGAACTATATCCCCATCCTGCATCTGGTACTCTTTACCCTCAACGCGCAGTTTTCCTAGCTCTCGCGCTTTTACCTCGCCTCCGGCCGGGACGTAGTCTTCGTAACTAATTACTTCGGCCCGGATAAAGCCCTTTTCGAAATCGGAATGAATCTTGCCTGCGCATTGGGGAGCCAGGGTTCCACGTTTTGCGGTCCAGGCATGTGTTTCTTTTGGGCCGGCCGTAAAAAACGTGATCAATTCTAATAATTTGTATCCAGCCAAGGTTAATTGATCTAGTCCCGATTGCTTAAATCCAAGCTCATCCAGATAAGCGCGGCGCTCCTCGCGCGGAAGCTCCGCGATCTCGGACTCGATCTTGCCGCAAATCGTCACCAGCCCCGCGCCATTTTCATGGGCATACTTAGCCAGGCGGTCTAGCGCAGTCACCGGTGCGTTAATATTCGGTTCCGTGTGGAGCTGATCTTCTGCAATGTTGCCGACGAACAAAGTTGGCTTGGAGGTGAGGAGGGTGGAGAACACTTCACTTTTAGCCTCGTCGGAGCCTGGGCCGCTGTAGGAACGGGCGGGTTTACCCGAGGAGAGATGTTTTTCCAGTGGAGTTAAGACCTCCATTATAGCTTTGGCTGTCTTATCACCGCTTTTTGCGACCTTTTCGAACTTAGTGAACTGTTTCTGTACTGAGTCTAGGTCAGCCAAGATTAGCTCAGTGTCGATGGTTTCGATGTCGCGGAGCGGATCGACGCTGCCCTCGACGTGAATGATATTGGGATCATCAAAGCAGCGTACAATGTGTGCTACGGCATCGACCCCTCGAATATGACCGAGAAATTGGTTGCCGAGTCCTTCGCCTTTTGATGCGCCTCGAATCAGCCCGGCGATATCCACGAAAAGAATTTGAGTCGGGATAATCTTCTCTGATTTGCAGATCTCTGAAAGCACCTCCAGGCGCGGATCGGGGACCGGTACTGCACCGGTGTTGGGTTCGATGGTGCAAAAGGGGAAGTTCGCTGACGCGGCCTTGGCCGACGTGAGAGCGTTAAAGATCGTCGATTTACCGACGTTAGGAAGACCGATGATGCCGCAACTAAAACCCATGGGGCGCGATGGTATAACAAAAGAGCGGTGTACTGCAATTTTTGGTGGAAGCGGGTGAACGTAGCCTGGACTTTCGGCTGGGGGTGGGGCTAGAGCGCCCTGAAGGGAGTCTGCTAGGTTGCGCAGCTCGCACAGCGATGACAGATCAAATCGTCAGGAGAGACGTTTTGCCGGCGGAATGCCTTTCCTGGAGCCTGGGCCAGCGAGGATCCGAGCTCCTAGATATCAGGCCGGGCGATTTTTGCGTCAGCAAAAATGCCAGATATCAGGCCGGGCGATTTTTGCGTCAGCAAAAATGCCAGATATATGGCCCCGGCTGGACTTGAACCAGCGACCAACCGGTTATGAGCCGGCTGCTCTAACCAACTGAGCTACAGGGCCGCAAGGCGCACTAGGCCTACCGCCCTCGAGTGGTGCGGCTGGAGAAGTGCGCAGATGCTGCTTGGCAGATTATTGGCGGGGGCTTTCCCTGTCAATAATGCGCTAATTTGATGCTACACGTTGTATTTTGCTGCAGATCCTCAATAATAGGGGAGCATGTCTGATGAAAAACCGGAACTAGCCACTAAACTCCAAAACCTAAGCCAAATTGACGCCGTACTGGCTTCCATCCAGGTTGAACGAAAAAAAATCGAAGCGCAGGAAAAGGAGTTCGCCGCAGCCATTAAAAAGAGTGAGGCGGAGCGGCTGAGCCGCCACAAGATTATCGAGGAGCGGCGGACTCGTTACGCGCGCGATGAAAAAAGTTTGAAGGAAGAGCGAGAAAAGCTCACCCAGCGCCGTAAAGCTCTGACGACCCTGAACAACTACAAGCTGCAGCAGGCTGCGGAGCGGGAAATAGAGCACTCGGCACAACAGCTGGATTCACATGAGGATCTCTTGATTAAGCAGCTTGAAGATCTAGAGAAGCTGGACCAAGATCTGGCCCAGATTTCTGCACATCTAAAAAGTCTGACAGAGCGGGCCTCGGAATTCGCCGCTGAAGCGCTTGAAACATTAAAAACCCTAGAGATCCGCGAAGGCGAAAAGTTGGCGGCCAAAACTGAGATCGTGAAGCTCGTGGACAGCGCCGCCATCCAGATCTATGAGCGGGTCCGGGAAAAGTATCCAGGCTCGCCGGTGGCCAAGATCGAAAAGGAGCGGTGTGGAAGCTGCTATATGCAGGTTGGACCGCAAACCGTGGTTCAAATTCTACGTGGCGATAAGGTAGTAAAATGCCCCGGCTGTGGTAGAATAGTGGTAGTGTAAGCGTCCCAGAAGGGAGTCAAGTTGACGACCGCTGCCGCAGCTTTCGAGCCGCGGTGGAGGAAAGTCGGGACTTTATAGGGCAGGCTGGCTGCTAACGGCAGCTCCGGGTAACCGGGGGAAAGTGCCACAGAAAATAAACCGCTCTACCCTTTTTAAGTTCTTGAGGGCCTTTTTAAGTGCTTGAGGGCTGCAGGCTCGGAGAACTTAAAAAGGGTAGAGTAAGGGTGAAACGGCAGGGTAAGAGCCTACCGGCGGTGTGGTAACACACCGGCCTGGCAAACCCCAGTCAATGCAAGGCCGAGTAAGGAGCATACCGGGTTGACCTCTTTGAGGTTGAACCGGAGAACGCTGCCCGCGTTCGGCATCCGGGTGAGCCGCTTGAGCTTAATGGCGACATTAGGCCCAGATGAATGGTCGTCGGGGAGAAATCCTCAACAGAATCCCGCTTATGACTTGACTCCCTTGTGGCTGACGCTGTTCGTGAATCGCTGAGCTCCATTCTCCGGGTAAGTTACTCTCACTTTGCAGTTGGCAGCCTGCCCTTCCTCGATCCAGTGGAGGCCGTTGATTTCATCTTCGCACGTTCTTGGATAGTGCCTTTCTGGCCCGAGTTACCCGCAATCTCCGACCGCGAATTGATGCTGGCGCGCGCCGAGCGCGTTCTGCAGAACGGGTGGCAGGGGTATGAGCCCGGCGAGACAGGGGGGCTTTTTGCAATGAAACGAAAAGTGGCAGGTCGTCTGCCGCTGCTTAAATCCCAGTGTTGCGGTCCGCTAACTCTGGCGCTCTTTTCGGAGCAATTAAAAGGGCCCTTCGAGCAGCGCTTTAGAAGCGCCGCTGAGGCGAGTGGACGGGAGCTGGACTGGCAGCTGGAACAGCTCTCACCCTACGCCAAGGGAGTGATATGTGTGTTAGATGAGCCGGGCTTTGTCCACTGGAACGCACTGGAGACCAGGTCTAAAGAGGCTTATCTCGAGACTGTGTCTGCTTTGCATACGAAGCTTCGAAGTTTAGGGCATTACCTGGGGCTGCACTGTTGCGCAGAGCTTGTGTCTGCTTTGCCGGAGCTCTCGATCGATCTGCTCTCATTTAAGCTCAATGCTTCCGCGCTTCAAGCAATATTGGCAGATGACAACCGGCAGCGCTGGAGCACAGCGCTCCAAAACGGCATGGTGCTAGTGCCTGGCGCCTTTTCGGCGCTCTCGCCCCCGGATATGGAAGAGGCGCTGCAGCAGGGGCGTGCGCGCTTGACGGAACTTGGTGAAGGTCTCGCCTATCAACCCGCCAATTTTCTGATCTCCGCAGAGTGCGGGCATGCTTGTGCCGATCGGAGCTGGTTGGAGCGCCTCTATCAGCGGGTTAGTTGAAGTGCCATTGTTAAGTGCCA
This sequence comes from Oligoflexia bacterium, assembly GCA_019694515.1. Classification (GTDB taxonomy): domain Bacteria; phylum Bdellovibrionota_C; class UBA2361; order UBA2361; family JBGSMV01; genus JAIBBU01. The sequence continues at coordinate 47,246 of JAIBBU010000012.1, read as the reverse complement.
TAGTTAAGTGCGATAGAGCGTCGGAGCTATGCGGCTGCTTGGGTCTGCCCGCGCGCCAATAGCTCATCATGAATCTCCTGCAGGATCGCCTTCAGATCGTATTTATAGCTCCAATTCGGATAGTGCTGGTTGAACTTATTCACATCTGAAATCCACCAGATGTGATCGCCGATGCGATTGTCGTCGGTGTAGGAATAGCTCATCTTGCGTCCAGTTATGACCTGGCAAAGCTCGATCGCCTCGATCATCGAGCAGTTCGAAAAGCGGCTGCCCCCGATGTTGTAAACTTCTGCAACCCGCGGAGCGCGGTAGAAATGATAGAAGCAGTTGGCGAGGTCGTAACAATGGATGTTGTCCCGTACCTGCTTGCCCTTATATCCAAAGATTGTGTAGTGCTGGCCCGAGATCGCGCATTTCATCAGATAGGCCAGGAATCCGTGCAGCATGGCGCCTGAGTGTCCCGGACCGGTCAGACAGCCTCCGCGAAATATGCCGGTCTTCATGCCAAAATACCGGCCGTACTCCTGCACTAAAATATCGGCGGCGGCTTTGGAGGCCCCGAATAAGGAGTGCTTGGTTTGATCGATGCTCATAGACTCATCGATCCCAAATTTAAAAAATTTATGGTCCTGAGCAATTTCCCAGCGCTTCTCAAGTTCGATTAACGGCAATGAATTCGGGGTGTCGCCGTAAACCTTGTTGGTCGAGGTGTAAATAAAGACTGCCTCGGGGCAATGCTTGCGGGTGAGCTCCAAAAGATTGAGCGTGCCGTTGGCGTTGACCGTGAAGTCGGTAATCGGCTCCTTGGCTGCCCAGTCGTGCGAGGGTTGCGCGGCGGTATGCAGAATTACCTTGATGTCTTTCCCGTACTCGGAGAAGACCTGCTCCAAGCCCTGCAGATCCCGGATATCCACGGCATGATGGCGATAGCCCTTCAAATCCGATTGCAGTTTTTCACGGGCCCAATTAGTGGAGGCATCGCGGCCAAAAAAATATTGGCGCATGTCGTTGTCGATACCCACGATCTGCAGCCCCTGGCTTGCAAAAAAACGAGCCGAGGCAGCTCCGACTAAGCCGGCCGAGCCGGTTACTAACGCGATTTCCACAACCATTCTCCTATAAACTAGAGTCTAAAAAACGCTAAGCCAAAATCGGCTCAAGAGCAACTTGGTTATCTCTAATCCAGCGGCAAATCTCCTCGATCGTGGCGGGAACGCTGTGGGCTGGCTTCCAGCCGAGCTCAAGGTGAGCCCGTGAGCTGTCCGTTACGAAGTAGCGAATATCGCCAGCGCGGGTCTCTGCCTGGCGCTGTAATGGCACGACATTCCCAGTAATCTCATGGCAAAGCGTCGTAAGCTCTGCCAGTGAGACGCTGCGCTCCACTCCGCCGCCAATATTGAAGATTCTGCCGCTTATCTGATCGATCTTCTCAAGTTGCAGCAACAGCAGCGAGAATAAATCGGAGATGTGCAGAATGTCGCGCACCTGCTTTCCCGCCCCGCCGAAGCCGATGTAGGAAAGCGGCTTGTTGTAAATGTGTTTGGCGGCCCACAACACGACGACACCCTGGTCGACTTTGCCCATTTGCCACGGTCCGGTGAGCACACCGCAGCGATTAATAATGGCCTGCAGTTTGTAACTATCGAGATATTCCTGAAGCATCAGCTCAGAGCAGAGCTTGCTGGCGCCATACAGTGTGCGGGCCCCGGCCAGCGGGAAGTCCTCCGAGATACCCTTCAAGGAAGCGCCTGCTACACTTTGCTTCGATTTCAGATTGAAGCGCGTCTCCTCTTCGACGTACTCCAGAGCATTTAGCTGCGCGACGGGGTAAACACGGCTGGTGGACAGGAATATGATTTTGGAACGAAAAAGCCGCGCATACTCGAGGCAGTTCAAGGTGCCCTTAAGGTTTGTATCTATGACATAGCTGGGAGCGCCGTTAATTCCCGCCATGACCGAGGGTTCTGCAGCACAGTCCAGCAGCAGTTCGGCTTCGCCATGCTCGAGTAAGTCTTCCTTAACGCGCACGTCTCCGTGTGCGAATTCTACTCCGGCTGCCCGCAGGCGCGGCAAAATCAACTCGGAGCCGCGGCGTTTGAGGTTGTCGAACGCGACGACGTGGGTTTCGGGAAAACGAGATTTAAATAGGATCGCTAGGTTAGATCCCGCGAACCCAGCTCCGCCGGTTACTAGAATTTTCTTCATCTGAGATGTTAGTTGCTAAAGTTTCATGCACGACAGCCGTGCTTCCGAGTGCGCGCAATTTTACTTCATGTTCGGCCATTACATCGTCATGAATAAAAATGCGCTCGGCGTATAGTTTGAACATCGTAGCAAAATATCGTCGCCCCAGGGTCTTAATCTTGAAATTCGCCACTCCCCAGGTGCGGCCGTACCAATTAACCGGTACTGCCGCAATATTGAAGCCCCGAATTAGCATGCCCAGGGAAATTTCAATGGTCAGATTAAAGTGCGAGGAGTAAAGCGGCATAATCGAGCGCAGCGCTTCAGCGCGGTAAACCTTAAAGGCGTTGGTTAGGTCATTGTGCCGCGTGCGAAACATTAACTGAATCAATTTATTGCCGAAGCGATTGGCCAAAAGCTTAACAAACGGATAGTCCTTGACGACGGCGCCTTTGATAAAACGTGACCCGAATACCGCATCGTAGCCCTCGTTGATTTTGCGATAACACTTCACAATATCGTCAGGATCGTCAGATAGATCGGCCATCACGACGGCAACGATATCGCCTCTGAAGTGCTCAAAGCAGGATCTCAAGGCGCGGCCAAAGCCCCCCGGCGGCACGCGGTTTACCAGCCGGATTGGGATGCCCTTCGCCATGCGTTCCCGTACGACGGCCTCGGTGCCATCCTTGCTGTTGTCGTTAGCGATCACGAATTCGTATGGAATGTGATCGCGCTCCAACCGAGCTGCTACTACATCGATAGTCCTGCCGATGTTCTCCTGTTCGTTGTAGGCCGGAATGCAGACCGAGATCAGGGGGGCCGCCTTTAATGGTACGAGTTTGCTGTCGGAGGAGGGGGGCATGGGGCTTTCTACGTTACTAGCGGTTCATAAATAAGAGCCTCTAGGATACACGGATCCCAATCTTAGTAAAGTAATCCGGCACTTAAGTGGCCGGATTCATTACCGCCGGGCAGCCTTCATTGCTTTAGGAGAGTAGGTGAACATGCCGATATAGTTAAGGCAGGGGAGCGCCGAAAACCGGATTTTGGCGCCCGGCATTGGTTCAGATTTGGAAGCGCAATGAGCGACTCAGGAACGACAGTAATAGACAGGCAAAGCCTGTTATCCAGCCGCTTTGAAATTGTGCGGCATCTCGGAGACGGGAGCGCGGGTTCTGTGTATCTAGTTCGAGATCGCGAGCGCGGCAATGTCGAAGTCGCGCTCAAAGTACTCATCAACCAATCAGCCTTCGATGAGCACACCATGCTCCGGTTTCGAAAAGAAATCGAGGTGTGTCAAGGGTTGCATCATAAGAATCTGATCCAAGCTTTCGATCTGGTCGAACTTGAAGGCACGATCGGTTTCACGATGGAGTTCGTCCAGGGTAAAGATCTGGCGAAGATTGTAAGCGCGGGCAAGATTCCCTACCCGGAGCTAGACGAGATCTTCGTGCAGCTCCTGTCCGGCCTGCATGAGCTGCACTCCCGAGGAATCGTGCATCGCGATATTAAATTGGAGAACGTCCTGCGTTGCGATGATGGGACGGTTAAGATTAGCGATCTGGGGCTAATGAAGCGGGCCGAATATGCACACTTGACGCGTCCCGGCATCCTGCTCGGCACCGCACAGTATATGCCGCCGGAATATATCCGCAGCTCGCACTTTGATAATCGCGGCGATATTTACGCGGTAGGGGTGATGCTCTACGAAATATTGGCCGAAAAACGCCGCCTCTATGAGATGAATGGCATGGCTGCGATCGAACACCTGATCAAGACCAATTTCGAACTTCCAAAAAATCCATTGTTCGGTACTCCGGAGAAATACATTCGCATCGTGGAGAAGGCGACACGGTTAGATCCAAAGCGCCGCTATCAAACTGCGCTGGAAATGTTGGAGGATTTTGCGCCGAAGCCCGAAGCGCACGAGCCTTTAGTGGATGCTGGGGCGGCGCTTAAGCCAACTCTAAAAATCGTTGATTTCGCCGAGCAGGATCGGCTCGCAAGGCAAAAAACTATGAAAAAGGTCGGCATCGGCCTGACCTTGCTCTCGATCTCTCTGTTAGGACTATACCTGTATCTGTAGCATCGTCGACGGTAGAACCGCAGCCTTACTGGACAAGCCGCGGCCGGATATCTACCAATTCATTTTGATCCGGATTCTTTTGACGCTCCAGCACTGAGGCCAGGGTGTAAGAATCCAGAGTCCGGTCGATCGACTGCTTTAGTTCCTGCCACACCGATTTCATTTCGCAGAAGTTGTCACTACTGCAGCGATCGGGGTTGACCGGATCAGATTCGCAGATCACCTCAAAGGTATCGCCTTCGGCGGCTCTCAAAATCTCCCGTAAAGTGGTCTCTTCCGGGGCCATGGAGAGTAAAAATCCGCCGCGCGGTCCGCGTACGCTGCGAATTACCCCGCCCTTACGAAGCCGGTGAAGAATTTGCTGAGCGTACTGAAGTGGAATGTCCTGGGTTTGGGCTATTTCGGAGGCGCCAATGGCACCGGCGCCTTCTCCCTTGCGTGCGATAAACAAGCAACAAAGAATTCCGTATTCGCCCCATCGTGTAATATGCATGAGTTGAATATAGTCTATTCAGCCGACCGATTCCAGTCTGTGCTATGATCTAATTCAAATCTCAAAAATGTAGGAAAAGCAGCTTTTTATCGGAGAAAAATGGGGTAATGCCGAATCCTCGTTAAGCCTGCTCGAGCTAATTATCCGCCGTGGCTGTAACGCATGATCAGAATATAACTCCAGGGGAGAACGGCTGCGCACAGATAAACCGCCGCCACCAACTTCATGGCGCGTGTAAGCCAATGTACGCGGTGTGCTAGGACGCATAGGGCCGCGACGACCATCAGCGCAATCGATTTTACGACTACCAGCGCTGCGTCCGGCCCCATGGCCTCCATCAGAAGGCGGATGAGAGCATTGCCTTCGGCCTGCAAACCGAAGGTTTTGACTCCCACATAGGTCAAGAAACCGTCCATAACTTGAAGTAGGGCGATTAGAAAACCAACATGAATGATCTCGGCTTTGATGCCGGTGGCGTTCTGAACAACTGGCGCCTTGCCGCCTTCGATGGCGTAGAGCCGAGTCGGGGGCAGTTTTGAGATTTTAAGAGCTGCTTGAGCCATAATTTCATTCGCAACGCGAGTTCTACCCCAAATATCCGCGTGGAACGAACTAATGCTTCAGAGGAATTGTAACTGCTTGAAATTATTGAATAGGAATTAGAAGCGATTTAACGCTGGGGGGGAGGGGGAAGAGCAGGGCCGCGAGCGTCTTAATTGACGCCGCCTAGGTCCAAAATCTCCTCCATCTGCCGCACTAACCCGCAAACCTTTTCGCGCAGGTCTTCAGCTATGACGCAGATTAAGGTGCCCGTCTGGGACATCGCGCTGTCGGTATTTACCGTTTCGCGAGCAATCCACTCCGCGGCATTCTCAAGATGCTCAATTCTGCTGGTGATTTCTAAAAGACGATCTACTGTATTCACCTAACAATAGATGCGGGCCTACTGCAAAGCGGCGCGGGAAAAAAGGGGAATAGGCTAGAACGCTATTTATTCCTTTAACTTGTCGTAGCTGCTCTGAATTTTGAAGATTCCCTGCTGAAAGTTCATTCCGAGTGCGAAGGAGCCCATCTTGCGCATGTTATTGATGGCCTCTTGGTCGAGTCCGCTAGCGCCCCCTGTGAAGGCGGCCAAGTTCCCTTGAACCGATTCAATCGTGGCGGCGATTTTGTCAAAATTGCCGTAAGCCGCGAGAATTGGTTTGTTCTCGGAAAGCAGCTCTTTTGACTTGGCAGGAACTTGAGCGGCTAGAGACTTCTTGTTGTCCTTCACGGCGCCAATCAGATCGGTAGCTCCCTCCTCAGAGGAAGTAATCAGCAGCCGATTTTTGGCTACCCCCATGAAAACCCCCAAGCCCACCATTGGACTCTGGATAAAGCTGATCTTAACTCCGTCGATCTCCTTATCCGACCAGGTTCCTAACGGCAGGCCGGAGGAGGCTAAGGCTCCACCAAGCTGCTGTTTAACCGTGTCGAAGAGTGCTGTTGGGTTAGAAGCTTCGAATGAGAGTGCTAATCCTGGGAAAGGGGAAGAAGGTGATGCATTCACCAGCGCCAATGAGAAGCTCTGAATTTGATCCAAAAGTGCCAGCTGATCCTTAAAGGCTGCTTGCTCCTGCGGCGAGATCTCGCTCAGTGCGGCGCTCTTAATACTGGCGAGCAATCGGCCATCCAGCCCGATTAAGGCAGCCGTTCCGCCGGGGGCGCCGGCAGCTGAATCTCCTAGGCCCTTGCCCTCAAGTCCTCCGAACCAGCGCTGCTGTTCTTCGCTCTTTGGAGCTGTCGCTACCAGCAGCACGCTGTGCGGCGATTCGTCCATGCTCTGTGAAAAGTACACCGATTCAACCGGAATCTGATCGACCTTCGGGGTATCGGGACCGCTGGGTGCGAGTTGAGGAGCTATTTTGAAAAGCGCCGTTAAATCCAGGAACCCTACGCCGAACTGCGAGTTGTCGGCTTGGGCTGCGGCTCGAATGCGCTGAAGCCGCGGGGAAACCAGCAGCCCGCTGGCTGGAGCACCCGCTGCCGGGGCGGCAAAGAGACCTTCGATCGCAGCTTCATCGGTCGCAGCGCCCAATTTGCCGTCGGCGCCTACAATGTAAAGGGTATTGAGTTTGAAGGAATCATCAACCGGGACGGGTAGGGTGGCGATTAGGCCATCACGTCCGGCCACTTTGCCGCGTTTAACGTCAATGTTCTCGGACTTAAGAACGCTTTCAAGCGCAGATATTTTGGCGCCCAAATCCTTGGCGTTGGTAAAGGCATAACACCCGAGGCCAGCCTTCTTCTTCTCGGCGGACATCGAGGCAAAAAGAACACCCCGCTCGACCTGCGGCTTTTCATCTTTAGTGCTCGGGATTAGTCCGGCCGTACGCATGGCCTTAAGCAGCGCATTCAAAGCGCTGGTGTCGTTGCTGCCCATCTTCTTTTCGAGCATGCCAACGAAAGTGTTGTCGCCGCTTCCGGCCCAGGCGCTCTTGCGATAGCGATCGTAAGCGTCGCTGGCAGTATCCCAAACCAAAAAGCCGACGGTGTCTGCGGGAACCAGCTTGACGATGTCGGCGTCGATTAGTCCGGCCGCGCCGCCCGCGCTGCTCCCGGTATTGCTTTTTGAGCAACCCAATCCAGCCAATGCCAGCACTCCAACTATTAGTGCTAGGGTGACAATTTTAGCGGCGGACCAATGGGTTTTCATAAGGGATCTCGGTAAAGCAATAAAAATCGATCGAGTGGTGCTAAGCTGACCTGGTCCCCGAGTGGAGGCCCACCAGTTCAGGGTGGCGGATACAGGCCTATTCGGCCAGGCAGCAGCTCAATTGCCACTGCCTTATAGCTACATTTGCCCGGCTCAGATGTCCATACTCTGGATCGGCCTTAAGCAGAGTTATGCGCCGATTGGCCAGTTCGCCCTCGTCAAAGGATACCACCTGACGGGAACGCAGGGTTTCCAGTGCGGCGCTAAGGGAAGTCTGAGAGGAGGCTTCCGTGCGAGTGACGGCACCCAGGTACATCGCCACTCGAAAACCGCTCTGAAGCCGCTGCATTAGCTCGGCGTAAGAACACGAGCCGATGCCCCGACCCTCCTCCTTTGTTTCCACCGCGCTGCGCAAATTCTGCTCGGTCCAAAGCAGGGCTTGGATGTTCCCTTGGAGCAGTCCGGGTTGAAAAAAGCCGGAGTTGCGATCCTTGAAGATTAGTTTGCCTGAGCCTTCAATCACAATCTCTGCACTTCGCAGGGCCCTGATCACTTTAGCTGCTAGAACGCTGAACTCCTCCCAGGTTGAAAGTTGAAAGTCATGGCAAAATATTTCGTACCAAGGTCTGAGCTGCTCCACTTCCAGCGTGGCGCCGGTCAACTCTAGAACCGAGAGCAGGGCCGGGATAAAGAAAATATGAATACTGGAGTTCTTGTAGAAATCTGCGGTGTAACGCTTTGTGCCGGGTATATAAAAAACATCAGACCCGAGAGAGCTCTTAAGCTGCACTACGCCGCCCCGAACTAAGTCGTCCAAAATAGTATTGCGTCCCTGAAGAAACAACTCGAGCGAAGGCGTGAAACGGGGATGGGCCTGAAGCTCGCCGGCGACTAGCGTCGCCAGCGCTGCTAGATCCCGCACCGTCTGCACCAACTGCGCCCGTGGCAAACCGTATGCCGGTTGCGCCATTAATGCAGTGTAGGCCAGATTGGTGAGGCTAATATCAGATTGGTCACGAATCGTGCGGGTAAGCTGATTAGCGATCGCATGCACCACCGCGCGGCTGTCCCGGTCGCGCTCCGGCGCCTGCGGGCTAATCATCGACCCGTAAACCCGCGCTACGGAGACCGGTTGTCCAAAGCGCACCAGTACGTCACCGTATTTCTTGCGAAAGAATTCACGCGCGCGAAAGAGCGAGGCGAGATTCTCCTTGGTCTTGGAACGGCCGGTGTTCTCTGTGCCGTATACTTCGTCTTCAATCACATTTTCATAGGTAATTGATACGGGCACGAAAATTATGTCTTTACGCAATCCGCGTATATAAGCGGATACGATCGTGCCTAACAATCCGACTCTAGGTTGCGCCATCTTCCCGCTCCGGCTTCGTCCGCCTTCGATGAAAAATTCCTGCAGATGCCCGCGTTTGACGAGATAGGTTACGTAACGTTTCAGCAACAACGCATGGATGCGATCGTGTCGTGCGTTGCGCTTTACGAAGTAGCCCCCCAGACTTCGAATTAGAAAGCCGAATGGCCAGAAGTTGAGGTTTACGCCGGCAGCCACGACCGGAGTGTTGAGATTGGAGTTGTAGAGTGTGGCCCCCAAAACAATATAATCAAGGTGGCTGCGATGCATGGGTACCAGCACCACGGTAGCGTCTTTAACCGCGGCGGTCAGTTTGTCCAGCCCAAAGGTATTGATTTGAGCGAACAGACGCTTGATTAAGAAATTACAAAGCGGAGCGGCGATCCAGTAGAGTGGCAGCCGGGGATTGGCGGCCATGCGGTAGAACTCGCGCCGCGCCATGGCTCGCACGGTGCGCTCTGTTTTGCCAAGCCGCGCCGCTACAATTCTGATCTCGCGGTCGAACTCGCTGCCTCCCAGGACCGCCTGCGCCTGCGCTTCAATGTTTTGGAAGGGGTTGCCCCGGACAATCTTTAGATTGCGGTAGAAATCTAATTTGAGCTGGCGAATAAGGGTGGTTCCAGTCTGGGCTTCGGGACGGCTCAGGGCGATCGGCTCTCCGCAGATAATCAACAAAAAACGGCAGCCGATCAGTAATCCCAGCTGCTTAATCATGCTCATGCGGTATTTGGGGGTGCTCTTGACCGGTCCGCGCACGCGAAAAATATTCAGGGTGCTGAAACGATGCTGCGGACTCTCATGCAGGATTGCGCTGAGTGAGGCTTCGTCGTCAATCGCCACCCAATAAAGCGTATCGGCGGAGCGATCTGCTGGTCTGATTAATCCGGAGGCAGTAGAGCAGTAGGCAGCGCCCTTAAGTCCGGAGCGTCTTGCGAAAGAATCGATCATTGACGCCAGCACCAAAGAGTCGCCTTGGGTCACTAAGGTGATCTCGGTAGGCGAAGAGCTCACGACCTGGATGCTGGGAGGGAGGCGCGCAATGCGAAAGTAGCGCGAAAGCAGCTGCAGCAAGATTCTGCGGGCGGCGCTCATCCGCCAGAGCCGTTCTGAGCCGTGCTGGTGAGTCGCAGCTGTCGTAACAGCCGTTCTACCGCCCTGTCCATTGAGCTGTTCAGTAGGTGGCGTAGCTGTGGTTCGAATGCCTGGCGCCTTAGTTCCCCCTGATCTTGAGTGACGGTTGTGGTCCAAGTTGTGCCCCGTTGGTCGATGTACTCGCCATCTAACGTGATACTGCAGTGTACACGGCGAATGAATAGTAGGTCAAAGCCGCTTAGCGAAATGGCGCGCAGGGTAATCTTCAGATGGCCGGAATTAACCGGGGTGCCGGGTAACGGTCGGAAGCCGGCTAGACTTAAAGCACGGTAACTTTTCTCAAACACCTCGTCTAAGGGGCGCGCCAATCGAATACTTCCAAAGGGCAGGAGTACAAAAAGATATTGATTGCCGACCAAAGCATGCTCGGATATTTCAGGGGGGCTTACAACTTGAAGTGCGATCGGTTTTGCGGCTGTGTGCGCCAGTTGTATTACGGCTTTGTCCAGTGGCGCGGGACTAAGCTCGGTCCTTAAGCAGCCGCTCAAAGAAATAACGATTGAAAGGGCGCAGCCCGCCCGATACCCGATCCGCAAGTCAGCCTTAATAGTTAATGTGTCGCTCGGAATTGATATATACTATTATTAAAGCAATGCCCGAAAGCAGTGTTGCTTAGCACTGCTCAGGTGCCATGCGCCGGACTTTGGGACGAGACCAAGCAATTGCATTGACCGCATTATGTCTGATTCAGAACAAGACGCTCGTAGCTCCGGCAAGCCCAATCTCGATCTCGGCTTCTCCTCGATACTGGCTGAAGCAGACGGTGCTTCTAAGGGAGCGGCTGCTGCGGCAGGCGAGCCGTTGCCTGCTGCTCCTCCAGCGAGCGCTGCCCAAGAACCGCCACCTTCAGAGCTCGAAGCTCTAGCGCAGAAGTCGCAGTGGTCTGAGCTCAGCCGGGTTGCGGAGACACAGATCGCGGCGGGAGATAATTCCGTAGCGTTGCGCTTATGGTGGGTGCTGGGGCAGCTGCGAATGAAGGCGGTGCCAAGCAGTATTCTGGCGGCCCCGCTAGACTCTGCCACCCGCGATCTTGGTGAAAAGCGCGCTTCGTCGAAGCGGCTTGAGAGCTCCCCGCAGGTACTAAAACTCGCTGCTCAGCTTCTTTCCGAGGTTGGCAGGAACCTAAAAGAGGGCGGAGATCTGGTGATGGCCGTCGTACTGCTGGAACGCGCCTGGAAAATCGATGGTTCTGCTAAGGAGCTGTTATCGGAGACGCTCGATTTAGAGATCAAGAATCTAGAGAATCAGGTTCGCCGCAATTCTGATGAAACTTTGAAGCAGCGGGTGGCCAGACTCCGTAGTCTAAAATCGGAGGTAGGCTGGGTCTTTAAAGCCAAGGGCGGAGCGACGGAAGTAGCAGGAGCTGCCTCCCTCACAAGCGAACCTGTGTCTCAGGATGCGGGTGGTCCCCGATGGATGAGGCGCGCGATTATAGCTGTGGCGGCGCTATGTCTGATCCTTTTGGGATGGCTCGGCTATCTCTACTTCGCAGCGGGAGGGACAGGCGAGCTTAAGATGGCGGCAGTGGTGCAGCTGCCAAAAGATCTGGATGGCTTGAATAGCGCCGCGCTTCCAAAGCTGGACCCGCTCCAGGGGCTGGGGGACCTGGACGCTGTGTATTATCAGCTTGGCCAAAAGCAGCGCGTTGAAAATAAGAAGCCAACAGCTGACTCTGGCTCGGAGTCGCAGGAAAAGGTTGCGAAGGCGAAGGAGATCGTTAATACCTCCGGGCCTGTCGAATCGGAGCAGGCTCGTACCAAAGCTGTCGGTGCTGCAAGAACAGAGTCCAGGGCCATTTCAGATCCTCCGCCGCCGAGACGGGAGTTCGAGCGGCGTGAGCCGGAGCGGCGCAGACGGCTAGCTTCGAGTCGGGACGAGCCCGCCCCGGTAGCGATCGAGGAATTTGAGGGGGCGCGTTATTTTCGGGTGGAGGCATCTACCACCGTCATGTCTAAGCCCTCGAGCTTTGCGGTACCGCTGTATGATTTAGTACCGGGAGATCGAGTGCGGGCAGAAGCTAGGGTGGGAGAGTGGATTAAGCTCCGGTCGATGCAGGGGCGGATCGGATACGTCTCTTCCCATGATTTGAGCCCGGATAGGGAGCGGCGATAACGGCTGCGGTGGCTCTAGCCGCTGATCTTATTTGAGGCGCAAAAGCGCCTTTTTCGTGCTGATATCAGCTGCTAAGCGTTGCTTCCGCAAGCTTGATCTGAGGGAGAGCCGGCTCTTTTTTCGTAAGGGCTTGAATATTTTCCTGAATATCTATAACCTTTCAGGATCATTAAAGGTTTAAGTTTGGCGTGTTAATTCGGCTCCCCGAATAGACCGACGCAGGGAAAAACTATGGCGCGTATTACAGTTGAAGATTGTTTAACTAAAGAGACTAACCGCTTTTCTTTGGTGCTGCTTGCAGCCAAGAGAACCAAGCAGCTTTTGCGGGGCTCGAAGAGTCAGCTCAGTGAAGACTACGATAACAAGGCGGTCGTCATGGCGCTCCGCGAGATCGCAGACGGCAAGGTCCGTTACATGACCGCGGAAGAATTAGCTGAGGCTAAGGAACGGGAGCGCGAGGCTCAGGCTAAGGCTTTGGCAGAGCGCCCGGTTCCGGTGCGGGAAGCTCCGGTCACAGCGGATTCGATTTTTATCACTCCGGCTCCCCCGGCGGCTAGCTCGGGAGACGGCGATGATGATGAAGAAGAGTCTGGACGGGCTGATTTGAACGGCGATAGTACGGTCTAGTTTCCTGTTCGCAAGATAGCCCGGATCGATTTTGAGCCGGGTGGTTCCTGTTGCGGAAGCCATTTTCCTAAGCGCGTCGTTCTCCAATATCCGCCGGGACGGACCATCTAAGCTCTTTCGTTTTTGCGGGCGTTCTTGTTGTGAGCCATGTTCTGTTGAAAGATTTCCCTTAGACCATGCAGCTTGAATCGCTCTGCTCAGCAATCGAAAAGTATCACCCTAATCCCGACCTTACCCCGGTTCGCGAAGCCTACGAATTTGCCGCGCAAAAGCATCGCGGACAGGTGCGCGCCTCCGGTGAGCCGTATCTAACGCATCTCGTTGAAGTGGCGCTGCTGGTCTGCCAGTTAAAACTCGATATTCCCTCGGTTGTAAGCGCCTTGCTGCATGACACGATTGAGGATTGCGTGGTCAATGCGGAGGAGCTTGCGGAAAAGTTTGGCGAGGAAGTGGCGGAAATCGTCCAAGGAGTCACTAAGCTGACCCGTATCGAGTTTGAGTCGGTGGAGGAGAAGCAGGCCGAGAATTTCCGTAAGATGCTAGTGGCGATGGCCAAGGATATCCGGGTGATTCTGGTAAAGCTCTGTGATCGCCTGCATAACATGCGCACGCTTTACTATTTATCGGAAGAAAAGCAGCGGCGTATCGCGCGCGAAACCCGGGAGATATATGCGCCGCTTGCTAACCGCCTTGGTATTCAGTGGCTAAAGTCCGAGCTGGAAGATCTTTGTTTGCGCTATTTGCGTCCGGAGCTCTTCAAGTTGATCCAGGAGAATTTTGACAGCTCCTCGTCGCAGCGCGCTGATTATATCGCCGAGACCACCAAGGAGATTCAGCGTGTGCTCTCGGAGGCCGGAGTGTCAGCGTCGGTCAAGGGGCGCTCTAAGCACTTCTATTCGGTTTGGCGCAAGATGGAGAAGGATAACCTGGCCTTCGAAGACGTTTACGATCTGCTCGGATTTCGCGTGTTGGTGCCGTCGCTGCGAGCCTGCTACGAAAGCTTGGGCATCATTCACTCGCAGTGGAAGCCCGTACCAAAACGCTTCAAAGACTATATTGCCATGCCCAAGCCCAACATGTACCAGTCGCTGCATACCACGGTGATCGGCCCCAAGGGACACCGCATCGAAATTCAGATCCGCACCCCCGAGATGGATAAGATCGCCGAAGAGGGTATCGCCGCGCATTGGCGTTATAAGGAGGACGATTCCACCCCCGGGTTCGATCTGCAGTGGGTCAAGGACCTAGTGGATAGCCAGCAATACCTAAAGAATCCTGATGAATTCATTCAGTCGGTAAAGAGCGAGCTCTTCCCTGAGGAGGTCTTCGTCTTTACCCCCAAGGGCAATTTGATCAGGTTGCCATTCAACTCTACTCCGATAGATTTTGCCTACGCCGTGCACACCGATGTTGGTCATACCACCACCGGTGCTCGAGTTAACGGCTCGATCGTTTCGTTGACGCACAAGCTGCAGAACGGCGACACGGTCGAAATCATGACCACTAAAGGGCATACGCCCAGCAAGGACTGGCTCAAGTTCGTGCAGTCGAGCAAGGCCCGCCAGCGTATTCGCGTCTTCTTGAAGTCAGAGGAGCGTGCGCGCTCGTTAGCTGTGGGCATGGATCTGCTGACCAAGGATTTACGCAAAGTCAAACTTAGTCTTAAGAAGCTGGAAAAAAGCGGACGCATCAGCGAAGTCGCGCAGCATTTCGGCATGAAGACGGAGGGTGACCTGTACGCTGAAATTGGCTACGGCAAGATCCCTTGCGCTAAAGTTTTGGCGATGGTGCTGCCCGAGGGTGTAAACGTAGAAGAGAAGCTTAAGCGTGAAGTCACGCCGCTCGAGCAGCTCTTTCAACGCGCGGCGAAGGCCTCGCGACAAAAGATTGGGGTTAAGGTCAGCGGCTTTGATGATATTCTAGTCCGTTTTGCGAAGTGTTGTGAGCCATTGCCGGGAGATCGGATCGTCGGCTTTATAACAAGGGGGCGCGGTGTGACCGTGCACTATGCTGACTGTGCCCAAGCCTTGCAAATGGATCCGCTGCGGCGGGTTGATGTGGTTTGGGACAGCGAAGTGCGGGCTCCGCGGCGTGTGCGCTTGACCGTGCATTCGCAGGATCAGATGGGGCTGCTCGCCAATATGTCGCGCGCGATCACCGAGAACGGCGCGAATATAAACAGCGCACAGATCAAAACAACCGACAGCAGCAAAGCCATCAACGCTTTCGAGCTTACGATCTCCGATGCACGACAGCTGGAGGCCATCACCCGGGCGCTGGAGATGGTGCCGGGAGTGATTAAAGTCGAACGGATCCGGCAGTTTTCGACTTCGCTGGATCTGTCGGAGCAGGACAAACAGGCGCTTGAGGATGAGGAGCCGCAGGTATGAGAAAATTAACTAAGATTAATCTTTGGCTGTCGATCGCGTTACTGCTCGGCGCAGTGCTGGTTGTGTTGCCGTCGATCGGACGCAACTCGGCCAATGCTGGAAGCGATTCTCCTGCACCCCGCACCGAAGAGGAGGAGCGTACCATTCAGGTTTATAAGAACACCAATGAAGCGGTGGTGTTCATTACCACGATTACCCTTACGGTCGACCCCTTCGATGTAGGATTTCAGCTTAAACCTCGGGAGGGTACCGGTTCCGGGGTGATTATTGATGCGGCCAAGGGCATCGTTTTGACCAATCTGCACGTGATTCAGGATGTCACACGCAATGAACAGATCAGCATTATGCTCGCGAACAGCCAGAATTACAGTGCGCGTTTAGTTGGCTATGACCAGGAATATGACATTGCGGTTTTGCAGCTGCATCAACCTCCGGAAAAAATGATCGCCGCGAAGTTCGGTGATTCGTCAAAGCTTGAGGTGGGGCAGCGCGTGCTTGCGATCGGCAATCCGTTCGGGCTTGATCACACGCTGACTACCGGAATTATTTCGAGTTTGAATCGTACCGTAAAGAGCTCGACGGGTTCGCTTCTTAAGGGGTTGGTGCAAACCGACGCGGCGATTAATCCGGGTAATTCAGGCGGACCGCTGCTGGATATGGATGGACGGCTAATCGGGATCAATACCGCGATCCTCAGTCAATCCGGGGATTCGGCCGGGATTGGTTTTGCTGTTCCGATCAATCAGATCAAGCGGGTACTGCCAGAACTGATCGCCACCGGCAAGGTGCTGCGTCCCGATATGGGGTGGGTGCTTGTGGATACGGTGGCGCATGGACCGATGGTGCGGCGGGTGATGGAAGGCGGTCCGGCAGCTGAGGCCGGAATCCAGCCGATAGAGCGCCCAGTCGATTCGGTATTTTTGAAGGGTTACGTGACGGACGTGGAGCGCGCCGATCTGATTGTCAAGGTTAACGGGCAGAAGGTCAGTTCGCGTCAAGAGGTCGAGGAGGTGATCGCAGCCGCAGATATGCAGGATGGCTTGACATTGACCTTGCGGCGCGGTGGAGACCCGGCCAAAGAGCGCACGGTAAAAGTAAAGCCGGTATTGAGATAAAGGTTGAAGCGATGACGATTCAGCTGCTGCCGGATCATGTAGTTAATCAAATCTCGGCAGGTGAAGTCGTAGAGCGGCCGGTCTCAGTGGTGCGCGAACTAATCGATAATGCCCTTGATGCTGGAGCAAACGAAATCTCGATTCGGATCGAGGAAGGCGGACAGAGCTTGGTGCTGGTGGAGGACAACGGCTCGGGCATGTCGCCGGACGAGCTCAAACTCGCGGTGCGACGTCATGCCACCTCAAAGCTGAGGGATCTTTCGGATCTTGATAATCTGACGACGCTTGGTTTTCGAGGCGAAGCTCTGCCCTCGATTGCCTCAGTCTCGAAGCTTTCTATCACCACCCGGCCGCAAAGCGCGGAGCTGGCAGCTGAGATCCGGATCGAAGGCGGGGAGGTCTTGCATGCGGGCCTCTGTGCTGGCCGGGTAGGAACAACGGTCGAGGTGCGGCAGCTTTTCTTTAATACCCCGGCGCGCAGGAAGTTTTTAAAGAGTGTCAGGGGCGACGAGCTCAAAATTCGCCAGTGGATCGAACAGACCGCGTTAATCAGACCGCAGGTGCGCTTTCGCATTAAATCGGGGGAGAAGGAGATTTTGAGTCTGCCCCCGCGCGACTCATATGTCGAAAGGGCTAAGGGCATGTTCGGCGCTGATACCGTTCCGGTGTCCTATCAGGTTGGTCCACTAAAGATCAGTGGCTTGGTGCGGCACCCCGGCATGGCTTCCTCCGACTCCAAAGCGCTACTGCTCTTTGTGAATGGGCGGCTGGTTAATGACCGCGCTTTAGTGCGAGCCGTGCGCGACGGCTTTGATTCGACCCTCAAAAATTTTGAATATCCGGCCGGGACTTTAAGCTTGGAAATCCCGGGCGAGTTTGTCGATGTCAATGTGCATCCTCAGAAATCAGAGGTGCGCTTTCGTAACGGACAGGCGGTCTTCGGTGCGGTGCGCTCGGCGGTTAAAGCTGCAGTTCAAGAATTCAAGCGGCCGGTGGCGTTCCAATCACCGCAGTATCAAAGCGCAGCCGGCGCCCCTTTGCTTCGCATTGTGCCGGGCAATCAGGTAAATTTGCAGCTGGCGGAACAGCCCGCTTTTGGATTTAGCTCCGGCGCGGAGATCTCGCGGGGTGCAGCGAGCCCGGCTTTCCGTTTCTCAGATCTCAAGTATCTCGGTCAGCTCCTGGGCTGTTATCTACTATGTGAAAAGGCAGAGGAGTTTTATGTGGTTGATATGCACGCCGCGCATGAGCGGTTGAATTTTAACCGCATTCGAAACGCCTTTGCCGCGCGCGGGCTGCCGTCGCAGGCCTTGCTTGAGGCGCAAGAGATGGACCTTCCAGAGGAGATTCTGGAGGGCGTCAAAGAATATCTTGATTTACTGGAAGCGTTCGGCTTTGCCGTGGAGCTGGGCCAGGGGGCGCGGCTTCGCATCAAAGCTGTGCCGACAATCTTCGCCAATCAGAATTTAAGCGAATTTTTGACCACGGTTTTTAGAGATCAAACGCTGCTTGATGCTGAGAGTGCGATGCAGCGGCGGGTGGATGCGCTGGCCGCCTCACTGGCCTGTCATGCCAGTGTGCGTTCGGGCGATGCGCTGAGCCGCAGCGAAGTTTACGAGCTCTTCAGCGATCTGGATAAATCTGAATTCAGCGCGGCTTGTCCTCACGGTCGGCCGGTGGTGGTCTGTTATTCGCGTGCGCAGGTAGAGCGATGGTTCGGGCGCGATCGCTAGAGCGGCCGATAGTTGTCGTAGCTGGTCCAACAGCCTGCGGAAAAAGCGCCTTAGCTTTGCGGCTGGCGCAGGAGCTGCAGGGAGAGATCTTCAATCTCGACTCGGTGCAGATTTATCGGGGACTGGACATCGGTTCTGCGAAGCTGGCGCCTGGAGAGCGCGCCGGCATAGCGCATCACTTGTTGGATATTGCCGACCCCTCTCAGGAATTTAACGTGTTCGAGTATTGCCGTGCCGCCGAAGCGGCCTTGCAAGCCACAGCTGCGCAGCCCGTTTTTGCCGGAGGGTCGACCATGTATCTGACCAGCCTGCTGCATGGCATTGCGGAGCTTCCGGCTCGGGACCCGGAGCTGCGGGCATCGCTGGAGGGGCAGAGTTCTGAGGAGCTGCAGCAGCTTTTGCGGGCGAAGGATCCGGAGGCCGCTGCGCGCCTGCACTTAAATGACCGAGTGCGGGTAATTAGAGCGCTTGAGACGGTGCTGCTCTCTGGTCTGAAACTTTCGGAGCTGCATCAACAGCACGGCTATCGCGAAATCAAGCGTGCCGCCCTGATCATCGTTCCGTTTTGGGAACGCGCGCTGCTGTATCAACGCATCGAACAGCGGAGCGCTAAGATGGTTGAGTCCGGGCTGATTGAGGAGACCAAAGATCTAATTTCACAGTTTGGGCCAAGCGCTCCGGCGCTGCGCTCGCTCGGATATCATCAGGCGCTAAAATTCCTCCAGGGGCAAATTGCTCTGACGCAGTTAGTTCCCGAGATCGCGTTATTCACCCGTCGCTATGCCAAGCGGCAGACTACGTTTTGGAGAAATGAGCCGGGGAAGCGCGGCTGGCAGATCTCGGCGGTTAACGCCCCTGAAAAATTATCGCCGGAGCAGCTTTTGCAGCGTATCCACGCTGCCTTAGCACAGGGCGTCACGCAGACGATGGTCTGGCTGGTTGACCCTCATGCTCTTTTCTTAGATACTTAGCGGCTATGACAGCTATATTACATCCGCTCGAATTCGAGCGCCCGCTTGTGGAGCTCGAAAGTGAACTTTCGCGTCTGAAAGACGAAATAGCCGGTGGCGATCTCTCGAAGCGGGACGAATATGCGCGCCTGGAAACGCGCGTCGCGAAATTGCGGCGGGAGATCTATGGCCGTCTAACTCCCTATCAGCGCGTCCAGCTATCCCGACATTTTGATCGACCTTTCAGTCTCGACTATATCAAGTTCATGGTGACCGATTTTGTAGAGCTGCACGGGGACAGATTGTTCATGGATGATCCCGCGATCGTGGGCGGAACTGCCAGATTGGGACAGCTGCCGGTAATGCTAATCGGGGATCAACGCGGTCGCACCACTGCCGACCGGCTTAAGCGCAATTTCGGCATGCCCAATCCCGAAGGTTATCGGAAAGCGCTCCGGCTATTTCACCTGGCTGAGAAATTTGGACTGCCTTTAATCACCTTGATCGACACTCAGGGAGCGTTCCCTGGTATGGAGGCGGAGGAGCGCGGCCAGGCCGAAGCGATTGCTCGGAATCTGGCGGAGCTGTCGGAGCTGACGGTTCCGGTGATCAGCGTGGTTATCGGGGAAGGCGGAAGCGGGGGCGCGCTGGCACTAGGGGTTTCGGATCGAATCTTGATGCTGGAAAATGCCTGTTACTCTGTGATTACCCCTGAGGGGTGTGCCTCAATTCTATGGCATCACGATCGCAATGAAGCCCCGGCTGAGCAGGCTGCCAGAGCTGCAGAGATTTTGCAGCTGACTGCGCAGGATCTGAAACGTTTAGGGGTGATTGATGAGATCGTGCCGGAGCCGATGGGAGGCGCGCATTCGAACCACAAAGAGGCGGCAGAGATCCTGGGATCGCATCTGTTAAAGCATCTATCCGAGCTGGGCAAGCTCAGCGTTGAAGAGTTGGTTAAGCGGCGTTACAAGAAATTCCGATCGCTCGGACCGTTCTCAGAGAACTAAACCAGGATCCTAGTTGAGTCCCCGACAGCCGCCGTTAGGAAGGCGTGGGTGTGCCAAGATTTTGCAGCTCTTCCAGATAGGCAAAGGTGTAGATCCCGGTGTTATGCCCATCTCCCCAGCTCAATCCCACGGCGTAGTTTCCTACCGCCCAGACCTCAAGTAGCTTGAGTTCGTCCTCTAGTGAGGCCTCGACGATCTTGAGCATGTTCTTCTTGGAAGGAGCTTTCTGAATCGGCGCAGCATGGGACTGATCTCCGCGCTTTTCACGGCAGCCAGCGCACGGACAGTTGGTACGCAGCGCTTCGCTAGAAAGCTCGGCGGTCTGGCCATCGCTCCAGACGATGCGCAGCCCAGCGCCTTCCAAACGTCGGATTTCTTTTGGGGTACGGCTCAGAAAAACTCCTATTTTAAAGGGGCCCAGAAAGGCGGATAACCATTAAGAAGAAAGACTAGACGCCATCGCCAATGAATTCAAGCAGCTGTGAGAATGCGGCGATTGAGGTATGGAAAGTGCATCCTTGAGTCTATGGAGCAGTAGGAAGTTCTGCTCGGACAAGAGGTTATGAGTTTAACTGCGCCCTCCGGCATGGACGAACAAGGCCTGCAAACGATCGGCAAGTACCGTGTGATCGGCATCCTCGGACGAGGATCGATGGGCATCGTGTATAAGGGGCAGGATCCGCAGATCGGTCGGGTAGTGGCGATTAAGACCATGCGTAAAGGGGCGGCGTCGAATCTGAGCGGCAACGGAGTGTCGCTTGAACGTTTCAAGATGGAGGCGCGCTCAGCTGGAAATCTGCGCCATCCAAATATCATCACGATCTTCGACGTCAACATTGAAGCCGACATGCCGTATATGGTCATGGATTACGTCGAAGGCGAGAGTCTTGATCAGATTATTGCGAAGAGCGGCCGCATCGAACCTTCGCTGGTGCTGCACTATATCCGTGAGGCCGCGCTGGGGATTGACTATGCCCATTCTCAAGGGGTGATCCATCGCGATATCAAACCCAGCAATATTATTGTGGACCAACAGCAGCGCGCCTATCTGTTAGACTTCGGTATTGCCAGTTTGAATGACTCATTGGGCGGGACCTCGGAGCGTCTCAACGGCCCCAGTGAGCCGATTATGGGCACTCCGGGCTACATGTCACCGGAGCAGATCTTGAATGAGAAGATTGACCAGCGCTCCGATCTCTTTAGTCTGGCAGTAGTGGCGTTCGAATGCTTCGCCGGGCAGCGGCCTTTCCCGGGGAACAATTTCAGCACAGTCGTAGCCAATATTCTTAATGGCAAGCCGCAGAGCTTGAGCATGCTGGCGCCTGAGCTGCCTTTAGCCCTGGAGGCGGAGCTGGAGCGGGCGCTTTCGCGCAATCGCGATGAGCGTCCCGCTACTGGTGCCGAATTAGTAGCGGGTTTGCGCCGCGCCTTAGGACTAAACGCTGCAGATGAGGGCGCTCCAGGCGAGAAGCGGATTGTGCCGCGCCGCCGCCGCAATTCGACCTGGCGGAACCTCTCGGGAGTAGCAGGAGCTGAAAAAGCAAACGACGATGCTGTAGACCAGCAAAAGCGGGCTGAAGATGCGGCGCTTGCGATGCAGTGGGGGACGGGCGGTTCCCGTGACTCTACCCGTAAAGCCCCGGAGCAGGACACTAAGAATTTCTATGCGCCTACCCAAGAAGTCCTGGCGCGAAGCTCTAGCTCGCTCGGCGACTCAGGAATCAGATTTAAGCGCCGCGGCTCAGCGCTCAGAGTTCTGACGGTATTCTTCGGCCTGCTCTGCATATTCTTGGCTGGGTATCTGTGCCTTTCACTATTAGGAAAGGAGCCTAGCGCTCCGCTGGGAGAGGGAGAGCGAATTACCGTTTCGGAGATCCTACGCGGCAGCGGCGATAATTTGGAGAGTGTCTCCGTGCCCGTTGCTGCGCCGGTGCCGCGTGGCAAGATTGTAGAGGAGATGAACGACAAGGAGCTGCTAGGGGTGCTGCTCGCGAAAGATCAGCCCGAAGCTTCTGTCATTAGTGCGCTGCGCCAGGCCGTCACGCGGCGAATCTCCGGATTTGATGGTGCGGTACTAACGCCGCTACAGAGTGACTCCTATCTGGTGCGAATCGAAGCGGTCAAAGCAATCGCGGAATACGGCGATAAACGGCTGGCCCCGGCGCTATTGAATTTACTGGACGACTACGATCCCTTGGTGCGAGAGCAGGCCGCGCGAGCACTGGGCGCGCTTGGCAGCCGCGCCTCGTTAGGCTACCTATCGGCACGGGCGCTGAAGGACGATAACGCCTTGGTCAAGCAGGCGATCAAGAAGGCGATTGATAAGATCAATGGCGTTGATAATTCCAAATAGCCGTTAAGGCTTGATTTTAGCTAGATGCAGCAGAAATGCCGCGGGGGACATCAATGCTGTCACGCGGCTTTGCGCGATCTCTTTACCGTCGGTACCGAGGAAAAGGATAGCGGGAAGATCCCCCAGTTCAAAGCGCTGGCTAAGCTCGGCGGAGCTCTGAGAGGTCAGGGAAAGATCTTCCCGTGCCAGAGCGAATTCACGGAGCTTGAGGGAAACAGCTCGATCTTTAAAAACCTGCTGCTCGAATTGTTCGCACGGTTTACACCAGTCCGCATCAAACTCCAGCATTACGACTGTCTTTCGTGATAATGCATCTGCCTGTGCCGCCTCTAGCGAGCTGTTCCACTTCAGCTCCACCGGCGGACGGGCGCTGGAGAGCAGGGGGGAAAGGGAGAACGCCAGAACTCCCGCCGCCATTAGTCGGATGGGGGTGAAGTTGAATCGATACGAGCCCCAAGCTAAAAGCAGTGCTACGACACCGCAGAGCGCCACCGCATCGATCGGCAGATTCAGGGTAGGATCGTGCCAGCTGCCGAAGTAGGGCCACACCGCGGCTACCGCGAACACCAGCATGCAAACAGCCGTGGTGAACTTGACCGCATTCAGCCAGCCCCTTGAGCTGGGGCGGCGCTTAATCACCCCCGCCAACAGCACAAAAGGTGTCAGCGGAGCCAAGAGGGCCAAGCAAAAAGTTAGCAGTAGCTGGAGCTGGGCTGATAGAGCTGAGATGCCTGTTAGCGATCTTAGAGCGAGCTGCATGATCGGTCCGATCGTGGGAAGTGTAATCAGACCGCAGCATCCGCCGACCAGAAACGTACCGGTGTGGCTTCCTGCTGCAAGGTTGCTTGCGTGGCGCCTAAGCCGCTCAAGTGCGGCAAGCTTGAAAAGATCCAAGGTTAAGATTGCCAGCACGAAATAAATCAAGGCAGCCCCGATGCCGGCCCACTCGTCCGAAAACAGAGCTCCGGTGTAAGCCGCCGCAAGCAGCATTAATACTCCCGCCAAGAAGAGACTCATAGCCAGGCCCGCGAGGTAACTCAAGGCAGAGGCCCAATGCTGCCTCCAGCT
This sequence comes from Oligoflexia bacterium, assembly GCA_019694515.1. Classification (GTDB taxonomy): domain Bacteria; phylum Bdellovibrionota_C; class UBA2361; order UBA2361; family JBGSMV01; genus JAIBBU01. The sequence goes on along the minus strand of JAIBBU010000012.1, from coordinate 23,909 downwards.
GCGCGGCGTCGCGGTCCCAAGCAGGGTGATAGTTAATGGCAGGAGTAAATAGGCACAGGGAGTGAGTCCCGTAATTAAACCGGCAGCGCCGGCAGCGAAAAGTTGTGTGCTTAGAGGTAAGTCGGCAAAGGCGCCCGCCGGGTCGTTCATAGCTGCGAGGTTTTGGCAGCGCCTAACGGCCTAACTCCAATCAGCCGCGCTTCTTCATTTAGCTGCTCTAAGATCCGTTCAAGATCGCCAAGCTGTTCTGCATCAGCTTGGTCGATCGCTCCCTTGTCCCAGCAGCGAAAGAGAGTGTTGGCGAAGCTGCGCAGCGCCTGCTCAATCCGCTCGCGCATCTTGGGATCGGTGACCTCCGATTCTAAAAAGAGGGTCCAGTCCTTCAAACGCTTTTGTTTGGCAGCCAATACTGAAATATCCATAACTAGCCCAATCTTTAAGATTACGCTCGCAGCGGCGCTGCGATCCAACGCTTCCAGAGATTCTAAGGAAGCCTCCTATTGCTACTAACTAGAGCGAGTTCGCCCGGAACAGTCAACCCGCAGTTCCAGGGACGGCTGGACTGCCGTGGAACTGCAATTTATGCTTGGTATAGAGGGTGGGATCGGGCTATTAATTGGACTTTGTGGCTGTAGCGAGGCTCCTGGAATAATACTTTTTCGGGAGCGGTCCCGCTGTTTCGAAACTCTGCTTTAGAAAGGGCACCCATTTGGCTCGGAAGGTTGGACCTGCTATTTTCCCCGGCTCCTTTGATCCCTTGACCAATGGGCATGTTGATGTTGTGCAGCGCACCCTCAATATCTTCGATCGGGTGATTATTGCCTTGCTCTCCAACGCTCAAAAAAGCTCGCTCTTTACCCTGGAGGAGCGGATCAATCTGTTACGCGAGGAGTTTAAGAGCTACGGCGAGCGGGTCGAGGTGAAGAGTTTCTCCGGTCTGTTGGTTGATTTTGCGCGCCACGAAGGCTCGCGGGTTGTAATTCGGGGACTGCGCGCAATCACTGACTATGACTACGAAACCCAGATGGCCTTGATGAACAAACATCTCTACGATGATCTTGAGACCCTGTTCCTGGTAGCCCAGGAGTCCAATTCTTACGTGAGCTCGACCCTGGTAAAACAGGTGGCTTCGCTGGGTGGAGATGTTTCCAAGATTGTGCCGGAGCGGGTGCTGGCGGCGCTAAAGCGCAAGTTCTCCTAGGGATTTGAGGGCCCTCCAGATCTAACCCTTCGTCGGCATTATGCTTCCGGGGCTGGCGAAATTTGCGTTGCAACCCTCTTCAGGCTAAAATCTCCCCCAAATTCAAGTGCTTACCAGAGGTTAGTATAAATGACACTACAGAGGACCCTTTCGATTATTAAACCGGATGCCGTTAAGAAAAACGTTATTGGGCAGATCCTTTCGCGCTTTGAAGGCGCGGGACTTAGGATTGTGGCTACCAAGATGATGACCCTTAGCCGCCAGGAAGCCGGTGAATTTTACGCCGTGCACCAGAGCCGCCCCTTCTTCGGCGAGCTCGTGGATTATATGACAACCGGTCCGGTGGTAGTTTCGGTATTGGAAGGGGCAGACGCGATTAATCTTAATCGCAAACTGATGGGCGCTACTGATCCTAAGAAGGCCGAGGCCGGCACGATTCGCGCTGACTTCGCTGATAGCATTAGTGCTAATGCTGTACACGGTTCTGATGGGCCCGAGACCGCAAAGACCGAAGTTGCGTTCTTTTTCCCCAATTTGAAGTAGCGGGATTCGACGCGCGCACCGCAAGAGCGGACCGCAGGGATCTCGAAGTGCTCCGGAGCATAAATGCTAGTTGACCCAGCTCTCTCAGAGTCGGCCGGAACGCTTTCCCCTGCGGAGGGCCGGGCGGTGTTCTATGATCTGTCGCGCGACGAGTTGGCTACGTTTCTGGCGGAACGCACCGGCAGCACCACCTATCGTTCTACCCAGATCTTTGAATGGGTTTACGGCAAGGGTGTTACCGACTTTGCGCAGATGAGCAACGTAGCGCGCTCGATGCGCGAGCAGTGCCGCGGCCTTTTCGAATTCCCCGAAGCTAAAATCCTCTCGCGTCAGATCAGCCGAGACGGCACCCGCAAGTATCTCTTTGAGGTTTCACCTGGACGAGTCGTTGAGTCGGTGATGATCAAGCAGCCGGCGCGAATGACGCTGTGTGTCTCCTCACAGATCGGCTGCGCTATGAAGTGCGCTTTTTGCCGCACCGGGACGATGGGGCTCAAAGGCAACCTGCGCACCTCCGAGATTATCGCGCAGGTGCTGGGCGTGATTAAAGACGCCCAGAATTTTGGCGATAAATTCAGCAACATGGTCTTCATGGGAATGGGCGAGCCGCTGCATAATCTTGAAAATGTGGCGCGTGCCGTGCGTATTCTTACCGATCACTTCGGGCTCTCGATTCCGGGACGTAAAATTACCGTCTCCACGGTTGGGTTGGTGCCGGCCATTCAGAAATTTGGCGCGATGGGTCTCGATGCGAATCTGGCGGTATCGCTAAATGCGACCACCGATCAGGTGCGCTCCAAGATCATGCCGATCAATAAGCGCTTCCCGATCGATGTGTTGCTGCAGACTCTGGAGGAGCTGCCGCGCCGCTCGAGACGCAAGATCACGATCGAATACGTGATGCTGGCCGGTGTTAATGATAGCGATGATGACCTGCGAAGGCTCCCGAAGCTCCTCAGGAAAATTCCTTCGAAGCTCAATCTGATCCCCTACAATACCAACGCGGATCTCGGGTTCGACGCTCCGGAGCGTGCCGAAGTAATGCGCTGGCATAAATGGTTAAACGATAACGGCATGGATACCACCGTTCGCTGGTCCAAGGGCCAGGACATTCAGGCGGCATGCGGGCAGCTAGCGGTGGAAAAAGAGACAGCGGCGGTGGCGCTCGCCTAATCCCCTCAGCCTCGTCGCGCCGCCTCGATCGCAGCGATATCGATTTTTTTCATTTCCATCATCGCATTAAACACCCGCTTGGCCGCGGCGCGGTCGGCACCTCCTACGCTCTGGAGCAAAACCCGCGGCGAGATTTGCCACGATATGCCCCATTTGTCTTTGCACCAGCCGCACTCGCTCGCTTGGCCGCCGTTGTTAATGATGGCGTTCCAGTACCTGTCCGTCTCGCCCTGATTGGCGGTAGCAACTAGAAAGGAAAAAGACTCGTTATGAGTAAAGCTGGGACCGCCGTTCAAGCCCAGGCATGGAATCCCCAATACGGTAAATTCAACCATCAAGACATCTCCCTCCTTTCCGGAAGGGAAGTCTCCCGGCGCAAGGTGTACTGCGCCAACTGCTGAGTCGGGAAATGTGTTGGCGTAAAAATGGGCCGCCTCCTCAGCGTCTCCATTGTACCAAAGGCAGATTGTGTTCTTGGCGTCTGTCATGGCGCTTAATCTCCGTTCTCTTATTCGTCTCTTAGCGCAGTAACTCTTCGGTCCAAATATATGCATATATATGATTGTGGAGTAACCAGGGGCTCAGTGCGATGTTCTAGCGCAGGTGAATACAGAGCTGCCGCCTGCTAAGCCGGATTACGTTCCGCCTCGCCCTGCGCGCGGCTTTCACATAAATACCCATCATTGCATTCCAGGGTACGTTTGAAGAGGACCGTCGCCTTTTCTCGACTAAGCCGTTCGTAGGAATAAGATTGCCTTACCACGCAGAAGAAACCATCGCCGAAGAGGTCTCCCTTTAAGAGCTGATTAACTTCAAAACGGGAGTTGTCAGCGGAGGCTTCGCCGCTCAGTGACTCGCCGAACCCGCCTAGGGATTCCAGGGTTATCCCTGCGCCGTCTTGTGAAATCGAGTGTACATCAACGATTCCCGCCAGGGTGGGCTCCACGATCTGACAGTCGTCGATTATAAAATTGAGTTGAGCGTCCCAGCTGCCGTTGAATGAATTATCTCCAGTCTCGTCACTGCCGCCTCCACCGCAGCCTGTGAAGCAAAGCAGCAGTGCGCAAAGCAACACTGCAGCCAAGCAGAAACTTGCCAACGGGCGTCCAGCTTTTAACTTTGAATGTGCGCTCAAAAACATCGGTAGTGACAAGCTAGCATGGATATTATTATGGTAACAGAGTTCATCTATAGCCGTTTCCCAAATGAATCCATAACTGCATGTCAAAACGATATTGCGCCCTAGTCCTGCTACTTACATCTATATTCGCGCTTACGGTTTTTGCTGAGGAAGCTGAAGTTGCGGTGCTAGATGCAGCCGAAGGTAATGTGGAGGCCAGCTTCTATCCACAAAAAGAGTTTAGTGCGGTCCAGGTCGGGCAGATCTTCCATGCCATGGACACGATCAAGCTGGGGAGGAACTCCAAGGCTTCGGTGCTCTTTAAGAGTGGAGTACTGCTGCGCTTAGCTCCCGGCACCGTCTTACAGTTTGAGAGTAGTGATGGCACCCGTCCGATCCGGCTTGAGACCGGCAAGGGATACTTCTTTAACCGGGACAAGGCTGAGCTGCCCGAGATCTATACGCCGGCGGTGACAACTGCGATTCGAGGGACTGAGTTTGTACTTGAGGTGCAAGGGCAGGAGACGACTGCCACGGTATTGGACGGACAGGTTGCCATGCACAACCCGCACGGCTCATTACTGCTGGCGCGTGGGGAGGCTGGAACCGCCCGAGTGGGAGCGGCGCCGGTGAAGGCTGTGGTAATTAATCCTCGCGATGCCGTGCAGTGGGCCTTGTACTACCCCCTGCTTGGTGGAGGAATCGGAGGAAGTCAAAGTTCACGGCTGGCTGAAGCTTCGCGCCAGCTCCATTCGGGAGAATCGGCCCAAGCGGAAGCGCTGCTTTCCGGCATCTCGCTTGAGAGTCTGGGTGCGGAGGAGCAGGCCCGTGTGCTAGCGCAAAGATCGGTGATAGCGCTGGCGCGAAATGACAGTTCTCTTGCGGAGTCATTTGCGAAGCAGGCCCTGGCAAAATCAGAGCAAGCCCCTGAGGCCAAGCTTGCAGCGTCATACCTCGCGCAGTCCAAATTCGATCTGGACCAAGCCTCTGAGCTAGCGGGCGCGGCATGGGAACTGGCACCGCAGGACCCTGTGGTGGCGGCCCGTGTGGCGGAGCTCTCCTTAGCTCGAGGCCAGGTAGCCCAGGCGGAGAAGGCGCTAGATCAGGCGAGTGCTCGCGGCCTTCGCGGAGCTCAACTCTCCTCTGTTAGAGGCTTTCTAGAGCTAATCAAAGGCCATCGTGAGACTGCAGCGGCGCTCTTTAAGGACGCGATCGTGAGTGACAGCGGATTCGCCGCGCCTCATCTGGGGCTCGGTTTGACGATTGTCAACCAGGGAGACTTGGCCGGGGGGAGACTTGAAATTCAAAAGGCGGCAGCGCTGGATCCGAACGTTGCGATTTATCGCAGCTATTTAGGCAAGGCGTTTTTTGAAGAGGAGCGCGAGGGACAGGCACTGAATGAATATGAGTTGGCAATCGCTTTGGACCCGCGGGACCCGACCCCTTTTCTGTACCGCGCGTACAGCAATCTTTCGGCCAATGACCCGATCTCCGCTCTGGAGGATGTTGAGCATTCGATTGATCTCAATTCCAACCGTGCAGTGTACCGCTCGTCCTTTCTGCTTGATCAGGATCTGGGAGTCCGAGGCGCTAGCTTGGCCGAGGTGTTCAATACTTTAGGCTTTAGTCAGGCGGCTCGAATCGAGGCGATAAAATCGATCAATCGAGATTACTCTAATTACTCGGCTCACCGCCTGCTCTCCGAGAGCTATCAATCGATCATCACTAATGACGCGCAGGTCTCGGAGCAGCAGATCTCAGATCTGTTGGCGCCTCTAAGCTTCAACCTGTTTCGTCAGGGCTCGAGCTCGGCCGGTCTAAATGAATACAGCGCTTTATTTGAGCGCAACGAGACCCGCACTGGATTGGGATTTGAGGGGGTTAGTTACGATGATATCGCCGCGCCATCTTTCGTGACTGCCGGCAAGTTTGATGATCTCGGCTACTACGTTGGCGGCGATGCGCAGTATCAGGATGGGTCCAAACATAACGATCTTAGCTACCAATACCGGTTGCGCGGATCGGCGCAATATCAGCTTTCGTACCGGGATCGTGCGCTGCTCAATGCTGATGCAATTTTTGCGCACACTCTGGATCACAACTCCGACATTAATGACGACGACCTGGATAGTTACGGCTTTGACGGCGGGTATAATCATAAGTTTTCACCGAATCTGACCTTCGTTCTTCAGAGCGGCTTCGACAATCGACGAAACAGTCTAGGCAGCTCGGAAACTTCACGGCTGGTGCAGATTATTGATATTGCCGAAGGTCAATCTCAAAGCTTTGATGATGAGCTGCTGGTAAATGAATTTACCCGTGAGCGTGTTAAGTCTTCGCGCAGCACTGCGCAGGTCATATATGACAACGATTCGCTCGCTGCGGTGATCGGCGCCCAGATTTACTATGCTGATGTAGAGCGCGATGAAACCAGCAACGTTCTGGACGACTCGGCGCTGGTCTTTCCTGGACTGGATTACCAGCTGCGTTCGCGAGGTTATACCAACTTGAGTTCCAGTGATCTGTACGGGTATTCGATCGTTAAGATCGCTCCATGGCTCGATCTTAATCCCGGGTTGACTCTTACCCAGGTCGATCTGGAAGGGCGTGAAATTACCCCCTTCATCAGCGAGGAGTTCTCCCGCACCAGGCTGAATCCGAAAGTGGGTGTGACCCTGTATCCGATCGCCGATCTCACGGTCAGAGCCGCATACTTTGAGGGACTGCGAAAAACTTCGCTCGAGGACAATGTCTCCTTGGAACCATCGCTGGTGGGCGGTATAAACCAGCTCTTTACTGATTTCCCCGGAAATCGCACCCGTAACTATGGCGCCGGTGTCGACTATAAACTAACGTCCTCGACCTATGTGGGGATGGAGGCGCTGCATCGCCACATCATAGATCAGATTAGACCGGCAGATACCTCGATCACTTTTAACTTCGATGCCTTGGACGCATCGCAATCTGTAGATCTGCTGGATGCGCAGCCGCTGCACTATGAGGCCGACTTCTTAAATGCTTATTGGTATCAGGTGTTGTGTCGCAGCGTGGTGCTGGCTGTAGAGGGGGGCTGGAGCGACTTCGAGCGTACGGATCCGGAGTTGGCGCAGGACATCGAGGCCGGTAGAGTGGGGGCGTCGCTCCGGTATTTCCATAGCTCCGGACTATTTGCGTTTACTACCGCCACTTGGCGCAATCAGGAACGGAATGGCGGGGATTTCCTAGAGGATGGCAGCGATAGCTTTTGGCTGCTCGATGCGGGGATCGGATATCGGCTGCCGCGCCGGCACGGGATTGTTCAACTTAAGCTCCTGAACCTGCTGGATCAGGATTTCGAGTATGATCAGTCGCTGGGATTCGAAGAGTTTGTGCGCCCTGATATTGGGGCAGCGTTATCAGCCACCGTTAATTTTTAAGAAACGCATATGAAAAAATACATCATTGCTCTGCTGCTTGTCGCTGCAGTCTCAGGCTCTGCCCAAGCGCAGATCAGCTCGATTGAGCGCATATCCGCAATTTCCTCGGCAGGAGGAGACGGTCCCAGCGATAATGCTTCAATCAGCGGGAACGGTTCGGTAATCGCTTTTAGGTCGGATTCCACCAATCTGGTTTTTGGAGATGCAAACAATAAGAGTGATGTGTTTATGTGGGTGACGGGCGATGGCGGCACGCTTTCGCTCATCAGCAAGACCAATCCCGGACAGCAGGTGAATGCGGACAGCGGCAAGCCGGGCGCTGCGCTGCGGGGTGTGATGATCTCAGATAGCGGGAATTACATCTGCTTCTCCACCGACGCAACCGGATGGGGTACGGGGCAGTCCGACACGAACGGCACGACCGACGTACTTTCCTCGTTTCAGTCCACCGTGCTTTACCGCAGCTCGCAATCCATGACGAGTCCCGCCGGGAATGGGGCGTCGACCGGATGTACTATTGGGGATCTGGGATATACCTATTTTTCCTCTTTGGCGGACGATCTGACCTCGGGCGATAACAACGGAACTAGCGACATTTATGTAATGGACGGTTTTGCGGGCTTAATTTCTAAATCGACAAGCGATGAGAGCGGAAATGGGCCGAGTCTGAATCCGGTCACTGATAGCCAGTCACGCTATGTGGTTTTTTCATCTACCGCTTCTAATCTGGTGGGCTCCGACACCAACAATGCTTCGGATGTCTTTCTAGAGTCCGAGGGGGGCGGCACAATTTCGATCTTGAGCGAGAAGGCCGATCATACCCCGGGTAACGGCCATAGTAATGAGCCCTTCATCAGTGCGAGCGGGGACTATGCGGTTTTTGCAAGTCTGGCGACGAACCTAGGGGGAAAGCAATCCAAGAACTTTCCCGATATCTTTTTTAAAGATTTAACCACCGGCGATATCGAGATCGTTAGTATTGGAGTGAATGGGGGAGAGGCTAACGGCGCGAGCTCTAGGCCCTCGGTTAGCTCCGATGGGCGATTCGTGGCCTTCATCTCCGCCGCCTCCAATTTGGTCCCCGATGATACCAATGGGGTCAGCGATCTCTTTGTTCGAGATCGGCAGACCAGCAAGACTTTGCGGCTTAATCTATCGGCCAGCGGAGCGCAGGGCCGGCGTTCGGTGATCGATGCGCAGATTGCCTCGGAGGGGAAGTATGCGGTTTTTAGCACAGTGGATGGCAGTTTGGTGTCTGGTGACACAAATGGAGCGTCGGATGTGTTTAGAGTCAAGTTGGGCCAGGTTCTCACCCCGAGCACTGGGATCGAGGAGGCGCCCGATCTGACCGCCGGAGAGCCGGGCACCCATACTCTAACTGTCGATATGATTAACTTTGGAAAGGTGAGCTTGGTTTCTAATACTGCGCGTGCCGTGGGACGGTTGAATCTGGAGCCTGCCCGACGCGGATCCACTCACACAACCTCGGTTAATTACGTTACCACTGCCCGCGGACAGGGCGACATCGCGAACGATGTGAGGCGTCGGGTAACGAAGCGCAATCGCGTGACCTTTAGAAATCTGAAGAACGGCAGCTATAACGTCAGTTACAAGGCGGTGGCGCGCCGCGGGAAGCGGAAGCTGTTTGAGACTGCTGAAAGTCCCTCGGCTTCGGCTACGATCGAATGAATAGGCATCGGACAGCGCTGCCCGTCGAGCTAGCCAATAGAATTCCAATCTAGGCCCGCGAGATATTGCGTTGTTGTGACTCGATCATGATCGAAGCTAATTATATTGAAGCTAGCCTTGATCGGATGGGCGATGAACGGCTGAATGTCTTGGGGCCAGAAGCGAAATCGAGCTGCGCCCGACGGTACCCCAATGTAGGGCAACCCGTCGCGTACGATAGTCATCGCACCATGCATATGACCAAATAAGACCGCTCTAAGTTTTGGGCCAAATTCCTTGAGCACGGCATGTAGCAGCTCTCCGTTGATCATCGTCATGTTCTTATCAAACCAGGGGCTGCCAATAGGGAAAGGGGGGTAGTGCATTAGTACCACAACGTCCGAGCCGGAAAATTTGGCTTCGGCTCTTAGGAACGAGATCTGTGAATTGGGCACGAGCCCCTGCGGATCCAGAGCTGGCTCCGGTTGAGCGTCCAAAATAAGATAACGAATCTTTCCGATCTGAACGGCATAGGAGAGTCTGTGAGGTTCAGCGTTCTGGAATTGAGCCCCGGGTACGGGCAGCATGCTTCGCATCATCTCGGAGTCGTCATGATTTCCTGCTACGAAAAGGCACGGTACCGGAAGTTTGGAATAAAGCTTCGATGCAAGTTCGTAGGAGCTTTTGCTCTTGTCTGCCGAAATGTCTCCGGTATGCACTACAGCCTCATAATCAAATGGCAAACTGGCCAGTTCCTTCACCAACTCAATGGCGGTCTGATAGGGGGTCTGTCCCATCACCTGGTATTCGGGAGTTGGGCCGAGGTGCGAGTCGCTGATGTGAACAATGCGCGGCATGATGGCGAGGGTAATCTAAGAATATGCGCCACTATTTTTAAGTAAAGTTTGAGATGCCTCAAGGGGCAAAATGCGTTGCTCCGAAAAGCTGTCGGATCTGACTCGCTCCCGAAAATTTCCTAAACTATTACCGCTGTTGGGGCCGTGGACGAAGATAAGAATATCCATCATCAGGAGGGCGCGCTGATCGTTAAATGTTGAGCGGTTCTACCTGCCATCCCGCTGACGGACGACCGCGTAAATTTACGAGGGTGGGGAAATAGGAACGGCCCTTTTATCTCGTGCGTGCAGTTTTCAAAAGTCTTGCCATCATCCAGCCCAGTCCCTTTTTGAGAACGAAGTACACCCCGGCCACTAACGCAAGTGTGGGAAGGAGCTGCTCCACCACAGCTTGCCCAATCTTCAGGTATTTGTATCTGATTGGATGATGCACGGCCAACTCGGCATGCTCCTCCGCGAGGCGAGTAAGGCGGCTCTCGTTCGTTGGGTGTTTCAAGTAATAGGCAACTTGCGGCGCATGCCCATCTCCGACCAAGATATTGCATTCAGACAGTCCGCGCTCACGAGCGTCAGCCAGAGCGAACGCGGCCTGATATGCCGATCTCTGCCGCGTGATCGCATCCCAGAGAGTATTTTCGGGCTTGGTGCGTTCGAGTTCTAGATAAGGCGGGAGGACCCATTTCGCTGGTGAGACCTTAGGTTTGATAGCGGTGTTGCGATTAGCCGCAGTTGTGTCAGCAATGTACAAGAGTTCGTCACTCTTCTTACTAGCAAAACCTTGATCGAACTCAGCTCGAATCAGTGCATAAAGGTTCCAAACCAAGCCAGCAGCAAATAAGGACTGCATTTTAAGTCGATCCGCGGCACGCGGAGCTAGTTGGTCGCACATTGACACAAGTAGCCGCTTATCTACCTGGTCGCAATACTCCCCCAAAAATTGCTCATGAATCCAGTGGGAACCATGCTTAGCTCTAATTGTATCACTGACACTCTTTAAGAACGCTTTGCCGGCAAGCTTGCTATGAACAATCCCATAAACGTGAAAGGCTATACCCTGAGTGTGGACATCAATAGGTTCAAAGCGTAGATCGTTATGAAATGAACCATCTAGCGTTGCGGCCGTACGCGCAAGTTGCCAATCATGACTTACTTGCCCCAGAAATGCTTCATCCGACTGGAATCTTACGTGGACTGATTCGTAAAGAGCTTTTAGCTCCTCTGAGCTACTGACACTTGTCATCTGTTCAAATGTCAGCAGAGGCAACGGAGGTAAATTGGTTGTTTCGGATGAACTTCGCTCTTCAACTTCAGCTACACGGTAGGCTTGCTGTCCATTGCGCAGGAGAAGGAAGGATTTGTCCGCTAAGACCAAGGTCCCGCCGCGCCGCGCGAAAAAAGTGTCGGCTGCTAATGATTCAGGGGCCGCACGAACCTCAGCCTCTGTAGGGCGGATTGCTTGGTTATGTTGAGCTGACAGGAGCATACTACACTCAATTTCACTGCCCCTGATCCTCCGCAGCACACAAACCATACGCTAGGCAGCTGGCAGTTCGTAACAGCCGATTCTGCCCACCCGCCATCTGCTAGTCAATTTTGCAAAAGGGGGCAGCTTCTATTTCGGGTGAGGGAAAAGGAGCCGTCCCCTTTATTGTAAGCCCGTCGGCTTTCCTCTAAGCTCTGATGGATGCTTAAGGGCGGTCTTAAAATCTTTCTCCAGATGGCGCTGCTTTTCCTGTTGGCTTTAACGGTGCGGCTTGACCATCTTGCGGTGCGTGGACCGCAGCCGGACGAGCGCCATTGGACCAGTCGAACGGCAGTAGTAATCAAGAAATTTTCGATAGATCGCTCCGATTCGACGACGCAGCTCCCGCATCCCGGACTTCCCGCGGTCATTGCTATGGCGCTTGGTCAGAAGATTGCTGATAAAATTAACGGTCACTATAACCTGGCCCCCGCAGACCCCGGCTTCGTCAGCCGGCTTGCTGCGTCTCGGTTCGCCTGCGCCATATTCTCCGCCCTGGCTGTGCCGCTGCTATTCTTGTGGACCCTGCGATATTTAGGTTCCGCCACCGCTTGGCTTGCGGCATTGTTGCTGGCTTTTGATCCGATGCATGCGGGGGTGTCTCGGTGGGCACATCTTGATACGGCGCTTAGCACCTTGGTGCTGGCCACGACGATTGTTTTTTTTGAGGCCCTGCGGCGCGAGAGCTTAAGTCTGAAACTACTGGCCGGGCTGTTTTGGGGACTTTCGCTGGCCGATAAGCCAACTGCGGTGGCGTTAGTTCCGGCCTTCCTAATCGGTGGATTCGTCTGGCGGGTATATTTCAAAGGTCGTCCGATAGGCAGCTCTATCGTGGGCTGGAGTGATCTGGGGGTACTTGCGATGGGCCATGCGGTGTTTGCCTTGATCTACACCCGGTTTTTTAAGCATCCGAGCGAGTACTCAAGACGCATGGGGGTGCATTCCAAGCTGGCGGTGCAGTTGTATGACCTGGGCGAAAGGTTATCAATGCATGCCGGAACTTTGATCGGGTTAGCGTTTGTGACTGTGCTGTTCGGCGCATTGTCGGCATATCGAGCCCGGCGCGGACCGGGAATCCGCGTACGCTATCATCTGTCGTTGGCCGCGGTCACAGTCGGTGTGTTTATGGGGCTGCTTGTCTGGCGCCCCGTGCTGATTGAAAACGTGACCCTTTATTGGAGCTGGGTGCTCGGGCTCTCCAAGGTGGCGCACGAGCATTTCGGTCAGCTCGCGCTGGAAACGCGCCATGGCTATTTTAACCTCTTGGTGCAGCGGATGCCGTTATTGGGATCTCTGGCCTTCGGTCTAGGGGCGCTGATTTCGGCCATCAAGTTTTGTCGTGGCGACCGCTCTGAGCGGGTCTACCTGCCGCTGCTCTGTATGATCACCGTATTGCTCTGGCTGGTGGCTTTGAATACCTCCAGCAAGCAAACTTGGCGTTATGCATTGCCAGTGGTACCGCTTGCGCTATTAGTTTCGGCTAGTTTGGTAGTCTCGTTATTGGAAAGCTTCTCGAAGCTGCGGGGCCTTAGGCGTCTTCCGATCTGCGGCGTGTGCCTATGCGGCGCGCTCCAAGCTTCGGAGCTTTGGAGCTGGCGACCCTACCCGGAGCTGTACTTTAGTCCCTTGAGTGGGGGGCTCGCGGGCGCGGCAGCGCGTAATCATATCCTGCCGCTTACCGGGCATAGGGAGGCCCTGGCGTTCCTTCTGGAGCAGAAACGTCGCGGGGACGAGCGCCCGAGAATTACGGTTTTGGGCGATGCGGAAACCCAGCAGTATACCCTGAAGAATTTCTTTCCGGAGCGCGCCACGGCGCTCCGATTCGGAGACTTCCCCGTTTGGCAATCGGACTATCTGATGATCTTTAACGGCTCCGGCTATCCGGTAGATCAGGCCCGTTGGGGTGCTACGTTGGCGATTCCTCCGGTCTTTGAATACGTTCATCGCGGCGTAACGATGCTCTCCGTCTATCGTGCCGCGCCCTATGCGGGAGGGGAGCCAATCAATTTTGCGCCTGATGATTTTCATCTGCCTAATGCAGTTATTGGGTCGGTCCCGGGAAAGGCCGGACGCCAGATCATTGTCCGGCAAGGTTCTCAAACTGCGGGATATGTTTACTTTTTGGATGGTCTAAATTTAGCCCCTGGGCTGTACCGGTTTGAGCAGGATTTTGAGTTGTTGGATGGTGCGCCGCTGGCCGGGAAGGATGAATTCTTGCGCCTTGAAGTTCCGGAGGTGTGTTCGGCTGGTCTTGCGCTTGATGCACTGCGCGTCGCAGGCCGCCAGACCCTTGGGGTAGATTGCCAGATCGGCGCGGGAACTGCCTTATTTCCAAGGGTATTTTGGAGCGGCTCCGCATCATTTGCAGCCGGTGAGATGCGGGTTACCCAGCTCAGATAAATATAGAAGAAATGCCCTTTCGGGGTCGTGCTCTCCCGACTTTTAATGATAAAATATTTAAATAAGGCGGCACTTCGCGCGTCCAAGAGTCTGTACGTTGCTTTGGCTTAGGAGTGGGTTGCCATTGCACGAATATAGGTCGCTTCAGGCTTCGGTTTTTCATCAGTGGTGAGGTTTTTATGAGAACGTATCTCATTCTTGGTCGGCTCCTATCCTTCTGCGTCTTCATGCTGGTAGGGCGATCGCTCTCCGCTTCGCCTGTCGATTTTAATGGAGACGGCCTCTCCGATATCACTTTAATTGCAATTCGCCCCGATCAGTCTTTGCGCTGGAAGTCGATCCTTTCCCCTCTCCAAATACCTAATGTCCCAGCCCCAACCGTAATAGGGGATCTAGGTGCAGCTGGAGACCATATCGCCCTAGGTCGATGGTCCGCGCTATCTGCTGTTCAACCGGCGGTGATCTCCCAAGATGGGGGCGAGATCGTTTGGAAGAGTACGGGAGGACAATTTTCGTTCGGCTCCGATTCGGATCTGCTCGTGGCTGGAGGCGACTTTAATGGAAATGGGTTCGCTGATGCGGCAGCAATTTCAAAACGAGCAGGCCGGCTAGTTTGGAAGATTAAATACGATCCACTGGCCCCCAACGGGTCCGGCTCTCCAGGTACGGCCGAAATAGTTTTTGGAACGAGAAACGACCAGCCGTTTTTCGTCAATCCCGATGGTGCTAGAGATTGGCTGGCAATCGTGCGCACGCCGGCGCGCGGGGGGGCGTACATCATTATGCGAGATCCAGCCAGTACGACGGTCCGGCGAGTAGCAATTGGAAGTGTCGATGGTACACCCCTGCCAGTAGCGGAAAACAGCAGCCAGGATGTATTAGTGGCGTTTATCAAACGGGGTGCGCACTCCACCACTGCCAGCTTTAGATCGCTGTCCAACGGTGCGCGGCGCGGCGGGGTGCGCTGGAAAAGTCAGGGAGATCTGATCGTCGGTGATTACGCCTCTGATACTGGTCAGGAATTGGCGATTCAAACGAGTGACGGGTTCTCCTTGTATAATCCGTTCTCAAAGCTGCGCACGGCGATCTCCACAGCTGATGGAATTGCGGTGGACGAAGTTAATTTAAATAGTTTTGGGGGCAGTGGTAACAGCGGAGGGGGAGGAAGCGCTCCCGCCGATCTGAATGGAATTTGTTCCAAGGTAATTCCGATCTCATCGCCGTACATCTATAAGACTGGAACCTCTGATCATATACCCGATTCACGTTCCGGCGGGGGAAGCTTTTTAGTCGGCAGCTCCGGCAGCCGTCCCTCAGTGGATTGTGTGTACGTTTATGACAGCAAGGGGGCGGAGATCGCGAGCTACGGCTTCTGGCCCAGCCCCGGATCCGACTGGGCCGCGCGGTTGTATAGTAGGGGATTGTCCTGTTCGGACGGTAAAGATCCCTTGGCAGTAGCGGCTCAGGCAATTAAGCACACGGGATCTCCGGCCGGATTTTTCAAGGTCAGCTCGAACACCTGCATCAAGGTCTCGGATCTGAGGCAGTGCTATGGAAGTTCGCACTGCTAGGGGCGAGGGTGGTGTTTTGAGGACGGAGTTGCTGCGCCCTTGAATTCAGCTAACGGCATGCGGCTGACCGCGGCCGGCTTCTGAGGTCGGAAACCGATCTTGGATTGGGGCTACCGATTCAGTATCAGAATTCTGAGTCGGAAACAGATTTCTGAATCGGACACCGGCGGTCACCCCGCCCTCCCATGAATCAAACGGAAGAGATGAGCTGCCAGCTTGTCGGCCAGCTCGCTAGCAGGAGAGTTACCTGAGTCGTGGAGATCCAGTATTGCTTGGCACACTATCTGCAATTCATTCGTTACTAGGGCTTTACCCGGCAAGGATTGCCGGTCGTGTATCGTTATTAAGATAAGGAGTTCCTGTGGTCGAAGCCGTCACCAATAATTCATCAAGCACGTCAGTTCAGGCGGTTAAAGGGTCTGCGGCCCTAAAATCGGCGGGAGCAAAAGGCTCCGGATTCGAGGCGCTATTCAAATCCTTAATCATCCCGGATGCCGCCGATAGTTTGAGCGAGGAGGAGTTATTTGCCGGAGTCGCCCGAGATCGGATCGCGGCGTTGAAAGGCGATGAGGCCGCTTCAAAGTATGACGATGCGCTGGAGTCGGCCAAATCTAGACTTAAAAAACCGGACGGATTTGTATCTTTTGAAGAGGCTGGAAAGGCTGCCTTGATAGAGCTTAGAAGCGCCGGCGTGTTGAGTGCTGAAGAGGCTGACCAGGTTTATTCAGAGTCGTTCGCGGCCTCGCAGCTAGATGACAATAAAGAAGCGCTCTATGACGGGCGCGGCGGCGGCGCGGATAAGACAGTAGCTACCGATGCGATTGACAAGGCGTTGGCTGCAGCGCAGCTGTATCTTGAACAGCTTACAGGGGGATCTCAAAAGGCTCCCAGCCGTTCGTTAGATGAGGGTACCCCGAATAAGGCGAAGTCAGCCTCGCCCGGAGGGGTCGCTGCTTCGAACGTATCCGATGCCACCTTCAAACCGGAAGGCACAAAATTCGATGGACAAAATGGATTTTTGTTTAAGCCTGAGGCCTCCAGTGATGGGAAGCTCGCAATCCTGGCGCCAGAGTCGCTCCTTAAGATCGTGGATAGTGTTGTGCTGAAGGATGAAAACGGAGAAGAGATCGAAACTGGCCGTTCCATCTCTTTCGGCGACGACGGTTCCCGTGAAAAATTCAGCTTCAACAAGGCCGGGGGAGAATATCCGAAAAATCTCAAGGTCGAGGTGCGTTTGACGAACGGCAAGATCTGGAGCTACGAGATACCCGATCCGTCGCAGCGCTATGACTAAATTTCCGCATCCCGGGCCGGCTCCGAGCTAGCGGCTGAGGTAGGGGCTGTTTTTAAGAAAAAATCGCCACGGCAGTCGCTTAGATTTAGAAATACCGATTCGGATGGAGGTTCCGATCTGTTTTCTTGATTCGGCGAGTCCCGATTCGATCCAGATCCGCTTAGAATGGAGCAGATCTTCGCCCAGCATATTGCGGTTGATGCCCAAAGCCTGACAGAGTTTTCCCGGACCGTTGGTTAAGCTTTTAAGCTGGGAGGTGTGCCGACGGCGTTTCATAGTCGCGACGCCTCTGAGCGGCTCTAGGGCCCGAATCAGGATTGCGGCACCGGTCCCTGCTTTCTCAGTGACGATGTTGACGCAGAAATGAGCCCCGTAGATGAAATAAACATAACAGTGTCCCGCGACGCCGAACATTATGGCGCTCCGCGGGGTGGGCCCCCGATAGGAGTGCGACGCGCGATCCCCCCTTTGATGGTAGGCCTCTACCTCGACAATGGTGCCGCTGGTGATCTTGCCCCCTACCATGGTCACCAATTGCATCCCCAAGAGCTTTCGGGCGACCGCTAATGTAGGCTTTTCGAAGAAGCTCCGTTTAAGCTTTACTGGCATAACGACGTTAAAAACGTTAGTGGAGTATATGCATCTTAATATAGGGTAAGAAGCGCAGGGTAAAGGTTGAATAAGAAGGGCAGCGAAACAGAAGACTTCTGTCTGATTGAGACCCCCAAGGAGGCCCGCCTAAGTAAATTCGAGCGGCTAACTTTGACTGGCGGGGAGGAATTAGAGCGGGCGCTTGATATGATCGGCCAGCAGTTCGCTTCAATCGCCACGCAGGTTCGCTCCATTCAGTTCGATTTAAGCCATATCTCCCGAGCGGCGGAGTTTTATAGCCGTTCAGAGTGGCGCAAAAATCCAGCCACCTTTTTTGATCCGCCGCAGGCTCCGCCCGCTGTTACTGCTGTCCCGGTGCATGGTTTGAAAGAGGGGCGAATCGAGGATCTTTCCTTTGAGAGCCATTTTAGTTCGCACGCACCTTCGCCGCACGACCCTCCCGAAAACAGAACAGTGCATGCCCGGTTGTGGCGGCACAATCAAGCGCCTCGCGGCACCATCATCGCTGTGCATGGCTGGAGCATGGGAGACCAGCGTCTAAATTCATTGGCCTTCTTTCCGGGGACCTTCTTCCGCATGGGATTGAACGTGGCGCTGTTTGAGCTGCCGTTCCATGGGCGTAGAAAGCCGGCTGATCAGAAAGATGGCGCGCTGTTCCCCAGCACCGATCTAATCCGTACGAATGAAGCGCTGGCGCAGTCGATCTCTGATCTGCGGGAGCTCCGCCTCTATTTGCAGACATTGAACTCGGCCCCGGTCGGATGTATGGGGATGAGTCTAGGCGCCTATGTGAGTGCGCTGTGGGCCTCGCTGGATCCCTTGCACTTCTGTATTCCAATCGTGCCGTTCGTTTCGATGAGCGAAATGGCATGGGGTATCATCAGAAAACACCCCGAGTTTCGCCGCTACCAGGCGGCTGGATTAACGCATGAGACGCTCGATTCGATCTACGCGGTCCATAGTCCCTTGGGGCTCAAGCTTCAGGTTGCGAAGGATCATGTCTTGATTATCGCCGGGATTGGCGATCAGGTAATTCCCCCGCGGCAGACCAAGCTCTTATGGGATCACTGGAAGCGGCCCAGGATGGTGTGGTTCGGGGGCGGGCATGCCGCTCAGCTAAAGCGGCGCGAGGCGTTGGCTGAGATCCTGAGGTTCGTAGATGGGGTTGTTTAACCTGAGATCCGCCGGTGTGGTCTTATTTAGCGGAGAGATGAAGCCTGCGTCGCTAGGAATTTAAGGACCGACCGGTCGAATCTTGTTATTCTCGACTTTATTGAGGACCGCGCTGCTATAATTCACCGCAAAGCCGCGCGAGAAATCGATCTCCCCCGCGACTCCTGCGAATTTCAGTGTCCGGAGTGCGGCATTAAGGTTAGCGGGATTTAGCGCAAAAGCTTGCGCCAGGCTCTTGATCGCTTGGTAGTGATTGTGAGCTTCGAACATTGGGGCGCGATTAAAGTTTCTGGTGAAGGTTTCGACGAACGAGGAGGCGGGCTGCCAATCTGTGAAATATGCACCCTCTAGCGCTGTGCTGGGCAGTAAAGACTGTACCAAGACGGAAGCTAGATTGCTGGTGCTTAGAATTAAAGGATGAAAGTTCTGCTCGTTTAAACGCTTAATGATGCGCTCTTCTTGGTAGCCCATGATAACGGCGTCAGGCCGTTTTTGAGCGATCGCTGCCGCCTCGGTCCGATAATCATAATCGAATCCGTAAACATTGCGGTGGTCGATCACCTTAATGTTCTTGGCTTCGGCCGCGGAGGTCCAGACCTTATCGTAAGCGCGTCCCCAAGGATTGTCCCAACAGATAATAGCGATAGATTTAATCTGCGGATTGAGTTCGAAAAATTTATCCACCGCGGCGCGGGTTAGTCCAGCCTGGGAACCCATAGTGTAGAAATATTCACTGCGGCTCTCGATGGCATCGGGTATTACGGCCGGCGAAATCAATACGACGTGATCTCTGGCGCTCAGCGGTACTAACGGGTTGGTCACAAAATCCCACACATCACCGACCAAGGCATCAACCTTATCCACCTTTACGAGTTTCTGATAAGCGGATAAGGCGCCGTTCGCCGAGGTCTTTGAATCTTCGAGGAGTAATTGAATCTTTCGACCCGCCACTCCGCCCGCCTCGTTGATTTCTTTTGCCGCTAGTTCGGCTCCTTGACGGCCATATGAACCCCAAATCTCAGCAGGACCTGAAAGGCTGTAAATCAGACCGATCTTGAGCGGAGGCGGTTCGGCTGCTGGTGCTGCTGCAAAACAAGGATTAAGGATCGCGATTACAAGCAGCAGAACACAAAAATATTTTTTCATAACACCGCGCTCAAAAATGGAGAGCCTCTTAGCTCTATCTTTATATAGCGGCATGCTCTTAGCCAGCCGATTTGCGCTGGAGGTTGGCGGGGTAGGTGTTCTCGTCTCCGGGAATATCCATACACGGATATTCCCGGATCAAACTTAAGGCCGGCGGATGTTAAGCTGCTATGGACGCTGTTCTTTGTACGAACCGCTAAATTGGTCGTAAAGGGTGACCTCTGAGGTGGTCTTCGCGATTACCCGTTCTCCGCTGGAAACCACCCGACCCTTGGTCGTAATAAAAACCTGGAACCGATAAGAGCAGGTGTCGGGAATCTGTAGCGAGCCCTCCACTCCAAAGGAAAAGCCCTCGGGAAAATTCTGCGTAGTGAGGTTCAGGTTCGGGGTGAGCTCTGTTGTCGTCTTGGTGATAGTTGAGGTATCTCGTCCTACCAGCTTCATGCGGACTGCGACACTGATATGATTGTAGGAAGCCGGGTCAATCGCCATCTCGATCCGGTTCCGCATAGCACGCTTATAGAGTGCGATGTTTTTAGGGGTGATTCGGCAGGTTAGGGTGTAGGTGTTTTCAGCCCAGGCGCTTGAGGCCGCCAAACATGCAAGTATGACCGCTAGGAACTTCAGGTGAGTCTTATTCATCTTTCTTTCTCCGAAAATAGACCAAGCTTCCCCCAAGCTTCGCAGGTCCGTGTGACGCAATCATACCATCGTAGCAGACGCTACTCACGCCAAGTTTGGGGTGTTTTGTAAAGGTTATTCAAAGATTTAGAACCGCGTGACCTCTTGCAACCGGGGCCTTAATCGCTCAGACTGAATCACCATGGTACAGAGATCGGAACAGGAGCTGGTACGCTTCCAGAAGCTCGCAAAACTGCGTGAGAATACATACCCTTATCCAAACGATGTGCGTGTTACCGGCAGCTCTAAAGCGGTGCTTGAGGCCGAGATCGTCGAGCCCGAAAAATCTGCGCGCCTGTGCCTGACTGGGCGTATCGTGCAGCTGCGTCATATGGGCAAGGCCGCTTTTGTCCATATTCTTGATCAGCACGGAAAAGTACAGCTCTACGTTAAGCAGGATATCGTCGGAGAGGGATCTTTCGCAGCTTTTAAGGACTTTGATATTGGCGACATCATCGAGGTCAAAGGCTATCCCTTTGTCACCAAGACCGGAGAGAAGTCGCTGTTTGTCGAGGCCATCCGATTGTTGGTGAAGGGCCTTATTCCGCTTCCGGAGAAGTGGCACGGTCTCTCTGATACCGAAGTTAGATATCGCCAACGTTATGTCGATCTGATTGCTAATCCTGAGGTGCGTGAGATCTTTCGTGTGCGGGCGAGCATTATTTCAAAGATTCGCACTTTTCTTGATCGCCATGACTTTTTAGAGGTCGAGACTCCGGTATTGCACTACATCGCGGGAGGAGCCACGGCGAAGCCCTTTAAGACCTATTATAACGCGCTGGACTGCGAAATGTTTCAGCGCATCGCCCTGGAGCTGCCGTTAAAAAAACTGGTGGTCGGGGGACTAGAGCGGGTCTATGAGATCGGGCGAGTATTTAGAAACGAGGGCATTTCGAAGAAGCACAACCCCGAATTCACCATGCTTGAGTTTTATCAGGCCTATGCGACCTTTGAGGATCTGATGACGCTGACAGAAGAGCTGCTTAGCGGGCTGTGTCGGGAGATTAAAGGCGGGTATAAGATTCGGTATGGTGATCTGGAGGTAGATTTTACGCCGCCGTGGCCGCGCATCAGCATGCTCGAATCGATTCACAAGATCGGCGGAGTTGGGGCCGACTTTGATCTGCACAGTCTAAGCGGAGTCCAGCAGGCGGCCAAACAATTCAAAGTCGATCTGAGCGAACCTAATGATTGGGGGCGTTCGCTTGAAGCGCTGTGGGGCGCACTGGTGGAGCCTAAGCTGATTAATCCGGTCTTCATTACGCATCATCCCTTTTCAATCTCACCTTTGGCGCGCAAGAACTTAGGTGATCCCAAGGTCACTGATCGGTTTGAGTTAATTGTCGCGGGGATGGAGATGGCCAATGCTTTCTCGGAGCTAAACGACCCGATCGATCAGCGCGAGCGCTTCGAGGCGCAGGCTCAGAGAAAAGCCGCGGGAGACCAGGAGGCGACCGATTTGGACGAAGATTTCGTGCGGGCTTTGGAGTATGGTTTGCCGCCTACGGCGGGTGAGGGAATCGGGATAGATCGGCTGGTGATGCTCTTGACCAATTCTCCCACGATTCGAGAGGTAGTGCTTTTCCCTCAACTTAAACCGGAATAGATACCGGAATGTCATTACGCTTTTCTAGAAAAATCGCACTGCGTTATCTCTGGTCGAGGCGCGCGGAGGCTTTTATCACGATCATTACGATTATCTCGATCTTGGGAGTGGCCATCGGCGTGATGGTTCTGAACATCGTCATGGCAGTTATGACGGGGTTCGAGTATGAGCTGCGTGATAAGATCGTCGGAACCAACTCGCATATCGTGGTGCGCCGATTGGGAGGCAAGATTGAGGGGTGGGAAAAGGTTTCGGAGGCGCTGGCGAAGATAGATGGCGTCAGCTCGGTTTCTCCCTATACCTATCATCAGGGATTGTTACGGACAGACTCGGGCGCCTCCGGCATCCTGATTCGCGGCATCGCCGAACATACCGCCGGAGCCGATCAACTCGCGCACTACATGGAGAAAGGGCAGGATGTAGCCCAGTTGTTTCGGCCGCAGAAAGTGAAGCTGGAAGACAGTGATCAGGTGGCCGAACTGCCGGGGCTGATTATCGGCAAAGAGCTGGCGCGTTCTTCTGCAATCTTAGTGGGCACGCCGGTCTCGTTACTTTCACCTCAGGTCGGATCGACGCCTTTCGGTTTGATGCCGCGCTTCAGACGCTTCGTCGTGGCGGGGAGCTATAGCTCCGGATTGGTGGAGTACGAAAACGGTCTGGCCTATGCCAAACTTGAAGATGCTCAAAAGTTTTTCGGCATGGGCAGTGCGGTTTCGGGGCTTGAAATTCGGGTCAAAGACATTGAGCAAAGCGCTAAGCTAACCCGCACGGCAATGGAGTTATTAACTGGCATCGGGCCGGGCTTTTATGCCGAAGACTGGACCGAACAGAACAAGCCGCTTTGGGACGCGATCCGGCTCGAGAAAAAGGTTTACTTCCTGGTACTGCTCTTGATCATTGTGATGGCCAGCTTCTCAATCATTACCACTCTAATCATGATTGTATTAGAGAAGCGCAAAGATATTGCCGTGCTGAAGACCATGGGAGCTTCGACAGCCGACGTCTCCAACATCTTCCGTCTTCAAGGGGCGGTGATCGGCGGAATTGGAACGACTGCCGGTTTGTTGGGGGGATATCTCGGCTGTCTAATGCTTAAGCGTTACGGCTTCCCGATCGACGAACGGATATTTCAGATGTCGACTTTGCCGATTCGAATCGAGCCGGTAAATTTTATTGCGGTGGGGATCGCGGCATTCGCTATTTGTTGTGTGGCGACGATCTATCCCGCGTTGCGAGCTTCGCGGCTGCAGCCCAGCGATGTATTAAGGCACGAGTAGGCGACTGTGAAGATTACCCTGACGCAAATCGGCAAGGCCTACCGCGACGCCAACAAACGGCTGACCGTGATTGAAGGACTGAGCTACCAGTTCCCAGCGCAGGGGTCAGTGGCAATTATCGGGCGCTCGGGAATAGGCAAGTCCACATTGCTGCATCTAATCGGCGGACTGGACCTGCCCTCTACCGGGGCCATTTCTTTCGATCAACAGCGACTTGATGCCATGAGTCTGGACCAACTCTCGGCCTTTAGAGGAAAACATATCGGTTTTGTTTTTCAGTCGCATCATTTACTGCCTGAATTCAGCGCGCTCGAGAATGTCGCTATGCCGCTGGTAATCATGGGCGAGGACTCGGAAGCTGCTGAGGAACGTGCTGAGGATCTATTGGAAAGGGTAGGTTTGTCCGAGCGCATGCATCATCGACCGGCAGAGCTCTCAGGCGGCGAACAGCAAAGGGTGGCAATTGCCCGGGCTGTGGTGGCTGGGCCCGATGTAGTTCTGGCGGACGAACCGACCGGGAACCTGGACCCGGTAAATGCTCAAGGTGTGCAAGATCTGCTTCTCGAGGTGAATCGCGAGCTGAATAATGTTCTGATTGTGGTCAGCCATAGTCGCGAACTGGCGGCGGCTATGGACATTGTGCAGATCG
>JAIBBU010000071.1 GCA_019694515.1 Oligoflexia bacterium | reverse complement strand
ACCCAAAGGATGGCGCAGGAGCGCAGGTCATATTTAATCCGAACGATTTCTTCCCGCGCGGGAGTATCTGCAACCTTGGATTGAGCCCAGATGAGCAGGTATTAGCTTTTAGTGTGGATTTAACCGGTTCGAGCCGCTGCGATCTATTTGTACTGAACTTCTCCGATTCAGAAACAATTTCTCTTTTACAGAGAGACATCGGGCAATTTGATTGGGCACCGGATTCCAAAACGATCTACTTTAGCACCAATATCAACGGCCGGCCGGCCAATGTGTTGCAATGCGCGGCCGCGGCCTGCACGCCTCAACTTATGCTGCACGAGGAGCGGTCAGCATACTATCTAAATTTGCACACGAGCCGCGACCGCCAACTGCTGCTAGTAACCTCCACCTCGGCCCAGGCGGCGGAGTTATTTTCATTAGAATTTGCGCGGCGGGAGCGCGGAATTACTAAGATCTTGACCGCGCCCCAAGGAGATCTACGCGCCGATCACTTCAAAAATCGTTTCTTCGTCCTGCTGCGAGATGCGCAGGGTCAACAACGGCTCGCGTATCGCAGCGATGACTGCAGCGCGGGATGCCGGTTCCAGCCCGTTACAGCACGCTCCTTGGAAAGCACAGATTTTGCGCTGTTCGATCAGGCCATGCTGACATTCTACCGTACCGGGTTACAGAGCCGGCTGGAGCTCAGCAGCTATGAGGGAGTTCTGCTCAAGGAGATCACCGCCGCTGGCGCTTGGAGCAGGCTTCGCCCCGGGATTAATCCCTCGCCCACTGCGCGTTCGGCGTATTATGTACACGAGAGCCCCGAGCAGCCGAATGAGATCCTCGAGCTTAATCTCGAGAGTTTCAAGGTCACGAATTTAAACGGACACCATAAGCTGCCCCTGCTTAAAAGCACTGTGGAGTGGGTGCATAGCGCTGACGGCACAAAAGTACCGCTAACGTTGGTGACTAAGCCAGGTATGGCCTTCAACACGGGACGTCCCGTTTTGGTACAAGTTTACGGTGCTTACGGCCACGAGCTGGATCCGACTTTTCGGCCTGAATACGTGGCGCTCACCGCACGTGGCGTAGACTTAGCCTTTTGTCATGTCCGGGGGGGCGGCGAAATGGGGCCTTCCTGGCATAGCACTGCCAATGGCTGGCACAAAACGCGCTCGATCGATGATTTCAAAGCGTGTCTCGAATTTCTTAATCAGCGATCGCCGGGCAGCGTCGCGGGCTACGGACGCAGCGCCGGCGGGTTGCTGGTCGCCGCTCTGCTGCAGAGTAATCCCCGGCTTTTGGCGGCGGCGGTGCTAGAAGCTCCCTTTGTCGATCTGCTGAGCGCCCTAGCACGGGTCGATGCGCCGCATGCGGCCCGTGAATACGCGGAATGGGGCGACCCGCAGGAACCCGGGAGCGCGAACTATCTCAATCAATATTCACCGGCAGCTACGCTGCGTCCCGGTGAGTTGCCTCCCACCTTAATCATCCTGCCAACCAATGATGAAATTATTGACCCGCTAGATACCCTGCGCTGGGCGCGCCGGGCGCGCACGCTGCAAGCCGCTGCCAACCCGATAGTGATACTGCCACAGTGGGGAGCCACCCATGCACGTGCAGCGGACGAAACTCAGCGGCTACAGGTCCTGGCGCAGAGCTATGCCTTCATACTAAAAGCTTTCGGGCTCAACTAAGCCTACCACCCCACGATCGGTCCTAAGGGTTTTGGCAGTAGCGCAGCGCTTAGGGCAGCTTGACTGAGGGCACGCTACCCGGATCGACGCCCAGCGCTTCGTAAACACCATCATCATCGTTCCCCGCGTACTTGATTACGCCCTGGGGATCTAAGACAACAAAATATGGCAGGTTATCACCGTGAAATGACATGTAGGCTTCGTCGTAAACATCGTTGCCTGAGAAAGCGTGTTTCATATTGTCGAGCTTGGTATAGATGACCCGCTCTTTTACGGCGTCGAACTTGTCAGCCTTATCGATACTGGCGGTTAGGAACACATAATCGGAGCGGCCGCGGAACTTATCCGCAAATGCATTTAAGCGGTTCATGCACTTTCGAGACTCCGAACACCAGGTCGCCCAGAATGTAATCACCGCAGTCTTCCCGCGCAGCTCCTCTACCGTTAGGAAGCTGCCGTCCAATAGATTGAATTTGGTGTACGGCGCGGTGGTTCCGATTAACTCGGTGCGATTGCTCTTCGCAGCACAGGCACCAAGGGTCGTTAAGATTACAGCAAGAAAAATCTGTAGGGCTCGATTTCGCATAAAATTACTCCGAATTAAATTGATATAAGCTCGATCGAGCTGAGAACACAACGGCAAAAACGTTTGCCGACGAATTAAGGGCCCCTTCAGCCGCGCTATTCTTCGCGCTGCTTAATCATCCAGAAAGTATCCTTGTACGCCTGTTTTACATCAGGGTCCTGCTCTTTCTCATAGTGATCGATAATGATCTTGAGGGCACCCAGGTCATTGTAGGATTTCAGCGCCTTAACCGCCGAGATGCGAATCTCTTTGTCGGGGCTGGAAAGCAGCTTCAACAACCCTCCTAGATTCACCAGATCCCCGAATTTAGCCAGGACGCTGCGGACCACCGCCGGACTGGAGGAGCCAAGCAGCAGCTCAACTAGCTCCCCGTCCTTTGCGAACTGATCGATGCCATCAAAAAGCTTATCCAAGTCTTCCTGTTTGACACGGTCGACATTCGCGAGCATTCCGATACAACGCGCAAAATCAGCGCGCTCCGACCAATACTTCCGCCGTACCCACTGCACTAACGAGGCGCTCGGTTCAATCGTGAGCGAGCGCCCTGCTAACACATCGAGGGCCTCGGTTAAGATATCTTTCTCAGTATTATCAGCCAGAATTGCCAGCAGGACCGTTTCAGCCTGCAGATCATACCATTGACCAATCGTCGAGATATCTTCGACACGGGTGGCCCCGGCCGCAGCACGCAGCAGCGCGTGCACCACATCCGGCGGCAGATCAGCGCGGTCACGAATTAGCTGCAAGAATTGCGCGCGCACAGGCGGCAAGACTCCGCGTTCAACTGCTAAGCTAGCGATTGCACGGACATTGATATCGTTGCGATCAGCCAACACCCGCAATACCCAAAGCAGATCGCCATCAGGCATACTGGCGCGTTTCTGGATCACGTCCTCTCCGAAGATCATAGCGAGATTGGGCTCGGCCAGAATCAACGCCACACTGGAATGCTGAGAGGCTTCAGCTAGCTTCAGCACATCCCCGACCAATTGTGAGATTACGGGCTGGTATTCGTCTAAATTTCCAGTATCAACCGCCAAGGCAGCTGCTAAGCGCAGCGCGAAATCCGGCTCAACGGCGTAAGCCTGCCTGATATACTTGCTCCGCGCGTCCGGCGGCAAGGTGGTGTCGAGAGATTTCAAGACCGGCTCATACGCGCTTTCGCTCTGTTCGGATCTGACCGTGCGCAGCCATTGCCGCACCTGTTCAGCGCTGCGCAGCAGTCCTAAACGCCGCGCACGCTCTACGATCGCCTTTTCGCTAGCTTCGCGCAGCTCTCCAGTCTTGGCATCCATCGCCATTTTGACCAGGATCTGATGCGCTAGGGGATCGTCCGAGTTGGCGATCTTTTCGAGCTCTTCTCCATGCTCACCATTAACGTCGGCAGAATCCTTCGACACGGCGTTGACTGCCTGTCGTAGTTCGTCACTACCTAATGCCGCGATGTCCCCCTCTAGACCGCCACTGCGTGCGGCGCCCTTAGCAGGGTTGGAACCATGTCCGGAGAGCCGCGGAAGAACCAGCGCGAAAAACAGCACAGTTCCCAAGACACTGCCGATTAGCAATTTGGACATATTGCGGCGCACATGCTTTTCGACTGCTTCTTCGGTGGCGGCCGCTATTTGAGGCATGGGATGAAGAGTCTGAGAATTGCCGGATTTACCATCACCGGAGCTAGATACTTTTACCGCGTCGTGCCGCATCGTGCGGACCGGCTGCTTCTCCGCATCAAACGCGCGGCTGCGACAATTGATTAGCGCGGCCAACATGTCACCCGCCGTCCGGAAACGTTTAGTCGGATCGGGGTTAAGGGCCTGCATCAACACCGCATCGCCCCACACCGGCGGAGGAGCCAACAGCGCGCTGGGAGGGGCAACCTTGTTAATATCAAACTGCGCCATCAGAGCCGCCGCGCCTTCTCCATATGGGTATCGCCCGGTCAGAAGGTGATAGCCGAGCACGCCGAGGGAGAACACGTCGCTAGAAGGCTCGATACCAGCACCGCTGCGCTGTTCGGGAGGGAAGAAAGGGATACTGTCCGCTGGAGGCAACATGGCTGTGGCGACCGCTTCGCTATCAAAGCTGCCCATCACTCCGATCAGTCTAAGATCGCCGGCGCGGTTCACCCAAAAGGAGGAGTTACACAGGTCGCCACAAACAATGCCGCTCTGATGTAACCGGTCTACCAGCCGCAGGGCTGCCGTGAGTCGGCGCTCGGCCTCGGCCATCTCCAAATTACCGCTCAAAATGCTTTGCCCATCCAAAGGCGGGAAGACGGCGAAGGCTGCCCCGCCGCCATCTACTCCATAAGCAGAGATGTCGCTAACGGCCGGAGTAATTTCGGAAATTGCATTGATGCGCTGGAGAAAACGCTTGACCGCCTCGGAATTCAGAGCCAACGGATGCCGCAGCATCCAAAGACATACCGGCATGCTGCGGGACTTATCCACGGCCTTATAGGCATCCGCCGTCCGCGTCGACAGTATATGGCTCTCGATTACGAAATAATCGGCGACGGTACCCTGGGTATGTAGTCCAGTAGAAACTTCGGTCATGGGTTAGATACTAAGATGGCTAGGCCTTGAGCAAAAGTCAGGATCTTGGCGAACTGCTTGGTATAGCCCTGAGCAAGCGGCGGGCGCTGGGCTGTTTGAGATTTTACCTCCGATTCCCGCTGCATTTTCAGGCCCCTCCCCACAGGCCCACGGGCTCGAGCTGCACTCCCGCCTCGAGTTCATCGAAGGTTAAAAGCCCGATGCGCTGGCCGGTTAACCTTAGAAACTCCAGCAGTGCCACACGGTATTCCGGACGGCAG
>JAIBBU010000070.1 GCA_019694515.1 Oligoflexia bacterium | reverse complement strand
TGACATCAGTGCGGATAATGGAACCCGCACAGTAGAAGTTGCGCTTGGCGGAGGAGTTCGAATCCAATGATGTACCGGCATCAGAGTAGAATTAGGGCGACTGAGACGGGGTTCACTCTTGTCGAGCTGCTCGTGGCGCTTTGCATATCCGGCACTGTGCTTGGTTTAGTGGTCGCCGCGTCTCTGAACCTTCGTGATACCTACTATACGGAAATCGTACGTACTCAAATTAACAGCAACCTGCGCTCTGCTATGGACATCATGTCGATGAGCGTGCGTCAGTCAGGGGAAAATCTACTTTCTGCCTTTCCTGCGTTGGTTCTTGTTGACGGCACAGATGGCGAGCCGGACACTCTCACGCTGCGGCGCAGTCCTATAACTGAAGTACTGACGCTATGTCTTAGCGCCAGCGCCGGAGCGACTGAATTGCAAATATCATCAGCAAGCTTATCAAATGCTGAGTGCGTTCCAGCTAATGTCGGTCCTGTTTATTCGATGTTCTCTGAGGAACTTGCCGCTTCCGGCGAGAACCCAAGAGTCTTTATTTATGACAGCGCTCAGCATCTCGGAGAGTTCGTTGATTTTGAGAGTGGAACACTCGCCAGTGGTCAGTACTCTATTACCACTAGTCCTTTGTCACGAGCGTATTCGCAGCTCAGCACCGCAATATATATCATCGAGGAATATCGATTTGCCCTTAGTGCGGACGGCGATCGGCTGGAGCTTACCGTAGACGACGACGTCGACTTTATCGCTCCTGTGGCGTTTGACGTCACTAATTTTCAGGTTGAGTTCGACATGCAAGACGGAACTGTGGTGAGCAGCTTTTCGCAAACCTCGCTACCTGGCCAACCAGACTGGAAAGACGTGCGTGGCATTACCATGACCCTTACCGGCATCGGTGTGTATAAGAATCGCACCGTCAACTCTACCATTTCATCAAGTTATTTTCCTCGAAATGTTTTGTCGTATGAGGGTCTGTAAGACAAACACACCTATGGCGTACAACTGCCGAAACGCTCCCCACCTTCACGCGGCTACGCGGCGCCCTGAAGCGGGAATTGCACTCGTTGCCGCCATCATGATGCTTGCGCTCCTGGGGACTCTTTTTAGCGCTTACTTCATCTTGACGCACACGGAGCAGCGCATGGCGAAGGGATCTAAGGACGCTCAGAGCGGCTTTAATGCGGCAGAGTCCGCACTCAACATCCGCGCCGAAGAAATGCGCAGCATCTTTAAAGATTGGGCTCGCCCAAGCGGCACTGCCCCCTCAGCTGACGATGCGTGTGAAGATGCCAACCAAGGTACCGGCGATTTCATGTGCAAATCATATGATTTTAGCACGGGACACCATGCAATTTCGTATGTGACTGAGGCATCTGGAAATCCCTACAGCACCGTTTTGCCGCCGGGGGAAACTTTTGAAGGACTCACCGCGCAGGAGTACCGTTATACCGTTCGCTCAATCGGACGAAGCCGAACTGAAAATAACGAGGCTATTCTTGATCTCGCGTTTTTCAGCCGTCTTGTTCCGCTCTTTCAGTTCGCTATCTTCTTTCAGGACGATCTAGAAATTTTTAACGGCGCCACCTTTACCGTCGATGGGCGTGTACATACTAACGGTAATTTTTATATCTCACCGCAAACCGGAGGAACGACGAATTTGACCGGTCAGGTAACGGTGGCCAATAAGCTCTATCGTGGCCAGAAGTCGCAGTCCACATGCAGCGGCTACACCGGAACGGCCGCAGTCTCAGACACGCCCGACAAGTCCGCTCCTAATTATGTAGCACTCCCGGGCTGCAGTACTAACCGTGTCGAGGTAACCGATGTAGCCAGTTGGAAAAGAAATCTTCTGGTGAAAACCGGCACGGTGAAGGTCCCTGATGTAAGCGTGATTGATTCCTTTTCGAGCAACGAATATTGGCAGCTTGCCGACTTGCGCCTCGCCTTGCGCCTCGACGCTGCAGGCAATCCTGATACCACAAACTCTGCCACTGGAGTCGAGGTGGTTGATACTGGTGGCGAGAATGTTGCAAGCGCCACCGCTTCTCTTCATAGCAGCGCATGTTCTGGGCTGATTAGCAGCGGATCGTCAAACTTTGTTGTCGGGACTCGTGGCCCCGCCGACTCCTCAAAGCTGCGGCTGTATCGTGAGTATCAATATGATTCGACCACTAACAACTTCCAGCGCACTCTGGAAATCGACATGGGTGGGCTCCTGAATTGTATACAACAATTCCCGGGCATCATGAGTGGACGGCTGCTTAGCGATTCAACGCAGAACGGTTTGGTATTCTTCTTTGCGATTGACGGGCCGCTTTCGGGCGCTTCAAATAACAACTATTCTGTTAGGATTCGCAACGGAGCGAGTCTCCAATCCACGCTAAGCGGCGCTTCAGTCGTGAAAGGACTAACCGTGGTTTCAGATCAAGGGCTTGTGGTGTGGGGCAATTATAACTCAACCGGATGGGTGCCAGCAGCCTTGTTGTCCGACACCACTTGGCTTCTATCTAACGCATGGACAGACGCTGAATCCTTGATAGCCGATACTTTCACACGTGCCGGAAATGCTACTTCTGTTTATGCAGCGCTGCTCACTGGGATTAGAAGAACCGGAGATGCCAACGGCTCCGCGGGTGAAGATCATGGTGCCGATTCGAACGGCGGCGGCGCCATTAACGCATTTCGCTTCAATGAGTGGTTTAGAACCGGCTCCGGGGGCATCCCAGATTTTACCTACGTGGGCTCAATAGTGAGTCTTGGTCCGCCTCGAAAGTCTGGTTCGACCTGGGGTCCTTTCACCTATTACAGTGCACCAAATCGTGCGTGGTCCTACGAAACTCGTTTCAATGATCCTTCTAAGCTCCCGCCAATGACGCCAACCTTCGTTAACCTGAAGCAGGAGCTATTCATGCGTGACTATGATACGGGCCAGTAATGTCCTGGACTTCTCTCGCAACTAGAAGTTGCGCATACTGAGTCAGGTCTTAGCGTCATAGGCGGAGAATAAATGGTATGAAGTTGCTCCTTTTTCTAATTGTCTGGGTCTTTCTGTTGGGTTCGGTGCTTTCGCCTCGTACAGCGCTGGCGCAGAGTGCCGTAGTGAAAAAGAGCAATGAAAACCGCTGCTATCAGGAGAGTCACCCGCGTTTCAAGGAGATTAAGGTTTTCACCCCCTTTAAATCTCTGCAGGCTTGCCTGGATGACGGTGGACGGTTGGCGCCCGGCGCAGCGCCCGAAGGTCAAGCAGGAACAGATCAGAAGGGGTCTAGTAGCGCGGCGCCACGCGAAACGCCGCGGCCTACTCCTGTGCTGTAACAAAGGAATTTACTTGTGTCGGAGAAGACACCTCGCCCAAGGGAGTTTTATGCCCCCCTTCTTAGGCACAATAAAATACCCACAGGTTCTATAGGGATAGCTAACTGAATATGCCAAGAAAGATTAGCAGTTGCCGATATGATAGGCTCCCGGTGAGGACCGTGAACTAATAGCATCGAGTACCCGCTCGAACGAGAGACGACAAACCTCGGGGTCATCGGTACATTTCAAGGATTGAGACGTATACTAACGGGGACTTGAGAGACGAAGACCAGAAGACTTCGACCTACGCTAAAGCTTCGGTCGACAAGCAAGCGGCTTGTCCGCCGTAGCTCGCAAGAGCGGAGGTGGGAACGCCTCAACATTCAGCCTGAGAGCTGAAACTATAAACCTCATACAAAAGTGATAAGTCGCCAAAGTGCGCTGAAGTAGTATGAGGCCCAGAATACGGGTAGTACTTTACTCACAAGTAAATTCTTCATCACCGCGATGCTCCGGTAGCGTTTCCCGAAGAAATTCAAACTCATCCACAGCACCTTTCGCTTCGTCCAAGGCTCCCAATGAGCCCGCGCAGGAACAAACCGATACCAATTTTCATTCAAACAGGTTACCGTCCCTCCCGCTCTACCACGCCGAATCTTCCAACCTCAGGGTGGCATTTATGAAGTCGTTCTCTCGTATACTCGCTGATTCCAGCATTCTATTCGGCATAGTTTGGGCACTGGTACTGTCCTGTTGGCTTGATACCCCCACTGCCGATGCCCAAGTGTCCATCCGCATTACAAACTCTTCATCCGACGATGTTTCTCCCGCGTGGGATCCCACCAGCGAGACGATCGCCTATCTGCATTCCCAGTTCGGGAGCGGGTATCCGTACAATATTTACCAGACTCAATCCGTGCCGGGCTCGCCCGAGCTGCCGCTTTTTGAAGGACCCGCGCTCGGGTTCGGACCGGCCTTTTCGCCGGCCTGGATCGGTTTTACCAAATTTCTCGCTTGCTATGAGAGTATTTCGGTCCCGGAATACTTGTTTATCAACACCGCGCTGGGCCCCACGCAGCGCACCATTCCCGATGGCCCAGAGCAGACATTTTTCCCGGCGGTTTTCTCGGATGCGAACAACAGCGGCGGATATGTACGCTTTTCGCGTGACGGTTCCACTATGATTGTGCGCGAAGTGGACGCGTTCGGGGGCGCCCGTCTTAGAAGCGCCTCTATTTTCGATGTACTCTTTAGCCCTATCCTTCCAATCCCGCTTAGCGGTTTCGGAGTGGTGCAGTTAAACGCCATTCCCGGCAGCGGAAACTTTTTCGATCAGGGCGTGGCCTTGAGCCCTGATGGAAGTGTGTTTGTTGCTTCGCTGCCGATTTTCGGGAGCGATGGTCCTCATGATCTGTGGCTCTTTAGCACTGATGCAAGCACCACCCCCATAAACCTCACCAACAACGCGATCTTTGGAGTATGGAACGTCACTCCCGACATCGCCCCTGACGGCACCGGGATCGTGTTCTCGCGCTGGAGCGGCGTACCTGGGGAATCTTTTGACCTGTACGGAATTGACCTTAGCGGCGCTATCACGCACATCACGAACACCCCCTTCTTCAACGAATACGCGCCGTCCTGGGCGCCGGATGGTTTACGCATTGCCTACCAGGGCGCCCATTTCTCCGGATTTGAATCCCAGTTTCCGGCCTTATTCCCAGGGGAGTCAGCGAATGGGAATCTTTACACCCTGCAAGTTCGGGAACTTCGCTCGGTGGCACCAAACCTCGTCCCCAATCTA
>JAIBBU010000069.1 GCA_019694515.1 Oligoflexia bacterium | reverse complement strand
CGTCATCCGTGGATCTTAAACATAGAGAGAAAGGAGAGCACAGTAGAATTAATGTCGGGCAGAAATGTTGCAGATAAGCTCTCGAAGTTATTGAAGCGGGGAAACTGCAGGAACAACCGGCGCCGATCGGTTCTGTAGTTGCGAGAGGTGCGAAAGCCTGCCTCGCCGTAGCTTTCGCGGAGGCGGACGATCCCTAACGCTCTGGCGGTGTATACGTTACAGGGAACAGATCGGGAAGGAACCCCTTGCCTCAATGCTGGGCATGCGAGCCGCTCGGCACAATGTTAGGGATTGCTTCGCTTCGCTCGCAATGACAGAGGTGCGCTGGACGAAGGCAGCGACTTTCGGCGTCAGCTGAAAGTGCCAAAAACACCGGCGCGATCTTCAGCACTAGCTGAAGATGCCAAAAACATTACGGTGGAGGGATTTCAGGATTGCTTGGCCTCACTCCGCTCGGCGTGTTCAAATCCCACCCGAATGGATATTGCGAAACAAAACCAGCGACTTTCAGCGTCAGCTGAAAGTGCCAAAAACGCTGAAGATGCCAAAAATACCGACGCGATCTTCAGCGCCAGCTGAAGATGCCAAAAATACCGACGCGATCTTCAGCACTAGCTGAAGGCGCCAAAAATATTGCGGGGGTGGGATTTGAACCCACGACCTCCGGGTTATGAGCCCGACGAGCTACCAGGCTGCTCTACCCCGCGACAAACTAGCACTTGATCAGTAACGCACAACTTCCTACTCGGGTCCAGGGGCGGAGCCCCTGGCGCACCGGCGATCAGCCGTGTGCGGGGCCGGAGCGCTGAGCGCGACAATCGGCGCTACCAGGCTGCTCTACCCCGCGACAAACTAGAACTTGCATAGCAGGCACTTAGGGTAACGTTTCGGGGGCAGACAGTCAACTGAGCGGACTTTTGAGAGTTTTTTCTCTGAAGGATGAGTACTCCTTTTCACTGAGCCGTTTGATTTCCCCGTACTTAAGTGAGCCGAGTTTGAAGGGACCGTGCTGTACTCGCTTGAGGAGCTTAACCGGATGCCCTACTTCCTTCATCATACGCCGGATCAATTTATTGCGGCCTTCCAGCACTACGATCTCTAGCCGGGTCGTATCGTCCAATGTATCCAAAATTCGCGCCCGTGCCTTTGCCATGCCATCTTCGAGCCGCACCCCGGTAGTCAGTCGCTGCAAGGTGGTCTGGCTCACTGAGCCGGCGACTTCACAAACATATCTCCGCTCGAATCTGAAGCGTGGATGCAGCAATCGATCGGCCAGATCTCCATCGTTGGTCAGGATTATCAGCCCGCTGGAATCGACATCCAGGCGGCCCACGGGGAAATAGGATCGATAGTGCTTAGTCAGGTAATCGGCGACGGTGGCCCGGCCTTCAGGATCAGAGAGGGTGCAGACAACACCGCGAGGCTTATGCAGCAGGATCACCCCCTTAGGTGCGGGCCGCACAAGCTGCCCTTTTACCTGCACCTTGTCATTAATGGGATCGACCTTGGTGCCTAGCACCTTCGCGATCTGGCCATTCACTCTAATCTTGCCGGCAGTAATGAGCTTTTCAGCTTTGCGCCGGGAAGCGATCCCACACTCAGATAGAAATTTCTGCAGCCGGACTTTCTCTGTCACTTTGCGGCGTCTCCCCTGGATCTTCCAATTCTTTGAGGTCTCTTGGGGACGGAAGGTCGGCGATGGATCGAAGTCCAAAAACCTTAAGAAATTCATCTGTTGTCCCATAAAGTGCAGGCGAACCTACTGATGCTTGATGGCCCATGATGCAAATCAACTTACGCTCCAGGAGGGTGTTCAAGGTCGGTGTAGCGTCGACTCCGCGAAGCTTCTCGATGTCGCTCTTCACGATCGGCTGGCGGTAGGCCACGATTGCCAGAGTTTCGAGCGCCTGCTGGGACAATTTACGGGGACGCAGCAGCTTTAGCTCACGGACGAACGCCGCGAAACGGTTACGGGTTCGAAACTGAAAGCGGCTGCCCATCTCGAGGAGCTCCACTCCCGCGGAATTTTCGTCAAAGCGCGCCTTGATTTTCCCCAAGAGCTCTTTGATGTGGTCTTCGGCAAAACCAGAAATAGTGGCGAGGGCTTCCAAGCTGACGGGCTCACCGTGCGCGAAGACTAGCGCTTCGATTAAAGCCTCATGTTCTTCCGCATCCAGCTCCGGTTTTTGGCTGTGATGCTCTTCACTCTGCTGCTCGTGCTGCTGTTGTTCGTTATCCATTTGCGATCGCTGATTTTCCGGTGACTTCGTCAAATTCAGAGCTCAAATCGGATGCCTGCGCGTCCGGCGACGCCAATCCCACAGCGATTTCATCTGAATTCTCAAGCTGTTCAACCTTGATGATCTGCCGTTTGCAAAGCTCCAACAAAGCAATGAAGGTCGAAATAATCGAGGCACGGTTGGTCAAATCGGGCACAAGCCGATGAAATTGCATCGTACCGCCCTCAGCACGCAGCGCATTCATCACTCCCATCATGCGTTCAACGATTGATACTGGATCATAGGCAATTTGGAGCGAACTTCCGGGTCCGGCGTTGGCCAGAAGTTTTCTAAAAGCACGGCCTAATAAGAACGGATCGTGTTCGGCATATCCGGGGTCAACCGGATCAATCTCTTTAAGCAGCGCGAGATTGGGGAAAACATCGATCCCGAGGTAGCTCAGCGAGCCCAGATACTGCGCCCCTTCTTTATAGATTGCAGCTTCGCGCAGCCTTCTAAGCAGCTCTTCGTGCGGGTCGATTAGATTGCCGTCGGCATCCTCAACCAACGTAGCTGGTTCGCCCAGCAGCACCGAAGATTTAATCGATAGCAGCGTAGCGGCGATAACTAGATACTCCCCCGCGATCTCGAGATCGAAGTCATGCACACTTTCGATACAGGCCAGATACTGCTCCGCTACCGCCGCCAGGGAGACCTTCTCAATCGGGAGCTCCCGCCCCTTTACCAAATGTAGCAGGAGGTCAATCGGTCCGTCGAATAGATCGAGGCGCACCTGAAAAAAGTGCGAAAACTCCTCCATTGAATTGCTCTGGCTTTCCATCAATCCGGCGAACTAAACAAAAATTAGAGATTCCTCTGGTGTACTAGGAACATTGGTGTACTAGGAACAGGCCAACCCCCAGCGTCATAGCGGTCTAAAACCTGCTGTTTATGGTACTTTAAGCCCAGATCTGTGTCTACCCGTCGTGTGTGAGGGGGTGCTGCCGACGGAACTCGTAGAGTGCAATGGCCGCGGCCTGGGAGACGTTGAGCGAATCGATCTGACCAAAAAGCGGTATTTCGACCGCAAAATCAAGCCTTTTTCGAATCAGCGGCTGAATTCCCGACCCTTCCGAGCCCAAAAGCAAAGCCGTCCGTTCGGGGAACTGGAACTCTGAGACACCCTTGGCACCCTCACGATGCTCTGCCCCCACCAACCAAAATCCTGCTTCCTGGATCTTGCGGCAGGCCTCCGCTAGGTTTCCGACCTCGACCAGCGTCACTAGCTCCGAGGCTCCCGCGCTGCTCTTACTGACCGCCGCTGTAAGACCAGCTCCCCGGTTGCGAGAATAGATAACTCCATCTACTCCCATACATTCCGAGGCTCTCAGCACCGCTCCGAAGTTGTGCGGATCCTGGATCGCATCGACCAGCACGAGCAAGGCACTCGTGCGGTCGCGGAGATCCGCCAACAGATCCTTAAGCTCAAGCTGCGAAGATTCGACGACAGCGCCGAACGATTGATGCGGGGTACCCGCGCTGAGTTGATCAAGGTCCTTGGCGGATACTGAAGCGACCTTTACTCCTTTAGACTGCGCCAATTCAAATAGCTCAGCCTTACGCCGGTCGCCGGCCTCTTGTTTGACTACCAACAGTACCGAGATACGCTGCGGATCTTTAAGCAGCAATTCACGCACGGCATTCCTGCCGACTACCAGCCGTTCCCCAGGCTTGAGCTTGTCCAAAGCTTACTTCTGGTAAGTTTTCTGCGTGCCCTTGGCCAGCACAGCTTCATTAAGGCGTTTAAGTGCAAGCACATATGCCGCGGTTCGAAGCGAAACATTGTGCTCTTGCTTAAGCTCAAAAACCTGCTGCGCCGAGCGATCCATGATGACCTTAAGCTTTTGATTTACCTCTTCTTCGCTCCAGTAGTATCCGGCACGGTTCTGGACCCATTCGAAATAGCTAACGGTTACACCACCAGCATTTGCCAGAATATCCGGCACGACCGGGATCTTCTTTTCGTCGAAGATCGCGTCCGCTGCCGAATCGGTTGGACCATTGGCGAGCTCGAGCAGGCACTTGGCCTTTACATTAGCGGCATTCTTGCCTGTAATCTGATTCTCTAACGCGGCCGGCACCAACACCTCCACATTAAGTTCCAGCAGCGCCTCATTTGACACCTTCTCCGCACCGCGGGCCGTCAAAGTACCGGTTTTAAGCTTGGTTGCGACGAGCTCTGGAATGTCTAATCCAGCTTCGCTATAAACTCCGCCCTTGGAATCTGATACCGCCACAACCTTATATCCAGCCTGGTGCGCAAGCGAAGCAAAGATCGACCCGGCATTACCAAAGCCCTGCACCGCGACCTTGAGGCCCTTGCCCGAGAGCCCCAGTTTCCCCTTGAGCGCCTCCAAAACGTAAAAACCGCCCTGAGCTGTGGCGCTTTCTCTCCCGAGCGAGCCGCCCAGCGCCACCGGTTTTCCCGTAATCACTGCCGGCTGATAGGAGCGACGGATCTTCGAATACTCATCGCACATCCAGTTCATGATTGTGCCGTTGGTATAAACATCCGGTGCCGGCACATCGAGGTCTGGTCCGACAAAGTCCGCAATTGCAGCCATGTAGCCGCGTGATAATCTTTCAAGCTCTGCCTGGGAAAGCTTATGCGGGTCGACGATGATGCCCCCTTTCCCGCCGCCGTACGGAAGGCCGGCCACAGAGCATTTGAAGGTCATCCAGAAGGCGAGCGACTTCACCTCATCGGCGCTCACCTGCGGATGATACCGAATTCCGCCCTTAGTCGGTCCCAGCAGATCGTTGTAACGGCAGCGAAAGCCCTGGAATACCCGCAGCGAACCGTCATCCATCCGCACGGGGATCGAGACCTCAATCAACGATTTGGGAGTCTTAAGTAGCAGCGCAGTCTCGGCATCCATCGGGTAGGCTTTAAGAGCCTTATCCAACCGTTTCTGGGCTTCATCAAAAATAGACGCTGACATAAAGAGGCACCTCCATGGCGTTCAAAAAAGGACTTTCAAAAAAGCACTGTGATAAAAAGCACTGTG
>JAIBBU010000038.1 GCA_019694515.1 Oligoflexia bacterium | reverse complement strand
CCCCGCATACCGCATTGAAGATCGCATCGGATCAGTGGAATCGCCCGTACTCTAGAGAGCTAGGAGCTTTTCCTGCACCGTGGACCCGGGAATTCAAGTTCTGGCCAGCCGTGGCGCGGATCGATGCCGCTTACGGCGATCGTAATTTGATCTGCACCTGCCCGCCGCTGGAGAGTTACGCAAAGTAGTGCGGAGTGGATAAGATCGAGGCTGGGGGTTCCTCAAGTCCTAGCGTTGTTCTTCGCTATGACTGCCATACAGGTAGGGATTGCCCGCCTCCGCAAAAACTACGGCCAGGCAGGCTTTCGCTCCGCTCGCAATGACACCTCTCTTTCATCGCAATGACACTCCGCTTCGCTCTCCTCGCGATGACATTTGATTTCGCCTCGCTCGCAATGGCATTTGGCTTCACTCCGCGTGCGATGGCAGGTCGGCCAAAAATGCTCGTGCTCCTGTCATTGCGAGCGGAGCGAAGCAAACCCTAACTTTATGACACTTCGTGCGCCCAGCCATGAGCGCGCTTTAAGGGGTGCCAATCCCGGCTGCCTTATCTCGGTCGCGTCAACAAATAGATCCCGGCGCCCATCGGCAGCAACGCTCCGAGCTGATACCAAGCGGGAATCTCACCTAGCAACATGTAAGCAAAGAGCAGCGTAAAGAGGGGGGACATCGAGGAGAGCGAAATTGCTTTTGAGATCGAGATGCGGTGGATGGCCTCAATCCAAAAAAGCTTGGAAATTCCGAGAATAACCAGGCCGTTCAGCAACAGCAGCAGGCTTGAGCTTTTTAGTGCCGCTTCGTCCGGGACGCCGTAGATCGCGAATGCTGCAATGCAGAGCAATACGCCCCCAATTAGATTGCGCCAAAAGAGAATTACCGTGCTTGATACCAGCGTGCGAGCCTCACGCGAGTAGGAATTTCCGAGCGGCGGGAATATGCACCCCGCGATAATCAGCAGATCGCCGGAGTTCACCAGCAGCTTCCCCGGAAAAAGCGCCAGCACTGCCCCCGCCACGACGCAGACCGCCCCCAGGAAGTGGGTTAGATCGAAGCGCTCTTTGCCCAGGATGGTAAGAATTAAGAAGGTAAAGAAGACCTCTGTCAGCAGCATGATTCCGGAGTTGCCGGCGGTCGTCCTGGCGATTCCGGCGAAAACGAACGAATAATAGATAATGCCATTGATCAAGGTCGCCAGCAGAATTGGACGCAGTGCTT
The DNA here is from genome assembly GCA_019694515.1 of Oligoflexia bacterium. GTDB lineage: Bacteria > Bdellovibrionota_C > UBA2361 > UBA2361 > JBGSMV01 > JAIBBU01. The sequence continues at coordinate 25,392 of JAIBBU010000038.1, read as the reverse complement.
TGACCACTAAGAGGGAGCGTCCATGACCTTGATACCAAACGATAACCCCGAACATCAGCGCAGAGATTAATGTTCCGATTGCCAGTGACATCATCGGCGGGAGGGCGTTGAATGAAAGCTTGGTGACCACTGGAAAGAGCCCCCAAAGGAGCACCCCGGCAAACACCAGTGCCTCGCCCTGCTGCTGGCTATTCTTGATCCACATTTCTAATGCCGTGACAAATGTGCTGCCTAAGCTCGGTCGTGCACGAATGCTCGTTGTCTCTCTGCCTGAGATGCACGGCGAAATAGTACCAGATCGAGCGAAGTCTAGGGCTTCACACCTAAAGCCTCGTCTCCTCGAACAGCACCTGTCGCCCCCGCAAGAGCGCTCCTAGCAACAACTGCCTAAAGCTTAGTTCAGCGCGGCCGTCTTGTCCTCTAGGCAATATTGTTGAAACTGCGATGGATCGGACGAGTTTGTAACCTCGGCCTGAAACTTCACCGATATTCTGGTGGTTCTGGCGAAGAAATCTGAATATCCGTTATCGCCGAGGCAGTTCACCTGATACTCAGGAAGCTCGATGCGCTTCTGGGTTTTGTAGGGGCTGCAGCGATTGGTGGCGCAGCCGGTATTGTTCGGATCGCGGTCGTTATACTGTCCGCGGGCCCTCAGCACTACGCTGTAGGCGTTACGAAAGGAACCACGAAACAGCACCGCCGCATTGCCGTTACACTCGAAGAGCGAGGGGCGGTATCCTACCTGCGGCGGCGCAGCCACGCAGCCTTCGCCGCTAACAGCGAAGGCGGATTGTCCTAAGCAGCTTCCAAGCACAGTCGCGATAAGAAATAGCTTGATTGTTCGCATCTTAGTTGCCTCCTTTGGTGGCTGTTCCGATCCAGTTGTTTTCGCAGACCACGCCATTGCAGTTCGAAATCGCCGAGAGATTCACCTCGGCCTCAGTATCGGACACCGGCAAGATCGATCCGGCATAGCTTCGACTGCAATCCCCGTTGCTTTCATCAAAACCAAATTCAATCGTACCGCCGTTGTCCGTTGCCGGCACCGTAATCATTGAGGTATCAACCGACACCCCACCGGCGCCTGAGATCACTCGAAAGGTTTGACGGACCTCGGCGATCCGCTCGCCGCATCCATCATGGCTAACCGCAGCCCGGGCATGCCAGACGGTCGAGCCTCCGACATCAGGCGACGCATCACCGCCTCCGCCGCCACCTCCGCTGGTGCAACTTTGTAGTGCAAGTTGGGTCAAGAGTAAGGATACGAATAGTTTGCTTCTATGTTTCATTATCGCCTGGCAATAAATAGTTGCTTCTCCACGCACAGCTGCGAAGAAGGTGTAGCTCTAGCTATAAATAATCGGGCCCGGTTCTGAAAGGCAAAAAATGCAGCTCTAGAGATTTTTCAGCGTGGGGCAGGTCGGTAAAACTGGCCGTGTTGAAGGAAGTGCAGAGTCTGCTCTGCGATGCGGGGCTTATACATCAAGAAGGAATGCAGCCATGGCACGATTAGATGATCAGCTGAGTCCGCTAAGTAGGTCTCCTCAACGGTGACGATGCCATCGTTGTCACCCGGCAGAAACGGGGCAAAGCCGCGCTCCTTTTGCCGTCCTCCGGCTATGATGCCAATCTGCAAAATATCGGTGGCGCTAGGGATGTCAAATTCGCGCAGTTCTCGGAACGAGGGGCCTAGGAGCATAGCTAAAAGCGCATTCTGGCCTACCTTTCGGGCTAATGCGGAACCTTGATTTGGAGGTCCCAGCATTACCGCACGTTTAAAGATAAAATCGTTACGGTAAGCCGAGGCGAATTTTCGAGCGACGATGCTGCCCAAGGAATGGGTCACAAAGTTTAGTTCGAGTGGGCCGTCGGGGTATCGGCGCTCCAAATTCCGGCGCAGATTGGCAGCATGCGCATCGATCGAGCGTCCTAGCGACCAGTAGCCATGATTGTAAGTTTCGAAGCCGTGGTGCCTAAGGCGGCTGGCTAGTAGCGCCATGGAGACCGAACTTCGACCGAGTCCATGCAGGAGCACAACCAGTTTTTTCGATACAGCAGTGTCGTCGGTCACTCTGATAAGATCGTTAGAAAATCCGAGCGGAACAACATTAATCTCGGTTTACATCGAAACAAAAGCGCGATAAAACGATGGTTCGGCATACGGCGAAAGGGCAGAGCTTTTCGCGGTATGCGGTATAAGAAATTGGTTTTGCTCGGCTAATTCGAAAGAATTCGCTGAGATAGGGCAATCCGGACCATTCGAAACCCTGACGACGGTCAGAAACGAATCGGATCCGGAGGGCCACGAGTGGAGCGGCGTCAATGTACGACCGCCCCTCGTGGCCCATGAATGTAGGTTAGTTGAGATCAATCCAGGAGGCCGGTCGCACACTTGGCGAGGGTCAAGAGCGAAGGTCCGGTGCCTGGAGGGCCCGTGGTAGCAGGCGCATTGGGCCTCCGTGCCCCGTTGTTGCGCGACCTGCTCCCCGGGCCCATGAATGTAGGGGGGCCCAAGCACTACGCACCATGGCCTGCGTGCCTAAAAAAGTGTGCGTGTGCGGGCCCCCATGATGTGCGGATGTCGAGAGGGGGAGTTTGGATCGTTCGGGCTTCGTCCCGCGTTTCCTGCTCCTTCTCTCGCTCCGCTTAACGCAACATGGTTCACTCTTATACCGCGACCCCCTTTCAATCTCGGAGCGATAGAATTTCCCAAGAGTTGCAGAAGTTGGCGATGGCTGCTGCGTGCAGTTACAATAGGGGCTTCAGGATATCTTCCGCTAACTTTACCACCGTTGCGTACTCGTTTCTGGGAATTGGAAGCAGCTGCATGAGTCCCGTGCGTTCCGGAAGGTTCGGGTGCATCCGACCAACAATAATATTACAGCTGCGAAGAGCAGCGTGAGCCATTTCCGGATCACGCACGAACTGATCGATCTCATCAGCCATTAACCCTAAAGCAGCGCTTGGATTGTACTGCACGAAATATCCGCCCGTACCGTTTAGTGCAATGATGGTGCGATTTCTCACGACGTCTGAATCCGCCGTTTTGAAAGCCAATTCAGGGTGTGCGGCCAGCTCTCTAAACTCATCGTGCCGTAACAGCGGGCGCATTTCCCGCACCTCAAAGCGCATCATCTCATGCCGGGTTTGCAGCGCCGAGGCCTGACGTAAAAAGGTGCGGGGAGTCAGTCCTGGATAGCGAAATCCCATCCAGATGTGATGGGGCGGGCGGAGCTCGATGCTCCCGTCAATGAGACGAGCCGTATCTTCCACAAAAGAATGCACTCTTCGCAGCGCCCGGGGACCATGAGTTCTAATCATGAATACCCCCTCGGTATTCAGCAGCGCCAGGGTGTCAAGGTCCTCTGTAAGGCGCGCACGTTCGTAAACGCGATCTGCCATCGTACGTAGCCGCGCTACCTTATCAAGACTTCTCTCGGGGGAAAGCGGCGCCAGCGTGAAGGGTGAATCAAAAGGCTGAAGCCAAGCCGGATCGAAATCGGCGCGTGGTGCAACCGCTTTCGGCAGCGAGTCATGACAGCGTCCCCCGGCAGCGACGAACGGCTCCACGACATCGCGATCAAGATCGGAGAGGCGCACCTTGCGATCTAGAAGAAGCTCGGTCAGCTCATGGGCCAAATCGTATTGTTCATTAAAGGCAAAGATGCGCGCGGCTGTGCGATGCGTACGGTTGCCCTGCCTTAAGTCTGCCCGGAACACCTCGGCGCCGTTTTCAATCACTCTAAAAACGATACTGTTAATAAAACGCAGCGGTGCTGCGCGGTAGAACTCCAGCGGGACCCTCGCAAAACCTGGCTCCACCAGCACCTCTGCATCCGGAGCACGGGCAGCAATTAGATTTCCAATTTCTAAAAGATTAATCTGCGAAAAACGCTGCCGCGATGCCGGCAAGCGCACATACAGATGTGGACCGACCGACTCTCGGAGCTGTCCCAGTCCGGCGAAGATGTTTAACCCCTTCAGCAACAGGTTCACTCCGTCTGGAACTACACCCTTGGCGCAGGCAAAGCGCATAAATTCGCCAAATTCGGAGCGAGAGGGGGAGAAGATCGCTGCTGGCGAAGATATATCCAGCACCGAATGATCGGGGGCAAGATCGCCGGCGGCAAGGTCGTCGATTCGTACAGCTGAGGTAGGATCCATGGGGTACAACAAACTACTCCGCGCATAATGCGATCGGAGCGCGGGGCGAGTCAACAGAAATCAACGGCGCAGAGCTGCGCTTTGCTCGGTCATTGCTGCAGATGTTCCACATTTCGACGACCGAGCAACTGCCTGTACCCGCAGCTCTGCCACCTCGAACCCGAGCTTGTCGAGGGTGAAGCAATCCCTAACATTTTGCCTGGCCGTGCGCATACCCCGAGATGGGGGCTAAGGGGAGCCTCTCCCAATCAGAGTGGGGCAAAGTAATGAGTGGCATAGCGATAGGGGTTGCTTCGCTCCGCTCGCAATGACAGAGCCGTGCGTATGGGGATTGCCCGCCTCCGCTAACGCTATGGTGAGTCAGGCTCTCGTTCCGCTCGCAATGACAGAGCTGCGCGCGGGAACTTTTACAGCCTTTCAACTTTTAGTGAATCGCCCGCCAATTTGAGCAGGGAACGCTTGCTATTAAGTACTGTTTCCAGCACTACCTCGCGCTCCCACAGCGCCTTCGCATGTTTAAGGGTGTGCTCAGCGTACTCCAGCAGCAGATCGCGGCCGTCGTGGTAGTGTCTAAGATATAAAGTTCTTTGCGAGCCGAAATCCGCATCCTCGATCTTGATCACGGGTATCGAGCCGGTGCCTACATTTTTGATCAGCGTTTCTTTAACTTCGGCCCAATTCTCTTCGTCCGAAACTTTGGTGATAACGCGGTCCTGGCCCCGCTTTTCATGCTGGAACAGCTCCAGCTCACGCATGATATCTACGGTCAGGAAGCGCCTCAAGAAAGAGGTGTCCCGGTCGCTCTCTCGAACCTCGAAGATCTTCTTACGCCCTGGAGTATCGTTCTCCTCCATCCCCGGAGTGGCTCCGGATTTGGAATCATCCGTATATTCCCGTCCCGTGCGCCCTTCGTTCCAGCGCCGCTCGATGTCTTGCCACATTACAAACCCTAAATGATAGGGATTAATGCTGCCTGGGTGCGGACGTAATACCTGATTATGGCGCACGATAAACTCCAGGTGCAGTCCCTGATCCAGCGCCAGCTCATTCATGATGCGGTAGTGCCAAAAGCTGGCCCAGCCTTCATTCATGATCTTGGTTTCCATCTGTGGAATAAAATATTTGGTCTGTGCTTCGACGATGCGCAGTACGTCGCGCTTCCAGGCCGGCAGGTAGGGATTGTGCTCCGCGATGAAGCTCAGAATGTTATCTTCGGGTTCGAGCGGAAGCTTATTTAGTTCGGGGGCCACGTATTCGCGCTTCGGATGGATCTCCCAATACGGATCGTCCGGCGCCTGAGCCTTCTCCCATTTTCGCATGCGCTGCGAATCAATATCGAGCCTTTTGATCGCTAAATTCCGGCTCTGTTGAAACTGAATTGCGTGCGCATGGTCAATCGCCTCTTCTACCAACTCAATACCGATCGAAGGATCCTCTATATAAGAATCGATGCGCGCTCCATGGTTCTTGAACATCTCCAGCGTGTAGCGGGCGTCCGTCCCGCTAGTAAAGGTGAAGTTGTTAGCGAAGAAATCGTTGTGCCCGTATACATGGGCGATCGTGAGGATCTGAAGGAGCAGGGTATTGTCGCGCATCAGGTAAGCGACGCAAGGATCGGAGTTGATCACCATTTCGTACGGCAATCCCGAAACGCCATAGTCGTACATGGTCTTTTGTCGTTCGTAGCTCTTGCCGTAAGACCAGTGCGCGTAATGCGATGGCATGCCGGAGTAGGCCATGTAGCCGATCATTTCGTTGTGATCGCAGATCTCGAATTCCTGCGGATAGCATTTCAGGCCGAACTTATGGACTAGCTCCCGGATGCGCTCTTCCCACTTCTGTAATTCGCTGATGCTGGCTGTCATGCTCTTACCTACGGTGTAGCCGATGTCGCGCCTTCACTGGTCGCGCCCTCTTTGCCCGTCACCGGCGAGTTAGAGCGGTCGCGGGTTAGGAAACTCTTAAAGCTCGGCCAGAGATCTTCTTTACGTTCGATTACCACCATCTGGAAATTTTCGTGCTTAATCTGTCCGAAGACCTCCAGCATACTGCCGCTGTAGTACGCGCTGCCAGAAGGCTTGATCTCGCCGTAACCGAAGAGATTGCAAACTTTGCAAAGCTCGTCAGCAGCCTGAACTGCCTTTTCGTTGTCGGAATAGAAATTATCTCCATCCGAGCAATGGAAGGCATAGATATTCCAAAGACTGGGATGGTAACGCGCTTCAATTATCTCCAAAGCCCTGCGGTAACCGGAGGAGATGTATGTTCCGCCCGATTCCACTTTGTGGAAGAACTCTTCCTCCGTAACCTCTTTGGCTTCGGTATGATGGGCGATAAAGACCACCTCGACGTTTTGATATTTTTGTCGCACGAACTGATAAAGTAGGAAGTAGAAGCTTCGCGCTAAATATTTCTTGGTAGTGCCCATCGAGCCCGAAGTGTCCATGATGCAGAAGATCACGGCGTTCGAAACCTCACGGGTAGTTGGGACCACATGATGATAGCGCATGTCGTCTTTATGGAAAGGAAAGCGCTGCTCGTCTTCTTCGAAATTGATGCCGCGTGCGCCGGTTACCGCTAATTTGCGGCGGATGCGGTTCTTGGCGGTAGCTTTCTTGTCCAGCCGCGGCCGGATGCCGGCATGCCGAAGCCCCTTCCTCTTGCGCGCATCATCCGAGACCACCTGGCGCAGAGCCTTCTTCTCCAGCTCCGGAAGCTCCAGGTCGTCAAACATGATCGCAATCAATTCTTCGAGGGTTACGTCGGTCTCAATCGCATCAACACCGGGCTGGTCTCCGCCGCCCTGTCCGACTCCCTGTTCGCCGGGGCTGCCCTTCTGCACTACGTCCCCAGGTTTCTGCTTGCCGTCGCCCTGCGCTACGCCGGGAGAATTTTCGCCGTAAATAAAGCGGTATTCCTTGATTGAGCGAATCGGGATCTTGATGATCTTGTCCTTGTCTCGCCCGATGATTGACTCTTCGGCTAGAATGTCGCCGATGTTGTTACGGATCGTTTCTTTGATCTTCTGGCGATGCCGCAGCCGGTCTCTAGCGCTTCTGTCGGAGCGCTGAGAAGTAGGGGTGTAAGGACGAAAGATTGTCGACATTAGAAGCCTCTGATGCCTTGGCAAGTATTGCGAGACATAGTTAGAGATCCTTCGCCTCGCGCCTGAGGTTGACGCGCCGCGCCGAGCTCAGGCTCAAGGCTCACGATCATTGTTGTGTTGCCTTGCAACACAACAATTAATCCTTCCAGAGGTTATTGGCCGCATATTTCAGAATCGTATCGATACAGCTAGCCGGATATCCGATCCTGATCAGCTGCTCAACCATTCTGTCATAGCGCTTGCCCTGATCCTCATCGCGCGTACGGGCCTTGGTCACAATGCGTGAAACATCGCGCACTGAAGCCATCAGCTTCTTCTCGATCGCCTCCTTCAAAGGCTCGTAGCTCTCGTAGGTGATCTTCTCGCCCTTGCGTCCGGCTGACCAGAGATAGGCGATTACTTCCTGGCGGAAGCCGTCGCAGGCCGTGCCCACAATTGCGATCTGTTCTTCGATCGAGCGCATGAAGCCTTCATCGGGTTCCAGCTCCTCGCCGGTATTGCGATCCTTGAACTTCTTCTTGGTCACATAGGCTTCGGCGTGGTCGAGGTAGTTTTGGAAAAGCGACTCCGCCTGCTCCTGATAGGAGTAAACGAAGGCTTTGGTGATCTCACGCTCCAGAATCTCGAGGTATTCCTTATGCAGAGTATCCTGCAAGAATTCCAGGTAGCGTTTGCGGATATCCTCGGGATAATCCGACTCCTTGACCATCTGCACCAGCGCTTCGCGCACTGAGATCGGGTGAATGCAGTTGTCCACGATATTGTCAGAGAGCGCATTATCGAGAGCTTTCATGATGAAGCGGGTAGAGATCCCGTTCATGCCCTCGTTCTTGGCCTCTTCCTTCAGCTCTAGGACATCAATCTTCTTGGTTTTGCCCTTCTCAACCACCTCTTCGCCGTTATACAGCTTGAGCTTGGTCATCAGGTCGCACTTATTGGTGGGCTCAAGCCGCGAAAGAATCGCGAACATTGAGGCCATCTCAATCGTGTGCGGAGCGACATCTGCGGTGAAGCGCGACTGCCGGATGATCTTCTTATAGATCTTCACCTCTTCGCTGAGCTTCATATTGTAAGGCACCTTGACCGTTACGATACGATCCAGAATGGCCTCGTTTGTGTGGTCGCTCTTGAACTTCTTCCACTCTGCTTCGTTCGAATGCGCAACGATGCAGGTGTCGACGTAAATCATGCCGTGACGGCCCGGGGCAGGGATCGACTTCTCCTGCGTAGCAGTAATCATGGCATGCAAATACTCGGTTTCGTTCTTGAATACCTCGATAAATTCGACCAATCCGCGGTTGCCCACGTTAAGCGCGCCCGAAAGATCCAGCACCCGTGGATCACCCTCGGAGTACAGATCAAGCTTTGAGATATCCTCGCCGCCGATCAGCACGCTGGTGTCCTGGTTGTTCGGATCGACCGGCGGAACTACGCCGATACCGCGCTTGGCGCGGATGCTGTACTCATAGGTGCGAACGGGAACTTCTTCCCATTTGCCATGGAAATCTTCCTTCAGTCGGTAGCGGCAAACCGGGCAGAGATCGCCTTCGATATCCACTCCCAGCATCTTCGAGAATTCCTTGCGCAGATGGCGCGGGATTAAATGCAGCGGCTCTTCGTACATCGGGCACTCATCGATTGAGTAGAACCCGGTCGCGCCCTCGAGGCCGCGCTTCAGTTTTTCAACTAGAGAGCTCTTGCCTGATCCCACGGGTCCCACGAGATAGAGCACCTGGCGGCTTTCTTCGCCTTTTAGCGAAGCCGAGTGAAAATACCGCACGATCTGATTGATCGTTTTGTCCATGCCGTAGAAATCTTCGGCGAAGAAATTGTAAACACGCAGCTTCTCGCCCTTATGCAGCCGTTTAAGCTTGGGGTCTTCTTCTAAATCGATCTCCTTCACGCCCGGAGTCATGAGCATGTTGTAAAGCCGCTTGTGGGAAAGGCTCGCCAGCTCAGGGTTGGCCCGCACCAATTCCAGATATTCCAGTAGAGTCCCGCGCCAGCTCGATTTCTTTCTGGTATCCCGGTCTTCCTGGATAAGTTTTTGAAATTGCTCTGTCATGGCTCCTCAACACTAAATAAAAATTCCCCCTAGGTGACTCGATTACTCGGCACCCTGAGAGATTGTCGAACATAACTGCAGATCGGCTAACTCGGGACTGGATCTATAACTTACCCAAGCACCCCCCTGGCCACAACGCCGAAGCTTGGCCAAGCAGCGACATCAAAACGAACAGTACCTATCGACAGATGAAGCACCACTGCCCGCTGCTGATGAGGCTCCTTACTATTAAGATGTATCGAGTGAGAATCGGGGTGTCTTGAATTTAAAGGGGATTTGCCGATTCCGCCGCCGAGAGGGGCACCAAAAGCGCTATCTAGTGGGACAAATGCAGTTTGATTCGCCAATAATTACGACCGATTACCGCTTTTCCCATACAAAGCGGGAATTAGGCGAGATCTGGGTGCCCGGAGCTAACCTATTGGCGCTCGTTGCTCCACTTGGCAACTGATAAATGGAACCCCTGCGATCGCCGGCCTGCCGCGATCTGCAGCATCCGATCAAAGTAGTGGGGAGGAATCTTGCAATACGGGTAGCTCTCGCTCTGTCCGGAGCGTTCAACTTCGATCGAGCCAGCGAGAGATCGACCAGCCTTGGATAAGTTATTTCCCATTCTGCGCTTCATAGCCTAGTCCTCGTTGTTGGAGATGCCGGTTATATGAAAGAAGAAATCGTCGGTAAAACCTAGGGCCACACTGATGGCCGAACCGGAGAAGCGACTACTTAAACACTATAACCTCGATCGCTCGGGAGCTCCACAAACTTCGTGCTGAGAGCGATCATATACCGTCCGAAGGTGGGCTAATTAGTTGCTTTAGCCGCGAAATGTTCTAATATTGCTCCCGAATGGTCGTTCTGTTCATTTCCATTTTGTCTTGATTCGATCCCGATGAGTGCAGCAACTAAGTGGCAAGATGAAGCCACTCTCGATGAAGCTCTAAGTCACGGCCTCTCTCAAACTGAATATGAATCGCTCCTGGCTGCGCTCGGCCGGAAGATCTCAATTTTAGAGCTGGGTATCTGCTCGGCACTCTTCTCCGAACACTGTTCATACAAGAGTACCAAGCTGCACCTCAAGAACCTTCCCACCACCGGACCAAGAGTACTTCAGGGACCGGGGGAAAACGCGGGAGTGGTCGATATCGGCGACAACCAGGCGGTAGTCTTCAAGGTCGAGAGCCATAATCACCCCACATTCATCGAACCGTACCAGGGTGCAGCCACCGGGGTCGGTGGAATTCTGCGTGATGTTTTTACCATGGGTGCAAGACCGCTGGCGCTCATGAATGGGCTCCGTTTCGGCCCTCCCGATGAGCGGTACAGCCGCTACCTATTGAAGCGCGCCGTAGGTGGTATCGGTGGTTATGGAAACTGCATGGGTATTCCCACTATTGGCGGCGAGCTTTTCTTTCATCCCAGCTACAGCGGCAACTGTTTGGTGAATGCCTTCGCCCTCGGATTAGTTGACCACGACAAGATCTTTCTAGGCAGCGCTGCGGGCGTCGGAAATAAAATTATTTACGCCGGCTCAAAAACGGGACGGGACGGCATTCATGGCGCCACCATGGCATCAGAATCTTTCGGCGGTGATGCGCAGGAGAAACGTCCTACGGTGCAGGTTGGCGATCCGTTCCAAGAGAAGCTCCTGCTCGAAGCTTGCCTGGAAGCCATGGCCACGGGAGTGGTTATCGGTATTCAGGACATGGGCGCCGCCGGTCTCACCAGCTCAAGCTACGAAATGGCGGACCGTGCAGGCACCGGTATCCGCGTGCACCTCGATCGCGTTCCGCAGCGTGAAACCGAGATGACCCCCTATGAGATCATGCTCTCGGAATCGCAGGAGCGGATGCTTCTCGTTGTAAAGAACGGCGAAGAGCAAAAAATTCTCGATATCTTCAAGCACTGGGAGCTGGACGCGCTGGTGATCGGAGAGGTGATCTCCGGACGCGATGTTGAGCTGTACTGGAAGGGGCAAAATGTTTCATCGATGCCCTCGGCCGTTCTAACCAGCGCAGTGCCGATGCTGCGCTGGCCAGAGAGCGCCCCTGCCGACTACGAACGGCGTCTGCGCTTCGATCTCAAGAGCGAGCTAGGGGCGCGCGATCTAAGCAGTCAAGAACTGAGCACTCTCTGGGGCGATTTCATCGCCTCGCCCAATCTCTGCTCCCGACGCCCGGTTTTTAACCAGTATGATTCAACTGTACGCAGCAACACCGTGATCCATCCCGGCGGGGATGCTGCTGTCATCCGGATTAAAGCTAACGGGCCCGAAAAAGGGGTCGCTATGACGCTGGATTGTAACTCGCGCTACTGCGCGATCGATCCCAGGCAGGGCAGCGCTCTGAGTCTGGCTGAAGCCTGCCGCAATATCGCGGCGGTGGGCGCTTCACCAATTGGACTCTCGGACTGTCTGAATTTTGGAAGCCCCGAACAGCCCGAAGGGATGTGGGAGATCGCCGAAAGTATTCGCGGACTCTCGGAAGCGGCGCGTGCCTTTGAGGTGCCCATTATTAGCGGCAACGTGAGTCTCTATAATGAGACATCCGGCAGCGGTATCTACCCTACGCCGATGATTGCGCTAGTAGGGTTAATCTCCGATGCCTCTAAGTGTGTCGGTATTAATTTCACCTCAGCGGGGGATAAGATTTTGGTGATTGGCAGCACCGACCCCTGGGAGCTTGGCGGCTCCGAGTATCTGGCCTGGTCTAGAAAAATCGAGAAGGGAGCTCTTCCCGCGCTCAATTACGATCTTGAGAGAGCTACCTGCGAGCTAATGCGAAAGTTGATCGATCGGCGCATGCTTAACTCCTGCCACGACTTATCCTCAGGCGGATTGGCTGCCGGTTTAATAGAGTGCTGCTTCGGAACCTACTCCAAGATTGGAGCGATGATTAAACCGGAGGAGTATAAAGGCAGCGCGGAAGGGCTGCTTTTCTCCGAGACTGGCGCGCGCTTCATTGTTTCATTCAAAGCTGAGCATGAAGCTGAGATTCGAGCGTTGGTTAAAGCTTCGAAGCTCTCAATCTCGGCCTCCGGGACTGTGGGGGGCTCTAAAGTGGCGCTCCAGGGCGGCGCTGAACTAGATCTTGAAATAGCGTATAATCGCTGGACACAGGGGCTTGAAAGCGCTTTTGGATAGAAATGCTGATACAAATTAACCGCTCCGATAAATTCCGTGAAGAGTGCGGCCTCATGGCCGTCTGGAACCATAAAGAGGCCGCCAATATCGCCTATCTTGGACTATATGCTCAGCAACATCGCGGGCAGGAAGGCGCTGGAGTCGTGGCGCTAAACCGCCAAGCCAATTCCAAATTTTCGATTCACAAAGGCCGCGGCCTCGTTTCTGATGTCTTTGAAGAATTTGATTTTAATCTCCTGCCGGGAGACACCGCGATCGGACATGTGCGTTACTCTACCGCCGGCGGAAATGTAATGTCGAACGTGCAGCCCTTTTTCGCCGAGATCTCCGTCGGACGCATGGCGCTAGCGCATAATGGCAATCTGATTAATGCTGATGAACTTCGCGCCGAGCTGATTGCGGATGGATCGATCTTCAGCAGCACCTCCGACACCGAGGTCGTGATACATCTAATCGCCCGCAATCCTGCCCATCAGCCGTTAGTGGAAAATGTAATCGGAGCTCTTAAGCGGGTAAAGGGCGCATATTCATTTGTGATGCTCTTTCAAGACCGCATCTTAGCGGTCAGAGACCCCGCCGGCCTCCGTCCGCTCTGTTTAGGGCGGCTTGGTGATTCATACATCGTGGCCTCTGAAACCTGCGCCTTTGATCTTTTGGATGCCGAATATGTACGCGACATCGAAGCCGGGGAGCTTGTCGAGATCTCGGGGGACAACAAAATCACCAGCTATTTCCCCTTCGCGCGCCAGAAAGAATCTCCCTGCATCTTCGAGTATGTTTATTTTGCCCGTCCCGATTCGAGCGTATTCGGGCGCAACGTGTACGAGATTAGAAAACGGCTGGGGACCGAGTTGGCTCGAGAGAGCCCGGTTAAGAACGCCGATGTGGTGGTGCCGGTTCCGGATTCAGGCACAGCCGCCGCCCTCGGGTTCGCACAGGAGACCAAGCTGCCGCTAGAGCTCGGGCTGATTCGGAACCATTATGTGGGCCGCACCTTTATTGAGCCAAAGCAGACCATTCGCGATTTCGGCGCCAAGGTGAAACTGAATCCAAATCCCGGCGCGCTCAAAGGCAAGGTCATAGTGGTGGTAGATGATTCAATCGTGCGCGGCACCACCAGCCGCAAACTGGTCGCGATGCTGAGGAAAGCCGGCGCCAAGGAGATCCACATGCGGATCTCAGCCCCGCCCACGACCGATCCCTGTTACTACGGCATTGATACTCCCAAGAAAGAGGAGCTGATCGCTTCCCACAAATCCGTGGATGGAATTGCGGAATTTATCGGCGTCGACTCCCTCGCATATCTAAGTGTCGAGGGACTGTATCGCGCCGTGAATGCCAAGAACGGCACAATGTGCGATGCCTGCTTTACGGGGAACTATCCGATCGGCACCCCGCAGATGCAGGGGAAGAAGCAGGCGCCGTTGTTCTAGAGGGAAGGCGCAGTCGGAGGATATCAGCTGTGGGTGCAGTAGCAGCCGCCTTTTCTAACGATCTCGATTTATGACTTGCGTGCCATAGCGATAGGGATTGCTTCGCTTTGCTCGCAATGACAAATTCCTGTCATTGCGAGCAAAGCGAAGCAATCCCTATCGCTATGGCACGCAAGTCTTCGACCCAAGCGATTCTTTGAGGTCGCCGCTAGTGTTTATCGTCACGCTTTCACTTCGATTCTCCCGACGCCTGCAATACCAGACCTTAGCGTCCTTCTAACCCACCACCCATCGAGTTCTATTTGGACACTCCGCCGTTATCTGCTATACTCCTATCAATCCTCAAATCGTTACTTTTATGTGCGTGGCGGCGCTGTTGTTAAGCGGCCGAATATGCAGCTGTTTTTGGCTATTTTATGCATCGTCTTGGTTTCCTGATTGATATGGATGGCGTGGTCTACAACGGACCGCAGATCATCCCCGGCGCAGTAGATTTCGTTAACTCTCTGGTAGAGCGCCAAATCCCTTTCGCCTTTCTCACCAACAATAGCCAGTACACCCGGCGCGACATCTGCACCCGCTTGAAGCGCATGGGTTTTGGAAACATCGAAGACCGGCATGTCTTTACCAGCGCCATGGCGACCGGCCGCTTTTTGGCCGCGCAGAAACCGCACGGCACCGCTTTCGTCCTAGGCGAACAGGGATTAGTACTAAGTCTCCATGAAGCCGGCTACTCGATGGTCGATAAGGATCCCGATTATGTCGTAGTGGGTGAGGGCAGAAACTTCACCTTGGAGCGGCTTGAAAAAGCGATCGATTTTATCATCGATGGTTCGAAGTTGATCGCGACCAATCTTGATCCTTCCCCGCGAATTAAAGGTTGGACCAAGCCTGGGATCGCCGCGATCGTAGCGCTTCTGGAAAACGCCTCGGGCAAGAAAGCCTTCAGCGTTGGAAAGCCCAGCCCCGTAATGCTGCGTGCCGCTCGAAAAGCCTTGAACCTTGAGTCCGCGGAAACCTGCATTATCGGTGATACGATGCAAACCGATATTCTTGGGGGCGTACAGCTCGGTTACAAGACGATTTTGACCCTCTCCGGCTGGTCGACTCCGGAAATTCTCAAGGATTATTCCTACCGTCCGGACCTCGTGATCCGTTCGATTGCGGATCTCGATCTGGATAAGCTCCTCGAATTCGGCGTATCCGAGAAAGCCTTGGTCCGGCAGCAAGAGCCGGTAATCTTTAAGACAGCGGTCTAACCGATCTTAAGCTTCTTACGGACAGGTAGTCGGCGCAGCGCAGTTCGTGCGCTTAAAGATCGTGTTCTCATCGCCCACGGTTATGCCGCCGCATGATCCGCAAAATTCGGCGCTGCCCTTTCCAACTTTGAGCACGAACTTAACCGGACCCTCTTCCGGAACGTCCAGTGTGCCCGTTCTCCCGATACAGGTAGCGCTAATGGAGCCGGGTTTCACCGCCACCGCAGCGCACGGATTCCCTTTAAACCTGAAGCCATGTGCACCGACCCGTGACCAGCCGCTCTTTGCTAGATTGTACCGTACGGTTCCTGTGGTTCCGGTTACTGTCAGTACTGCTCCGCGCTTAGTTGGGTCGTCGATCGTCTTATCTGGAACGTGGAACGATCCGCGGCTTAAAAATTGCACCAGCCTTCTCGGTCTAAAGCGCGCCGATCTAAGTTCGATCGGGGTAGAATCTTCGCCCTTAATATCAAAGGTATCAGAGAGCGCGCCAATCAAGCCGCTGGAGCTGGCTTTGATCTTCGATTCCTCACACACCTTGCCAAAGGACAAAGTGCTGAATGTCGCCACGCCATCCACCGCAGCCGAGCTATTCCCAGAGATTCCGGTTTCGCACCGAGTTTGAACGGTATGAAGTTCGATCGTGTTTGTTTGTCCTGCGACCGTATTGCCGAAAAGATCGGTTACAGCGACTGCCGGATCCGGAGTCATGATCGTGTCCACCGTTGTGGTAGTGGGCTGCACGGTAAACTTGAGCAGCGCGGGATCTCCGACCGTAATATCAAAGGCATTCGTCTGAAGCGGAGCTCCGAGCCCCGATATCGACAGCTTGTAGCCGCTGGTCGCCTTGGTAATCCGCAGATGATCGGAGGCTCCCCAACTGGCGACGCCATTGACCGTCGTTTTGGTTAAACTAGTATCAACCAGGAGCGGCCAGCCGCCCGGGTTCACCGCAGAATCCAGCGTAATATCGGCCTCCGGAGAGGTCACGGGATTACTGAATTCGTCTACCAATCCCACCGTGAGCGAAATATCGGAGCCCGCGTCGACACTGGTCGGCTGGGCTGTGATCGAGATGCCTCCCGGATCGCCGGCGCTAATATTAAAAGCCGCGCTATCAACCGTATCGCTGGTCAAAAACGCTGCGCCGTTATGTGAGGCGCGCAGTACATAACCGCTCGCTGCCGTTGTGATCCTTAGATCGTCTGCGTCGGCCCAAGTCGCAAGACCATTCGCGCTCGTAAGCTGGGTTGTGCCGAGCAGCGTCGCGCTGCCCGGATTGGTCTGAAGGGCAAGTGAGATGGTACGGCTGTCGGTTGTGATGATATTTCCACCAAAGTCTACAATCTTAACTTGCGGCAGCAAATCAACCCCCGCTTCCTGGCTGCCCGGTTCGATCGCGAACACCATCCGGTCAGCTGCGCCCTTAGTAATCGAAGCCGCTATGATTCCCTGATCAGTAAAAGCTCCTCCGGCGGCGGCCGTTGTTAGCGCCACGGTCGTTTGCGCCGGACCGGCGGCGCCTGCAGCGCTTAGGATCTTAAGCTTAATGCCGTTAATGCGAATGATATCTTGGACGCTGGCGTTTCCTCCGGAGGTCAGCGTGAAGGTGAGGGTCTCATTCGCGGCGCCGGTCGGGGTGCGTGAGGCTGCAACGTTCACCGCGCCGCCATTGATACCAAAAGTGGCTGACTGCGCTGTAACAGTCGAGCTCGAATCGAATTGATAGCCGGGCCTAACCTTGAGGGTAATGTTCTTGCCGCTCCCGGAGGTGTATTCGGGGAGGGTGGTCTCAGCGATCGTGATAGTATTGATCGTCACAGCAGTGTTCCCAGCGCCCGCGCCGGTACTGCGGTTAGTATCCACATTCATGGTGATGTTCGGTGAATTGACCGAGTCAGCCCAGGAGGCCAGGGGAATCAGTAGCAGCGCCGCAGCAATATAAAGGGAGCTGAACCGAACTGTGCTTAAGGTCGAGGAATTGGCTCTAAGCATACAGGCCTCCGCAAAAAGGGTAGGGAAACGATTAACCCGATTTACCTTATGCGGCAATGACGTCAAGCACAACCGAGCTGCTTTCTAGCTCTGCTGGCTATTCCCGTTCTTGGTAGCCGGGGGAAGCGCCTGTTGAGGGGCGACGAATCCAAACCATTCCAGGGCTGAGCGCATCGCGGACTTCTTTTGCCCCTGTAATGCTACCAGCTTCCGTACGGTCTGAGACTCCGAAAGAAGCAGCAGCTGATCCCGCTCAGCTTTCTGTTCCAGCTTCTCGATGCGGGTCTTTAGCCAGTCGCGCTCATGTTTTAAATCTTCAAGCTGGCCATCCCGTGCATCCAGCAGCTTTTCCTGGAGCGCGATCACGGTGCGAAGCTGTTTTACTTCCTGCGAAACCTGTTCTACCCGTCTCGCCTCGGCAGCGCTCGAGGATGCTACTGCAATCGGGGAGTGATCCTCGTCCTGCTCAGCGCTGGCACTGTAATCGCTCTTTTCAATCTTGTGGGTCAGATTGGTGGCGGTCAAAGTTGATCCGCTGAAAGCCTTCAGATCTACCGAAAGCTTGTCGTAGAAGGTCTGATCCATCACCCCGAAGGTGTCCTTAATCTCATGCAGCGAGTAGCGGCGGTTCTCCTCGGTCTCGCCCTCTACCTGCAGATATCCCGCTTCGGCAAACCGCGTCAGTGTCTTTGCGGATACCCCGGCTAACGCCGCAGCGTCATTTTCAGAGATCAGATCATGCACAGCCATATGTCCTCCCTATCTGAAGTTCATCTCACGAATTTCTAGAATACTTGTCGACCCTGATTTTCCAGTCGCCATACCGCCCGTGACTACCGCGCGCGACCCGTTCAATAAACCCTCCCGGATCTGTACGGATTCGAGCGCTGCTTGAATCTCATCATCATGCGAGGCCGTGGCCTTGAGCGGAATAGGAATCACTCCCCAATAAAGCGCCATACGCTGCAGCGTGGCGCTCTTAGTCGAAGCTCCATAAAGCGGCTGCTGCGGGCGATACTTAGCGATCAGTCTAGCGCTCGTGCCCTTCTCGGTGCAGGCGATAATCGCAGCCGCGTTAACCTTAACCGCCGCCGCAGCCGCCGCATATGCCACCGCGTCCGGGACTGTGGCGCGGTCCGAGTCGCGCAGCCTAAGTTTATATTCATCGAAAACGAAGCTCTTCTCCGCCTCTCGCGCAACCTTGCCTAGATATTGGACGCACTCTACGGGATGCTCCCCGATCGCCGTTTCCTCCGAAAGCATCAGGGCGTCCGTGCCGCTCATCACCGCCGTCGCAATATCCGATACCTCGGCGCGGGTCGGCCGCAGGCTCTTAACCATCGAGTGCAGCATCTGAGTAGCCACGATCACCGGAATGCCTTGGTAGTTCGCCTGCTCAATCAGCCGCTTCTGCAGCATCGGCACCTGCTCCAGCGGAAGCTCTAAGCCCAGGTCGCCGCGCGCCACCATGATTCCGTCCGTCACATCCATGATCTCATGGATATTTTCCAGCGCTGCTTTCCGTTCGATCTTAGCAATGATTAACCCATCGCTGCCCTTAGCATGCAGCAGCTCGCGCACCCGCAAAATGTCAGCAGCGCTCTTTACGAATGAGATCGCGATAAAATCGATCTTGTTGGTAATCGCCCACTGCACATCGGTCAGATCCTTATCGGTTGTAGCCGGCAGATCCACCACGCTATCGGGGAACGAGATCCCGACCTTAGATCGCAGTCCCGCACCGCTTACCACCACACATTCCACGGAGTCCCTATTCACCAGCTCAGCTTCGAGCGTAATGATGCCGTCGGCTAAGAGCACCTGGTGGCCAGGCTTCAAGATTTTGACCGGGTCCAGCGACTCCACGTAAATAGTCGTGGTATCCGACTGCGATCCATCAGCCGCCTTAAGGAGAACCTTCTGTTGATCCTTTAACTGAACGGTATCGCCTTTGACCGCTGAGATTCGGATCTTCGGACCGCTCAGATCCTGCAGGATCCCAACCGGAATATTCAGCTCTTCGCTCGCCTTTCTAATGTTTTGGACTGCGCCCAGGTGATCGGCGTGCGAACCGTGGGAGAAATTCAACCGAAAAACATTTGCCCCAGCTTCGATTAAGCGCTTCAAGACCTCGACCGAGTTTGAGGCCGGGCCGATCGTGACGATGATCTTAGTTTTGCGAAATCGCATCCCGCCCTTACTCGCGGGGAGTGCGCTACTTGCTGGTGCCATTCAAAAAGCTCGCTTTATCCGCGGTCTTCAGCGCCCGGAGCACCTGCTCGGGGGTCGCCGCGTCATTCTCAAGAAGCAGGATAAGTTCGTGGGCTAAACTTGTCACCTGCAAAGATGGCGCATCGGTCGAGAAAGTATAAGGAATCTCAAAATCGTCCAGAGTATCAATAATCCGTCCGTATTCCTTAATATCCTTAACTGCCCGGGTGAGGAGATTCGATTTAACACAAAGCTCACACACGATCCCGCGCTCTTTCAGCAGCTTCAACCCCCGGTCGTCCTTCTTGTTCCAAAAGGCGTGGAAGGCCACGATCGGGTGCGCCACCCGCTGCGGTTCGAGCGCCTGTACCGTGGCTATAAAGGTCTTAAGATCGACATGCTTCGTTTCGCCCACGTGGATCGTCCGTCCGATCGAGCGGTGCACGCTTTTGAAGATCTTCTTCATGTTGGCCAGCTCGGTCGGCTTGTTAAGCGGGTTTACCGACTCCGGTCCCGCCAAATCGACTCCGATGATCTTGCTGTTCTTTTTACGCCAATCCTCAATCTTCTCCGCCAAAATCATATTGGCCTCGAAGGTCATGTCGCGGCCAAAACAAAAGATCAGCCCCGCCTCGATCTGGCCCTTAAACCCGATCTCCACATCCTCAATCGCGCTGCAGGCCTCCTTGATGACCCGATCAACATCGTAGAGTCCCGCGTGCTCGCCCTTAAGGAAGACCGCGCCCGTACGCTTCAAAGGATTAAACCGCAGCTCTAGCTTCCCGACCGAGAAGAGTGCATCCGGCGATCCGCCTTCGCCGCCCGGTCCAAGCTCCACCATGCCGCCCGTTCGGTAGGCGCGGTGCAGCGCAATAATAATGCTCTCCCTGACCGAGTGCGGTCCGGACTGAATCAGCTCCACCTTGTCATAGACCTCAAGGTAGCTGTCCAGATCCTTGACCTTGTTGTTCTGGATCTTAAGGATGTTCAGGAACTCCTCATACCCGCTTCCCATCCCCCGGATACCCCGTTCTATGGCTATCTCCCAGAGCCGATAAAGTGGAACTGAGCCTCCCAAATGCACGTGGAGCTCCGCGACTGTCTTAGGCCATTTAATTTTTTTCCATTTATCTGCGGCGGTTGGACGAGTTTGCACTGAAATCCCTAATTACATCAGTAGGATGGGTAGTAAACGAACGATTCCCAATTTAGAGAACCAAAGAAAAACGTTTTCACATCATACTGAATACTGAGCTGGAGTGGGAAGCACAAATGACTGAAAGTACACCGAAAAAGAAGGGAAACTTCCTGGTAAAGGAGGTCAAATTCGGCCGTGAGAAGCTGACACTCTACAGCCTTGATGGCCTTACCTGGTCTACCCGCCGTAATGAACTGGCCGATATCAAAGCCAGGCAGGAACGGGAAAAGGTCACATTTAACCAAATCAAAGGGGTCGCTGAAGCCGAAGAACCGGCCCAAGATGCCGCCGAGGAGGAAGGACAGGAACCTACATCCGCCGCGGATGACGAAGAGACCCCCAGACGCCGCTTCAAAGGAGCCAAACCCGCCGCGCCGGCAGCCCCCGCCGCCAAAAAGGGTAAGCCCAGTGTTTCATTAGTTGCACCGAAAACCAAAGGCAAGCACGCCACTGAACCGGCTAAAGTCGCCGCTCCCAAAAAGCGCGGCTCAACTACTCCGCCTAAGAAGTCTCCCAAAGCGAAAGCTAAGAAGAGACGCGCAGCTTAGCATCGCCTCAGATATTTTGACTCCATTTCCCGCGGCCGCAGTCGCTGTGCGGGTTGCATAATTCGAGAACAGAATAGCTGGTCACACCCACGGGGCTACTATCGCAAAGTTCTGTCATTGCGAGCGGAGCGAAGCAATCCCTACCTGTATGCCGCAATAAGCGTTGTCCCGCATAAATCGCAAAGAGCTCCTAGTGAACATCGCACGACGACCGCCTCTCGCCTCAGATCCTCAGGGAGAGAAACTCGCCACAACTTCCGCAACACAGCGCCTATTTCGACTTAATGTTAGGGATGGCCTCCCTCCGCACCGCCAAGAACGTTCGAGCTTCCCCGAAAAAAGCTAGTTTGATCCGATCGAGGTCTTGATCCTAAATCCGAACTTGCTCGGTCCTAAAACCTTCACCACGGTTTCAGCACTCTGAGACTCGATCCCCTCGGCGCTAAAGCTGCCGCTAATCTCCGCTCTAAGAGTCTTCTTCTTCACGTCGTAGTTCCCAGCCACCTCCGCAGGCGCGAGTATCCGCGTCGACTGTCCCGCATAATCGATATATGCGCGTACCGTGGTGGAGGCCTTAAAATCTCCCGAAGCTTTGTCAGGATCGATCTTGAGCTGTTCGATCTGCACCTTCCTCAGCCAAGGCTGCTGCTTGACGTTGCTGATAATCTCCTCCGGAGTCAGATCCGCTGGCTTCGGTGTGGAAAGAGTTACGGTCAGCTTTAAATTCGCGGCATCACTGATATCCAGCTCCCACGTCCCTGAGAGCGCGTCGCCGGTCTTAGCGCCACGCACCAAATCTGGCGCCTTTGCCTTCTCTTCGACCTTCTCCACAACCGGCTCATCAAAGATCGAGATCGATTTTTCAAGTCTAGATAATCCATCCTCTTTTGATCCGGGAGCCAGCACCGAAAAGTAGATCCAGTTTCCGACCGCCAAAAGCGACACCCCCACAAGCAGCGGCCCCAAAATCTCAAGTAATCCGTGCCGTCTCTCCGGCACCACCGAGGCGGGGAATTCCTGATCCGTTTTGATCTCCTCAAAACCTTCTTTCTCGGCCTCCGCCTTCTCTTCAGCCTCCTGGCGCTTCTTACGCTGCAGTTCAGCAAGGGTCAGCTCTCTGGCCTCTTTTGCGGCCGCCGGAGCTTCCGCCTTCGTTTCCGTCTTAGCCTCAATTTCCTCTACCGGCGGGGCAGGGGGCGGCGCGCTCTTAACCGTCTTAGCCACGGTACCAGCCGGCGCGGGTTCTTCAGGCGCAATCGTTAAATCAAGATCAAAATCCTCCGGTTGTTCTTTCGCAATTTTGCCTGATGGCACTGTGACCGATTCTTCTTCGGCGATTGAGAGATCAAATTCCAAGGGAGCTGTCGGAGCAGCTTTCGGCGCCGCCGCGGGCGGCTTTGGCAGAGCTGCCTTCGGGGGAGCAGGCTCATCAGCCAACTCTAAGCTAAATTCAAAAGCCGCGGGCTTAGTAGCTGTATTTTCGACTACCGGCGCTGGTTTCTCCGGCACCCGCTCGTCCGGCGCACCGCTATCCACTGACAATTCAAAATGGGTAGGCACTGCGACCGGAGGCGGCGTCTCCGTGTCCGCTTGATTAATCTTTAACTCGAATGACTCGCTCTCATCTTTGAGCGCGAAAAGATCCGATTTGGTTTCGCGCTTCTCAATCTCCTCGCCGTGTTTGTTAACCAGCGAGACATTGAATAACGGAGCATCCTCGGAATTTGGTTCTTCTGCCAAATCCGCAGTCGCATCCTCTTCCGGAGCATTATCCGGATCGAAATCCAGCGAGAAGACCTTCGGCTCGGGATCCTCGAGCTCTTCAGGCTGATCGAGATTAATTTCAAACTCTACCGATTCCTGCTCTTCCGCCGGCGGCTCCTTTAGCTTCGGAACCTCTCTCGTTACAAGCAGCACCTTTGCTCCGGCGCTAAGCAGCGCGTTGGCGTAGACACTCAACTTTTTCTGATCATCAGATCGCTTGATCGTAAGGGGCGCGCTTTCCAGAATGTGCTGCACCTCCGGGATCGAGAGCTCAAGGTCGGCGATCATGACCCCCTTTAGCTTTCTAAGAGTGTCGGGGGATTGATCTCCCGGCCCCTCGAAAACGAGCTCGTATTTGCGGTTCTTCTCTGTGTCGCTCACTGACGACGCTCCCGGTTCATTAGATAGATCCCTCCAGAGCTATGTATCGGCAATTATTCAGTATTTGTTGACCGGGTTTTCACCCCCGAAAATCCCCGGAAACTAACCGGATCTATTAGCGAAATAGAGAGTGCATGGAGTCCAATTCCCCCATTACCGAAGCTCAGATTTCAGCCCTAATTGCGTCCCGCATCCTGGGGCCCAAAACTGTGATCTACACCGACCGAAACGACCGTCCGATCACGAAGGAGTTAGAGATCGCGCTCAGCTTCCCGCCTGAAAGAGACAAAGCGCGGCAGGCGCTGGAGAGCTGGCAGAGCCGCGATATCTTTGCAGTCGCTCTCGAAGATCACCTTTATCCGGAAGCTCTCAAACAGATTCCGGCGCCGCCCCTAATATTTTATTACCGCGGAGATTTTCCGGCACTTGATCCAACCCGGGCGCTATCGATCGTAGGGGCAAGACGCGCCGATCCGATCGGCATCCAAACCGCCCGATCCTTTGCTGCCTCGCTTTCCTCCCGCGGAATACAGATCGTAAGCGGCCTAGCGCTCGGTATCGATGCCGCAGCTCATTTAGGAGCTATGGATTCAACCCTCTCAAACTCCACCTTCGCGGTCTTAGGAAGCGGAGTCGATCTGATCTATCCATCCTCGCATCACAATCTCGCCCAGAAGATCCTAGATAGTGGCGGTGCGCTGCTTAGCCACTTTGAACCCGGCACCAAACCCTTTCCCTCCAACTTCCTCGATCGAAACCGGCTGATCGCAGCTCTCTCCCAAGGAGTGCTGGTCATTCAGGCCTCAATGAAGAGTGGTTCGCTCGTAACCGCACGGTACGGCATAGAGCAGGGGAGAGACGTCATGGTGATCCCCGGCGCGATCACCGACCACCGCTTTGAAGGCTCTAATAATTTGATCAAACAGGGGGCGCATCTCGTAACCTCGGTACAAGATGTCCTAGAGATTCTTCCCGCGCTCCCCAACAAGATCGCTCAAGATTCCTCGCAGATCTCCTTATCCCCCGAGCAATCGCGCATTATCAGCGCCCTCCAGCGCTTTCCATCTCTGCACTTCGACCAGCTCCGAAAGGAGGTCAACCATGCCCAGTTAGATGAGCTAATCCTGGAATTAGAGCTCGCCGGAATCCTAACCCGCCTCCCCGGAAACTTCCTGGCACTTCTGCCAAATCACTGATTTTACGGGGGATACTTGCATTTGTTTCGAACAACAGAGAAAATCCCGGTTCCTTGTTTTGTGACCTGTCCTTCTGGTGGATGTAGCTCAGTTGGTAGAGCCCCGGATTGTGGTTCCGGTTGTCGTGGGTTCGAGCCCCATCATCCACCCCATTTGTCGTTTTCGCGTTTTCAATAACTTGCGTGATCACGGATCAGCTGATCCCAGTTTGCGAATTTCACTACAAATTTTGATATAACTATCCAGTTTTACCGAGCTATTTCTCTCTTTTTCTCTTCTCCAAGTTGCTCGCTTTTTATTGCTCTTTACCTTGAGCTTGGATCCCAAATGGAACTTTGGGGGATCCACCAAAATCAAAGGATCCAAGTTTTTGGCGATAAGGATCCAATACTCGGAGAAATGATTAGTCTCTGAATTGAAGGTTCTAATTTAGCTCTTTTTCTTGCCGTCTTGCTTGGAAGCAAACATAGGAACGTTTGATTTTTGAAAGTTGGTATACACCTCCCAAAGTGCTCCAACGTCCATCGCTTTTTTTAGCCTTGGATTAGCTTCAAGAAACTCCGCATGGTGTTTCTTCTCTGGGAACACTTGAACAAGATGATTTAGGATCTGCTCCATTATCATCTCATCAGCCAATTCCCCACCGTCAAACATTTGAGGAACTCGATTCTGAAATTCATAAAAGAAGAACTGCGCGATCTTATCTATATGTTCAGTTGAAGTATTAGCGTCGGGCTTATTCAGTATCCTGCTTAGAATATTACGGTGAACCCCAGCTCCATCGGCGATTTCCCCAATAGTTAGCCTCGTTCCCGATTCTTCTTCCAACCAGCTAATTAGCCCATTTAATTCGATTTTTATCATTTTTCAAACGCCATATCAGATTTCTCTCAAGTTTCACCTATATCACGACGATACACTTATCTAAGTGCA
>JAIBBU010000068.1 GCA_019694515.1 Oligoflexia bacterium | reverse complement strand
CGGCTTCAAACTCTGAGATTGAGAG
Source organism: Oligoflexia bacterium (assembly GCA_019694515.1). Taxonomy (GTDB): domain Bacteria; phylum Bdellovibrionota_C; class UBA2361; order UBA2361; family JBGSMV01; genus JAIBBU01. The sequence continues at coordinate 5,302 of JAIBBU010000068.1, read as the reverse complement.
GCCGAGCTGCTGTCCGGGGAAGATCATCCGCCAAATAGAGTTCAGAAGTTCCAAGGGGTCACGCATAGAGTGTTCGCTCCTCATTTCTAGAGGTATCCCAAGCATTGATATTCATATGCAGGATTGTGGCCGGCACGCAGCGGCCTTCGATTGAGAGACGCGCTATTAGTTGGCCGCGGGACAGGTCGAGGAGCGTGCCGGATGCGAGCTCCTTGTGGCTGCGCTGCAGTGTATTCTCGGTATAAGACTCGATCTCCAGGTTAAGGTTCTCGGCCAGGAGTCGGGCATCATCGACGTTCGTTTTGAAGCAAAAGTAGTTAGAGGCGTTGGCAAATAAGCTATTCAGCGCTTCCTTAGGAAGTTGAGATAGGTATTGCTGTACGACCCAGAATCCGAGGCCGAATTTCCGCGATTCGGCCAGGATCTGATTAAAAGAGGGGGTATAGATGAGGGGCAGTTCGTCGATCATCACAGTGAATTGTGCATTCAGGAGGCCGCTTTGAGCATAGAGGAATAGCTGCTGCACGATGGTGGCTCCGTAGAGCTTGGTTAGCTTTGATCCCATCTTACCCTGTGGGATTGAGACGATGATGATTTTGTTCTCAAGGAAGGTATCGAGAAACGAAACCTGCTCGCCGCTGCTGATGCTAAGCTGATATTCGCCGATGATATTTAGGATCGGTAATATTGCTGTGTCGTAGTAGCGATTCCGCAGCTCCGGATATTCGGTTTCAAAGAACTCCCGCACCACGGGCGTTTCCAGCAGGTCTAAGACCTGCATTCGGAATTCGCTGTCATTTAGGAAATGCGCAATATTTTCGTACGACATAACTCCGGCTGAATAGAGAGCGAAAAGCACGAAGCGCAATACCCGTTTTCCGCGCATGTCCATGGCATTTTCTTTAGAGAGCTGTGTTTCGATTAGATCCAAGGTTAGTTCGGTCGCTGCGAGGGGATTGGCTTGGCCCTCGAAAAACTGGATCTGTTGCTCGATTGGATTTAGGTGGCAGCAGGGTACGTGTGGGGCGATCTGCTCGTAGAGCTTCCCATGCGGATCGATGATCACAATACCGCACTGATCGGTTGTGGCACGCTGATAGAGCTCCTCGGTAGTAAGCCGTAGCAGTTCGCTTTTTCCGCTGCCGCTTTGACCCACTATGAGTGTGTGGCGGTGGTAATCAATCTTGCTTAAGTCAATGCAGCTGTTGGAATCGTTATGGAGGCAGAGACTCCCGATAGAGTCGAAGGGGAGGTCGTACTCAACCGAGGTTTTTAGCTTGGGTTTAACCATTTCGAGAGAGAAGTGTGCCGATTTGGATAGATCTAAGCTGAGGAAGGCGGGCACGGAGATCGGTAGCAGGCTAACGATGCGCTCCCAGCCGGTGGAGGTGGCCTTCATAATGCGAAAGCGGCGAAGACCGGAGAAGATCCGCGCGAGGTGGCCATAGGTGATTTCCACCCAGAATTCCGGTCGTTGGCTGCTCCGAAGCTTGGTGGTGTGTTTATGTACCTGGTCTAGAAGATCTCCACGTATAATGCCGGGGCGGATCTTGGTGTGAGAGGGATACTCGACGTCCTCGGCCGGTTCGATCTGCAGCGGATGGATGTTGGCATTTAGACTAAAAGGGCTGCGGTCACAGAGGAGATAGAAGTGGAGTTTGTCGTGGTGGAAATGCGCTAGGAGCGCGAAGGTTTTTAGCCGTTTTTGGAACTCCGAGAGGAGAATGGCCCACTGTGCGGCGCTAACTCTCTTCTCTAGGAACTTGATTGAATATAGCATGGCTTCTTACCTCTCCTTCACTATTCGAGGGTAAGTCCCAGGCAAAACTAACTCATTGATATTTTGTGCGAATGTGGGGCAACGCTATTTTTTCAGTGGAATGCCGTACTTAAAGCTTCCGCGCGGATCTTCTAGGGTGTACTCCGGTCCGTAAATTTCGACCTCGGTCCGGTCGTCGAGCACATAGCCGGTCTTTCCGAGCCAGATACAAAACAGATAGTTGAGGTTTGGAATCACCCCCTTGGGGGGATTTACCTGTTCAAATAAGGCGTAGAGGCCTCCGGGGAAATCTGCTGTTACGAAGTCATTAGCTAGCTGTGCTTGGACCGTGGCGGGCAGCGCGGCGGTTTCAAAGCTGGCGAGGTAGTCGAATACCCCGTCGTCCTCTTCGGCATCGGACGCCTTTGAGATCAGGCCCCAGTAACTTTGCGGTGAAACCTCTGGATGTCCGGCGACTGCCGTTACAAGTTCTTTCCAGAAAAGTGGTGTGACCTCAGGTCCATTAGGTGTTTCAGAGAAGCAGGAGTAAAACCGGCGCCGTATCCCGTAAAGCTGTTTAGAAGGGAGCTCCACAACCGTTACCTCCGGAGGCTTAGTCTGACTAAACATCGAGGCTATATATTCTTTGTCGATTCGTGCTCTCGCGACCGGAACTAGCGGGGGTTCGCCGGCATCGCGGAAGGCTCCCGGGTTGACGCCAAACTGTAGCTTGAACGCCCGGGAAAATGCCTCGGTGGATTTAAAACCTGCCATTCCCGCAAGCCCGGCCAGGGACGCGCTGGAATCGATCAGCAGTTTTGCGACATTGCTTAGCCGCCTGCGGCGTACGTAAGACTTTACTGGTTCCCCGATTAAGGCATGGAAGACCCGCTGGAAATGCCACTGCGACATACGCGCTTTTCGCGCAAGTTCTTTCAGGCTGAAAGGTCGATCGATGTTTTGCTCGATGAAATCGATCGCTCGTCCAAGGTTGGCTACATGATCCTCTAGTATTTGGAGATCCTTCATCGCTGGGGCACCATCAAGCCGGTCTTCAATTTCTCAACAATCTTAGACTTTGGCCTCATTTCTCAGAAGCTCGAATTTTGGTGTCCGCTATTGGATTGAAACGCAGCTCCTACAGTAGCGGGGTTCTAGCTGTTCTTTGTGGACTCAGAGTCGGTCTGTGCGGGCTTGTTGCTGAGCAGTTCCCTCGCCAGTCGTGTCATTTCGGGGTAGGTCCCTTTCCTATGCAGGAGGGCCCAAATATTGTTGGATATCGCTGTCGCAGTGTACAGGGAGCTAATCATATTGGCCAAGAAAAGTGCGATGAATAGGCGAGGATTCGAGTTGGCGAAAGAGGTCTGGGTAAGTGGCAGAAACGCGATGACCGGGAAAAGCACGATTAAGCTGACATGCCGACCCGACTCGATGTCAGATGGACGAGGCAGCGGTTTTTCTAGTGCGATCTGTTTCAGAGTTTTCTTGGCGCTCTCCGTTCCGAGAAATCCGAGCGCCTTGACGAGCAGGGGGTCGGTTTCGGTATTCTTGCAGTCATTGCCCAGCCGACCGTTTCGGTATTGATCAATCGCCCAGGCGCCTATTGTGTTTGATAGCTCCCATCTGTCGGTTGGTTGTAGGTGCTCTACGAAAGAGCCGATTAGGTCTGCATTTTCATATGGCTGGGGCCACGCATGTTTATTAGGTTTCAGAGCTGAATCAAGAAAGGCCACGCAGGCTCTTGATACCTCTCCGGGATACAGTCGGCTGCAGATATCAAGGGTTTCTTTTGCTTGGCGTTTCAATGCTGGCCAATTCGCGAGGTCCTGCTTCGAACCTGAATATTCAAGGCTACCCAGATTGCTCAATGCCAGAGTAACCAACTGCTCGCAAGGATAGAGGCTAAGCGCCCTGAGAGCGGTGAGTCTAATCCAGGCAAGATCGGAGAGCGGGGTGCCGTCGGGGGTGTGATAGGAGGGGCGCATGAATTCGGGTCCCTCGTTTTGAAGTATTGCTCGATATAGCAGGGAGCGTGCTCCAGGTTCAGAGATGTTTTTCAGAAAGGCATTGAATTGTATGCGCAGTTCGATCGTTGAATTGGGTCGGACGTCTAGCAGTCTCTGCCAGGCGGCATGCACCCGGGAGGCTGCGTCCGGTTGCAGTTCAGACCACGGAGTCTCAGCGCAGGGGCTTGCACTGACTGCATCAGCCTGAGGCAAGCTATTCGCTTGCTCGGGTGGGTTGGGCGGATTGTGCTGAAGTTGCTGCTGCGCGGCGGCCTGCATTTATCTAATCCCTATCGAAGATTATGAAGAGATCGGACGAGTCTGTAGTTGCTTCTTCCGTTGGGAGTCTCATCAACGGCTTTGTATTAGGGGAGTTCCTACGGTTCTATGGATCTTAATCATAATCGTATTGGGGGGAGAATGAATCCGTCAGTTGTCGCTAAATCTCAGGGTGCTGAAGATCGTCAGCCGGAGCCTGCAGCTGAGTTATTGGCGGAAGCAGCGCTGTCGCCGTTGTCAGGAGGCGAGGTTAATGAGTTTGAAGCATCCGTCGGATCTAAGATTGGGATCGGTGCCTCCAGCGCCGAGGAGTCCTTAGCTGCCCAGTTAAATTCTGCTAACCCGTCTCAGTTTAGCCTCGCGATTGGTCGGTGTCGGGCGCTAGGCGAGCGAATTCCAGAATCGGACGTATTGGCTCTTTCGAACTATATACTTTCTTCGATGAATCGCGATCATGCGCTGGAGGCGCTGGCGGTTTTACAGACGCTAGGAGATAGGGGTAGGCCGGCATTTGAGGTGCTCTGGAATGCCGGACGGTTCTATCTGTTTGAAGAAGCAAAGACGGGGCCGACCCTGCGAGGAGACCTAAAGGGCGCGATAATTGGCTGGGGTCAGAACGGGCAGCGCTTCTTAATCGAGAAGCTTCAGAGCGGCGTCCCTGAGCATCGATCCGAAGCAGCTGCTGCTTTGGTTGAGGGCTTCGCTGGTAGCGCGGAGGTCGAGCTGGCAGTTAAGCAATGGATTATTGATTGTGCGATGCGCAGCGAGCCGCACGGGGTATCCGCGAGTCTATGCTTCCTAAATGGTTGGTTTTCACCCGAGCTTTCAAAGTTCAAATTACCGGAGATCTCAGCGATTGATCATGATCCGATTTTTCGACGGGTTGTGATCAAGATGCTCTGGGAGGTGGGGAGTGATTATCAGGGCACCGCGCCTAGAGCCGCAGATGCTCGTAATGCGTTGAAGGAATTGGGGCCCGAAGCTCTTGTGATTCTTCCCGAGCTAGAGGAGCTGCTGAGCAGCTTCGTGGTGAAGGGACTGCCTTATTATCTAAATGGAGCGCAACGGGTTTGGAATGGGTTGCCAACCTCGGATCCGCCGCGCTCCGATTGGAACGACTCGGCCATCAAGGATCTGCTGCGCCTCTATCGCGATCTAACCGAGATGGAGGGGCGCGCTTCCGGATCGGACGGAAGAAAAAAGACGCTTGAGCTTCTCACGAACTTAGCAACTGCTGATGTGCCGGTTGAGGCGGCGT
>JAIBBU010000011.1 GCA_019694515.1 Oligoflexia bacterium | reverse complement strand
AGAAACAGCTGCTGGCAGTGAATTTTGAGGGCGCTTCGGGCAATATACAATTTGACGCTCAGGGCTGCGCGATTCGTTCGCCCCAGGCCTGGCGGGTAGAAGGAGCGAGCTACGTAGCACTTGATACCTCGCATCACTAGCTAAGTTACCCTCGCTGTTTTCGGGGACGGGATTACCCCCGGTTCCGAGACTGATCTCCGTGTCCGTCTCCGAATTCCGAAACCGAATCAGCGAACGGTTGACCGAGGCTGAGATCTGATTCCGAATCTGAAGACCGATTCCGATTCAGAAATCCGAGATCCGTCTCCGATAGCCGCCCGCCGTTAGCGGTCAGCCGATTGTCGAGGAATACTTACAGATCTATTTCGTCAGTGATTTGCAACTCGGTGACAATCACGGCTCTCGCGACTTGAACTATTCGGATGCCTCAGAATTTAGCTGTCGAAAAGCTTTGCCAACTTCCAAAATCCACCGCTTGGAAGGTGGGAACAGAGACATTTTGATGCGTGCCGGCATGGAATCAACATAATCAAGCTCGGCGCGCCAGCCAATTTCACGAAAGCGCTCCGCCACCGCCTCCAGAACATCCCGTCGCCTAAAGGAAACTTTCAAGGTATTCAGATCAAGCGAGAGCCACTCGACCGGCCCGCTCCAATCCCCAGTTCTCATAGCTCGACTGAGATTGCGGCGGCTGAGATGTCCGCTAAAATGCCCCTCCGCTAGGCGCCCTGTTATACAATCAAGCGCAAGCTGAGTATTACGGGCCAATTCTCCCGCTGCTGTTGGTCTTTCAAAGAGCGGCTGACGCGTCCCGGCAACGTCCTGCTGTGATGCGCCCTCGTTCCGCGACCTGCGAGTGCCTGCGTATGAGCTGTCTAACGACATCTTAGCCTTCCTTTTCTTTACAACTACCGGGGCAGCGTACCACAACCAAATTGACTGGGTAAGTTCGTTCAGCTGGCCCGGCAAGAAGCTTGACGTGGATAGATCTATTAACGACTCCGACCGTCTCAAGCGATCCGCAGCAGGCCAAGCAGCCGAGATTGCGCGTGGATCGTAAATCGTGGAATTCCAATCAGGCGGATAGGCAACCGCACTAACGCTGCAGCAGCTCGTCGGTCAGAGCTTTTAATTTATCACCATTGAATGGCTTGGCACAGAATCGGGACGGTCCTAATTTAAGGAGATCTTGCACCTCAGTCTCATCCACAATCCCTGATACTATGATCACCGGCAAGTTGGCGAAGCACTGATTCCCGCGGACCACATTCAATAGCTCACGCCCATCCATGTCCGGCATCATCATGTCCGTTACCACCAATGCGATGTCTGGATTTTCCCAAAGTGTCTCCCAGCCGTGCTTGCCGTTGGAGCTCTGTACCGTGACAAACCCGGCTTTCTCAAGGGTCTTCACCAGCGTCTTGCGGGTAATCAGGTCATCGTCAATTACAAGCACCTTAGTATGTGTCATGGCTCACTGTTAGTCCGGCCCTATTTGGCTGATCCGGGAGCAGTTTTAAGTTGTGCTTTTTGCTCCTCGGACTGCTTCTCCGTCTCGGCAATTAGCTTCTGCTCCATCTTGCGCTTCACTCTGGAGCTTGCACCCTTATAGTTTTCGGTCTTGAACGATCGCTTCGGTGCGGGAGCGTTGGAAAACATCGCAACCGCAATGTCGCAATACAGCGCGAACGATTCAGGTCCCAAATTCCTCAGCGGAGCGGCGAACTCTGTCAGCTTCTTCCAGCTGGTTTCAGGTAAAATACCGGTCGATTTTAGATATGCTACTAAATCGAGCTGATTCATCATGTCGGTCATCATCAGGGTCAAAGCAATTCGTTCGCGTGCCACGGAGCGCTCTTTCTTGACCTTGGCCGAGAGCACCGTAATCTCTACTAGCTGATCGACCGAATAAGGCTCGAATAAGAAACCATCTAGTCCCAGCATCACGCTGTTAGCGACGGTGGAAGAATCTTGATTGTTCGTATTCAGAACCAGAATGTAGGCGGCATCCTGACCAAATTTCGTTTCCTTGGCAGCCCGCACGAATTCAGCAATTTCTTTGTCATCAAAGCGGCAAGACAAAAAGATCACGTCACAATGCTCGGCCCCCGACTGCAGCTTCATGGTGGCATCACGGGGCTCATTTAGTGCAGTCACCTTTCCGAACTGCTGCACGGATGAGGTGGCTTGTCTCAGGCGCATACGCGTATCGATATCGGAATCAATGATGAACGCGTCGTACCTTGTAAAAGTCGTATTCATGAATCCCTGATATGTTCTTAAGCTTTCCCTTCATAGTAATTTCGGGGAAAAGAGCCGCTAGCTTAACCCCAAATGAATTGCCAACCGGGCGGAAACGGCTTACTATGCAGCCGTGTTCAAAAAACCGATTTACATCAGCATTTTAGCCGTAAATCTTGTGTCGATTTCGGCAGTTAACTTACTGGCCGAACAGCGTCCCGAAATCCTGATTGATCGCGTAGTGGCTAGCGTCGACGGCAAGCCCATTATGTTCCGGGAGGTGCTGGCACGGCTCGGCGCCGCCTCCCCACATGATGCCCAGGCGGCGGCTCAAGACCCCAACTTCAATAAAACTCTCGACCAAATCATCCTGGAACGGGTGATCACCGAGGAAGCCCGCAACCGCAGGGTCGATGTCAGCGATGATGAAATTTCCCGTTATATGAAAGAGGTCGCCGCGCGCAATAACCTCAGCGATGAAGGATTCGAGAAAGCCCTGCAGCAGGAAAAATTAACGATTCAGCAGTATAAAGAACAGATCAAATTCGAAATTCTACGTTCGAAATTGGCGTCCAGTCTTTTGCAGGGTGGCGTAGCTGTTTCCGACAGTGAGATCGACGAATACCTTAAGGCAAAATCAGAGCTGGATTCCTCCGGTCATAAGGTTCGCATCAGCCGCATTATGGTGGGCGAGGACAAGCGCTCCGAAGAGGATGCGCGTAAACTTGCGATTAAACTGCGCGAGGAGGCTGAGGATGGCGCGGATTTCGCGAAACTTGCCCGGGAAAATTCGGATGGACCCGAGGCGGCCGAAGGCGGCTCATTAGGAGTGATGGCAGAGTCCGATCTGAGCCCCGAAATCGTGCGCGCGATTAAAGATCTGGATGACGGAGAAGTTAGCGAACCGATTCATTCCGGCGACGGTTATCACATCTTCAAGGTGGAAGAGCGGCTTGAAAGTGAGGAAAAAGAGCAGCAAGCTGAGCGCGAAGAAGCAAAGAAAACCCTGCAGCAGCAAAAAGTCCAAGCCAAGGCTCAAGATTATTTTACCGCCGAGTTATTCAAGCTGCACTCGGTCGATCGCAAGATATAGCTTTACAGGAGATGCGTTATGCAAATTAATCCCCAAATTTTTCGGGAATACGATATTCGCGGCACCGTTGATCGTGATCTGAGTCCTGAATTCGCGCGGCTGCTCGGCAGGGCTTTCGGTACGCTGGTGCGTGAGAACGGCAAGAATAATATCGCAATCGGTTTCGACTGCCGGCACAGCTCAAAACCATACGCGCAAGCCTTTGCGGAAGGCCTCGCCGCTGAGGGCGTTGATGCGCAAATTACGGGGATGGGCCCTACCCCGCAACTTTATTTCGCCACCTATCACCGCAAACTGGGGGGCGGCGTACAGATTACCGGAAGCCATAATCCTCCGGACATGAATGGTTTTAAGATGTGTTTGGGAACTCAAACTCTCTCGGGCGAGCAAATTCAAGATTTAAAGCGGCGTGTATTGGCGCTGAATGACAAACCGGCAGCAGCCACGACTAAGGGCCGGATTAGCGAGCAGCCGATTCGTGACGAATACATTCGCGACCTGATCGCTAATTCGAAACCTCATATGGGGCAGAAAAAGCTAAAGGTAGTGGTCGACGCGGGCAATGGCGTTGGCGGCCTAGTCGGCCCTGAGGTGCTGAGGGCCTTGGGGGTCGAGGTGATTGAGCTCTACTGCGAACCCGACGGAAACTTCCCCAATCATCATCCTGATCCGACAGTTCTGGAGAACATTCAGGATCTAATCAAAAAAGTGCGCGAGACCGGCGCCGATCTCGGGATCGGCTGGGATGGAGACGCTGACCGTATTGGAGTGGTTGACGAAAAGGGTCAGGTAATCTTTGGAGATATGCTGCTGCTGATTTATGCTCGCGACATTCTAAGGCAGGTGCCGGGAGCCACCATTATAGGCGATGTAAAATGCTCCTCCCGGCTGTTTGATGACATCAGCAAGCGCGGCGGCGAGGCCATCATGTGGAAGACCGGGCACTCTTTAATCAAGAACAAACTAAAAGAGATTAACGCAGAGCTGGGTGGCGAAATGAGCGGGCACATCGCATTCGGACACCGCTTTTATGGCTTCGACGACGCGCTCTATTCCACATCGCGATTTGTCGAGATTGCGAGCCATGCTACCGCGCCCGTATCCCAATATCTCGCAGATTTGCCTGCCATGGTGGCAACTCCTGAGATCAGGCTCGATTGCCCCGAGGAGTTTAAGTTCCGTATCGCGCAGGAAGCCCAGAAGGCCTTCCCGGAGTATAAAACCAACATCATCGACGGCGTGCGGGTGGAATTCGAAAGAGGCTGGGCCCTGGTGCGCGCCTCAAATACCCAGCCTATCTTGGTGATGCGTTTTGAGGCGGCCTCGGAGAAACTGCTGGAGGACTATCGCAGGCTCGTAGTAGATCGGATTGAAAAGATCAAAGCCTCGCTGCGATAGCGAACGGATTGCACAGTCAGGGGACTCTCTAGCACGGCGATCGCCACAGTCTATAGTTGCTTCGATCAGGGGCACGGGCTAGCTTGCTTTTGTGAGCGTAAGTACCACTGCTTCTACCTCCTTGATCAATGATCTTAAGCGCGTGCGAGCGCGTTTCGATCCACTGTCGCTGCGCAAAAAAGAACAACTGATGCGGCGCCTCCCTGAGGTCTGGACGCTGGATCTTAGCACTTGCGCTGTCTATGTTGATTTCCTGTTGTTTTTAAGAGCCTATCCGCACTCGGCTCTCTGCCTTTCCGAGGCCGACGACGAGCTGTTACGGATCTGCGGCATAGCTGAACATTATGCGGCAGCACCCGATCAATTGGGGGCGTTGGGGCTACCCGGCGGCACCCGCGAAGAGTGTTTTAGCTTCGATCTCACCGCCTGGTTGGTAGCGGCGATGGATCCGATGGCAGAGATCAGCTTCGATCAGGGCGAAATTGGCGAGAGCTTCGATGAATTGCTGCAGCAGATGTTGCTGGGCGTCGAAAGTGATGCGGTCTTAAGCGGCCTCAGCGCGGAGCGACTCTGCAAGTTGGTTCGGGGAGATTCGTTTGAAACCACCTTGAAATGGCTGTTGAGCCGTTTGAGAGATTTAGGCTTACCTCATCCAGCACGCGATCAGCTGTTCAGGCAGCTTAGCCTTGCCATGCGCTGGGAAATTCCGGAACGGCTCTGCCGTCCGCGCCTGCGCTTTCCCGAGCGCGATCCATATCTATTCGGAAATGCTTCAACCAGACATACGCCCTCACTGGAGCAGCTCAAGCTGCCGGTAGGCGCGGCGCTTCGTATGACAGCGGATCAACGCAGAGCGCTTCTAAATACCGCCCGTGCGACTTTGGCAGTACGTGGTCGCGAAACGGACACGATTACTTATGCCAGCTTAGCGGATCTCCAGCTTTATCAACTGGAGCGCGGTATCGATGTGGCCACCTTTGGCTTGGCGCCGGAGCATCGATTACCCATTGAGAGCTATATTGGTTTCATGGTGGCACAAAATTCGATCCCGGTGGGTTACGGAGGAGCTTGGATCCTAGGACGGCAATCTGAGATCGGCATCAATATCTTCGACGAGTTTAGGGGTGGCGACTCAAGTAGTATTTTTCTGGCAGTTCTGCAGGTCTTCACCGGCCGCTACGGGGTAGAGAGCTTCGCCGTGCATCCCAACCAATTTGGCGCTGACAATGAAGATGGGCTGGCCTCCGGCGCCTTTTGGTTTTACTACCGCATTGGTTTTAGGTCAGCGAGCAAAGCAGTCAATGCACTAGCAGCTCAAGAACTTGCACGCCGTCAAGTCGATGTTAGTTACCGCTCGTCGCGGGCCGTGCTAAAAAAGCTCTTAAAGGATCAGCTGCTGCTGGATTTAAGAGCACCCGCTCACAGAAAATCGGTGCAGCTAGATGTGCGAGCAATTGGAGCGGCAGTTGCTGAACAAGCGGGATCCCAATCTCTGCAACGTGCGGTCGCGCAGGTTCCGAAGTGGCTTAAATGCGGGTCGACAAAGAATTGGCCAATCAGCGAGCAGCGCTCGTTCGCAAAGCTCTGCCCCCTGGTTGCTTGTATTAAGGACCTATCGCACTGGAGCACCGCGGAAAAATCGGCGTTAACTGCAATCATGCGCGCCAAAGGCGGCGCCTGTGAAAGCCGCTATGTCGGGAGGATCCAAGATCACCCGCGCTACCTGGCTGCGCTTGAGCAGTTGGCCGCACGAGGCGGACAGCTTACCAAAGACCTTTCGACCAACGAATAGCGAACTTGATTAGCCCGGCAATTTTTGAGAGCTTGAATGAGCACATGGCGAAGGGGCTAAAGGGATGATCTTCCTGGAACCGCTTTTTCGATAACTCACTAGCTGTATCTTACCAACACCTATGACTCCAGAATTTGGCCGTCCCGGCGGACCCAGTAATTCTTCGCCTCAGTCGGAGCAGGCCAAGCAAGCGGTATATGAATTTCTGGCAGCCCAGGGGGTCAGGTTTCGGCGCGAAGAGAAATTGGGACAAGCCCTCTCGGCTACCCACAGCCGCGGCAAGGAACGTCTGGCGCACGAGCATTTGGCATTTGTCGGGGAGGCTGCGCTGAGTGTCGCGAACGCTGAGATCTTGTATCAGGAAGGCTTGCCATCCGACGACGGCCGGTTGCTCAAAACCGCCCTTGACTCATTGAGCAGCCTAGAAACGCGGCTGCATCTGGCAAGGAAAGCACATCTAGGCCGATTAGCTTCCGCTTGTGGAGCGCCGGAAGCTGAGCTGGCCCCGCAGCTGCTCGCGGCGGTAGTTGGCGCCGTACTCTTAGATCGCGGAGTAATCGGAGCCGCTGATTTAGTGCGCAAGCTTTATGGAGATCTGGAGAAACCGGCGTCCTACTTAGCAAGTTTGCGGCTGCAATTTTCCAATACTTACCTGCCCTCTGTTGCGACCTGCAGCCATTCGCCCACAGAAGTTAGAGAGGGTCTTGAGATCTATTTCGCACCGGACAAACTGCAGCTGTTTCGGGATGCACTTGGACAGGAACGGGACGAAGGACAAAGAAAGCTCCGCTTTAGCCGGGTCGTCTTTATCGGAGACACGATTGTAGCTACTGCATTGCGACGCTTTATCTCTACGCGATTTCCCCAGCATAATCTTCGACAGCTGCAGGGCGAGACCGCCTCTAGCTGGCTGACACATATCGATGATTTCGATCGGCGTTTAGGACGGACTGAGATTACCGCTGCAATTCTGCGGGATCTGCAATTCGGAGAGTTTCTGTCATACCGTGGTTACGTACGCGCCCTGATCGGCGCTCAATACTTAGCAGAGCGTCGTGAAGAGGCCTGGCAATTAGCCCGTCGTTTCGTTCCGCTGTTAGAGCGTCCGAAGCCGGGCAGCCCGGGATAGACCTGTGAACTTCCGATCTGCATGCGCATTGATCAATGCTGCTCTTTCCTGCATGCTCACGGCTGATTGCCAGGAATAAATCTGTCTTTTTCCTAATAGTCTTTGCTTCATTCTTGCTGCGCTCTAAATTTACAAGTAAGTACCTCTTAGACTATGGAGCTGCGCGGACTGCATCTGCACAATTTGAAGAATTTGACGCTGCAAATTGAGGCGGGAAAGATCACCAACCTCCGTGGGCCTTGCGGTTCCGGTAAAAGCTCTATAGTGAAGGGCACCTTGGCCCGGCGAGGAACTGAGCTTGAGCAGTTTTTGGCCGCGGTATCAGCTGGGACTGCACCGCTTTACCTAGATGATTTGAAGATCGATCCCTGCACCAACTTACCTCGTACGGTACTGATTGATGCTGAAATTGACTTTCAGCCTAACACTCCTCTGGCCTTAGTAGTTTACGACTCCAGATTACTTTTTGAGACCTTCGTCCTGGCGGGCGAGTATGCCTGCCCAACCTGTGCCGTAGCTGGGAGGCGCTCGATCCTGCGGCATTGGACTCCCAAGAGCTTCCTGGCAGCCTGTGCGGAGCATGGACTGAGAGGAGACCTCTTGGTTGGTATCACTATCCGGCGGGAGGAGCTGCCTAGAGTTCTGGAGCTAGGGCTCCAGCCCCTGCCTGGCGCTGATAACCAACCGGATCCGAATGTTCTGCCAGAATTAATGCTGGATCGTTTCTCCTCTGAAACTCCTTACGAGGGGCGTCTGCTTGAGGCTTTTAGAACGGCAAAACAGCTCTCCGCGCTCGGCCTAACAGTGAGCTCTCCCGGTGCAGCGGGCGCTGACATAACGCTCCGAGTAAATCTTGGGTCAGCGTGCGCCTGCTGCGGTACTAAACGGGCACTTTACACCGAGGCAGAATTAACTAGCGCCGTTCTAAGTAACGCTGAGGAGATCAACAACGTCAGCTATAAAGGCCTCAGTTTCGGGCGCTTGCTTGAGATGTCAATCCAGCAAGCTGCCGAGGCCACGACCGACCCTGTTTTTGAAGCTTTGCATCTTCCACTGGCAGCACTGCGTCACTGGAAGCTTGCCAGCCTTCGTCTGAGTCAACGCTTGGGAACGCTTTCGTCCAGCGAAGCCTATCGCCTGAGGCTGGCGTTGCACTTCAATCAAGCCGACCCCTCGCGTATAGTCCTACTAGACGGTCCTTCGGTATATTTAAGTGATTTTGAGATGACCGAGCTTTTCGATCGTCTCAAGCAAATACGCGCGGCGGGGAACAGCATCGTTGTCGCCGATAATCATCCCTGTGCTGAGATGGGATCCGATCGGATTATTGAGCTTGGGCCAGCAGGGGGTAACGCCGGAGGTGCGCTGGTGGCGATGCGCCCGGGCGGCGCACGCCACGCACCATCAGCCCCCCTCAAACCAGTTAGCCCAACAGGGTGCGGCAAAACTGCGCTTTCTCTCTCCGCTGTAAGTATCGGGGCGGCTACCTTTTCCGAACTGGAGCTTTCCGGGCCAGGTTTATACGCACTCTCGGGTGAACCGGCCAGCGGTAAAAGTCGGCTGCTCTTTGATGCATTACCGAAGCTGTTGCAGAGCGCGCTAGCCCCAGCCCAGCCGGGTGCAGCTCCTAGCTTAGGGGTGATTGAGAGGATCGAAGGGCTCAAACGCACCCGCATTATTAGACTCTTCCCAAACTATGTCGCGAACTCCACCGTGGCTTCAATCTTGGGCTTACTGACTCCGCTGGCTGAGTTCATGGCGCGCCTCGAAACGGCCCGCATGCAGGGATTAACCCCTGCTCAGATCAAGAAAGCCCCGCACACCTCGACAGGCAAGAGCCTTGTTTATCGCGGTCTGAATCTCACTGAAATTCTGAGCCTTTCGATCAACGACGCCATGAGCTTACTAAGCTCGATCCCCAAGTGCCGACGCGAACTGAAACTCCCACAACAACTTGGAGTGGGACACCTAGCGCTTAATCAGGAGGCTCAGTTTTTGGGGGACGGCGAGCGTCGCCGATTGAATCTGGCGCAGGGCTTAAAATTCGGGGCAGCCGGAACACTTTTTCTGATTGAAAGACCGGCCGCCGACGCAACCAGCGCAGAGATTGCAACCATCACCCAAATCTTTGCTGACATGGCTGCCGCTGGGGCCATCATCTTGATGGAAGAAAGCCGCCGCGAGCTGCTTTCAAAATGCCTGCGCGTGTGGAATCTAGAAGCTGGATAGGACGGGTTATTCTTCCTTCGGCACTTCTTCAGAACGTGCGTCGCGAAGCAGCTGCGCAATCTTGTCACCACATGGCGTCACACAGCTTTCTGTTTCAGGTATTAGCACTATGGGCAGAGTGGGAATTTCGATCAGCATGTAGCTGGGATGGTTCTCGCGGTAGCTGTTCAACAGCCAAGAAAAATCAGGATCTGTAAGCTCGTGCGGATAAATTGCTCGACACATGGTGCTATCCCTCTTAATGTTATGCGCGTTAGTGCTTAGCGCCTTGGGGCAGCGGCTTATACCTAAAATCGTTCTCCTCGCTTCTATCTTGGGTATCGACTAGGCTCAGATCGCACTAAATAGGAGAAACTCCTAATTTTTTAGGAAGCCCTCGACGCTTCCTCCGCGCCTTCCTAACGCGCTGAATTTCGGTGTTGGAGCGGCAAATTTGCCCCATACGCAGGCCCATGCTCTGTATGTACAATCAATTTTCCGGTAGAACACTATTCACCAGGTTGCGGATCTGCAGGACGCAATTCGAAAATGTGAGGGTATGCCTGACAAAAGGACTGTCCTGCAGGGTTATGCGGTAGGGTTTGAAGATGAAGCCACGTTCGATCGATAAGAAATTTCCTGAAGTTTATTCGCGCGAACAGCACGGCATCTCCCGTAATTCAATCGATCCAGATGCGCTCAAGGTCATGTATCGCCTACTGCGCCACGACTTCAAGGCTTACATGGTTGGAGGCGGCGTTCGCGATCTGCTTCTAAAAAAACGTCCCAAGGATTTTGACGTCAGTACCGACGCTACCCCCAATCAAATCAAGTCGATCTTCGGCAACTGCCGCATCATCGGGAAGCGTTTCAAACTGGCGCACGTCTTTTTCCGCGGCGGCAAAGTAATTGAGCTCTCGACCTTCCGGGACTATAGCGATCCGATTGATCCTCAAGAAGAGGTGCTAGATCGAAAAGCGCGGCTGCTGCGCGACAACAAGTACGGCACACCGGAAACAGACGCATTGCGACGCGATCTTACAATCAACGGTCTCTTCTACGATCTAGCTACATTCTCGGTGATTGATTATGTGGGAGGCATGCATGACCTAAAGGATGAGATCGTGCGGATTATCGGCAATCCCGACGAAAGGCTGGCAGAGGATCCAGTGCGTATGATCCGTGCTGTCCGGCATGCAGTGCGGGCGAATTTCAGGATCGAAGAAAATTGCCAGAGGTCGATTCGCAATAATGCCGTGCTGATCAAGCAGTGTCCGGAGTTGCGGGTCTACGAAGAGCTTAAGAAAGATCTCTGTTCTGGGTACTGCCTGCCGATCTTACGGCAACTGGATGAATATCATCTCTTACAGTATCTATTGCCCGAGCTAACCGGTTCTTTCTCCTTTCTGCTTTCGTCTCCCAGCCGCCTCTCCGTCAGCCTCGGCCACTGCGACCAACTAATCCGAGACGGCAACTCAGTTTCTCCTACCGTGGTCCTTAGCTTGATCGCGCTCTTTGGCGCCACGAAAGCGGTTAGCTTAGACCAAATTACCAAATCCGATTTGACGCGGGAGGATCTGCAGAGATCCTTGAAGGAGAGCTTCTCTACACTCGCAGTCCCTAGAAAAGAGCGCGGAAAGATCTCCGATCTGATCGATCATTGGTATCGCTCCATCATCCTCGCCAGAACCGGCCGGCGAGCTCCGCGCGCGGCCGACCGGCAGCTGCAAAAAGACTTTTACGCTTTTAGCGCGTGTCTAGATCTAACTGACATCCGAAGCAGCGAGCGGGATGCCCAAAATCGCCAGCCCGAAGAAATAGAAGAGACGGGCAACATCCGCCGCGGTCGCCGTCGCGGCGGCAGGCGGCGTAATCGCCGATCTGGAAATCGGTATCCGCAGGCGATTCGTTAAATGCGCACAGCCAGCCGCATGCCGAAGATCTATTTAAATGCGGCCAAACAGGCTACCCATAACCTGCTGCGTAATCCGCTACTAATTGGCAGCTCGATTGCCGCCTATTTGGCGCTGATCGTGCTAGCACAGCTATTCGGAGGGATGGGATTCGCCGGCGGCATGGTGGTGGGTTTGGCGCAGGTGGTGCTGCTGGCCTACTATTTCAGCTGGCTGCAGGACATTTCAAATGGAGTTCGGCTCAATCTGAGCGAGATGCTGAAGCTTGATTATCAGCTTTTAAGCGCAGTGATCAACGCTGCTTTTATCATTTATATCGCCCTATTTATTGTGCAGCAGCTTATTCAAGGGATGCAGCTGGAGCGTGTTCTAATAGTACTGCAGCTATTCATTATTCTGGTATTTAATGCGCTTCCGGAAAGCATCTACATCGGAAGGTATGACGGGATGTCGGCGCTCTCTGAATCTGCGAATTTCACCAAGAATCGCTGGATCGAATGGTATCTGCCGCTACTCGTGATCCTTCTGCCCTGGATAGTAATTAGTCCGCTGGGGGTGCTGATGACGCTGTCCTCGAGCGAAGCATTGATGCCGTGCTTGAAGATTGTTTTTCAGGCGGCTGGTTTAATCGGAGCACTAGCCGGACTGCCGGTAATAATTAGCACTCTCTTAGGGGTGGTAGTTGTAAATTGGTTCATGCTATTCAGGGCAGAACTGTACCGGCAATTAACCTAAGGCGGAGCCGCCGCTTCCGAGCGCTAGGAACCGCCCCGCCCCCATTCGACCGAGGGTCAATTTAGATTTCAACTATTTGGCGCTAGACAGGCACAATGTGCGGGCTAGCATTTATCTCCTCTTTATCATAAACTTAATTGTACCCCCCAAAGGTACACCGCTCGAGCCGAGCGGACTGATCAAAAGAACATTTCTCGGAGTGCCGTATGAGTCACAGAACTACCAAGTTCGTTTTTGTAACTGGTGGTGTCGTCTCTTCTATTGGTAAAGGCTTGTCGTGCGCCTCCATCGGCGCGTTGCTTGAGGCACGCGGGTTAAAAGTTACCGCCGTCAAACTTGACCCTTACATTAATGTGGATCCGGGGACGATGAGTCCTTTCCAGCATGGTGAAGTTTTTGTGACCGATGATGGCGCGGAAACCGATCTAGATCTCGGTCACTATGAACGCTTTATCGAAGGCGTGCGGATGGCCAAGCGTAATAATTTTACCACCGGCCAGGTGTACGAATCGGTAATTTCGAACGAGCGGCGGGGAGACTATCTAGGCGGGACAGTCCAGGTCATCCCGCATGTCACAGACGAGATTAAGCGGCGCATCTTCCAGGCGGCTGAGGGCATCGACGTATGCCTGGTAGAAATCGGCGGAACAGTCGGCGATATTGAAAGCTTGCCTTTTCTAGAGGCCATTAGACAGCTGCGTTTTGAGGTGGGGCCCGAAAATACCCTGTATATTCACGTAACTTTGGTTCCATACATCAAAGCTGCCGGTGAGTTTAAAACTAAGCCGACGCAGCACTCAGTTAAAGAACTGCTTGGTTTCGGAATAATGCCCAATATCATTCTTTGCCGCTCGGAGAGCAAATTAGATCTGAAGATCAAAAAGAAGATCAGCTTGTTTTGCAACGTGGCCGAGAACTGCGTCATCAATGCGCCTGACGTAAGCACGATTTACGAGTTGCCGTTGACCCTGCACGCCGAAGGGATGGACGATCGAATCGTCGAGCTTTTGCATATTTGGACCGGTGCGCCCAATTTGAATCCCTGGAAGAAGATCGTCAACACCGTTAAATCTCCGGCGAACGGCTTAGCCCGGATCGCAATGGTCGGAAAGTATGTTGATTTGACCGAAAGCTATAAGAGCCTGACCGAAGCGCTGCATCACGGCGCCTTTGCCAACGATTGCAAGGTTGAAATCATCTATGTCGACAGCGAGGAGATCGAGAAAGAAGGCATTGAGCCGGTGATTGCACGCGCATCCGCAGGGCAAGGCATTGATGCGATCCTGATCCCAGGAGGCTTCGGGGTTCGGGGCAGCGAAGGTAAAATCACCGCAGCCGGCTACGCTCGTACAAAGAAAATCCCTTTTTTCGGCATCTGCCTCGGTTTGCAAATGGCGGTGATCGAATATGCCCGTTCAGTGGCTGGAATCAAGCAAGCGACCAGCCGGGAGTTCGATGAAAATTCAAATGCCGCGGTGATTAATCTGATGGAGAGTCAGAAACACGTCGATCGAAAAGGCGGCTCCATGCGGCTGGGCGCTTATCCCTGTGCGCTTAAAAAAGATACGCTGACGAGAAAAGTTTATGGCCAAAAGGAAATCACCGAACGTCATCGGCACCGTTTTGAGGTTAACAATGCCTTCCGCAGCCAGCTGGAACAGGCCGGCTTAATCTTTTCCGGTGTATGGCCCGAGGGCGATCTGGTCGAGATTATCGAAATCAAAGATCATCCTTGGTTCATCGGGGTGCAATTTCATCCGGAGTTTAAGTCAACCCCTAAGAACTCCCACCCACTATTTAAGAGTTTCATTACTGCGGCTTTAAAGCATCGGGACCTCCGGAATGGTGTCAAATCCGACCCATCGAACGGACGGTCAAAGGGTTCTGAAGGCTCAGACCCGCGGCAGTTGACTATTGCCTAGACCTTAACTCAAATACTCGTATTGCATCCTGCCGTTATAATGGCGCTCTGAATATTTGCGATTCAGAGTGGTCTATTTTAGAGAAACTCAGAAGGTGAGCATATGAACAGCATCGCTACAGCACCTGGCCCCTTCGACTTAAACCCGACGGTGCGTGTCGGTCCACGGGAAAAGTTGGTGCTGCTTGCCGGCCCCTGCCAAATTGAATCCGCAGAGCACTGTTTAATGATCGCAGGCACGCTCCAGGAAATCTGCAAAAAGTTCCCGATCAGTCTAGTGTTCAAAGCATCCTTTGATAAAGCCAATCGCACCAGCCTAGCTGGGCAACGTGGTCCGGGCATGGAACAGGGACTCTCTATACTCGCAGCAGTAAAGAAATCCACCGGTCTGCCTATAATTACCGATGTGCACACCGCTGACCAAGCGGCGCCCACCGCGTTGGTCGCCGATATTCTTCAAATCCCCGCGTTCCTTTGCCGCCAAACGGATCTGTTGTTGGCGGTGGGGGCCACCGGCCGCGCTGTTAACTGCAAGAAGGGACAATTTATGCATCCCGCGGACATGCGATTTAGTGCTGAAAAGATCGCGTCCACCGGCAACCACCGCATAATGTTATGCGAGCGCGGTTCGAGTTTTGGCTATCGCGATCTGGTCGTCGATCCGCGTAGTTTAATTATGCTGGGTCAGTCGGGGTATCCGGTGATTTTCGATGCAACACACTCCGTTCAAAGCATGGGCGGCGAGAAGGGGCAGTCCGGAGGCAGCCGACAGTTTATTCCGGCGTTGGTGCGCAGCGCTGTCGCAATTGGCGTCTCCGGGTTATTTATTGAATGCCATGATGCTCCAGAACGAGCGCCCTCCGACGGTCAAAGCATGCTGCCGTTGAGCGAACTAGCGCACGTCTTGGAGGCTGCTTGTGAAATCAGAGCCAGCGCTCTGAGGTTTGTTTAATCCCCTACCCCAAGATGCATCTCACTAAAGGTCAGAGCAGAGCATTAGCTGGAGCAATCTTAGGCTTCTTCGTTCTTATTTTCTTGTTTTTTACCCCGCGCCAGGAAGGACTTAAGCCGATTGCTACTTTACCAGCCTCAACTCCGGCTCCCGACTCCGGCAATGCGGGCGCGCCGAGCATTGTCTTACGTGATTTCCAACGGAGTGAGAGCCGCGACGGCAAGAAGCTGTGGGAAGTGAAAGCCGAGGGGGGACTCTACTACCCCGCCAGCAGTAGCGCCGAACTTACCAAAGCACATTTATGGTTTTACCGTGAGCGGGATAATACCGTGCTTCTAGATGCTGACCAGGCGGTGCTCTTTCTGGAGGGAGCCGCCTTAAAAAAAGCTGAATTAAGAGGCAATATTAAAGTTGAATATAACTCCAAAGCCGAGCTGCACACCGCGAGCGCTAGTTATGATAAGGAACTCGACCAGGTTACGGCTCCAGGCCAAGTCCAGATTACGAGCGAACTGCTGGACATCACGGGCGAGTCTCTCACAGCCGATCTCAAAACTCAGCAAATCATACTGCGGAAGAACGTTCGAAGTGTAATCAGAGCAAAAAAGGAAGATGCCCATGAATAGCTGTCTTAAATCGGTTTGCTTAGGCACGCCGCTACTCACTCTAGCACTCGGCATGTCGCTCTGTTGGGCGCAGTCAACACCGCCCCAACCGGCCCCGACACACAGCATCCCCTTTTCGGATCAATTAAAATTGGACAGCGGTAAAGGGCCGACCTATATCAATTCAGACTCGTTAAGCCTAAATACCAAAGACCGCGTCTTCGAATACAAAGGTCACGTCGATGTTACCCACGAAGAGATGAATATGAAGTCTGACACACTGCAGGGCTTCTACGACGACAAGAATCAAATTCAAAAGATGATAGCGAGCACGAATGTGCTCATAACTAAGGCCGATATAAAAGCTTCCAGCCAGCATGCGATCTATGAACGAGCCAGCGATACCGTCACATTAACGGAGAATCCGCAGCTCGAACAAAACGGCAGTATACTCAGTGCCGATCTGATCCGCATTTTTCTGGCAGACAACCGCAGTGTGGCCGAAGGAACGGTACGGGTAACGCTGGCCGAGAAAAAAGCAGATGACGGCGCCGAGGGGCCCAGGGCGGAGAAGGCCGCAAAAGGCGGCGACGACAAAGCGAAGGAGCAGCGGGGCGCTGCGGGCCGCGGTTCTTTGAAGCGGCTAAAGAATAATTGAAACACCTCCAGCGCCCAAAGGGGCCCGCCAGTTAGCCCTGAGCGTTGAGCTGGGCCGCTCGACTGGCAGCGCTTGTTAACAATTTTACCTCTATAATTCAGGACCTTAGGGCAAAAATTCGGCCTTTAAGCCTGAATGTTAACATACCGATACTAGGTGGTAATGGAGACCTTGCCCATCTTATCGCCCACCCCGTGTGGGATTTCCCACCTGTCTGCCGCCATTGCTTGCGGTTTCACGGTCATTCGGAACCCTTGGAAATGAGGCGGCGGAATCATCTAACCGGATCAAAATGGACACAGGCGCTCGTAATCCTCGCGCTGCTAAGCGCTCCTATGTGGAGCTCGACGGTCCTCTTTCCTTACCTAATCGGCTTCTTACTTCTTGGCTCACTCTATGTCTTGAGCTCTCTTGTCCGCATAGATGCCAATCATCGGCGGTTGCAGCAGAGCATGGTCGGCCTTGAAGCCACCCATGCGGCACTCCAAGATGAGGTAAAGATGCTTAACTCAAAATGCGCTGAGCTGGCTCGAGCCCGCGACGAGGCTCTCGAGACCGCGCGCATCAAAGCAGAATTCCTCGCTAACATGAGCCATGAGATCCGCACCCCCATGAACGGTATCATTGGACTGACGGACTTACTGCTCGACACCGCTCTCTCCGCGGAGCAGCATGAGCACGCTGACCTGGTGAGACTTTCCGCGCGATCGCTGCTCGGAATAATCAATGATATTCTCGACTTTTCAAAGATTGAAGCTGGCAAGTTCGAACTCTCGCCGGTCAACTTCAGTCTACGCAAAACGATTAAGGCATTGGTCGATCTGATGACCGTGCCGGTAAAAGATAAAAAGATCGAGTTTGCTTACAGTATTGCGGATGATGTTCCCGATCGGCTGCATGGCGATCCGGAACGGCTTAAGCAAATCTTGATCAATCTCGTTTCTAATGCGGTGAAGTTTACCGCAAATAGCGGCGGCATAATGCTGATGATTGGGCTGGCCGGCTCAACGGACGATTTCGTCGACCTAGCGTTTCATGTTTCGGATTCGGGCATCGGAATCCCTGAAGAGCTGCAAAGTAAAATATTCGAACCTTTCACCCAGGCCAATGCGGATACCCCTCGCAAATTTGGCGGCACTGGGCTGGGGCTTAGCATCGCATCCCAGCTGGTTACGAGTATGGGCGGCAAATTGGAAGTCCGCAGCCGACCCGGCACAGGGAGTGTTTTTGGCTTCACCGTGCGCCTTCAAAAACCACAAGAAGGAGTGGGTGAAGAGCTTTCCATCGGGGAAGATTTCATAACAGAGGTGGATCAACCTCAGCGCGCATTGCGAATTATGCTGGCAGAAGACAACCAGATTAATCAAAGACTCGCAGTGCGGCTGCTCGAAAGTCGCGGGCACCATGTCACTGTGGCTCACAACGGAGCAGAAGCGGTTAAGTTACACCAAGATGGTGACTTTGATTTGATCCTTATGGATATTCAAATGCCGGTAATGAGCGGGCCCGAAGCGGTCGCAGCGATTCGCGCCCAGGACGGCGGTCAGCATGTTCCAATCGTGGCGCTGACGGCCCATGCTCTGGCAGGCGATCGAGAGAAATATTTGGCCCAGGGGATGAATCATTACTTAACCAAACCAATCCGCAAAGAACAGCTTTTTCAGGTCATAGAATCTGCAGCTGCTTCGAGGAACAGGCAATAGCATCAGCAGTCTGGACAAGGCTGAAGGGAGGTCGCTACCCGCGGCGATCGGCAGTCGGCTTTAGAGATCTGAAACCGCTCTCAGAAGCGAAGTACTGAATCACCGTCAGAATTCTGAGTCGGAGCCGGATTTCGGAATCGGAGTGCAGAAACGGGTTTCAGATTGGGAACCAGACCTCCGAACCCATAGACCGGCTTGCGGTTCCCGGTCGAAGTTGAGACCTTGGAGCAGTCCACCGCTCCGTACGTCAGATCGGATTAGGTCTCGATCAAGCACCGTTAAGGCCCATTTTACTGCTGTAAATTTCCCTATTTTACAATGAACTTTCGGTTACAATGCGCTCAGGGGAAAGTGACCCGCTCATTTCGGAACGCTTTCCTGCCCTAACTAACGCACCCGGTCTCCTGTAGAAATATAGCTAACGACTCTATCGCAGCGGGAGGACATATTGCCTCGATTATCGCAGCGCTGGCAGACACTGCTAAGAAGCATCAATCCGTTGCGGGAACGGTCTGCCCATTTATTGCTGCGGATGCAACGCGAGAAAGACGCCCTACTCCACCTAGCTACAAGCAGTGCCCTAAATGATGGGTCGATTGAACTCGCGTTGCGCGAAATATGCCGTGTCGCTGCCGAGGTACTGGAGGTTGAGCGGGTTGGAGTCTGGTTGTTCGAGGCCGACCAGAAAGAGCTGCGCTGCCTAAATTCATTCAACTGTACTTCAGGCCAGCACTCGGGTGGGGAGGCTCTGAGGACCGAGGAATTTCCTCAGTACATCGCCGCAATTCTTGAAAATCGCGTTGTTGCAATAGATGACACTAAGCACAGCCCCCTTTGCAAGGATTTTCCATATGTGCAGTCGCTCGGAATCGCTTCTATGGTAGACGCGCCTTTTCATATTGGAGGTAAACTCGCAGGTATCGTTTGTCATGAGCATACTGGAAAACCCAGGCATTGGGATTTCCACGAACAAGATTTCGCTGCCTCGATTGGAGATATGCTATCACGCGCTTTTCAGGCTGCGGAACGCGCGCGCATCGAGCAGGAGCTTGAGCGCAAATCGACAGCAATTGAAGCTTCCGTCGATGGGATCGCTATTCTCGACAATCATGAAAAATATATTTATGTAAATCGCGCCCACGCTCTGCTTTATGGATATGGGCGACCGGAGGATTTGATCGGGAAAAGCTGGCGGGAGCTTTATGATAGCGAAGAATTGCAGCGCTTTGAAAGCGAATTAATGCCGGAATTTCGCCGCCAGGGAAAGATACGCCTAGAAGCTCAGGGCAAGCGCCGGGACGGCACGCGATTCGAGCAGGAGATCAGCCTGGCCGCGTTAAGAGATGGCGGATTGATTTGTATCTGCCAAGACATCACGGAGCGGAAACGCTTGCACTCAGAGCTGCTGCAGTCTCAAAAGATGGAGGCGATCGGCCAGTTAGCAGGTGGCATTGCGCATGACTTTAACAACATTCTGTCGGGAATTCTGGGCTATGCCTCGCTCCTAAAACTCGAATGCGCGGGCAATCAACGAGTTTTTGAAAGTGCGGATTTGATCGAGGCCGCCTCGGAAAAGGCGGCCCTGCTTACTCAAAAACTGCTCGGGTTTGCGCGGCAGGGTAAACACCAAAATATCGCTGTCGACCTGCACGAAGCGATCAACGATGTGTTAACCTTATTACAGCGGACAATCGAGAAGAATATTACGATCGTGTGCCGGTTGGACGCTCTCCACAGCATTGTAAACGGAGATCCCATTCAGCTCCAACAGGTGCTAATAAATTTGGCAATCAATGCGCGTGATGCCATGTCCCTAGACAACGGCGGCAGTGATGGCGGCACCCTTCTAATTCAGACCCGCTCGAGAGCGTTGTGTGCAGATGCGGATCTACAGCTTTGCGCTGGGGAGTACCTCGAACTGCTGGTTCAGGATAGTGGATGCGGGATTCCGCCTGAAATTATCGAACGAGTTTTTGAGCCCTTCTTCACCACCAAGCGCCCCGGCAAAGGATCGGGGTTGGGACTCTCAATGGTTTATGGAATTGTGAGGAATCACGGCGGTACAATTAACGTCAGGAGTGATGCTGCAGAGGGCACCAGCTTTCGCATACTTCTGCCTCTAGCACCGCAATTATCGACGCGTCTGGAAAAATTCAGCTATGCCCGGACACAGGAGGTCGTCCGCTACGGCGGCGGCACAATCCTATTAGTAGACGATCACGCCATCATGCGCGAAAGCGCAGCAAGAATGCTGCACTCCCTCGGCTATCGAGTCATCACCGCCAAAGATGGTATCGAAGCCCTGAACTATTACTCCGAAAATAGTGCGGACATAGATCTAGTCATTCTCGATATGATAATGCCGCGCATGGGAGCGCGAGATTGCTTTCGGGCTATGCGAAAAATTAATCCCCACGCGAAAGCGTTGCTTGCTTCCGGGTACGCCAACAATCATTTGGTCCAGGAAATTCTCGACGAAGGGGTATTGGCATTCATCCCAAAGCCCGCCTCATTGGCCAAACTATCGCAGGTCGTAGCCGATGCGCTGGCAGCGACAACGGTGCGCAGTGCACGATTGTCCGCTGCCGCCGCGACTGATAGCTTGTCCTAATGGCGCAGCCAATCTCCCGCGATACCGCTCCTCTGCCCGCACGGCCACGTCTGGCGCTATTTGATATCGATGGCACCTTGATTAATTCGGGCCATCGGATCGGAGATCGCACCCGGGCTGCCGTTCGGAGGCTGCAAAACGCGGGCACACCTTGCGCTTTTGTTACCGGCCGACCCTGCTTCTCGACCGTTGATCTAGCCCAAAGCCTGGAAATTTCGACATCCGGGGTTTATTTTTCGGGTGCGCTGCTGACAAGCCCGGATGGACGTTTAGTACTCGAACAGACCACGTTGGGAAAGCCGGAACTTCTGCAGATTCTGTCACTCGCCAGTCGACAGGACTTCTACCTCGAGCTCTACGACAGCACGCAGTACTACAGCCGCAGCATCAACGAACTTGCCCAAATCCACGCCGGCTATCTGGGTAAGCCGCCTGTGATATCCAATCTAGACGAACTCGCCGCGTCCGCAGAGATCATCAAGGCTGAGGCCGTGCTAACGGCATCGAATTGCGAACGTGTGCTATCAGAGTTGGCCGCAATTCCGGGGGTTACGATATCAGCCGCCACGGGTGCCGCTCATCCGGAACTGACCTTTGTAAACATTACCGCTGCTACAGCTACTCGAAAGAATGGCGTATCCAAATTGCTCACGCTGCTGGGGCTGAGCTCCCGCAATGTGATCTGTTTCGGTGACAGCGGCGCTGACGTCGAGGTCTTTCAGTGCTGTGGATGCAGTGTTGCTATGGGCAATGCTCCCGAGTGGGTGAAGGCACAAGCTACGTACGTTACCAGCACTGTAGATGAGGATGGAGTAGCTTTAGCGTTGCAGCAGTTATTGCCATAACGGCCCGTTCTTTGCGCACTTGCGCCCGATCGGGGTTAGACAGTACCTTCAAACGAATGAATCAAGACGCCCTTCATACTCTAAGCGCAGTTGCGGTTTCTCGCTCCTATGGCGGACGGAAGGTTGTCGACGAGGTTTCTATCGCACTGACTTCTGGGGAGATCGTAGGACTGCTGGGCCCCAATGGGGCCGGCAAAACCACCAGTTTCTATATGTTTGTGGGGCTAACCGCACCAGATAGCGGGAGCATCGTGCTGGATGGGAGGGACATAACCCAACTGCCGATGTACATGCGTGCTCAGCTAGGCCTTGGTTATCTGCCACAAGAGCCATCGGTATTTAGAAAGATGTCAGTCGAGGACAATATCGATGCGATCCTGGAGACGATGCAGTTTCCATCGCCAGCAGCCCGGCGCGAACGACTTGAGGAGTTGTTGCATGAACTCGATCTCACCCGAATTCGCGGCAGTCTAGCCAGCTCATTATCGGGAGGCGAACGACGACGGGTGGAGATTACTCGCGCACTAGCACGCTCTCCCAGCTTTATTCTGCTTGATGAGCCCTTTGCCGGTATTGATCCGATCGCCATTAAAGATATTCAAAATATAGTATCAAGCCTGCGCAGCCGCGGCATTGGAGTTCTGATTACGGACCATAATGTGCGAGAGACGTTGGGAATCTGTGACCGCGCCTACATTCTTGTCGACGGCAAGGTGCTGGAAGAAGGCAGCGCCGATGAAATCGCCTCAAGCAAGCAAGCCCAGCGCTACTATCTGGGCGACGATTTCGCCCTATAAAAAGAGGGGTGCAGTTAATTCAACTACTTAACAGACAGGCGAATTCTGTTACAAACTGCTGCTTTTAGACCAAAAACCTTAACTGCTTAAGCTAAATAGCCGAATTCCTTATGATACACCGGGCGTGCACATTTTTTGCATTCGCCGGCACGAATTATCATCTAAAGAGATGGTAGAATTGAAGGTAGGCCCGAGGGGTTCTCGCGGCCCGACCGTCAGTTGCTTTAAGAGGTTTTTTCATGGGTCTAGAAGCCAAGCTTGTACAAAAGCTCAGTCAGTCCTTATTGATGACTCCCCAGTTGCAGCAAGCGATCAAGCTGCTGCAGCTCGGTAGACTCGAATACAAAGAAGCGCTCGAGAAAGAGCTGCTTGAGAATCCAATTCTAGAAGAATCGCGGGAAGAGGCCGAGGCTCGTAGTGAATCGCAGTCGGCGGCCGGAGCTGAAGCCGAAAGTTCAATCCCTGTCCCATCCGACAACTCAAGCTCTGACAGCGGCGAAGATGCCACGCCTGCCGAGGAAGGCCAGCTTGCCCCAAATTCTCAGGCGCCGATTGCCTGGGAGGACTATCTGGAAAATTTTACCGATTCACGCGGCGCCGCGACGCCCAAGGGATTTTTTGATTTCGAAGACAAACCGTCGCTTGAATCTACTCTTACGCGGTCGGAAACGTTGCACGAATACTTGGTTGCGCAGCTGCGCTTCGCCGATGTGAAACGTCAGGATCAATCAATTCTACTGAATATTCTGGGCAATCTCGACAAGGACGGCTACCTCTGCGTTACCTATACCGACATAGCGGAAGCGTGTGGTTGTGACGTGGGCGACGTCGAACGGGTCATGGGCGTAGTGAAGGCCATGGATCCCCCAGGGGTGGGAGCACGCGACCTGAGCGAATGTCTCCTGATTCAGCTGGAAAATATGGGCCTCGGAAGCAGTTTGGAAGCGCGCATCGTTTCTCAACACCTGGATAAGCTCGAGAAGCGAAAATTCGATCAGATCGCAAAAACCGAACAGGTCGCGGTGGAAGAAGTCTATAAGGCTGTTACCGCTATTCGGAATTTAGAACCGCGTCCAGGACGCCAATTCGGCGAAGAAACCGTGCGCTATATCATCCCCGATATCTACGTCTACAAAGTCGGCGGAGAATATGTAATCTCTCTTAACGAAGATGGGCTGCCGAAACTGCGTGTAAGCCCATATTATCTCGATTTACTGAAACGCAAGGACGCCGAAAATCTGCCCAACTACGAGTACCTAAGCGGACGTCTTAAGGCAGCGTCGTGGCTGATCAAGAGTATTCATCAGCGTCAGCAGACGATTTATCGGGTAACCGAAAGCATCGTAAAATTTCAACGCGAATTTCTAGAACACGGCATCGAACGCCTTCGACCGCTGGTTCTGAAAGACGTGGCCGATGACATCGGCATGCACGAGTCCACGGTTAGCCGCGTGACAACCAACAAATACGTACACACCCCGCAGGGAGTTTTCGAATTAAAGTATTTCTTTTCCAATGGCATTAAGACCGACGGCGGAGATGTTTCATCGGCGACCATTAAGGACAAGATCAAGAATATGATTGCAGCCGAGCCGCCAGCCGAGCCGATCAGCGACCAAGAAATCGTAGATCGGTTAAAAGCTGAAAATATTGAAATTGCACGGCGCACAGTCGCTAAATACCGCGAGAATCTCGGTATTCTTTCCTCCTCCAAACGAAAAAAGCTATTCTAACTAAGCGCCGCCTAAGTATAGAATAACGGCGGCGCCCTAATAGGTTTGCCATAATTTCATATCGGAGAGTTCATGGCGGTTACATCTGAACAATTAAACATCAACGTCACCTTTAAAAACACCGACGCGTCAGACGCCCTGCGTACCTACGCTGAGGACAAAATTACCAATTGTCTGCACAAGTTCGTACACCATGAAACGCGGGTGCATTTGGTGTTAGCGGTGGAAAAGAACCGCAAGGTGGCTGAGATCTCCTTTCATACCGATGGCTTCGATTTTATGAGCAAGGAAGAGAGCCTGGATTTATACAGCTGCGTAGACGCGCTGATCGATTCGCTCTCGATTCAACTGCGCAAACGCAAGGAGAAGCTTACTAGCCACCATTGAGCTACTCACTGGACCACTTCAGCTCGCTCGTACTGATCTCGGGTCTGTCGGGAGCCGGCAAATCTTCCGTGCTCGATCTTCTTTCGGATCTTGGATTCTTCCGCATCGACAATCTGCCCGTGCAGCTGTTCGGAAATTTCCTAGAACTGTCCCGCAGCTCGCCCGAGCGTTATAGCCACACCGCCCTGTTACTAGACGTTGATTCGGACAGCAAGGTACGAGAACTATTTGACACGATGCGCCGTGTCTCTCCCGGGAAATGCAGACTGGAGGTGGTTTTTGCGGACTGCGAAACCGCCAAGATTATTAACCGCTACAACGAAACTAAACGCCCGCATCCCGGATTCGATGCAACCCGAGATAAGACGTTGGCTGACGCGATTACGCGCGAACGCGACATGCTGCAGCCGATTAGAGAGCTTGCGACATTCGTGATTGACACTACCAAGCTCAACATCCACGAGCTCAAACGCGAACTGAAGAAATTCGCCGACAGCATCTCCCCCACCGTGGGACGTAAAATGCGGGTCAATTTTGTGTCATTCGGATTCAAGAACGGTCTGCCGCCTGATATCGACCTACTAATCGATGTGCGATTTCTAACTAACCCCTATTTCGTCGATGCCCTGCGAGACAAAACGGGAGAAGATGAGGCGGTAAGAAAGTTTGTAATTGAGCAGCCGGATGCCGAACAATTCATCGCAAAGTACGGGGAACTGATCAATTTTCTGCTGCCCCGCTATGCGCATGAAGGAAAGTCATACCTCAATATCGGCGTGGGGTGTACCGGCGGCCGGCATCGCTCCGTTGCGATAGCTGATGAATTAAGCCGTCAGGTAACATTCAGCGAGTGTCTGGTGAGTGTTAAACACCGCGACGCCGCAAAATTCAGCAGTCAGATCAAAGAGTAAGCCCCCTGCGCTATTGACCGCGATCGGGTTTACTAGTAGAAATTTCATTGTTTATCACTATTTCGAGGGCATTTCATGGCCAAGAGTTTCGTTTTCACTTCAGAATCAGTTGGCGAAGGGCATCCTGATAAAGTAGCCGATCAGATTAGCGATGCCGTTCTGGACGCGCATCTTAAGGCCGATGCGAACAGCCGTGTGGCGCTGGAGACTTTAGTTAAAAATAGCGCGGTGATCTTGGCTGGAGAAATCACCTCGAACGCCTCGATCGACTACCCTAATCTCGTACGCAAAGTGGTGCGCGAGATCGGCTATGATGACAAGACGATCGGGTTCGATCACCACTCCTGCGAAATCATGACTCTCATCAGCCAGCAGTCCTCTGACATCAGTCAAGGGGTCACTGAGGGCGAAGGTCTGTATAAGGAACAGGGCGCGGGGGATCAAGGCCTAATGTTTGGCTTTGCCTGCGACGAAACACCCGAGTTGATGCCGCTCCCGATTTCAATGGCTCATCAGCTGATGCGCGAGCTCAGCCGCGTGCGTAAGAGTGGAAAGGTATCGTTTCTTAAGCCTGATGCAAAATCACAGGTCTCTGTTCGTTACGAAGACGGCAAGCCGCACAGCATCGACACCGTTGTGATCTCGACCCAGCATTCGGACGACGCTTCCCTAAAGGACATCGAAAACTTTGTAATCAACGAAGTGATCAAGAAGATCATACCTTCGAAATACTTGACCCGCGAGACGCGCTACCTGATTAACCCGACCGGGCGTTTCGTAATCGGCGGTCCGGTCGGCGATTGCGGCTTGACGGGCCGTAAGATCATCGTCGACACCTACGGCGGCTATAGCCGTCACGGCGGCGGAGCTTTTTCCGGCAAGGACCCTTCCAAAGTTGACCGCTCGGCAGCATATGCAGCCCGGCATATGGCTAAGAATATCGTTGGAGCTGGATTGGCCAAGAAATGTGAAGTTCAGGTGGCATATGCGATCGGCGTAGCCAAGCCTGTCTCGGTCTATGTTGAAACTTTCGGCACGGCGGCGGTGGATCCGGACAAGATTGCTGCAAATGCGGTTGAAATTTTCGACCTGACCCCGCGCGGTATCATCAAAGCCCTGAATCTACTTAAGCCCATTTATCAGGCCACGGCAGCCTATGGACATTTTGGTCGAGAGCCCAGCGGCGACACCTTCCCATGGGAAAAGCTCGATAAGGTCGATGCCCTGAAAAAGATCTAAACAGCGCCGCCCCCGCTGTCGGCTTCTGAGGTCCGACCCCGATTTCAGAGTTGGTTAGGAGTCTATTAGATCGGCAATTCGAGCCTGAAGTTCCTGCAAGCGCGCTTTGCTCTGTGAGTGCGAGCAAAGCGAAAGCCCGTCTCGCCGTAGCCTTTGCGGAGGCGGGCAATCCCCAACTGTTTAACAAGGCAAGCGCTAACCAAAGGCGGCCCGAGAAAGAGCTCTTGGCCAAATCTATCAAGCATCACCTGCCAAATTAAGAATGGCGCTGACGCTCGATCTGAAATGCTAGCGGTTATACTGGCCTAGCGTGGCGCCCGTATAAATATATTCTGCGCTGGCGGGATCCACATCCATCGCCGCCGACTCGGCGGTTAAGGACTCACGTACATTAAGAATGTCCTCTTGATTTGCCACAATGGCGGCATGATTCTCCGTGATCTGAGACTCATTAGCAGAGATCGTTGCAGAGGTTTGGTACGACTTGTAAATTGCTCCGGCTGCAATGCCGGCAGCCAATCCCACCGCGCCGCCCACCAGGGCACTCTTGGCGATATCGCCATTGGCAATAATGCTGCCGATTAACGCCCCGGTACCGGCGCCAACGGCCGTGCCGGCTGCGCCGCCGGCAATGGCCTCTGAATAGTCTGAAATCGTCGCTGTCTCCGAGCAGGCTGTTAAGGCAATCATCGCCGCAATGGCTAACTTCTTGATATTGCTGATATAAACCATATTTTTTGCCAGACGTTATCCGTTTCAAATAAGTTATTAAGGGTTTAAGGGGAGATGTTTCCTAATGAAATTAGAGCTTCTAGAGCAGTCCTTTGAGTTCTTGCTATCGCGTTGGAAAAATTTCCGACCGGTAGCTAGCTTGGTTTTGGGTTCAGGCTGGAGTGAGGTCGTAGATGCCTTTGAGGTGCAAGACCGAATTTCGTATGCCGAAGTTGCGGCTCTGGGGCAGGCCGGCGCACCAGGACATGTCGGAGAAATCATCCGGGCACGCTGCGCGGGTAAGGAGGCGCTTATCTTTCGCGGCCGCAGACATCTCTATGAAGGGGTGGATTTCACGGCAGTTGCGGCTCCGATCTACTTTACCAAGAGATTCGATTGCCGCACCGCAGTTATAACCAATGCCGCCGGAGGAATTAATCCGGGATACAAATCCGGCGAAATCATGCTGTTGACCGATCACATCAATTTGATGGGAGTTAATCCCCTGATCGGCCCACATCTCGAATTTTTTGGCCCTCGCTTTCCGGATATGAGTAGCGTCTACAATCGAGAGCTGATTGGCTTAGCACGCGCACGGGGCAAAGCTGCCGGCCTTAACATGCACGAGGGTGTCTATCTTGCTGTTCGCGGCCCCTCCTACGAAACGCCGGCCGAAATACGCATGTTTGGCCGTTGTGGCGCGGATGCCGTGGGCATGTCCACGGTCCCGGAAGCTATCTTGGCGAATAGCTGTGGGCTTCGAGTCCTCGGAATTTCATGCATCTCCAATCTCGCGGCGGGAATAAGCGTAAATCCGCTCTCGGCGGAAGAAGTTTTCGAGACACTCAATCAGATTCTGCCGAAGGTAAAGACCCTGGTCGGAGCGCTCTGGTCTGATCTATAGACTTTCCGCCGTTAACTGCGCTCAGGCCGCTAGACTCTGGGCGCTGCGCGGGAAATGTATCGCAAATGTAGACCCCTCCCCAGGACGGCTTTGCACCGTGGGGTAAGCACCGTGCGCCTGGGAGATATGCTTGACGATCGCCAAACCCAGACCGGTGCCGCCAAGCTCGCGGCTGCGCGACTTGTCGATCCGATAGAAACGTTCAAATATCCTTGGAAGATGTCGCGCCTCTATTCCGCAGCCTTGATCTATGACCTCCAGCAACACTTCGTGTTTAGGCGCTGTGGCCCGCACCAAAATCTCACCCCCCGGCTCGCTATAGCGAATCGCATTGGTAATCAAATTTACAACCGCCTGCTCAAGCAGCACTGCGTGCCTCTCAAGGGTTAGCTCGGCCGGACACTGCAATACAATTCGCACCTTGGCATCGGCCGCCTGCTTTTCGCATGACTGCACCGCCGCATGAAGCACATCGACCAAAGGCCCGCGCGTCAGAATGACCTGCTCGCTCTCACTTTCCTGCTCGATTCTGGACAGCTTCAATAAATCGTCGAATATGGCGTTCAAGCGATCGGCCTGCCGCGCAATGATTGCCAAAAAACGGCGCGCATCTTCGGGAGACGCAAGCGCTCCATCCTGCAAAGTTTCCACAAAGCCTTTGATCGAGGTGATTGGAGTGCGCAGCTCATGCGAGACATTAGCCACGAAATCGCGCCGGATATTCTCAAGTTTTCGAAGGCGCGTGGCATCATTGATCACCACCAAAGCTCCGAGCCTAGCGCCCGCCCCATCCCGCAGGACTGCGGCATTCACGGTCAAAGTTTTTTCCTCGCCGCCATCTAAAATATGCAGCTCATCGGCATGGCTTTCAGCACTGTCCAGGGCATGGGTCATAAAGCGCTGCAGACGGTGATTGGAAATGACCTCTTGCACCAGCCGTCCCAGCGGACGAATCGCTCCGATACTGAGGATGCGCTGCGCCGCGCTGTTAATTTCAATCACGCGCCCACTCATATCGACGGCAATAATTCCCTCGAGCATGCTAGAGAGGATAGCTTCACGCTCGACGTTCCGACTCACATGCGCAGCGATATGTCGATCGATACTTACAGCCAATTCGTTAACAGAAGCAGCCAGTCCACTCAGCGGAGATTGGGGACTCAGGTAAATCCGATCGCGGCTATCGCCCGCTGCTAGACGCTTCACCGCTTCATGCAAGGCTTGGAAGTCCGACCAAAGCCGTGAGTGCAGCCGGAGCGCAACCCCTACCGCGATCAAAATTCCCACAAGTGGCAGCTGTACAGCCAGCCGTGGTTGACTAATATTCCAGGCAACACCCAGCACAGCCAGCGCGAATGCACTGTATAGCATCAGGGTAATGGGAAACCGCCTCCCGAATATCATTCCAGATCCCTAAAACGGTACCCCACGCCGCGTACCGTTTCCAGATAATCGCCGCAGCGCCCCAGTTTGCGGCGCAACCCCACGACCTGGACGTCGACTGAGCGATCGGTCACGGGGTAATCCTCGCCATGCACCGCATCCACGATCTGGGCCCGGGTAAATACAGATCCGGGCTGACGCGCCAAAAAGTGCAGCAGTTTAAACTCCGTCGAGGTCATTTCGGTCGCGGCGCCGTCCAGAAGCACCTCATGTCGTGAAGGTATGATTTCAATCTCTTTATACGCGACGGCTTCTCCAGTAGAAACCGGTTCGCGTTTAATCCGTCGCAGCACATTCTTAATCCGTGCCAATAGCACGCGCGGCGCAAAGGGCTTGATCACATAATCATCGGCGCCTAATTCCAATCCGGTAACGATATCGGTTTCTTCACCCTTGGCCGAAAGAATGATAATGGGAGTGTATGGGCGAGATCGATTCGATCTAAGCTCTCGACAAACGTCGAATCCGTCCATCTGCGGGAGCATCAGATCTAACACAATCAGGTCCGGCTTCTGTTGGGCCTCGGATCGCAGGCACTCCTCGCCACTGCCGACACACCGCACCCGATAGCCCTCCTTGGCGAGGTTATATTCGATCAGCTCCTGGATATCCTGCTCGTCGTCTACGACTAAAATATCTTCCTTCGCCATAACTGCCCCACCGTTTGGTGCCAATATATTAGCCGCTTTGCTGGTAAGCAAATTGATTTCTGGAGGCCGCACGCAGCAGCATGCGTATTGAGCAGCTGAGATTGCCCCGGGGTGAAAGACACGTTAGAAAAATGTTAGCTAGAGACTATTTGTTCTCCACCAAGATAATGGAGTTGGAGCCCATTATTCGTGTCATGTAATCCTCCATCTGCTGCGCCTGGGTGCGGCCGTAAGGATCGCAGATCAGCCGTGCATTGTTATCAAGATGAGCACTGACATCGTCCAACCCGGCGTCATGAAGCTCCCCGCCATAGCGAAATTTAGAAGCATATCCGGCTTGACAATGTTGACCATCGGCTGTCGGGACACAGCGATTTTCGGGATCCCCAGTAGTCAGCATCTTGTGATCAAAGACCCCGCATGCGAGATCAAGCCGTGCCCGCACATCGGCGCACTGTCCGCTGGCATCCTTACAGCACGGTCTGATAACTCCCCACGCTCCGCCGGAGCTGCGCGCTCCGTCATAAAAATAAGAGGGAATATAGAAATACGAATCGGGAGGACTGGCATTAAGCTGATTATTTCCGTTGATTGGATTAACGTAACCATGCGGATTAGCATTGCCGCCGACTCGCGTGCCCCCGGCCAGTACGCGTACTGCGTTCTCATCCCAAAGGCACTTTCCTCGGCCATCCATCGGCAGAGTCGTGTGCGGCGCAACATAGTCCCCGACCATGATCGGATTGAATGCAATTTGGTTGTCCGCATATCCGTTGCCAACTGCATGGTCAACAACCCCGAGAATCATATCGACGACAAATCCCCAATCGTTGATACAAAAGGGATCGGAGCTATCGCCGTCACAGTTCGCAATAAAATCAGAAAACATTACAACATTGCGCCGGGCATAGGTATTGCCGTTTCTAATTAGAGCTTCCTTCGCCCGTGTAACGGCATAAGGAAGATTCGTGTATACCCCGCCTACGGGGTAGACCGGATCGGTACAGCCGCTATTATCGCAAACGCGTTTGACTGCCAAGCGCGTCGCCGGATCTATCCTTGGAAAAATGGCATGCCGCGAGATTCGTTCCTCCAGAATATTCGAATCGAGGCTTAAGTTGGTTATTTTCTGAATGGTCTGATAATCCGGGTCGGAATCATCAATTTTTGCCAGGGAAAAGGAGGCTGGAGATGCTTCCATATACGGCAATTCGCGGAAGCGGAAAACGGAAGTGTCGAAGAAGCTGACCTGAACTCGATCGCCTGCATTGCGCCGGGCTTTCATGGTTTCCAGCGCTTTGGAGATCGACTTCAAAATGGTAGAGAGCGGTTCCGGACCCTGATAGAACGCGTCCCCTGGTCCCGGATTCAGATTTTGATATAGGTCAATCAGATACTCAGCTGGCCCGGTTCCATCATTGTCAACTGACCAACACTGATAGTCGTCTTTATAGTGCACCGTGGCGCTAGCACGATGGGGATATGGGTTCGGATTAGAGGGGTTATAAAGACTACCCGGCATGTTTTTCCAGCTAATATCGTAGTGCTGAATCGAGGAATGCGCGATGCCGGGACAGGCGCTCATAGCGGCATCGCATGGATCCGGCGACACGGTGTGATTCGATGGATTACAGTGGTAGCCAGGACTTAATTTATAGGCAGAATATCGCTTCTCATCGTAACCCCCGGAATGTTTATGGGTCGCACTCTCGATTGACGACGAGAGATCCAAGCTGATGACGAGCTGACGGGGGATCACGGCTGCAGTGCTGGTAGCGCTGCTGCTTAGCGATTCCACCCCCAACACTCGAGAAAATAACGCCCGTATCGGGGAATCCTTGCTTTGACTAATCTGCACCCGAAATCCGGTAAGATCGCTAGTAGAACCATCGCCAGGTACAAAGCATGGATAATTGTCATCGTCAGCGCCACAGGGTCTCGTAGGATCATCTTTTGTATACCAGTAGCCGGGCATGATCACTCCCTGATCTGAATCGGCGCATACAGCAGAGGGATTGGTTTTTAAGCAGAGATTAATTCCTGCATTCGGGTCGCTAAGTAAGCTCCTGTAGATTGGCGCATTCTGGGGAAGACTGGCGATCTCGGTGGCGCGTTGAACAGCTAAATTAATCCGTTCTGTCTGGCTAATCGGTGCTGCAGGGTCAGTGGAAGCACTCGCGAGATACGCCTCTAGAGCCCCCGACGCCAAGGAGTTAGCAAGCTGCTGCTGATCGGTGCTGCCTCCTAAAGTGATATTAAGATCGATCGCCAGTCCAATGATTCCTATCAGCAGTCCAAGACAGATCGCGACCAGTATCATCACCGAACCTCGTTCTTGGATGCGCCTGTTATACTTGACCATAACGACCTAAATAAAAAAGGATGGAGCGCTACTCCAGCCCATGACAATCGTTACTGCACTCACAGTGCCCCACCACGCACCGCGCACAGCTAAAGTTCTGATTTGCGCACTGGTCCAGGACCGCCCCACTATCGCACGCGGGATAACATGGAATTGGACTCGGAGAGGGGGTCGGGGATGGCGGAGGGGTATAGTTCGGCGGTACAGCCGTGGGTGTGTTGCTTGGCAACGGTGGAGGATCCTCGCCAGGCCGTGCATACGCACCGCTTGTTAGAATTTCTCTGTATCCAGCCGCGAGCCCCGTCAAATTGAACTGCCCTAGTCCCGGTAAGGGCAGCAACGAGCGATATACTACCGGCATCTCGATGACCAAAGGATCGGATTGCAACAAATTTTCGATCGTATCTGACGCGGTCATGGCACGAGCGCCCGGATGCAATGCCAAACAGGCCGCATTGGCCGGGGGACAAACTGTGGGATGGCAGTGCAAGGTTCCCGCCTTATCGCTAACACACTCGTCACCTGGTCGAAGAAGAATAGCCGCGACATCTTCCTGCACGACGGCCGAAGTCTCTGAGTGCTTCACGCTATAGCCAGAGAAACCAACAAAACGCGCTCCGCTTCCAAGCGCGGTCCAATTTCGCACCAAGCTGGCAGCCGGAAGCTTGGCAGCCTCCTCGATCACCCGTGTGCGTGCGCGAACAAAATCCGGATCAGTAGAACTGCCCTCGAGATTAACCGTCTTGATCGCCAAATCAATGCCGCGCTGCGCGCCTTGGCTAGAGACTCCCTGAACCCCGAAGTAACGTGATAAATCGATGATTACAAAAACCAGCGCCAGCAATAATGGCAACACGAAGGCGGTCTCGACGGTACTAACCCCCGCCGCCCGAATGCGAAACTGCGTCGGATCAAATCTCGAAAAATTTCCCACCTAAAACCTCCTTAAGCGCTTCAACCCTGTGCGTCACGAAGCTATGCAGGAATTTTCCCTGCGCCCTTGCTAAAACAGGTACGGCCCCTGCTTTTCGATGTTGATAGGAAAGTTGCGAAAAACCGGGAGAATTCCATTATACGTTCCAGAAATCGAGACCGCTACTGTCCGTTCTGGGTTACCAGCACCGCCATTTCTGTAATAAGCCGATCGCACTGTAAGTCCACTCAGCGGCAAATCCTGTAAACGCAGCATGCTATTAACCTTGAACTGCACACTGTACTGTCCGGGATAGAATTCACCGTCGACCAGATTGACGAAATTGCTGCCACGCTCAAGACCAGCCCGCTCTCCCGCTGATCTTACCCCCTCCCCGGCGATCTGCGCTAGAACCATGTAGGAGTTTAACGCTCCGCCCAGGTCAACTACACCAACGATCATCAAGACCAATAATGGTACCACTAGCGCAAATTCGACCAGTGCAGCGCCGCGCTGACGTGACTTTCTACGAAATTTTGGGAGATCTATCCCAACAGATTTACTTAGATTTTTCACAGACCCACCTTTGTTCCACCCAAGCAGCTGATCTTGCACGGAGCATGCCACTAAAAGTGGGGCGATTTGCTGTGCACCTCCCTGAACCGGAAACAGACCAAATTTCATGGAAACTGGAGGATTTAGCGTTCGAAGTATCTCTTATAAGAAAAAAGGAGTTCAGTATGACTGCACTGCAAATTACGCCTGTCCTAAGAGAGGCTTCGGGTTGGATTGCCCCGCGCTTGGAGTACCACGGTGGAAAAGTCTTGAATAAGCCGCTCTTCTACTCTCTTTACTTAGGCACCTATTGGAAGACGCCGAAGGGACAAGACGCCCTGAAGTACAACGATCAGTTCACCAAAGATTTCATGCAAAGTCCGCAGATGGGTTTTTGGAAAGAGTACAACGCCGGAAAAGGCCGCTTTGTAGGGTCAAAGACGATCAGCTCGTCCAACCTGCCGAAGCGCATTGACGAATACAAGCTTATGGAAGTGATTGAAGAACAGCTGAGATCGGGACATGTCGCGAAGCCCAATAGTCAGACTGTCTATACGGTGTACTTGCCGCCCGGTTCGATCTTAGTTGCCTCGGACGGCACCACTTCGCTGGATGGTCTGGGTGGATATCACGGCAGTTACGATCGGGCTGATGGCACCCGGGTCTATTACGCCGCGATAGCATATGGACAGGGTAACAACGGCATCCCCTTCTCCGCTGACCCCCGAGATAATCTGTCGATTGTGGCGTCTCACGAGTGGACCGAGGCAGTAACAGATCCGGATGTGAATAACGGCACATTGGCCTGGTATGATGAACGTCTCGGCGAGGTTTCCGATATTCCGATGAATATGGGTATGCAGCTCGATGAGGTCTGGGGACGAATCAATGGCTATGCGGTCCAGAAGGAATGGTCCAATAAAGACCAGGCCGTGGAGCTGGTTCCGGGTGAGTACAAACCTGCGCCTGCCAGCCCTAGCCGCAACAATCTATTCGTACACTAGGAACAGACAGCGCTAACCCAGCGCGCTATGACGGAGGCTAAGCTCCCAAAGAAATCTTTCCAAGCCGCGCATCATGGCGCGCTCCAGTGACTGTCTTGATCGACGTTTGTTCACCGCACACTAGATCGTTAGCGAGAATCGCAAAGCTAAGAGCCTCACGCGCTTCTGCGGGGATGCCAAAATCATCGCTAACTGCGACTACTAACGGGTCAAGCAGTCCCTCTAACAGCTCCATCAGAAACTGATTGCGGCAGCCGCCGCCGGCGACATAGACAATATCGGGGAGCTGACTGCGTTTAATGTGATGCGAGATGCCGTACGCAATCGCATAGCCCACAAAAGCAGTCATGGTTGCCAGCAGATCTTTGTTGGCCCTGCCGTATTCCTTGATGGCGCGCTGCACGAAGAGATCGCCGTACATTTCGGTGCCGGTGCTCTTGGGGGGTTTGCGTTTAATGAACTTGTCTGCGCGAATCAGCGATTTTAGGAGGTTCAAATCGATCTTTGCTCCGCGAGCTAGTTTACCGTCGGAGTCGAATGCGGCGCGCCCCTTAGAGACAATCCTGGTGAGCCGATCGAGCGGAGCATTGCCGGGGCCCAGATCGAACCCGACGATCAACCGCTTATCCTTGTTAAGCAAGGTTAGATTAGAGATACCTCCGATATTGATTATGCCGACCTTGGCGTAGTGTCGAGCAAATAGCACCGCATCGGCATAGGGAGTCAGAGGCGCCCCCTCTCCGCCACAGGCGATATCGCGCGGCCTAAAATCAGAGACAACCGGTACGCCGAGCCGCTCCGCGATTATATCGCCGTCCCCAATCTGCAATGTCGCGACTCGATGCCCTTTAATTCCGCTATGATGGTAAATCGTTTGACCGTGACTCCCGATTAGATCGAGGGCGCTTGTTTTAAGTCCGGCGGATTTTAGCGCTTTCAGACAGGCTAATCCGAAAAGCTCGCCCACCTCCTGGTTAAGTTCGGCAATCGCCCTGGCATTCAGTTGCGCCTGGTCTGTAACCCGGGCGCGCAGCGCAGCAGGAAACGGCACGGAGGTGAAACCCAACAATTCGACCTTGGCTCCGGGATTTCCGGGGGCCGGAATCCCATGACCTGAGATGCTACAGATCGCGCAATCGACCGCGTTGACACTGGTGCCTGACATTAGTCCAGCCACCAATCTCTCCCGTTTGCGTGAGAGCGCAGCTAGTCGATCCAGTGGAGTTGTG
Organism: Oligoflexia bacterium; assembly: GCA_019694515.1. Lineage (GTDB taxonomy): Bacteria > Bdellovibrionota_C > UBA2361 > UBA2361 > JBGSMV01 > JAIBBU01. The sequence continues at coordinate 62,292 of JAIBBU010000011.1, read as the reverse complement.
TGTTTTCGGTTGTTCACGTTTTTGATGCGCGCTTACAGTCTTGCTATACTCTTACAGCCATTATGCGCTTTAAAAAGTGGAAAAATCAGTATATCGACCTAGTGCAGTCACTGCCACCTGAGCTAATTCTAGCCTGTGAGGCCGATCAATTTTCTGAGCAGGAGCTGGCTTCGCTGACGACACGGTTAAGCGCCTTTGATCACCTCATTCTGGATATCGGCTGTGGTTCTGGCGGTCACGTGGTCGAACTAGCCTCCCGGACTCCAGCGGCGCTGCATCTAGGCATAGAGCTACGCTTCAAACGGGCCTATCGGGCGGCTGAAAAAGGTGCACGCGCGGGATTAAACAATCTGTACATTGTACGAAACGAAGCGCGGCGCACGCTGGACGCATTACCCGATGGCAGCGTCAACGGCGCCTACGTTAATTTCCCCGATCCCTGGGCGAAACGCCGCTGGGAGAAGCATCGCTTGCTTAACTCCAGCTTCCTGAAGCTGCTCCACGGCAAACTAAAGCCTGATGGTTTTCTTTCATATAAAACTGACCATAGTGAGTATTTCGAGCAGACCGCGCAGTTAGTTCAGGAGCTGGGAAGCTTCGAAATAGTAAAAGCCAGCACGACCGACTCAGCGTCCGTAGTAGAAGACCATAAGATTTTGACCGAATTCGAACGGCTCTTTAGATCAAAAGGCACCAGCGTTAGCTGCCTGGTTGTAAAAAAAATTGCAGCTTCCAGCCTTTCTAATATATAATTAATAGAACGTTGTTTTTTTCCGCAATCGTCAGAAGCCCTGCTACATCGTAACTATAAGCAACCGATATTTCGGGTTCTTTAGCAGGTTTTGTATGCAGGAGAGTAAGGTGAATTCCAAATCAGAGACTATCGAGACGACTTTAGGCGACCTCATTGAGGCCATTACCCAGATCGCGCTGAAGGCCTCCAAGACCCAGGAAGAGGGCTACCGGCTGGCTTCCCTGGCGCTCTCCTCTGCGCTCTCAAAGAGCGACAAGAGTAAGGGACAGGTCGAACGACTGCTCTCGCTCTAGACCCCGGTTCATTAAAGCGGCCGCGGACTACACGCCGGATCAACAGCATAACTTCGTTGTAGCCGTTTCAAGCGTCCTCTTAAAGCTGCTTTTACTGAACGCTATGGCCCGCTTCCTCATCCTACAATAAGAGGGAAGATTGGCGATGGATACTGCAGATAGCCGCGGGCAAAAGAAGCTAGACCTATGGCTAGCGCTCCTTTTAGCGTTGATTTCGCTAGGCATAACGACCGCAACGTACGCAGCGGTTCATCGGTTGGAACAGCCCGCGGCCACCGCCTTGACCGCAATCGATAAGGGACAAACTATTTTTCTAGTCCGACACAGCGGAGGCTGCGCTGGAGAATTTAAGGCCGAGCTTTCAACTCACAAGAACATTACTATTAACGCCAAAGGATCGATCCAGACGCGGGTCGACGCCCGGCTAATCTCAGCCAGCATTAGTTTTAGCGCACTCTTCAATCCATTGGGGCAAATGTACAGCTCTGAACTTTCCATTAATGCCCCCAACGCCGTTAGTCTTGCGCTTAAGACCGACGGAGTTAATCCTTTAACGCTCGCAATCAGCTCCAGCGCAGCCGGACAGTCGTACAGCGGCAAATTAGATCTCCCGGGGCCGGTGATTATCTCGGAGTCACAAGAGACAAGAGATCGTTATTTGATCGAATATGAACCGGCTAATCGCTTCAAACCGCTGCGCAACCAAAATTTAATGCAAAACCTGGTAGCGCCGATCGGCATGCATATCGAGCAGCGTCGGGCAGCCACGGAAATCTGCGAAATTGCGCCGCTCGACCTCAGTGGTGCCGCGGCATTGGTGCAGCAATTTTCGAAAGGCGGCATGCTCAATGCGGTGCTGCCTGAAGGAGTACCTCATGATTGAGCTGAGCAACGTCAGTAAGCGCTTTGGAGAATTTCAGGCCGTCAAGGAAATTTCACTCGAGGTTCGCGCCGGAGAGATCTTCGGCTGTTTAGGCATGAACGGCGCAGGGAAGACGACCACTATCCGCATGATGACCGGCATTATCCATCCCAACTCAGGCACCATCCGCATCTGTGGGTTCGATACAGTATCCGAACCAGAACGCGCCAAAGCCGTGTGCGGCTATGTGCCGGACCGGCCATATATCTATAACAAACTCACAGGACGGGAATTCCTCTATTTTATTGCCGAACTCTACCGCATGCGTTCCGAAGAGGCTGAAAAACAGATCGACAAATTGCTTGAAGAATACGGGTTAATGGATTGGCAAGATGAACTAGTCGAAAGCTACTCGCACGGCATGAAGCAGCGGCTGACTACCTGCGGGGCGCTGGTACACAAACCTCGGGTGCTGATCTTAGACGAGCCGATGGTCGGCCTTGATCCGCACGGCTCGCGCCTGCTCAAAGATTCGCTACGACGCTACGCCGCGGAGGGCATGTGTATTTTCTTGTCGACCCATTCGCTCAATGTCGCAGAGGAGATCGCCGACCGGCTGGCAATTATCCATAAGGGACAAATTCTAACTGCGGGCACCCTGGCCCAGATCAGAAGCAATCATGGTCTTTCGCAGAATGGTCTCGAGGAGATCTTCATTGAACTAACTGCCACCACAGGCTCCTTTACATGATTCCAGTACTTATTAAACCGCGGCTGCTGACGGTTAAGAACCGCCTCAAGGGCAACTACAGCCTGCGCACGCAGTTCGGTCGCGACATCGTGATCGCAATTTTCTCCTTGGGAATTTTATGGGGCATCCATCGCGGCACCTTCGAAGCGGTTCAGGTCATTAAAAACAATACGCATGCCGCCTATCTCCCTCCTACAATTCCACTGGCACTCCTGTTCCTGCTGCTGCTCGTAATGCTGATGCTTTCCAATGCCGTCGGCGTGCTGGCAGCGCTCTATCATGGCCGTGATCTTGATCTGCTGATCGCCAGCCCGATTTCGAAGCTGACGCTCTTCGCCGGTAAATTTACTGATGTATTATTTGGGTCCACCTGGATGGCGATCGTTTTCGCGATGCCTGCGATTGTCGCGTTTGGTCAATCTTACGACGTGGGATGGACCTATTATGTTCTAGCGATCGGGACGATGCTGCCTTATTTCGTAATACCCTGCGCATTGAGTGTGATCCTAATCACGATTTTGTGCAGATTTTTTCCAGCACACCGTACGCGAGAGATGCTGCTAATAATGGTCTTACTGCTTGTAATGACCGCTTATATGGCCTTCCGTGCAGCTCAGCCCGATTCATCGAAGCTTAGTGATATTAACGAATTGCTTAGGCTCATAAATGTATTATCGATCCCTCAAGCTGACTGGATTCCTTCATTTTGGTTAGCCTCGGTGCTAGGTGAACATCTCGATCCTTCGGGGCGGCCAGCTTTTCTGTATCTTGTCTTGCTATACAGCACAGCCCTGGGCCTAACCGCAGTGGCTTTTCTCACCATACGGGCGTTACACACCGAGGCTTACGCGCGTAGCCGCGACACGCGCAGCACGCTGCGACTGCAGAGCAAGGCTGCGCACCGCAGGTTCCGGGCCCTTACCCCATTCCTGGATTCACAATACCGCGCCCTGATCGGGAAGGAGCTTAAGAATTTTTCACGCGACATCACTCAAACAATCCAGCTGATGCTGCTGCTGGGTCTCTGCATGATCTATCTATACAATTTCCGACTATTACATGCGGTCAAGGATCTGCCCAATACCACCAAGATTTATTGGCAAGCGTTTCTGGTCTTCACCAACGTGGGCATGGGCGCCTTTGTAATCACAGCAGTCTCATCACGCTTCGTGTTTCCATCCATATCGCTTGAGGGGCAGACCTTTTGGCTGCTCCAAACTTCCCCGGTAAAAATTTATGATATTTTGCGGGCTAAATTTTGGTGCTGGTACGTACCTGTAGCAGGAATGTCGAGCATTATCTTCGCCTCTGGAGCACTGGCAATTGATGCACCGCTCAAGATCGTCATAGTGAACGCCGTTGCCAGCTGGGTGATATGTTACGGAATCGTGGGCATGGCGGTGGGGCTGGGCGCCGTATTCTCCAACTTCGAATGGGAAAACGCCTCGCAGCTAGCGGCGAGCTTCGGCAGCCTAATCTTCATGGTAACAAGTTCGATCGTAATCTGTCTGAGCTTGATACCGGTGGGAATTTTGATCTTTTTGCGAACGATTAGAAACTTCGGCTATACCCTGAGCACCTCGCAGTGGTATATCAGCGTCACCATGGCGGCCCTACTACTTGTCTGGCTGAACCATTATGCAGCACGCTGGGCTCTTAGGGCCGGAGAAAATGCTCTGCGCCAGCGCATGAAGTGACGATCTGAAGACCGCTGGCTTGAAAGGCCGGGGAGCTGCACTGACTTCGCCGCTGCGGTATCTGCTATTCATGCCGAGCGCTGGAAAGCTCGTGCAGCTCAAAATCACCAGGAATCTGCAATTCGAACAGGCGCTCCGGGATCGGCAGATTAAGCACCTGTGAGGTACGGCTCAGCGACAGCACGAAATCATCCCGCGGAAATGTTAGCTCAATATCGTGAGGGAGTTGGGGGCTAGCTCCTTCATGATCAAATTGCAGCTCGATCTTTAGCGCCTCCCTACCATTAAACTGATCTTGCATCTGGACACTCTCGAGCATAAGGCTGGCAGCGGAGACAATGTAGAGCACGCGTCCCAGCGGATCCAGCAAGTACAGCCGCTCCCCGCTAGGATTCCGATATACAGCATATTGGGCGTCGTTCGTAAGTGCTGTGGGGGGTACTCTGCCCGCGATTATCCAGGGCAAATCCTGTTCATTGGCAGGAATGCGCAGCGCTCGATATAGCGCCCCGCTGCCGCTTGCGGCTTTGAGCGCACTCTTGTTTTGTTGATCCAAAAAGAGCACTCGGCCCTCATTAACTGCAAGGACACTGAGTGTATAAGCGGCATTTGGCGGCAGCGCTTCAATCCTCAGAGATCCCGGCGCAGAAAATACGAAGGCATACCGCAGCCCGCTGCGCTGCTCTCCATACCGGAGATGGCCGCTGCACAGCATGCGATAGCTGCGGATCTCGTTGCTACGCTCCCGGATCTGCCGCAAGAAATCTGCTCTTTCCGATGCCGAGAGCGCCGTCCCTTGAACTAACGAGGTAAGACTGAGGGGATGCTGACAGGAACACAAAATGAGCAAGACTCCCGCTAAAATCGCTCGCATTTAGTGCGCAGCCTTTACGGGATTGACACTGAGGGGGGACTTAATCCGTTCCAATTTAACTTTGATGCGCTCAACCACACGGCGCTGTTCCGCGCTGGTGCTGGCAGAACTGCGATCAATTGCGGCTTGCAGTACTTCGGCGGCCTTCTCGAATTTTTGAAGGGCAATTAGGCAATCACCGTAGTGCTCCACCACCACAATATCCTCTTCTGACCCATTCGCAGCCTGCGCTAAGATCTCCTCTGCGTCGGCCAAACGGCCCTGTTTAAAATAGATCCAGCCAAGGGTATCCAGGTAATAGCCATCATTGGGTTTAACCTCCAAGGCCGCTTTCACTAATTCTTCGGCCCGCGCCATATCCTTGCCACTTTCAGCCAGGCCGTAAGCGACATAATTTAGCGCATCCGAATGCCTTGGATTAAGCTTGATGACCTGCTCCATGCCGGCCATCGATTCTGCATCGCGGCCTAAATCATGCAGCACTACAGCGTGCTGGAAGAGCAGCTTATCGTTGCGCGGCTCGACGGCAAGCGCTCCGCGCAGCAATTTTTCGGCCTCGTCGAACTTATGGCGCTCGCGCAAAAGCAAAATCAGATAAGAAAAAGTACGCTTATTGTCCGGTTCACGCTGGTAGGCTTCGCGAATGGAGCGTTCGGAACCATCTAAATCCCCGTCCTCTCGCTGTATAAAAGCAGAAAACAAGCGGCCCTTAACAAATAGCTCCTGGTCCTGCTTAATCTTCGCCAACTCTTTTAGCGCTTCTTTACGCTTGCCCGATGCGGCATACACCGAGCCCAAATAATAGCGCGCATGCTCGTGCTTCGGGTTCTGAGCTAGCACCAGGTTAAGTTCATTCACCGCTTCTTTGTAGTTCTGCCGCTGCATCTGAATCAGGGCGACTTTGAAGCGGGTCTCTGCAGAATCCTTCTCTAAAGTTTCTAAAACGGTCAGATGTTCGAGCGCGTCCTCAAGCTTATTTTCCCCGAGCATAATTTGGCCCATAACACGACGTGCCAGAACATGTTTAGGATCTGCTTCCAAAACTTCGCTTAGCGCATTCTTAGCCTCGTCGACCTTGCGTTCCTTCAGGTAAACTCGCACCAGATCCAGGGTTAGATCGTGATTACCGCGGCTGAGTTCATGCGCCCGTAAAAGCTGCTTCTCGGCCTGCGCAAGATCTCCCTGCTCCTCAAAAGCATGCGCCAAATAATAGAAGCCGCTGGGCTCGTCTGGAACTTTCACAATCAGCGCACGCAGCGCCTCGACGGCCTTTGGCAGCCGCTCCGTCTTTGCATATAGCGCCGCTAACAAGATGTAAGGCTCGCTCATGGTTGGGTTGGATTCGATTAGTGAGCGATAAACCGGTTCGGCATGGTCGAAGCGCTTTAAAGATTCCAAAATCCCGGCATGCAGCAGCATGCGCTGCGGATCGTTCGGCGCCGTCTGCAGCGCCTTCTCGCTTTCGGCCAAGGCCTTATCCAATTCTCCGGATTTGACATACAGCTCCGCCAGTCTGGAATGCAGTTCGGGCTCTGGCTCCTTAATAAGCCTGCTCGCGGCGCTAAAATTCTCGAGCGCGGTTTTGAAATCCTCACCAGCGTAGGCCAGCTGTCCCACTAGATAGCTATGCATCGCCTCGGATGAGCGTTCAACCTCGGCATCCGCGGAGACCTTTTGTGCGCTGCGAACCTGAATATCAAGCTGCGAAGGAGGGGCCGAGGTGGTAGGTCCGATGCAGGAGCACAAACAAAGCGCTGCCGCCATCGTTGTGCCTAGGGCACGAAATATCCGATGCATGCCTAAGACTTAATAAATTGTGGTTCTGCTTCGCTACAGCTCGACAGAACGCTGCTTTAGAGGACAGGGCCTTCGAGCAGATGCTAAGCACTGCTCAAATTAGAGTTCGCCCGCAAGGACTCGAACCTCGATTTTCAGAGTCAGAATCTGACGTGCTACCATTACACCACGGGCGAATGTGAGAAAATCCTACATTAGCTGCGTTCCGAAAACAACTTCCTGAATGAATAAGACCCCTTACCGGCAAAGACAAACAGCAAACTCCCGCGCCTTCCTTGAATTCATTAACAACACCCTGTAAAGTTGTGCGCTCGATTCAATTGTGGCCCTATCGTCTAGTGGCCTAGGACGCTGGCCTCTCACGCCGGAAACACGGGTTCGAGTCCCGTTGGGGTCACCACGATTGACGCGATAGCGATAGTTTTTGCAGGCTGCACGGCTTGAAGGTTGTAACCTTTTTTCAGAAATTCCTTCAAACCGAAGCCGCTTCCGGCGTCCTTCTGGTGTTTACAGCCGCGCTGGCGCTCTTGCTGGCCAACTCCTCCGCTGCTCCGGCTTATTTCAATTTTTTGGCCTACCGCATCGTCCTCCCCGCGGGTCTTGATTTGCCCGTACTGCATTGGATTAACGATGCGTTAATGGCCATCTTCTTTTTGCTGGTGGGTTTAGAGATTAAGCGCGAGTTGATCCAGGGAGAACTCTCCTCGGCGCGCAAGGCGGCCTTACCGGCAGCGGCCGCACTCGGCGGCATGATCTTCCCCGCCCTGATTTTTACCGGCATTAATTGGGGCAGTCCGGCAGTGCACGGCTGGGCAATTCCAACCGCGACAGATATCGCCTTCTCCTTAGGAATTATCTCATTGCTGGGCAATCGCGTTCCGCTGGCGCTGAAAGTTTTCCTAACCGCGCTGGCGATCGTTGACGATCTTGGAGCAGTGGCGGTGATTGCGCTGTTCTATACCTCCAAGCTCGATCTTGTAAGCCTGGGCTGGGCGGTGCTCCTGACAACAGCATTGATCGCCGCCAACCGTCGGGGTTTCCGAAAGATCTCGATTTATCTATTGGCTGGGCTGCCTTTGTGGTACCTCGTCCACCATTCTGGAATTCATGCCACCGTGGCAGGAGTAGTGCTGGCCTTCTGCATTCCGCGCGAAATTGGGGAACAGATCGAAAAAACCATCCACCCCTGGGTGGCATATCTGATCATGCCGATCTTTGCTCTCGCTAACGCTGGAGTGCAGATCTCCGGGGGCCTGGCAGAAGCGATTAGCCACCCCGTAGGAATCGGAGTGCTGCTCGGGTTGTTCTTTGGCAAACAGCTGGGAATAACGATTTTTTCCTGGCTCGCTGCCAAATTAAACGTTGCGGAGCTTCCAGCAGGAGTTGATTTCAAAGGACTCTACGGAGCGGCCTGCCTCGGTGGCATTGGGTTTACCATGTCAATCTTTATCGCCACCTTGTCCTACGAGGGCAATCATCTGTTGGATGTCGCCAAATTAGGCATCTTGGCCGGTTCGCTGATCTCGGCCTTTTTGGGATTACTAGTTCTGCTCCTGCGCTTTCCCAGGCCGGGTAAATCGTAGCGCGATCACCTCTCCGAAATCTCCCAGGCGCTGACTTTCAAAACCAGCTTGGGCAAAGAACTGTGCATAGCGCTCCTCTAGACTGGGGCCATCTGCTCTCGGTTCTCGCGCTAACACATAAAATTCCTGCTGAGCGCCTAACATCGGAGCAATATGTTCCTGCAGATAGGCACTAAATTTGCCCTCCTCCAGATTGGGCGGCAGCGCGGTACCCGCTGCGCCGGCGGCATAGTAGGATAAGGGACTGCGGAGATAATCTTGACGCTCAGAGCTGGTATAGAACTCCGCGCTACGTGCCTCAATTAATCCGCTCGAGATTAGAACTGAGGAGCTGCTATTGGAGTCCAACCGTTCCCGCACTACGGCTGCAGCGGAACGCCAATCTTCAAAAATAAAGTGCCGCGCACTCGCAAAGTAACCCGCCAGAACTGCGCAGATTAACAGCACAATCCAGCGATCACGCTCTTGCGCCATTATCGTTACCGTCGCTGCAAGACCTAACGCTAAGCCCGCCGCGCTCCATAGAAAATAGCGCTCCAAAAAAAGGCTGCCATGGTGCAGATTAGACACGGCCAAAAAAATCAGCGGACCGCAGATACACCACAACAAAAAGAGCAGCAGCAGCATGGGGTTTATCCGCTCGGTGGAAAGTCTTCCCGAGCCAAAGAAGTATCCGGCAACGATGGCCGCAAACCATACCACCAGGGTGGCGACCGGAAAGGCTGCCGTGAAGAAACCTCCGAAGCTAGGATATGGAGCAAAGCTCAACTCTGCTTGAGTACTCAGCGTCATAATTTGAAGCGCCCCCGGGATCGCGAAAATTGCCACCAGCAGCAGCGCCAGCATAAAGTTAGCGAGCTGACGCGGCCGGCAAAATATGATCAACAATAGCTGCGCTCCGGCACCGAAAATAAACAGATAGTGCGCATAGTAAGAACCCAACATTAGCGTGCCGTAAGCAATCGCGCTGGAGCGGCCAGTGCCGGTCAATAAGACCAGAGTAGCAGCCAGAAAAAACAGCAGCGCCAAGCTGTAGGGACGTGCGCTGATCGATGCTATCACTAACGAATTGACCGAGAAAAACAACACCACCGCCGTCAATGCCGTGCTGCGATCGAAGAATTGGCGTCCAATTTTATAGAGCAAAAACCCGCTCCCAAGGGCGCACAAGACCGAGGGCAATCTCAGCGCCAACTCGGATATGCCAAAGAGCCGAGTCCATACCCAGAGAATCGAATAGTAAAGTGGCGATTGCCCTTGAAAGGTTACGGCGCGGGCCCAAGTCTCGCGCAAACCGTCCTTGATCACCCAGTACGATACCAGCTCGTCCAGCCATAGACTGGCGCGCCACGGCAAACATAAAAGCCAAATCGCACAGCTCGCCCAAAAGGCGGCTTCAGCACTGCGCCTCAACATGCCGATCTATTTAACATGTTCCTGATGCGAGGGCTTTCCGCCATTTTTCTGACCATGCAGTTCGATTGCTGGCTTTAAGGTGGCAGGTACGATCTCCCGTCGATGCAGCCAGGCATAGATTCTATCCGCTGCGATGCGATGGCCGATCTCATTTGGGTGGCTATCCGCGCCGGGCAGTATCTGCAGCCGCGCTGGCGGGATGCCCTCAAAGGATTTCGCCAGGTCGAGATGATCCACTCCTAAATCATCAAGCAGCCCATTAATCTTAGTGTGCACACTCCAGAAGGGATAATGCTCATCAATCGGGTAGGAGAACATGGGAAAAACCACTGCCGCGAATTTAATCTTATTGGCCCGTGCTACATCACGCATCGCGACAATGGCCGAGCTAAAGCGCTTCCAGCTCTCCGGCTCCTCAAATAAAGATTGGTGGTATTTGATGTAGAACCGGTGCGATTCAGTATTGATCAGCCGTTGGGCCACAAAGGCGGCCGTCCGCCACCACTGAAAAATCGGCTTGCGCAGCAGTTTTTCCCCGGAAGGGTCGAAATTGGGGAAAGCCACCCGAAAGGGCTGCATCTCGGCGTCATTGAGGGTGATCTCCAGCAGCGCTAAATCCGGCTGCCGTACTACGGCCTTTTTAAACAACATCTCCTCCTGAACCGTGTTGTAGCCCGGAACTCCGAAATTCAGCACCTCGGCCTTCAAGGGGCCGCTGCCCATATTCAACAGCCGCTCTAGGCGCTTGCTGAAGGTGTCGTCAAACTGCACCCCGGTTCCGGCGGTGAACGAATCCCCCAATACAATCATGCGAAAGGTATTGGCAGGTTTCTCCTCGGTATATGAAAAATCACGCCATTTGCGATTATTCTCCGGATAATGAAAGCGCTCCGGTCGATCATGACGCTTCGGATGAGCGGCACTAAAATGCTCGATGCTGCGCACTACGATCTCTGTAACGATCAGAGCTATCAGTAAACCGCACAGCGGGGCGAAGAAACGGTAGCGCTGCCGAGAACCACTCTTCTTAAGCACCGTTAAGCTTGATGGTGCTGCGGCCTGCGTCGCTGCGGGATCGGTGGTGGGGGCGTTCCGGACCGGCTGTCTATTCATATCAAACTGTAAGGAATCAGACCGGACGATTATAGCTAAGTTAGCGTGAATTAAAAGCCACACACAGTCTACTCAGGATTTTGAATGGATTAGAGGCGCATCTTACTTAGTTAGTGGCGAGCGGAGATATAGCGCGGCTGCGGTAGGTGCTTTTTGGTGCCACAGCTGGAGGAGATAGGCAGCTCCAATCCCACATGCCGCAAGGCAGCGCAGGCGCCCGGAAACCAAACCTGATGTTTTGCGTGCCGCGATATAAACCGCTGCAACTTGGATCCAACGTGGTAATAACGAATCGCTGCAAGTTGCTTCAGATCGTCGTTAGGTCATTATCAATGAGCTGCTGCTCTGCTAGCGTTTATTGGCCTGCAAAATCTTTTTTCTCAGCCGAATTGATTTAGGTGTCACCTCAACCAGCTCGTCATCTTTAATAAACTCAATTGCCTTTTCCAGCGCCAGCGGGGTCACTGGTGTGAGAATTACGTTCTCGTCGCGCCCTGCCGCACGAATATTAGTCAGTTTCTTTTCCCGGCAAATATTAACATCCAGATCGTTATCACGATTATGCTCCCCGACGATCATGCCTTCATAAACCGGATCTCCCGGCTGCACCAACATTTTACCGCGTGGTTCCAGGTGGAAAATCGCATAAGGAATAGCACTGCCGGGCCGGTCCGCGACCAACGAACCCGTCACCCGCGACTCGATCTCGCCGCGATGATCTTCAAACCCGCTCAAATAGGAATTCATTATGCCGGTGCCCCGGGTATCGGTCAGGAATTCGTTGCGATATCCGATCAAGCCCCTAGATGGAATCGAGAATTCCAAGCGCGCCCTGCCCGAGCCGTGATTGACCATATTCACCATGCGCCCTTTTCGCGCTGATAATTTTTCGGTCACGATGCCGATGAATCTTTCGTCCAAATCAATTAAAAGATGCTCGATCGGCTCCATTAGTTTGCCGTCCTGCTCCTTTAGAATTACCTCAGGCCGGCCGACGCTGAGTTCAAAACCCTCGCGCCTCATAGTCTCAATCAAAATTGCCATCTGAAATTCGCCGCGCCCCTTCAGCACAAAGGTGTCAGCGTCGGATGTTTCTTCAAACTTGAGCGCCACATTGTGCAGCGTTTCCTTTAGCAAACGCTCCCGGATACGCTGCGATTGCACAAACTTTCCCTCGGTGCCGGAAAGCGGCGAAGTATTTGTAGTGAAGCGCATAGCAATGGTCGGCTCATCTACCGTCACGCGCTTGAGCGGGACGGGAGCCTCTTTGGTGCAGATCGTATCACCGATTTCGACCTCATCAGCGCCGGAGAGAATTACGATCTCACCGGGCTCGGCGACCTCCACCTCCTCAAAGGTGATGCCGCGGTACACCTGCAGCTTAGTAACTTTTAGCGGCACCTCGGCGCTATGCCGATCGATGCAAATTAGACGGTCGCTCTTCTTGGCGGAACCTTCTACGACTCTCCCGATTGCGAGCCGCCCGAGATAATCGGAATAAGAGAGATTCAATACCTGCATCTGAAATGGGCTGCCCGGATGATAGCTAGGGCCCGGAACGGTTTCCAAAACGGTATCGAACAGTATGCTGAGATCTGAATTCTCGCCCTCTAGGGAGCGCTTGGCGATGCCCTCCCGACCAATCGCATATAAGACCGGAAAATCAAGCTGATCCTCGGTCGCATCCAGATCGATAAAAAGGTCATAAACCTGATTGAGCACCTCCTTGGGACGCGCATCTTTGCGATCGATTTTGTTAATCACCACCACGAGCTTCAGCCCGGCCTTAAGGGCTTTACTCAATACAAAGCGAGTTTGCGGCAGCGGTCCCTCTGAAGCATCTACCAATAAAATTGCCCCCTGCACCATCATCAGCGCACGCTCAACCTCACCGCCAAAGTCAGCATGGCCCGGAGTGTCCAGTATGTTAACTTTGACCCCTTTCCAATTAATCGAGCAGTTCTTGGCCGAGATCGTAATGCCGCGTTCCCGTTCGAGGTCCATGCTGTCCATCACCCGTTCGGCAACTTCCTGGTTAGCGCGAAAGGTTCCGCTCTGCTGGAACATAAAATCTACGAGCGTAGTCTTACCGTGGTCGACATGCGCGATAATCGCGATATTTCTCAGTTTTTCGTTAATAGCACTCTTTTCCATGGGCCACAGGCTACACTGTGCTGAGAATTAAAACAAAGTGCCGAGCGGCAGCTGAAGCAGCCGCGATTCGTCGAAAGATCGGGATTAGCTTCGTTACGAACCGATTCTTAGAAATCCCGGAGCGGCCGGGGGCTGGTGGTCAGGTGCCTTAGTACTGATCGCCTGAACCAAAAGGTCATCTAAGAGCACCGCGTCGCTGCCGATCGTCCGAAACTGCAAAAACCCGGAGACGGGCGCCAGCGGAGCCCCTACCGGCAGTGGGGCATCGATTAGCTGATTGCCATCGACCGATACTTTGACCTGAGCGCCTTGAGCAACGATTGAGAGATTATGCCAGTTGGTGTCATCAATTGAGACCGGACCAGAAGCAACCTGGTTCGTGAGTGTATCGTTGCCTTCAGGACCACTTAAGTTTCCATTAACGCGCTGACCCAGGGCTACCAGATTCTTCACCACCCCGTTCTCCCGAGCATTCAACTCTACCCGCACGTAGTCTTGATTTGTGCTCCAATCGTTGGCGTCCCGATACTTGGTGCGAAAATAGAAGCGCAATTTTCTAGTCGCCGCGCTGTTCTGGGCGAATTTAAATCTAAATGAAAGCATCGCGTCACTATGCTCGAGCGCGGGAATAACGCTCGGGAAGATATCGGCTCGGCGCCACGGCGTAGAATCACGCCGCGTTATGGTCATCCATTCCGTTCCTAAGCTTGGGGATAATTCTAGGGCCCCACCCTTCACCAAGAATTTTTCAGGACTGCCGCCTTCACTGTTATAGCGAAAGAAACTATCGGGATAATTGTCGTCGAAATTTTCAGCAAATCGAGTCCCCCCGCCGCGGCGCACCTCACTCAAGGAGAATGGCAGGTTGATCGTTGCAACATCGGCATTCACAGAGATTGGAGCACCGACACTCCCGTCCTCCAAGGTCAAAGCGCTGATGCCGGGGATGCGTACCGCGAGCGCTGTGGCATCCTCCCCTGCTACCCCGATCGTTGGGCCGAAAGCGGCGAGCGAGACAGGCTTGGCGCCATCCAAAACTGTTAGCAGCGCACTCCCGTTAAAGCTTACGGAGCGTCCATCGCTAACGGCCAGCCCAATCGGCACCCCGGCAGCAATCCGCACCACTGTTAGTTTAGCATCCGAACTGACTCCGCCGCCTGAGATCTGCCCCGATCCGGTCCGCCACAAAATCATATCGCTGGTTCCATCAGGCCATACGATCGTCCCCTGTACGCCGTTGGCCAAGGGTATGCTGCTGACCGTCGGAGCCTGCTGGCCGGCCTCCGAGGGAATGAGCACATTCAAAAAATTAGGATTTTGCACCCCGCTCGAAACAACCCGCAGGCGCTTATGCGTACCAGCCTGCCCCGCGTTTGAATCGGCCACGTCCAAGCTCACGGCAGCCGGACTTAGGGTCTGCACAAGCAATTTTGCCCCGGTTTTTGAGCCATTAATTGTGGCGCGTCCGGTAGCTGTAGTAACCGTGTTGTTGCGTCCGGTGTGCAGGTACCATTCAAAGCTGTGAGTGTTAGCATCCTTCTTGATATCGTCGGCCACAATCAGATATGCCGGCTTATTTCCTCGAATTAAACTGAAGTAACGTTGATGATGATCGACGTAGGGCGTGCTAGTCAGGCTCCAGGCTGCACTGAGCTCTGCTTTGAGCATCGAAGCGCCGTCGGTCAATACGACCGCATCAAAGTGCGAGAATCCGCCGTATACCGGGTTTGCCCCGGATTCCCCGTACACTCCCGCGGCTTCAAATCCATGCCCGTCGATGCCCAAACCATTATGGTCGACGATCGAATCGCCACCGACCCCAACCACATTATAACCGGGATCAATCGCCCACTCTTCGCCGGTGTCAAAAAAAGTGAATGACCCGCTATCGCCCTGGTCATGCTCATTTTGATAGTTATGCGGTCCCGCCACGAAGGAAGCTACCAGAGCCATCGGATCGGAGCTGCCCCAATCGGCGCTTCTGCTATAGACCAGCTCTTTGCCGCGGAAATAGCGGTGCTTAGGCCAATTAGCCACGGGCAGCGACGTGTTCGGATAGCTTCCCGCGAGTGTGTTATTAATCCAAAAAGCCTCGCGCCAGTCGGAATCGGGAGTGCGGGTGATCGTACCATTTGAATTTCGAAAGCTCTGTGCCCACAACCAAAAGGCGCGCTGCCCATACCCCTCTGAATCATTGGCGTAGGCGCTGGTTGACCAGGCAATCAATGGCCGCAGCCATGATCTGTACCCGCCATGCATCGGATACGGCAGTGCATCATTATAGGAAGAATAGATGCTATTGGAGTCATTGATCGAGTTAAAGCGCCGCACTGCGCCGGGCAGCCTTTCATATAAATACGGATCGATCGCTTTTTTAATATCGGAGTTGCGCGAATAATCGAGCCCCGAGTCCCGCTTCATCATTTCAAAAAGATATGGAATGTAACTAGCAGCTAGATTTCCGTAAGGGCTTAATCCGCCATTATAGCTACCATCACGCCAGGCGTAGCTAAGATGATTCTCAAGAGCGCGGCGCCCCTCATTCTTCCACTGCGCCAGATCCGCATTCCAATGATAGGAGACATAATAGGTATCGCCGGGAGACGGTTCCACCGCTCCAGCGCCAGTTAAACTCCAATCAATGCATCTTCGGTTATAGCAAGTGCTGCTCGGACGATAAATATAGTCGATGCCATCGCGATACAGAATCCCGCCTCCGTTGGGCTGGCTCGACACCACCAGATTCGAAATGCCAATTGGGTAGTAGGTCAAATCCCCGGTATTGGCGGCAGGGCTAGTGCTGCCTCCCCGCACAATGACTTCATTAGAAATATCTCTAGAGGCGTCGTAACCTTCCAGCGCGATCGCCGAACTGAGGGCACAAAGCGCAAAGGCCATATCTATATTGCCCGGTCCCCACGAAGGTCCCAGCGATGAGCAAACCACCCCCTGATGCGCAATGAAATCACGAAATTGGGTACGTTGACTGGCGCTCAAACGAGCGTAGGCAAAATCGAAGGTCACTACCAAATTATGATAGCGCCACCAGTCCACCGGATAATCCGGATAAGCATAGCTCGTGTGCGTCATGCCGTTCGGATAGGCGCTGATGAAAGACTGTGCATTAAAAATAGCGTGATCGGCTGCCGCCGTATCGCCGGTGATCCAATAGACTACAGCGCCATCCGAATAATCAAAGCTGCTGCCGCTACGCCGATAGCTGCCTAGGAAATCGCTCCAAATTGCATGCGCAAGGGTATTAGGAGCATTGAGCTTCGCGCTAAGAGCTGGTTTTTCAGCTGCGGTGGCTAGCAGCCGGGGATGTTCATCCGGTCCCCATGCCGGGGTCTTGGCAAGCGCCAACGTCGGCGACACGAGTGCAGCCAGCAGCAAAATATTTCTATGCAGAGACCTGCTTATACCCACTAACCCCAATCCAATCGAGGTCCGCCGGCAGCACGATTCCATGCTGCACCAGCGGCCTCAAGGGCCCCAATTCAAGAGTCTGTCAGTAATCTACCAAGACCCTGCAGCTTTGGTGCCAATTCTCTGCATCTAAAGCGCCCTCGAAATTCAACTGATTTAATAGCTAGTTAGCTCGATAAACGTGGGGGGAGAAGCGCCGGCCTAAATAACAGCTGCCGCTGCAATTCCGCGGGCCACTCACGATTGCCGCATTAGTAAATGCTCGGCGCCTTGGGATCCGGTCTCGTGCGCCAGCGCCGATGCATCCAAAACCACTGTCCTGGATCTTTGCGAATCATTTTCTCATATTCAAGACTGCAGAGTTGAGTGATGCGTCGAATTTTTGCCTCTGGTGATAATGCCGCATCCTGATACAGCGAATCAAAGTTACACTCGACCATATTTACCAGATATTTCTCTCCAGGCTGCGCCGCGATCGATGCCACAATGACAATGGCCTTGGTACGCACAGCCGCCAATCCAACTGCTCGCGTCGTGGCCGCCGGTACGCCAAACCAGTCCACGAACTCAGCATGCTTGCGAGTTAAATTCTGATCGAACAGGATTGCGACGTCTCGCCCTAGGTTGAGATCTCGGATCACGTCGCGCATGGCGCCCTTGCGGCTGATCACACGATTGCCGTGGGCCTCCCGAATTGAGCGCCACCACTTATCTAGCCGCTTCAATTTGAAATCACGCACGATAAAACTCAGCGGATATCCCCAAATGGCGGCGCAGTGCGCAACCAATTCAAAACTACCCAGGTGCCCGGTGGCAATCAGAACTCCCTTCTCGGGATGCTCGCGCTTAAGCTCCTCGAAGCGCGGAAGAAACGGACAAATTACATGTTGATCGATCCAAGCCTGGTCGATCAAAGCAAGCCGGGCAAAATCTACAAAGACGCGCGCCAGCGATTCAATCGACTGCTCAAGAATCACCAGACGTTCGGCCGGGGATATTTCCGGTAAGGCGATCTCCAAATTTCTTAAGGCCACTTTCCTAAAGCGCGGCACAACCCGAGCCACTCCCCGTATAATCGAAGCCACTATGCGCAAACGACGATCGAGCGGAAAAGTATTAAGTGTGTTTATTAGCGCGCGCAGAGCGACCAGAGCGATCCAGTCCATCTCACCCCATGGTAACTCGAACTTCAATGGGCCCGGAGATCTGAGCAGCTCCGCCCAACCTGATCTTACGGTCGGGGACAGGCTGTCCCTGAACCTCCACGCTGCTTACCCCTTTTTGGCAGCCCCCCGCATTAACCACCACGATGTGGTACTTGTTCCCGCGCAGCGACAAATCAATTTCAAAACTTCGCCAGCTCTTAGGTACGCACGGATCAACAATGAAATGATCTCCCCTGATCTTTATTCCGAGAATGTGCTCAAGCCCGACCAGATATAGCCAGGCCGCAGATCCGGTATACCAGCTCCAGCCCGCGCGGCCGGCATATGGCGGGGTGGAATAAACATCGCCGCAGGTCACGTATGGTTCTCCCTGATAACGTCCCACCTCTTTGGCCGTACGTCCGTGATTCACCGGGTTAATCATATTGAAGAGATCGAAGGCCCGATCTCCTTCCCCCAGCATCGCGGTAGCCATCACCACCCAGGTTGCGGCGTGTGTGTATTGCGCGCCATTCTCACGGATCCCGGGCAAATAACCAGCGATATATCCGGGCCGAGGTTCGCTCGTATTAAACGGCGGGAAGAGCAGCCGAATTAAGCCATTTTCAGCATCGACCAGCTCCCGATAGACGTTTTGCATCGCCTGCTTGGCGCGCTCGGGATTAGCGGCCTGGCTGATAATCCCCCATGACTGGCTGATCGAATCAATCTTGCACTCGTCATTCTTCGAACTGCCCAGAGGCGTGCCGTTATCGAAAAAGGCGCGCGTATACCAGGCCCCATCCCAGGCCTGAGACTCAATCGCTTCTCTGATCTGCTGCGCTTTACTGCGATACTCATTACTGCGGTATGAATCGTTGCGCTCCTCCACGATTCCCGCAAACTTCATCAAGACATCATATAAGAACCAGCCCAGCCAAACGCTTTCGCCCTTACCCTCACTCCCCACCTCGTTCATGCCGTCGTTCCAATCACCACAACCGATTAGCGGCAGGCCGTGCGAGCCGAAACGCATCGCCCGATCGAGCGCAATAATGCAGTGCTCATAGATTGAGCCGCGGTGGGTCGAAATATGCGGCACAATATAGGATTCATGCTGATTCTCTTCGAGGTGCGGCCCCTCAATGAAGTTCGCTTCTTCCTCGAGAATAGTCTGATCGGAGGTCGACTCGATGTACTTGTGTACAAGATACGGCAGCCACAGGTAATCATCGGAAATTCTGGTTCGCACCCCTCGGCCGGTGGGCGGATGCCACCAGTGCTGGACATCTCCCTCTACAAATTGGCGCCCGGCATGCAAAATAATCTGCTGCCGTACGAGGGCTGGTCTGGCGACCAGCATCGCCAGAGTATCCTGAAGTTGATCCCGAAATCCAAAAGCTCCGCCGCTCTGGTAAAAGGCGCTGCGCCCGTACACCCGGCACGAAAGGCACTGATAAAGCAGCCAGCCGTTCATGATGATATCAAAACTGCGCTCGGGGGTTTTGACCTGAATCGCCGACGCTAGGCTGTTCCACTCTTGGCGCACCCTTTCCAGTTCTCCACGGGCGCGCTCAAGGGAGCGATACTTGAGCGCATCGGCCTTGCGGGTTTCCGCCGAAGCACTCTCCGCAATGAAGAATAACACATTCTCGGAGGTTCCAGGTTTCAAAGTTAACTGCACCGCAATAACCGCGCATGAATCAAAGCCAGCTCCGGTCTTTCCCGATAATTTAATCGGGTCCTTATCGACTCGCATTAGATTAGCGAGGCGCGAGGTCATTGCGGACTCGAGCGCGAAAGGCGCAGCCAAATCACGGTTCCTGCCTACGAATTCCTCACGGCTGGTAGTGAAGGTGGAGACTTCATGATCAGAGCCCACGACCACGAAACGTCCAGCGAATTCATTGTTGTAATGATTGACGGCCGACAGAGTACGCGACAGCGGATCGAACTCACTAATAATGTGCCGTACGCTATCTTCCCTCTGGATCCCTAAAGTCCAATCGGCGTAAAGCAGCAGTTCAATATCACGCTCCTCCTGCCCCTGATTCTTGATGTGCAGGGTCCACCACTTAACCTGATCCTCGATGGCGCCCGATATCGTCAGCTTACTGGCAATGCCCTCGACGCTAGTCTCGAACTCGGAAAACCCGAAGCCATGTTTCACTCTATAGCTTTCGCCCGCGGACGCTGGGGCGGGAGTCGCAGACCAGTACGAGCCACTCTCCGTATCACGGATAAAGATCGCTTCGCCGCAAGGATCGACGATCGGATCGTTGCTCCAGGGAGTAATACGATTCTCTCTGCTATTCTCGGACCAGGTGTATCCTCCACCTGTCTCGGTGACCATGAAACCGAAACGTGGGTTAGCGACGATATTACTCCAAGGTAGTGGCGGCAGTACTTTGTCCCGAATAATCAAAGAATACGATCGGCCCTCGTCGGTAAATCCGCCCAGCTGATTGAAGAACTCCACTCCCTCCAGCTCCGGTTTATAGTGGCCAAACTTGGATTGCTTGATATAGCTGAAAAGGTTCTTGCGGGGACGTTGATGCGCCAGCTCTTCCCCGTTGGTTTCAAGCTGAGGTCCAAGCGGCCCTTTAGTTCCGTTAACCACCACCCGCGCAAAGGCGCATACCAAATTGACCTCGTCTTCGCCCAGCTGTCCCAGTTTGCGCAGGAATACTCCGCCATTCTTCTCGGCAAAACCGGCCGAGTAACCATGACGAATTAGCGCCTCCAATTCCTCATGGAAAGTTTGCAAATAACCGCCCGGATATTCGTTGAGAATTACCAGATCGAAGGTCAGGCCGCGCAATCTAAGGTACCAGTGTGCCAGCAGCAGCTCCTGCACAGTCTTCATCTGCGATGGATCTGAAACGCGGCACAGCACGATTGGAAAATCGCCCGACACACCAAAGCGCCAGAAGCCCGATTGCTGAAGCCGATTGCGCGTCAGCTGCTCGGCGTCCCCGCGCACTTCGGGAATGTTGAACAAGATGCAGTTTGCAAGCCGCTGGAAAACATGGGTCTGGGCGATCGTAATTTGCTCATGACGCAGTTCGACGCTGCTTTGACTCCAAGCCATTTCGAAAGCGCGCGTCACAGCCGGCACTTCATGATAGCGTCGCGCAACTTGCAGCAGCTGATCCTTGTTGTTGGCCACGGCTGTTATGAACGCAGCGCTTTCCGAGGCCCAAGGTTCGAGCTCGATGCGCACCCGCATGGCAAATATCGGATCAAGCACCGCTCCTACGGAGCCCTGCAGCTTACGTCCGGCATTCAGCGCCAGCGGATCGGCGATCGTACACCCGCGACCGATAAATTCACTGCGTGAGGTCTCATACTGCACCTTGTCCCACACCACGCTCATGCTGCACATATGCAGCAAAAACATTTTTTCATCGTGTAATCCACGCGGCCGGCGCGCGAACAACAACGCGTCAAAATCCTGCACGTACTCGCTCTCGATGAACATTTTCGCAAAAGCCGGATGCGCCGAATCTGCGCGGGTCTTGCCCAGCACGACTTCTGCAAAGCTGGTCAACTCGATGCTGCGCGGCTTACCGGAGAGGTTCTTAACCGTGACCCTTCGGACTTCAACGTTCTCCTCCGGGGATATTGTGATCTCGGTCTGCAGCGCGATTCCGAAATCACGCCGCTTAAATTCGACTTTATCGGGATTGAAAATGACTTCGTAGGTTTCGGGCTCTACCTTGGTCGGTTGATATGCGACCGACCAGACTTTGCCGGTATCGCGATCTCTCACGAATATATAGTAACCGTAATCGTTGCGTACCAGGTCTTCACGCCAGCGGGTGAGCGACACATCACGATCCAAGAAACTCCAGCCGCTTCCCACATTATCCACCATGACCGAATAGCGCCCGTTGGAGAGAATGCGGGTGCGCGGATAGCGGGTGTGGGGAGTAAAGAGCTGCTCGCCGCGAGAAACACGGTGATCGCTCTCTTCGTCTTCAAGCAGGGAGAGCTCGGCTTGATGCGGGACAATTGCCGGCACGCGATCAGGGAAACGTTCCTGCAGTAACAACTCAGTGGCTTTAATGATCGGATCGGAATGGAAGCGCTCTTGGAAAATGCCATCGAGCAAGAAGTTGCTGATTGAAATCAGAGTCATGCCTTGATGATGGGCCAGGAAAGACCTCACGACATGGCATTCTTCCTCGGAGCTCAGCCGTTCAGTGGTGTAGTCGAGCGCTTCATAAAAACCAAACTCGCCACGTCCGCCTGAGCGCTCCAATACCTCCACATTCTTGAGCACCGAATGCGGAGCAAGCGGTAAAGCCAGAAAACTTGAATATGGAGAGACCACCAGATCCTCCGAAAGCCCACGCTTCAGTCCTAACCCCGGTACGCCGAAAGCCCGGTATTGATAGGTTTTTTCGAAATCAACGCCGCTGTATCCGGATTCTGATACCCCCCAGGGCACGCTACGTTTCCGGCCATAAAGTTCCTGGGCACGCACTACGGCATTATAGGTTTCGGAAAGAATGGTGTTCGGATAATTGCGTGTAATTAGGATCGGCATTAGATACTCGAACATCGTGCCGCTCCATGAGAGCAGACATTTTCCGCCCGGTGAATCTGTTAGATTTCTGCCCAGCGCAAACCAATGCTTCTGTGGAACTTGCCCCTGCGCAATCGCAAACAGGCTTGAAACGCGCGCTTCTGATGCCAATAAATCGTAAAAGCTGCCATCTCTGCGTGCATCGTCGACGTTGTAACCAATGACAAAGAGATTCTTCCGACCATCGTACAGAAAGCCGAAGTCGGGCGATTCGATGATCTCGGTACTGCTCTCGATTAGCCGGTTGTTCTTTTCAATCAGCTCTTCGACCGCCTTGATGCTCGAGGTTAGGCCGCGCTCGAGATCAGCTACGATAGTTTCGACCTCCGGAGGTGGCCGCTGTCCGACGTGCTCCTCTGAGAATCCCCGTAATACCGCTCCTAAGCGGCGGTGCACTTTGGTAAGCAGGCTCAGTGTTAGGGGGCGCCCATCGAGGATGGTTAATACGCTCTTTACTCTTCTCTCAAACTGCGAGCGCGCTGCCGCTGTTTCACGGACCGCTTGAGCCTTAATCACGGCCACGAATTGCGACAACGGCTCATACCATGCAAATAGCTGGCGCAGCTGTGATAGCTCCTGCAGCTCGTAAACAATACTATCAGCCTTGGTCTCGCAATCGATGGCAGCGCGCCAACCGCCATGCTCCTTTAGCAGCTGCACCACTCCTCCCACGGAGTGCAGACAGGCATTAAGATGGTCGAAGCCGCTGCCTGGTGAGGCCAATTTTCGTTCGAGTGTCTTGAACTCGTTCGGAATAGCGCGTCCCGATTTTTCAAAGGCCTCTTCAACCAGCCCCAGCAGATACGCTACATGCTGCCAGTGCCGCTCGGTCCGCAGCGGAACATGCACGAACTCATTGAAGCTCACCCGCGCCGCCACTACATTAGCGACAAAATTTCCCGAGTCCACATGCGATACGTAGCGCGGATACAACGATTGCAGCGTCGCGGTCTGGTACCAGTTCAGGAAATGGCCTTTGTACCGTTCCAATTTGGCAAGTGTGGCAAAGGTCAGACTAAGCCGGTTGATCACGCTCGACAGAGGCAAGAAACCCAGATCATGGGCCGCGATCGTACCCAGTAAGGCCAAGCCGATGTTGGTTGGAGAGGTCCGCTCGGCAATTATGCGGTTTGGAATTAGCTGGATATTATCGGGAATGAGGTAATTATTGCGCTCATTCATCAGGGTTTCAAAAAAGCGCCATGTATCCCAAGCTGCAACTTTCAAGTAACTGCGCTGCAGTGCAGAGACATCCCTGCCGGCATGCGAGATCGGCTGGCTCACCCACCAGGCGAAGATCGGTGAGAGATACCATAGGAAGAGAAACGGCGCGGCGTAGCTCATGCTGTGCGGTGCCAGATAAAAGACCAGCGCGTGCGCTATGGCGGCCAGCGTTACACCAGACAGCATCTGAGAGCCGATGCTGCCAAAATCAGATCCAAGCCGTCGTTCCGAATGCGAGGCAGTTTCCCACTCCAGCAGGTTGCGCTTTGACAGATACATTCTGTAAAGCGTCACCAGAATGGCATGCGTATTTGAGAACGCCTGATACGGCAGAAAGCTGATCGAAAGCAGAGCCTGAATCGAGTGCTTGAAGAGATCACGTCCTAAGCCCCGCACGTAGACACTGAGAATTAAACCAAGCGGCGGCATCATTAGCGCATTGGCAAGATTAGCGTATACGGGGAAAGCGATTACCAGGATGACCAATAGATCCCAGAATGCTTTCCACTGCGGTAATGCTAACCAGGCCAATAGCAGAAAGAGGAAGAGCGAAGGGGCAACCAAGCTGCGCCGCAGGTTGTCGAATAATTTCCACCAACCCAGATTCGTAACCGCGGTTGAGTATTTTTTACCTGATTGATCAGGTACGCGCGAAAAGAGCCAAGGCAAAAGCTGCCAGTCGCCACGAGTCCAGCGATGTTGACGGCGGGCATGGACATGCGGCTTAGAAGGAAACTCATCTAACAGCTCGATATCAGTCGCCAAAGCCACCCGCACAAAGATACCTTCGAACAGGTCGTGACTAAGCAGTGCGTTGTCGGGCACCTTGTCGTGCATCGCTTGCTCGAACGCCTGCACGTCATAGATGGCCTTACCAACAAAGGATCCTTCCCCGAAGACGTCCTGATAAACATCAGATACGGTGCTGGTATAAGGATCCAGTCCGGCGTTACCCGCAAAAATACGGGAAAAGCGCGAAACGTTCGCGCTGGTCAATGAGACGCCTACACGCGGCTGAATAATACCGTAGCCCTGAACGATCCGACGCGCTGCCGGATCGTAAACTGGCCGGTTTAAGGGATGCGCCAAGGCCTCAATCATCCGGCGCGCCGTGCCGCGCGGAAGCTGCGAATCTCCGTCCAGGGTAATTACATATTTGATCGAGCGTAAGGTGGGCAGCTCAGCTACTACGTTGCTAAAGGTCGTATCTTCGGCTCCGGAAATTAAACGGTTGAGTTCGGTCACCTTTCCGCGCTTACGCTCCCACGCCATGAAGCAATTCTGCGCCTCGTTCCATACCCTTTTCCGGAAGAGAATGAAGAAGCGCATCGCATCGCCGGATTTGACGTAGCGCTTATTGAGCGCAGCGATCTGCGATTCGGTAAATTGAATTAGATCACGATCTCCGGGCATATTGGCCTGCGGTGCATCAGCCAAGTCGCCCAAAATCGAGAAGAATAGATTAGGATCTTCATTCGCCAAATAGCGCACTTCGAGCAAGTCAATCGCGCGTTGAATACTTTCCTTGTCCGTGAAAAGCGCGTGCACAGCCACTAGAGTGCGATGCTGATCGGGGATACCGCCTTCGAAATCAAGCTTAGGCAGCACAAAGGGTTTAGTCAGATGGGTGATCACCCACT
The DNA here is from genome assembly GCA_019694515.1 of Oligoflexia bacterium. Lineage (GTDB taxonomy): Bacteria > Bdellovibrionota_C > UBA2361 > UBA2361 > JBGSMV01 > JAIBBU01. Next base: position 36,972 of record JAIBBU010000011.1, on the reverse strand, counting down.
GCGCAAGATCGCTGGCCAGCTGGCTGCTCGGAACCAGCACCAACAGGACGAAAAGTATATAAATGGGGCCGGAAGTGCCTAGCGTTGTGACAGTTACGGCGCAGTAAAATATCAGGCACAATGTCAGCGCCAAGATCGCGCCTAAATAGAAATGGGCTGCATGGCGTGCCAGAAAGCGCAGTCCTTTGAGATACCAAGGCACCCGCGCACCAAGGGTCTTCTCCAAATCCACCAGACCACGATCGACCAGATAATATCCGACATGCGCCAGCCGCAGATCCGGTCCATCAATATGATTGGCAGCCAGCCGTTTGACTGTTTCGCTAATTTCGATTTCACTTTGACTGCAGCGCCGCGACAGTTTTTCGATGGTCTGACGACAGCGGTCCCGCGTCTGAAAATCGCTGCGTTCGTAAATACCGGCTGGATCCTGAGACAGAATGGTATGCACACGACTGGTGCTTTCAAACCAGCCCCGCCAGTTGTAGGAGCTGACCGCTTTTAGCGAAGTTACGGTGTTGCCGGTGGAGATCTGATTAGCAGCATGATCGTGATGCTCACGCCGCATTAGCTCTTCAGGATCAATGCCACCTTCGCGCAGCCGTTGCTCAATCCACTGCTGCGTTAGCGCCGCTTTTAAGCCCTTGCCCCGCAGCCGCCGCAACATATGCGCAGCTCCGCTCTGCAATAACTCTGGATGCTGCTTAATGTGCGCCGCTAGATTCAATAGAATATCAGTACCAGCTAGATCCTCCTTACCCAGCACATCATCGACTAATTCCTCGGCGGCACTTCTCGATTCCTTCACCGCCAGATTGGCTGTCGCGAGGCGCCGTAAATTCTCGATCAGAGCTAAGCGCAACATGATTGGGAACGCCCAAAGCTCCCCAATCGTTAGCACGCTTACGCTTTGATAGGCTTGAATAAACTGGGCCAGCAGATCTCCATCAAAAACCGCGTCGGTATGTGCAATCACCTCATAGGCTAAATGGTATACTCGGGGGTATCCGAGAAACTCCTCGCTGACGATCTTCGGCAAGGTTTGATAATAAGATTTCGGAAGATGCGCTTTAATCTCGCGCACATGCTCTTCTACGACATGGTAGTTATCGAGCAGCCATTCAGCTCCGGGAGTCAAATGCTCCTTGGCGGAAACGCGGCCAAAGGCAAAATACGCCTTTTCGATTACTACGCAGTTCTCCGCAAAGCGCGAAAAAAGATCCTTGCCGCTGATCTTGAGCGAACTGACCTTGTGCTGTTGCGCTAAGGTTCGAGCGTGGGTAGCCAGATCCTCGCGGGTGAAGATCTCAGAGCGTAGCGGATTGTCCGGCTGCAAATTTCCATTCAGAGAGAGCGCCGGCGCCGTGCGCTTTAAAAGCCGGCTCGGGGAAAGCGCCAACCCAAAAATACCTTCCAAATTCTGATGCTCCTATGATTGCGTGCAGGGACCGAGCGCCGTTCCTGGGGTATCCGAACCCGGAGCTAACGCCCTGAAAAATTTAACGATCCTCGTAAAAGGTTTACTACTTCCATCTGCAGCGCGCCATTGGTTTTAGTGGGTCGTTGGGCCACGCAGCGACGCCTAGGCAGTCGTCCAATGGGGGCGGCCTTCGGTACTTGCCCCGAACGCCCCCACCGCCGCCGTAGTTCGGAGCGCATTCGAAAGGGGGCCTAGGGGCTGCATGCGGAAACACTTGCTTCGCAGCCCGCCAATCCAGCGAGACACCGTATTTTATCCTCCGAATCAATGCATTTTCATCGAGAAGGTATGTAGATAATATCAAGATCGATGTTGAAGTCGCGTTTCCACACGGTGCAGCGTAGAAATCTCAGAGCAATTAAGGAGATTTTGGAAACCCGTTTCCATGCGGGTCACGGCGAACCAGAGCGGCGGTTAGTCTTCTCGCTAGTGGCAGCCGCCTTCGCTTCCCGTATTGGGTGTCCCGATTCGATTCCGGCGGCGGCCATAGATCAGTCTCAGGATCCGTTCACTTTGATACTGGAATGGCTTAAGAGTTGCGATCGACGCTTCGGCCTAGCGCTCTTCTATTGCTCGAACTTTGAGGCACTGCGCTTGCCAGCCGTCGCGGTCGCTCCCCTGACGCATGACTGCATAGCTCTAGGTTCAAAGTTGTCGATCGAAGGGCTCTCCTTTCTATTCGAAAAATTCGTGCATGCCGGCCTGCATAACAAGAACGGTGTATTCTACACGCCGATACGGCTTGCGGCCGCCATCGCCCGGGATGCGATTAAAGCCGCGCGCATTCACCGCGCACCAGAGGCCGCACTGCGCATCCTGGACCCGGCCTGCGGCGCCGGAGTATTTTTGCTCGAGGCTTATAAGCAAGCGATTATTGACGCTGGCGGTACTTTGCAAACCTCCCGCGCACAACGGGTGCAAATTTTAACTTCCAGTATTTTTGGCGTTGACCGCGATCGCGATTCTGTCGAGATGACCAAACTGGCCTTGCTGCTTTATATTTTTAAGGAAGAGCAGCTCGCCTTTTTCGGCGAAATCGACTCCGAACTCCCGGATCTTTCCTCCAATATCAAACAGGGCAACAGCTTGATTAGCGAATCACAGCTAGACCTGATGGGCGAACAAGAAGAGGCTTTCGAGTTTGAACCATTTGAGTGGGCGGTGCATTTTCCTCAGGTTTTTGCCGCAGGAGGCTTCGACGTAATTATCGGAAATCCGCCCTACGGCCTTTCACGCGACAACCAGATCGGCAGCGCAGAGAATGTACGGCTCAAACAGATTTTCGTGGGAGAACGCAGCGGCAAGCTCAATAAGTATTTGGCCTTCATGGTCAAGGGCTATCGTTTACTGAATAGCCGCGGAGTGCTGTCATTTGTAGTGCCCAATTCTTGGTTAGGAATCGACGGGGGAAGTGCGGTTCGAAAGCTCTTTCTCTCAGAGCGTACGCTGCAATGCGTAACGCTATTCGATTCGCCGGTTTTCGACGAACCGTCGGTCGAAGCTGTAACCTTCCGCGTGGAGAAAGGCGTACGCGCTGACCACATCGAGGTATATCGATCCATTTCCCTTGAACATGGCAAGACCGAACTAATCAACAAGATTCCGGTGGAGGAGTGTCTCAAGCATGCGGGCGCCGCCATTCCGCTGGCGTGGACCAACGACACCTCTGCACTCATGGAATATCTCAACGAGCGCAGCATTCCACTAGCGATCCATCCAGCCGGATTTGTGCCGATGATCGCGCTGCAAGCTTATGCAGCCGGCAAAGGCTCGCCACCCCAGTCGCCGCGAGCCTCTAAGGAACGGATCTTTCACACCAACATCCGCGAGGATCACAGCTGCATTCCATATCTAGAAGGGGCCGATATTCAGCGTTACTCAGTCCATTGGTCAGGCGGTTTCCTGCGCTATGGGCCTTGGCTTGCAGAACCGCAGTCCTTGGAGAGATTTAGCGGGCCGCGGGTCCTGATTCGAGAGATTCTACACCCCTGCCCCTATGTAATGATCGCAGCCTATGCGGATAAGCCTCTGCTCTACAATAAATCAGTTCTGCATGTGCTGGCTGCAGGCCAGGCAGACGCAGATGAAATGCTGTCGCTCTGTGCAATTTTCAATTCCAAGTTGGCTTCGTTCGTGATCAAGTATGCTGGCCGAAAATCCCAACGTCGGCTCTTCCCGAAAATCGTGAACGGCGATCTCAAGGATTTTCCGCTGGCTAAAGCTTTTTCTTCCTATGTTCCGGCCCTTGCCCAGCTGAGTCGCAGTATGCTCGAAGTGGCCGCCGCAAACAGCGGCCCTGACGCAGAGTCCGCGGAGATTCAAAATAAAATAGATGTCCTTGTATACGAGATCTATGCTCTCAAGAACTCACAGGTAGAGACTTTGGAACGAGTCCTAACCAACCGCTAACCCCCGGCCTGCTCTCGGCAATAGACTGAGCTCAGAAGCACCGCGCCAATCAGTCCTGATAAATGCCAACACTGATCAAGATTACGCCTAGCATGGTCAACGCCCCTGCCAATAGCCGCTTTCCAAAATCGCGCTCGCGGAACAAAACGTATCCGCCCACGACTGAGAGCAGGATCGAGACACGGAAGATCGAGGCTACGTAAGCGGTCTGAAGGTGCTGCAGCGCGTATAGTTTGGTAAACATCTGACCAATTTCGAACAGACCGCGCAGTGAAAAAAAATGAAACTGCGACCGCAGCACCGCCGTACGTCCGCGGCTCAGCAGCACCGGACTAAAAAAGATACCGGCCATCAAGGTCATGCTGAACCCGGCCACCAGAGGCGAAGCCTGCTGCACCGCCAAACGATCAAGACAGCTATTAACAGCGAAACACAGGGCCGAGGCCACTGATAAAATCACGCCCTGCAGGCTGGCTTTTCTTTCGCCGCCAGCATCAGCGCGGGGGATGATCACCAAACCGCCCGAGACCACAATCAGAACGCCCACAATTCCAATCCAAGAAAGGTGATCGCCGGAAATTAAGGGGCTCAGCAGCAAGATAAACACCGGTGAGAGCTGCATAAACGAGGTCAGCAATGAGATATCCCCGCGCCTCATCGCCTCCATCTTTAGGTATTCGGCGCCGCTATCGGAGATCGCTCTTAGCACCACTAAAAAAAGAAAGGAGCTCCCAACAGCAAAACTTTCGAATCCGAAATACCAGGCAGCGCCGAGCGCTGCAACATAGTAAGGCAGCGCAAACGCAAACGAACCAAAGGTTGAGGTTAAGCCGTCGGCCACAAAAGCCAGCCGCTTGCTAGTCAGATCTTTAGCGGACTGAATCAATGCGCCAATCAAGCAGGCAATAATTCCCATACAGCAGAGGTTAGGTGTAGGATGCAGTAATGAGCAAGAGCCAACTGATGCGGATGACAAGCACGACGGTGAGAAGGAAGATCGCGCAACTGATAGTGCTCGGTTTGATGGCTCTAGGCGGCTTCTTGGGAGCGCATCAAATTTCTGCCGATGCCAAGCCCGGAGCCTCCGCGGGAGAGCGCGCTACTGTCGTGCGGCTAGTCGACGGAGACACGATGGTTGTGGAGATCGCGCATAAGCGCGAGCGCTTGCGGCTAATCGGTATCGATACGCCCGAGAGCAAAGATAACGACAAAGCCGAGAAAGAGGCGCGCCGAACGGCGCGTGATTTAAACACGATTCTGGCTCTGGGACGGCGCAGCTTCGAGTTTACCCAGAGCAAGCTGCCACCAGGCACCGAGGTGGCGCTGGAATTTGATACCTCGCCACGCGACAAATATGGAAGGCTGCTAGCATATGTCTATCTGCCCGACGGGACTATGTTGAATCAGCTTCTGGTTAGAGAGGGATACGCGCGGCTTTTTACCGATGATTTTAATCACCGCTATCGTGATCTATTAGCAAAAGAATATAGCGACGCGCGGCGAGCTAAGCGTGGACTGTGGCGCAACGACTAGGCGCTGCTCTCAATCGCGCGCCAATACTGGTACACATCGTTCAAAGTCGTACGCAGATCCGTATACTCGGGAGTCCAATCTAGCTCGCGCTGTGCTTTGGCAAAACTTCCATACAGCACCGGAATTTCCGCAGGGCGCACCCGTGCCGGATCGATCTGCACATCTATTTTGAGTCCGCTAATGGCAATCAATTGAGCCAGGATATCCTTCACCGCGACCGATTTACCCGAACAAAAATTATAGATTCCCGCACCCCGTACGGCGGCCAGGCGATACCCCCGTACGATGTCGCGCACATCCGTAAAATCTCGCCCGACATCCAGGTTCCCGACCTTCATCACAGGCGCAGCTTTTCCGGCGGCAATCGCGGCCAGCTGCCGGGCAAAATTCGAGACAACAAAATCGCTACGCTGTCCCGGACCAATATGATTAAAGGCACGCACAATTACGGCTTCGACCCGCTCGAAGCGCCGCACCGTCATTTCGCTTAGGTACTTTGAAAGCCCGTAGTTGTTATATGGCTTGACCGGACAATCTTCAGTTACCGGCAGATCCTGCGCCCCGATTCGTCCATAAACCTCCGAAGAGCTGACTGTAACCAGTTTAGTTTTGAGCTTCAGCTCTTCGATGGCCTTACATAGATTGTAAACGCCCCCTACATTTACGTTAAGCGCCAGATTGAAGTCGCGATCGGTATCTGGAGCAAACGCAATGCCCGCCAGGTTAATAATGGCTTCGGGCCTGACCTCGGAAAGTGCCGTTACACAGCGATTGAGATCGGCAATGTTAAGCTCGACCGTCTGGTAAGAGCCGGGAGCAGTGGCTTCCGCACCCAAATAGGTGCACACGATCTGGTCGCCCATGGACTGCAGATGCGCCAAAAGATGCCGCCCTGCAAATCCGAATGCCCCTGTTACAAGAATTTTCAATGCTTTTCGCCCGATTTCTGCGCCGAATACACTAACGCTATCAGAACTATGTCGGGCAGAGCAAAGCCAAATCTGGACTTAGAATTATTCGCGCTTATCGGCTTGATCTTTATTGGGCAAATACCAATTAATCGTCTCTTTCAGCCCGTCGCGCAGAGAATAGCTCGGATTCCAGCCGAGCTTGTCCTTCATTTTTGTGACGCTCAAGACTTTGCGCTTCATGCCGTTCGGCTTCGAACGATCCCACTCGATGATACCTTTAAATTCCGTGAAATCGGCGATCGTTTCCGCCAGCTCGTAGATTGAGGTTCCGACGCCGGTACCAATATTTACCGGTTCAGGATCATGCGGCAGAGGCACAGCCCGCACAATGGCCTGGGCTGCATCCTTCACATATAGAAATTCTCTAATCGGTGAACCATCGCCCCAGAGCGTGACTTTTTCCTTAGCATCGGTAAATTTCTTGATCAGTGCTGAAAGCACATGCGACCGATATTCAGTGAAAACATCATGTGGACCGTACAGATTGGTGAGTACCAGATGATTAGATTCAATGCCGAACTGTTTGTAGTAAGCGCGCTGCGCCACGAAGAGTAATTTCTTACTGAAACCATAAGCTTCAACGGAGTCGTGCAGCTTTCCTTCCCAGAACTGCTCCTCTTTCAGATCGCCTTCAAGATGGCCGGGATAAGAACATGCCGATCCTATCGGCATTACTTTTTTGACATGGTGCTTACGCGCAATTTCGAAAACATTCAGCCCCATCTGGCAGTTGCGATTGAAAACGGTAGCGGGTTCCGTCTGTATAATCCCGATTCCGCCATAGTAAGCTGCGCCATGAATAATGACGTCGATTCCGCCGTAACGTTGGCGAATTCCCGCCATATACTTATCGACGCCCTCCATCGTCATTAAATTGAACTCGGCACTGCGCGGATAAAAAACCTGGTGACCGGCTTCTTGAGCAGCTTCAATAATATGACGGCCAAGAAATCCGGAACCGCCGGTGACTAAAATACGCATTAGGCGTTCCTCCATTCGTTAGTAACCTTAATCAGCCTTAGAACTTTGATCAGCTCGGAAACTCCTTCTTCCATGCTGACCTCGGCTTTAAAACCGTACTTGTTGATGCGATCATAACTAACTTCATAATCGCGCTTGTCCAAATCCTCGCCCACGTCAGCTTCGTGCATATAGAAATCAATCTGTTCTTGCACTTTCAACGCTACTTCGCGCTTGGTGTAATTGAGCGCGTTGTCGCCGACGTTAAATACCTGTCCCTTCATTTTGTCATAGTAATCAATGGCCGTGAGGTAGCTGCGAACGGCATCTCTCACATGCAGGAACGTGCGGCGGAAATGTCCTTCATACATGACGATCTGCTTGGCATGTAGCGCCTGATACACGAAGTCGTTTACCAGCAGGTCCAAACGCAGCCGCGGGGAAACTCCAAAGACCGTCGCAAAGCGCAGGCCGATACCACCCGCATCTACGATCATCTTCTCGGCTTCCCACTTGGTTGAACCATAAAGCGTCAGTGGATCGATGGGAGTATCTTCGGTGCAGACCCCCTCCACTTTTCCGTAGGTGGACCCGGTGGATGCAAAAATTATCTTTCTTCCATCCAGCGCTTTAACGACATTACGAGTTCCATCTACATTGGTTGAGACGGCTCTAGCGCGGTCCGAGGCGCAGGCGGGGTAGCCCACGATCGCGGCCAAATGCACCACCAGATCGCTTGCCTGAACGAGCTTCTTCACTAAAGCTTCGTCGCGCACGTCACCGCTGGTGACTTCAACGTTGGGATGGGTGGCAAAATGAAGAATCGGCTTTACCCCCCAGGTAAAATTATCGAGAACCGACACCTTGTATTGCCGCTGCAGCAGCAGAGGCACCATCATCGACCCGATATAGCCTGCGCCGCCTGTGACTAGAATTTTCATGGCTCTGACTCCGCTAAAGAGAGCGCCTCTGAGTTGTTAAGTGCTCGAAAAACAAATAAAATCAGAAGCTTGCAGTGGTAGTCGGTAAAAACACCGCTACCCGCAACATATTTAGATAGACCCTTTTTCAACTTGGATTCATGCTCCTTTTGCGGCAATTCCGTTACAATCTAGGGGTTTTAATCAACTTTATTGGACCAGCACGTGCCTGAAAAAATCGAACTAAACATTGAGGGGATGCACTGCCCAAGCTGTGCTAGCGGCATAGAAAGCCAGCTGAAGCGCTTTGGACTCCCCAAAGTCGATGTCGATTTTGCATCACACACCGCGATCTTGGAGCTGCCGGAAAATATTCAGCTGCCGGAGGTTCGTAAGCAGATCGAGAAGTTAGGTTATCACGTGCGTAGCGGAGACGCCCCGAGAACTAAACTGAGATTCAACACCTTAGAGTTTAAATTTCTCTTTTCTTTGGTACTTTCCCTGCCCCTGCTACTGCATATGCTCCTGCCCTTTCACTGGCTGCATGCCCCCTGGGTGCAGTTTGCTCTGTGCACCCCGGTGTACCTGCTAGGCGCCTGGCATTTCGGCGTCAGTGCAGTGCGATCTTTACTCCGCCGCTTTCCCAACATGGACGTGCTGATCTTTATTGGTATTACCGCAGCTTACTTTTACAGCCTGTCCGGCATGCTCCTGCATTTAGGGCCGGATTACCTATTTTATGAGACCTCCGCAACGATCGTCACGATCGTGCTCTTCGGCAATTTGCTCGAACATCGCGCGGTTAAGAAAACCACCTCAGCAATCGAGGATCTGAGCAAACTTCAGCCTGAGCGCGCCAAGCGCATCAGAAATCCCGGGGCTTTAGAAACAATTGAAGAGATCGATGCAGCCGCCATACAGGTTGGAGATCTACTATTGATCAACACGGGGGATAAACTCCCCGCGGACGGCGAAATCGTATGGGGTGAAGGTGCGATCGATGAAGCGATCGTTAGTGGGGAGAGTTTGCCGGTGTTGAAAGCTATTGGCGCGAACGTAGTTGGCGGGACTCTGCTGACCCAGGGCAACCTTCGTGTGCGCGCTACCGCGGTGGGCAGCGCCTCTGTTTTAGCCGGCATGATCCGGCTGGTAAAGGAAGCCCGCTCAAATAAGGCCTCGATCCAGCGCTTGGCGGATAAGGTCAGTGCCGTATTCGTACCGGTGGTTTTAGCAATTGCAGCCCTGACCCTGCTCGCCTCTATGTTCCTATTCGGAGTTCCCTTCCAAGCGGCGCTGCTGCGCAGCATCGCAGTACTTGTGATCGCCTGTCCCTGCGCGATGGGCCTTGCGACACCAACCGCGGTTATGGTCGGTATTGGCAAGGCAGCTCGGGCTGGAATCTTGATTAAGGGAGCTGAGACGCTGGAACAGTTCGCTCAGGTGCGGTCGATGATCTTCGATAAGACTGGGACAATCACCACCGGAGCGTTTAAGATTCGCGAGATCAAAGGGTTTGGATTACGCCCCTCGGAGATCGGGGCAGCATTGGCAGGATTGGAGAGATACTCATCTCATCCTATTGCACGCTCGATTGTGCGTGAGCTGAAAGACCAGCTTCCTCTGGAGCTGAAGGAGGTGGAAGAAACCAAAGGTCTCGGTGTTGCCGGAGTAGACGCGGCCGGCAATCGCTTCGAAGTTGGCTCGAAGTTTATTACTGGAGTACCAGCTGAGCTGCCGTATGACCTATACCTGACCAAGAACCAAAAACTGGTCGCGGCTTTGGTGCTGGAAGAGCAGATCAAAGAGGGCGCACCCGAAGCGATTGCGGAGCTGAGAGCGGCCGGAGTCGAGGCCACCATATTGAGCGGAGACAGCCGCGCTAAAGTCGAAGCGATCGCCAGAGCATGCGGGATCGAGAGCTATTTTTTCGAGCGTTCGCCCCAGCAAAAACTCGACATGGTGGCCGAATTTGAGAGCCGGGGCCTCACGGCCTTTGTCGGCGACGGCATTAATGACGCTCCGGCCCTGGAGCGGGCCTCAGTTGGTGTCTCGCTAAGTGACGCCACTCATGCTGCAATTGAGTCTGCCCGAGTAGTGCTCCTTAATGGCCGGATAGACTATCTGGTAAAAGCTCTAAAGGTGGCGCGGATGACATTTAGAACGATCAAACAGAATTTATTCTGGGCGTTCTTCTATAATGCACTGGCAATACCGTTGGCGGCCTGCGGTCTCTTGAGCCCGATGATCGCAGCCCTAGCCATGGCATTTTCGGATGTGGTGGTAATTGGCAATTCGCTGCGGCTCCGGCGCATGAAGCTCTGATGAGTACAGAATCACAAAATTTCGGTCCGAATGTGGACCTGCTTAGATACGGTGAGAAAGAAATTTATCTGGTGGGCACCGCGCATCTGAGCCAGGCCAGCACCGAGCTGGTCGACCATGTCGTGCGTGAAATCAGGCCCGACACGGTGGCGGTGGAACTTTGCGAATCTCGCTATCGCTCCCTGAAAGATCCGGATCGCTGGAAGAATACGGACTTACTTTCGGTCATACGCGAAGGGCGCGGATACGTGCTTCTAGCGCAGCTGCTTTTGACCGCATTCCAAAAAAAACTTGGTAATCAGCTCAAGATTAAGCCCGGCGCTGAAATGATGCGGGCGGTCGCGGTCGCCGACGAAGTCGGTGCTGCCACGGTCATGGCTGACCGTGAAATCCGCACCACATTGAAGCGCACGTGGAGCGTGCTTAGTATCTGGTCGGCTGCCAAGTTGATCGCCACGATGCTGGGGAGCGTGCTGGGTGATCATAAGATCGACGAAGCTGAAATCGAGCGGCTAAAAAACACCGACGCATTAGAAGGAGCGCTGCAGGAATTCTCAGAACACCTGCCGTCCGTAAGGGTGACCTTAATTGATGAGCGGGATCAGTTTCTTGCGGCGAAGATCCGTGAAGCCGGACAGAAGAAGATCGTAGCGGTGGTGGGCGCAGGTCATGTTCCTGGTATTAAGCGCCATCTCAACGAAGCTATAGATGTCGAGGCGCTGAGCACAGTCCCTCCGAAGAGTCTACGCAGCCGTATCGGCGGATGGCTATTTCTGGCCGTCTTCGTCGGGTTCATTATTTATGGATTCGTACAAGCCGGAGCAGAAAAGGGCATCGACATGATGCAGATGTGGTTTTGGGTCACAGGCTTTGCTGCGGCGTTCGGGTCGGCCCTGGCATTGGCTCACCCGTTGACCGTATTGAGTGCCTTTATCGCCTCTCCTTTCACCACCCTACACCCGCTTTTGGCATCCGGTTGGGTTGCGGCTCTGGTGGAAGCCATGATTCGCAAACCACGCGTCTCTGATTTCGAAACGATCGCTGACGACATCACCTCCGTACGCGGAGCCTATCGCAACCGCATCAGCCGCATTTTGCTGGTCATGATCCTGACCAACGTCTTCGGGAGTATCGGAGCTGTTCTGGGGCTTGGGGTGATCGCCGGAATGTTATGAGTGCCGATCGCTTCCGGGAAATCAGCACTACGCTACTGGGCGGCATGCTGGGACTAATGAGTGCTTTTCCGTTAGTTGGAAATCAATCGCGCCTTGCGGCGCTCGCGATCTGTGTGTTTTTCGGTGCGCTTGGGATCGTCGCTGGCTATCGACGAAGACAGAGCGTGCTGTTCTTCTATTTTCTATTAATCGGAGTGGTCACCATGGCCTCGATTCTCAGCAGAATGCTATTTTCAGCAGAGTTCGACATCTCAACTTCCTAACTGATATTGTCACACCAAGCCCCGCCCTCAGAGGCTCTGAAGATGACTAAAAAGGGCAGATATGTTACCGTTCCTGAATGAAATCCGGGGGCCAAAAGGGCAAGATTCTAAGCTATGGCCGGGAGATTCTGCGGCTCGAGGCGCAGGCGATCTCGGAGCTTGAGCATGCGCTGGATCAAAATTTTGAGCGCGCCGTTTGCATGCTGGCAGAGCGCCCGGCTGGCAGCCGCCTCGTAGTTAGCGGTATCGGGAAGACCGGCTTTATCGGCATGAAGATCTCCGCCACCTTTGCCAGCATCGGCATCCCCTCCTTCTTTTTGCATCCAGCAGAGGCTGCACACGGAGACTTGGGGCGTTACAGCAAAGAGGACATTGCGCTATTTCTGTCAAACTCTGGTGAGACGCCCGAGATCTTGAGAGTCATTCCCCAGATCAAACGGATTGGCTGTCGTTTGATCGCATTTACCGCCGATCCCGGCTCTACGCTGGCGCGACATAGCGACGTTACAATCTGCGTCGGCAAAGTTGAGGAAGCCGGCCCGCTTGGGCTGGCGCCCACGACTTCAACGGCGGTAATGCTGGCCCTCGGTGATGCGCTCGCCATGACAGCGCTAAATCAGACCGAATTTTCCAAAGAACAATATGCATTTTTCCATCCCGGAGGCGCGCTGGGTGCAGCCCTTACTCCGGTCAGCTCCATCATGCGCAGCGGCGAGGAGCACTGCATTGTCAAAGAGAGCACTCGCACCCGCGACGTGCTCCATAGTATCTCGACGACTCCGCGGCGCCCCGGGGCGGCTTCCGTGGTTTCACCGCAAGGCGCTTTGGTAGGCATCTTCACCGACGGCGATCTGCGACGCTGCCTCGACCAAAATAGTTCTTTTCTGGATCTGGAAATTCGCGACGTCATGGGAAGGAATCCTAAACGTATCTCCAGCGACAAGCTTGCGCCGGAAGCGCTGCGCGTCATGAGCGAGCACAAGATTGACCAGTTAATTGTGGTCGACGGCGAAGACCGCCCCATTGGGATGGTTGATATTCAGGATTTGGTGGCCATCGGAGTGCGCTAACTCGGCCCTACTGCTCCGCGGTCTTGCGATCGAGGTAGTCCTGCGCTGCTTTTTCCAGGAATTCCTTTACCCCGGTCTCTAGATCGTAGCGTAAAAAAACCTCTTCGGGCCGGGCATTCTGTGCAATCTTCTTTAGCTTGTCATCGTCATTGGGAGTCACACAGATCACCTGATTGCCGCTAATGCGCCCAATATTGACCATCTGCCGCAGCACCCCTGGTTTCTGAACCTCTTTCCAGCTCAGATCGATAATCACCAGCCGGTCGGGCTGCTTTAGCTCGCGAATGATGCGATCGAGCTTGATCGTACGGATCTTTCTAAGCTCAAGCCGATCCAGTACCCCCGATATGTGGTTACCTAGAAAGTGGTCGCCGCTGCCGATAATTACAAGCATAGTCTACCCTTAACTGTCGGCATTTAGGGGCAAAAGCGTAACTAGGACCCCGGAGCGCCCCCCTCACGGCGCACCTTAGCTCTGAGATAACTCCTTGGATTTCTACCTTTTTTTATAAGAGCACCCTGCACGCCTCGGGTCTCATAACATTTCAAAAGGAGAACGAGCCCGTGAGTGACAATACATTTCAGTCCAATACGATCCTAAACGACACGATCCGCAACATGTTCTCCAAAAACAGCAAGGCTTTGGGTATCGATCCGTGCTTCAAGGGCAAGCTAAAGCGCGCCGGAGTGAAGAAGAGCGATCTGGAGCTGGCATTGGCGGTAATGTTAGTGGACCTAGCCTCTTGCGATGAACATTTTGATCAGCGGGAGTTTGAATGCATCGTAGGCGGAATGTACCGCATGTTTGGAACTCCCCGCACAGAGGTTACGGCACTGATTAACCAAGCCAAACTGGAGATGACCAACCTACGCGGCCCTTCGAAGTTCGTCGAACTGCTTCGCGACAACTTGGATCTCAAGCAACGCAATATGATTCTCGAGATCGTCGACGAAACTATAGCCGCCGACAATGTCCAGGACGGCTTCGAGATCTATCTCCGCGACAAATTCGCCCAGATGCTAGGCCTCGCCGAGAAGAGTTAACAGAGCAGCGGGCCCCCGCACGAATATTCTATAGTGGTGACGAGGTCTCAGAGACTAAGTGCGATTATCTGCGGCAAAAAGCGCGGCGGGCATGCGACCGGAAATGTATAAATTCCCTATAAGGTCGCACACTTCGGTGATCCAGAATCAAACTTCGCGGCCCGCTGTCACTTGATCGTGCGATCAAAAAACTTGCAAGAAAGAGAGGATTTTAAGGTTGCAGTCAGCTGCTGCCGCAACGTGGCCCAATACGATGAAATCATTTTTTGATGAGAAGCAGCGGCGCGCAGTCAGGTGCAATCGCCGCATTGCAAGGGTCGCTGACCAGCTTAAATCATTCAACAGTTTGCTTAGAACATATTTAAAACCAAGCGCCAAACACTCTTAGACACAGGTCTAAATCACTTCTTATCCTGTCATTCCCCTCTTTGTCTCTGAGATTTCGCGCGGTTAGCTGTTTGTGGGGGTTTTAGCGCCAGTTCATCAAGGGTTTTTGTAGAAAGCCGATTTCTTCACTTAGAACATGGAGCGTTTAGGAGGCTCTTCTGCTCCGCCGCGTCACAGCGGCATACGAAGAGTCGAACAGGAACGTCTGTCCGCTTTCTGCAAAATCTCGGACGGCATTCCTATATGACAGTGAGGTTGTAAAATGAGTGGCGATAGCACTTCGTCCCGCGTATCTTTGCGGTTCCTTAGTTCAGCTTTAAATTCCATCAACAAATCAGATGAGAAGCTTGCCAGCGGCAAACGCATCAACCGTGCGTCTGATGATGCGGCCGGTTTGGCAATTGCCGATGCGCTGCAGGCTGATGCGGCGGTTTTCAAGCAGGCTTCCAATAACGCCGGCTATGCCCAATCACTGCTATCAATTCAAGATGGTGCTCTGGAATCGGTCAATCAGATTGGTACCCGCCTAGCGGAGCTCTCTACTCAAGCCGCTAATGGCACGCTCTCCGATTCTCAGCGATCGGCGCTCAATGAAGAATACCAGGCGTTGAGTCAGGAAGCCCAGCGCATTGTGGATTCAACGGAATTCAACGGACAAAAGGTATTTTCCGGTGAAAGCACCTCTTTCCAAATTGGGCTGGACTCGGGATCTGATTCTCAGATTACACTGCAGGGCTCTGACCTTGGCACGTTAGTGTCGTCGATTGCTGGCAAGGACATCTCCACTCAGGCTGGGGCGCGACAGGCGCTGGATGCCAGTACGGAGTTTGTTAAGAGCATCAGTCAAAAGCGAGGACAGATTGGTTCAGTCAGTTCGCGATTGGAGACTGCTACCAGCAACATCGATGTTGCAACGGAGAATCTGCGCTCAGCCGAATCTCGTATTCGCGATGTTGATGTAGCCGAAGAGGTTGCCTCTAAGACGGCCGCGACGATCAAAGCAAACGCTTCAATTGGAGTGCAGGCTCAGGGCAAATTGAGCGCCGCGAACGTACTTAAACTGCTGCGATAGCTTGTTTAAGCTGCCTGCGCCGAGTATCAGCTCGGCGTAGGCAGTGCTTAGCACCACCTTTATGAATTTTCGAGTAGATAAAAGCATTGGACTCACCACGGACAGTCGCTCCCTGCGCATAAATGCGCCGGATACGGAGCGAACCAAGCTGGCAGCTTCGATTAACCAGCCAGTGACCGATACGACGAGTGTCGCTACGGACAAGCCACAGCAAAGTAGCCCCTTATTGTTAGCATCAAACGCCAAAAGCTTTTATGACGTTGCAGCGCAGGCGGCGGCCCAAATTACGGCTCTGCGAGAGACTCAACTTGCGTATGCGGAAGAAGCAGAAGATACAGCGAATCGCAAAGCACAGGCTAGTTATGCCACGGAAATCAATTCGATCGAATCCGAGATCAACCGCATATATAATGGGGCTACCTATAATGGGCAAAACACCCTAACCGGTGCAGGCTTCAATATCGACTCCGAAGAGCTGGGAATCGACACCTCAATTCAAGCGGCGTCGCTCTCATACCTTACCAATAATCCGGGTGTGACCGTGACCACCCAAAGTGCGGCAACAACCGCGGTTAGTACCCTAGAGGCAATCGTCTCTGCTTCACGAACCGGCAGTACGGGAATTCAGGCCGCGCTCTCCAAGGCCGAAACCACGTTAAGCGATTCATTACGGGAGGCCAGCGCACAGCGGCAAGCCGATGGCGGGCCTGAAGATATCGCCGATGCAGAAAAGCTGACTCAGAATATCGTCAACGAACTCCAAGCCAAATTCGGGTCAGGAGACTTAACGGCGGAGATCGTTACTAGCAATCTTGATCCCCAGCGTGTCAGTTCATTGCTAGAAGAGTAATCAGCCCGGCCGGATTAGGCTGCCAACCCGATCGAGCTCTCTTCGTACTGGAATCTACGCTGAGTATGCTCCTCCCAGCTTTGCGCATGATCCGGAGCAAAAATCCGCGCAAAATGCTCAAGCTGGGGTAGCACCAAAAGCCGCTTCAGCTCGGTCAATCTAAGATAGGATCTTTGGACCTCAACTCGAAGTTCTTCGAGCGAATGCGTGCTAGATTGAACGCCGACTCTGGCGCGCTGAAAAAGATCGCTATACTGCTGCTCCGCAGAGCTAAATTGCGAGGCTAAGGCTGCGTCAACCGGCGTCCTTAGGCCGGGCATCGCGACGCGCACCAGATGGGCGGTATCGAAAAGGTAGTTAATACAGCGTGCGTAACGCGCTCGATTCTGATCGCGCTTGATTGGGTCGGCCATCTCATTGCCAATTTCCTCAGCGCCATAAACTAAGGCATCAAAAGATGAAACGTCATCTAACAGGATGCGCCCATGCAGCAAGCGCCCGTCACCATCCCGCATTGGCTTGAATGGCCGACTCGAATCGCGTTCATAGATCGGATTCACAGTAATTGGAGAAACATGCATCGAAACCTCCAGGCATTCGGCGGGCGGCGCGTAAACGCAAGCAAAGCGCTCGGGAAATGATTGCTGTAAATATGCGTCAATGTAGCCGTCGCAAAGCTCGGCGTTGTGAGCCTGGGCGTATTGCGACTGTGTGCGCTCCAGTTCCGCCGGTCGTTTGCGCGAATTAATACTGCTCCAGCCGACGCGAGCCCGTGCGCCATACTGTATGCGCAGCGCTTCCATTCTTACGATGCGTTCTCTAATTACCTGATCAGCAAGCACCAACTGCGGATTCTCTCTTAGGTTTCGCTCGACTTCCGCTTGGGCTTGACTGTGCGCTTCCTGATCCAAACTTTCAGTATCAGAAGCAACAACCGTAATACGGCTTTCGGCCGATTTTAGATATGCTGAAACGTGCTGAACAAAATCGATCAAAGTCGCATTGCTTTTCTCCAGCAGCCGCGATTCTTCGCGCGTGAGCACGCGGCGACAGCGAGACGCCGATGAATCCACATCTAATACTAAGGTGGGAATCTGAAAGAATCGATTGAATATGACCTGCCGAGCCACGACTCCTAGCAAATCTACAGGCAGCCCCAAGCTGGGCCCCGAAGCCGAACATGCTTCCAGGCACAGCATCGAGCCAACTGCTTTTTGCGGTGCGCGCCAAAAAAATTCAGGAATGCTCTGAAACGAAATAGGATGGACGATATTCTTAGTCCAGGCCTTGCCTAGACGACGCATTTCTACCGCTTCTGGGTCCACTTTCGGAGCGCTATCGGTCCGCACCTCTTCTGGCTGAGTCCCAATAGTTAGAGCAATGGCGGCAACAGAGGTTTCTTTGGGGTTCTCGCCAGGCGCGTTAGGACTATTGCTTGATGGATCCATTTTTCCCTTGGGGACACACACATCGACCGTCTTGGTCGGGTTGGGTTTGAGAGCAGCTATGTCGAAGTGAACCGTTTTTCCCCCTAGCAGGGGATAAGGAAAAGAAGAATTTTGCTCTCGAACTTGATCGTCAGTGCGGCGGACTTCGTCTCAGAATCGAAGTAGGAATGGTGCTGCTTGTTTATAGGAGCCGCGGATCTGTTCATGTGGACCTCTAACAACTGCATATTATGGTAGCATTTTGGTGCAGCTAGTCAAACCAAAGGGTTGGATCACGTAGCTATCCAGCGAGACCGCCTGTCCGAAGCTATCAATTTGAAATCATAGAGCTTCCAGCCATCCGGAAACATTTCATCCAACTCGACGAAATAGGTAAGCGTGAAAGAAAACGCTGGCCGTCTGCGCGGTTCCTCATTACTAGAGCTCATCGGCGCACTGCTGATTAGCGCAGCTCTCGTGCTGCTCACCGTGCCACGGCTATCGCAGCTTAGGGAACGAACATTTCTCCGCCTCGCTGCAGAAAAATTACAGCTTGAGATAGAACGAGCTTATCTGCTCTCCAGACTAGAGAACAGCCGCATCGAGATCTCTGCGCAATCAGACAGCATCAGCTTCTCCAGAAACGGCAAGATTCTTAGGGCCGTTCCGTTGGCCAAGGGACTAAGACTTTCGTTCACCAACCGAAGAGCTGGTGAAATTGTCTTTTATCAGGGACAGTCGGCATCGCCCGCCACTCTTATGCTGAGCACTGGAACCTCCAGCTGCACATTAACCATTTCACTTCGAGGTCGAGTTAAACTGCAATGTTAAGCTCAGAGCGCGGCGCGATGTTCGTTGATCTACTGATGGCGATCGGCCTCAGCGCATTAATAGCGGCAGCTCTCGCAACGATACAATATCGCGCTGCCACGGCGCTGCGTTTCTCACAGCAATTCGCAAAGCCGCTCCTAACCGAGGCTTTTCAGAGAGAAGCGGGCCAGTTCACGATTTGCAGAAGCGAGCACTTTAGCCGGACAAGACAATTCTTGAGGTGCCAAACCAGCCCCCCACGAGGCCCTCAAATTCATGGTGCCTACCTGGAGCTTGCCACAAATGAGATCCCCTAAAGGTTTTGCGCTGCTGGAGGCGTTACTAGTATGTGCCGGTGTAGTCGGCATGATGACGCTGCTAATTGGGATATTTGTCACAACCGCAGACATGGGGAGCCAACTGAGAAATCAGCAGCAGCTGGCGCACGGCGCAATAATTCTGACTTCGGTGGCGAGTGATGCCATTAGAGAGTTTGATGAGCATCCCTTACAGACGCGTTGGCGGATACACCCCGCTGGCATGATTCGGCTGGCAGATGGCTCGCCAAATGCAATTATGAAGGGTCGACGGACCCCAAATTCAAAGTCCAGTGCTCTAACCTCATTTAGCGCGATGACCGCCGCCGGTCTGGATATTGTGAAATCCGAGTCTTTCAACAATAAGACAAAATTCAGGGTTTGCCGTCGTTATTCCGCTACCGGCGCTCCGCTCCGACTTCCCCGTAACTATCTTGGAGTTGGATTAACCACAAATAGCGAATATGCGCTTCCCGGAAGCAAGGAGATAATACGGCGCGGACGCTGCTTTAGCCTGGTCCTACGTCCAGTCCAGGGCATGCTAGCTTCACTGCCTGCCGTAACAATCGACCCGCCCTTAATACTACTGCCCCTTGCGCGCATTTATACTATCTACCTCGATCGCGCCGGGACACTCAGATACCTAGGGCACAGCGGCACAAGAAACCTTGAGAACCAACCACTACTGACGCTCCCTCGCAGCGCAACGCTCGCATTCGCAGACCAGAATATAAACGGCATCCAGCGCTTGACCATGGAGCTGGCCGATCCCAGGGGATTTTCGGTAGTAGCTAAGCTTTGCTCACATTGGGCTAAAGCGGCCCCCATCAATTTTTTGCTAAATCGACCTTAAAGATGAAAAAAATGCGCGGTTCGATCCTGCTTGTTTGTGCGCCGATACTCCTGGTGTGGAGTGTTTTAGTGCTGCTTTGTTGGCAACGCTCTAACTGGGTCGTCGGTGGATGGCAGTCTGCGCTAACTCAATTGAGCGCAAACAATAATGCGATTCAAAGCGCCATCGAAAACTCTGCAGCATTAACAACAGTCGAGCCATGCCCGCTGACGCACCTATCTCAATACGCTTTATGCCTTTATCCGAAGAGTTCCGCTAACCTGGATGCACCCATCCTAAACCAGCACAACCTGGGTGGAGCATTTCCGGCTTTCGATCTTTCAATGCCGGGGATTTTCCCTTGGATCTGCGGCGAATCGACCACTCCTACACCCTTACTTTCCAGGAGCACGCGCCAATGCAAATTCGCAAACTTAACCTTAGCGGGTGAACAGATCATTAATGGCAATATGTTGGCGGAACGCCTAACCATCGCTAGCCCGCGACTATTAGTAATCGGCGCAGCTGCAATTAAATCCTTAGTCGTTAGCGCAGATACAATTTTAATCGCTGACGGAGATATCGAGATCTCCGAGCTCAAGGGAACAGAGATGCCTGTACCCCGCATCAGCCTGATCTCACTTTACGGACAAGTGCGCATCGACACCGTCGCCGATAGCGCCCTAAAGGTGATTGCGAGACGCCAAACTGCGCTCCCGACTCAGCTCCTCACTCAATCGTCTCCCCTGCTCCCGCCTCTGCTTGAGCGCGAACCGATCTTCCTAGCCCGGGCTTCAGACTGAGGCAGATCGACCCCGGCCTGAAAGTACGGCCGAATTAGAGAGATTTCGAGGGGCGCCGCGTCGCCACTCTCGCAGTTTCTCATTAGACATACGAATCCCCCCGCGCCTTTGCGTTGGTGCGGATACAGACGATAGCAGGGAGCAGCACTCAATCGCGAGCGGTAAGGCTCTAGCATCGCCACTGCACACGCTTCAAATTGGGGAAATTTCCGCATCAACCATTGGACAATCTCTTCGTTCTCTGCAGGTGAAAAAGTGCAGGTTGAATAGAGCAGATAGCCCCCCGGCGCGACCGCTTGTGCAGCATTTGCTACTATCCGCCGCTGCCGACGGCTGTTGGAATTAATTGTGGTTGGATGGAATGCGCCGGCATTTCCCTGCCCGCGGGCAAGCAGACTCTGCCCGGAGCAAGGGACATCGCACACTACCAAGGCGAACGACTTGCGAAACTCCGCTGCAAACCAGCTGCTGTCAGAGGAGGACACGATCACGGGGGCAATCAGTAAGCGGCGGAGATTGGA
Source organism: Oligoflexia bacterium (assembly GCA_019694515.1). Classification (GTDB taxonomy): domain Bacteria; phylum Bdellovibrionota_C; class UBA2361; order UBA2361; family JBGSMV01; genus JAIBBU01. The sequence goes on along the minus strand of JAIBBU010000011.1, from coordinate 15,806 downwards.
TATCAATGCAGGCAGCCGCTTTCCTATCACCTCATTTGCTACCAATAGCTGCGGATGAAGCTGCGCCCAAGCTGCGATCGACTTCCCTCCCGGAGCAGCACAGAGATCCAGGATCGGCCCAGTATTGGGCGCAATCGAAGAAAGCGCGGAAGCGCAGAAAACAGAGGAAGGATCCAAAACATAAAAAGAACCCGCCTCATGCAAGGGTGAAGCCGCCGGTCGCGCCTCCCACGGTACCATGTCGACGAACTGCGGCTGAAAATCAAACTGGGGGATGACGGGGAACGGCGCAGTTTGTGGGCGATCTTTGGTCCAAAGCACAGCAACATGCTCGCGCTGATCTTTGGCCAAGCTGTCAACAAAACAAGAGATCTCCTCCGCCTCCGCAAATAGCGTACGCGCGACCTTCAGAATATTCTTAGAGGGAGTCTGCATGCAGTGCGCTCAGGATACCAGCCGCAAGCAGCACCTGCAATCTAACTGCGGCATTCCATCACTTTTAGGCGCCGCTTGGATAAATTGCTTTGGAGTTGCCTTTCTGCGAGAATTTTAGAATGGATTTGGTCCAGCTCTTCGAGCCTTCTCCCACTACGCTGCTGATCTTCTTTCTCATGCCCTTCCTCTATTTTGGCTATCACGCCCGATATTGGTACGCACCCGCCGTCCTGCAACGATTAGATTTCCTATTAGCCGGTTTTTCAATTGTGTTAGCCGGATTGGTGGTGGTCAAGCTGATCGTGAGTCGTGAGTACTCCCGCGAGCAGATGATGTTGCTGTTCCTGCACGTCGCACCACTGGCCCTTACGCTGCTAATCATTTCAAGTGCGATGCGTGGGCTCATGCCCCGTGCTCGCAGCCATCAGCAACAAACGGGCGAGGATCTTAAGTCCCAGACCGGATACAACCCGGCCCCCTTAAATACCAAGGTCGAACAATACGGCTGGGGGGACTTGGTAATCGCGGATTCGCTCAAAGAAGAGTTGGTGTCGGTCGTGAATCTGCTCAAGGATCCATTAACTGCAAAAAGATATGGCATCGAGGTGCCCAAAGGGATCCTCCTAAATGGGCCACCAGGTACCGGCAAGACTACTATTGCCAAAGTAATGGCTACTAACGCCGGCATGGCCTTCTTCGCTCTTAAGATGGATGAGGTCGTATCTAAGTGGGTAGGAGAATCGGAAAAGAATCTATCGCGATTGTTTAGCGCCGCAAGCCGACACGCACCTGCTGTCATCTTCATCGATGAGGTTGATTCAATCGGCAAAATGCGATTAGGCGGAGGCCAAGCCTGGGCCGAGAATTTGCTCAACCATCTACTGCAGCTCGTAGATGGAGTCGTAAAATCGGAAGGGCTTTACATAATCGCTGCAACCAATCGCGGCGAACTAGTCGATCCGGCATTAAAGCGCGCCGGCAGGCTAAGCAAAGTAATCGAGATTCCCCTGCCGGATTTCGACAGCCGGGCCCGCCTCTTTGCTCTAAGCCTTTCTAAACTAAAATTGGCTGACGGCGTAGACTTACAGCATCTTTCTCAGATTACGGCAGGTCGCTCGGGCGCGGATATAAAGGAAATTTGTAATCGCGCCGGTCTGAACGCTTTTAAACGCGAGAGTCAGGGCAAAAAACGGGATTATCTAGTCACGCTGGCGGATATCGATCGAGCCTTAAGCGAAGTCCTCTCTTAGAGAGCCACAGTTGAAACAATCCGCCTGGTACTAAGCTAACTTGATGGGATAGCGCTCTTCGTCCGCGGTGCTGCGCTGGTGGCCAGATAAATCTTGGCGTAGTCGTAGTGATTATCGATGGTCTTGACCAGCTGATAGTTATTTTCGATCGCCGATTTTAGGAAACTTAGCCGGCTGATTTTGTCAAAATCACATTGCGGATAGGGGGCAGTCGGCATGCGCTGGGTCAGCAAGAATGCCGGATCGCGCAACACCTCCTGACCGCGCACGCCGTACACCACCAAAAGCTGCGGCGGGGTGTCTTGAAACATGCGCTTTAACTCGTCGAAAAGTGGAAGTGAGATATCTTCGTCGCCTTCTAAGTCACTGCGAAAGCTTCCACCCACAACCGACAACAAGCTCAGGTCTCTAAAAGGCGAAAGCCGGTCCGTTAGCAGATAGAGTTGCGGCGCATATCCCCATACGAACATGTTTCCGGAAGTCCCATAGCTCTGATTAACATAATCCGCAGTTTCCAGCAGTGTGGCCTCCTGGGAGATTACAAACGCCTTGCCGAATTTTAGGTAACGTAATGCCGGGGAAGCTGCACTGAGCAGGCACAAGGTGAGCACTATCGCACAAGCAGCGCGCTTAGCGGTTAACCCGAATTTGGCCGAGTAGAACGGCAAACACCCGATCAGGACCAGCATGCCTGGTCCCAGAAAAAGCAGATAATTAATGAAGGCTCGACCTCCCAGAAGTACGCAGACCAAGCTGCAAAGTAGAAACCCTGCGAGAACCAAACGCACATGGCGGCGTCGCTCTAGGAGTATAGCTAATGCTCCGCTGACGGCCGCCAACAAGAGCGCAAGCGGCTCGGTGCTAAGTGCACCAATCAAAAGCTCTCGGAATCTGGCAGCTAAACTGCTAGCGATCGCCACATTTCTTACTGCGCTGGGGAACACGATGGTCTGATACCAAAAATCTTGTAGCGCCCGATTTTGGTAGAGATACCCTAACGATAATAGAGGACAAACAGCAGCGCTGCCGGTCAGCGCCAGCACCTGTTTCAGCATCCCAGGTCCCCACAACAGGAGAGGCAGGGCTGCAAAGAGCAGCAGCCTCTGATCGAGGACCACCAGGGCCCCCAGACTTAGCCCGCTCAGGGCATACCAAGAGACGGCCCGTCTCTGCGCTGCGCGAAGCAGTGCCCAAAAGTAGATTAGCTGGACGGGCCAATAATAATTTTGGTTCACAAACAGATCGCCATACCACCCCGGAAGCCATCCGACCGTAATCATGGCCAAGGCCCCAAGCTTGGCACTGCTCTCATCAGCCAACTCTTTAACCACTAGGAAGGTCAGCAGAGCACACAGCAGATTGTTGGCGACCACCAGCGCCCAGAAAAAATCGGGGGTGATCGCGTGCAGCCGATCAATCAGGGCTAAAGGGAAGAGATAGCCTAAAAAATGGTGAGAAAAAATATCCCGATACGGCACCCGACCGACTGCCAGCTCGCGTACGTGGTAAATGGTTTCGGCCGGATCTACCCAACCATAAACGGAGTGCAGGTTCGAGATGATCCCAAGCGGAGCAAGCGCAACAATCATGAGCCAAAACAACCCGCCGCCTTTCACCTGCTCATCCCCATAACTTACTGAAATTGCTCATGGAGCCCCGAATATAATAACTATTCGAATTTCCGGCATTTTTTTGGCTTAATAAATCACGCCCTGTTAAACTGAACCATAATCTTTATAGGCGGTGTGGCCTATATATAGATTGGCAGGGTTAAACACGTCATGGCCTTAGCAGTAGACAACAGAACGCTTCCTATCCCCGGATTAGCTTCGGAGGCGATCCCGGAGCTGAGCGATGCTCAATCGGCTTTTGGGCGAGCTGCTGATCAGCGCGCGCTGCGGGTTGACCGTTCGGGGATCGCTGCGGCGCTGCAAACCCCCTTTAATCTTCCCGACCGCGAAGGTGTGCGCACAGTTGGAATCAGCGATGCAATCGGCAGCTATGATCGCGCCGCTCGACAGGCTGTAGATGCTATGCCGGGTGCTGAAGCTCTTCCCTTCGGTGCGAAAATCGAACTTGCCACCGCGACGGCCGAGGTAATGAAGCATCATGCGACTGGGCTTGAAGGATCGGAACGCAACATCCTAGAGCCCGGCGAAGAGCAACCCGAACAGGCTCAACTGCCCCCGGTCGAAGAGGCGATTGCGCAGGAGGGACTAATTACAGCCGAGCCGGATGCGGCCGAGCCGCATACATCATCCGCGATCACCATAGAAGAAGACAGCTTCGAAGGGCTGCGCCTCTCTGCCGCCGGTATCGTGCCTTTGACCAACGATATTGAGATCCGCGACGCCTTCGCACGATCCGAGGCGCAGGCTTTGGGACTTGAAGTCTCTCCGCAGCAACGCCAGGACCGAGAAGCTTTGGAACACGCCTCCAATGCGCGACAGGAAGAATTGCTGGCTGCCCTAGAGATCGAACTGGGACCACGCGCGGCGCTATCTCACTCGCCGCTGGACGCTGAACCCGAATTAGTGGCTGCCTAAAGCTCTTAGAGACCTTTCTTTTCGGATTGCGCGGGATCATGCTAAAAGCTGGCTAAAGCCGCCATGATCAACCGGCAAGGACAGCACATGCGCATTTCGACGACCCTCTTAATTCTTCTATTCTTCCCGCTAGCATTGAGCGCAGCTCCTGAGGTATCGCTGCGCGGCAACTTTTCACTGGCGGGATCGAAGTTGACACTCACCATCACCCCGGCCGAGTCTGCAGCCGATTGCTCATACACGTTGTATGCCGCCGCACGCCGGAATGCCCTGAGCTCGAATCCCACTGCGACTACGAATATCATCACAGCAGCCGGAGCCTCCGTGCCGACAAAGCTTACCGCCCGTGATCTGAAAGGAATCGACCGAAGCGGCGGAGTGCCATTTTTCCTGCGAGTGCTGACGAATTGTTCAGGCTCGCAGTCCCTCTCAAATATTCAGCGTTTAACCATCCGCCCCTCCAGCAGCGGTCTTAGAAACATGGCTACCTGGTTAGCGGCGCTGCGTCGCCGCATAATTCCTGGGAGCTTGATTTTGCGCGAGGCTTTCCCAGGCATCACCTTCTCTAGTCCGGTAGATATTCAATATCCCGGTGACGAATCAGATCGGCTACTCATCGTGGAGCAGGCGGGCCGCATTCAGTTAATCAAGAATCTACGCACTAACCCCCTCAAATCCGAGTTCTTGGATATCAGGTCGCTGATCGTAGACGGCGGGGAACGGGGACTGCTGGGACTAGCATTTCACCCTGACTTTGCTACCAACGGCTATTTCTTCGTGAATTATACCCGGGAGGCAGATGGCGCCACTGTGATCGCGCGCTTTAGGGTCGCAAACGGCAACAATGACGCCGCAGATCCTGAAAGCCAGCTGATCTTGCTGACCGTTCAACAGCCTTTTGAGAATCATAACGGCGGAGCATTGGCCTTCGGCCCTGACGGGTATCTTTATATCGGTCTGGGTGACGGAGGAAGCGGCGGCGACCCTCAAGGGAACGGACAGGATCGGACCAAGTTTCTTGGTAAAATCCTGCGTATCGATGTCGACCACACTGCCGACGGCAAGCACTACGCCATCCCCAGCGACAATCCATTTGCCTCGAATGCTCAGGGGTTTAAACCGGAGATCTTCGCATTTGGCCTCAGAAACCCTTGGCGTTTCTCATTCGACTCACAAAGCGGTCTGCTTTGGGCGGGCGACGTGGGACAAAACGAAAGAGAGGAGATCGATCTTATCAGCAACGGCCACAACTATGGCTGGAACACGATGGAAGGAACGGCTTGTTATCAACCCTCCTCCGGCTGCAGCCGGAGGAACCTTACTCTTCCGGTACACGAATATTCACATCAGGTGGGGGGATCTATAACCGGGGGCTACGTCTATCGGGGGACAGAGCTGCCGGGATTGGTTGGCAAATATATCTACGGAGATTTTGTAACAGGGCGTATTTGGGCCTTAACCCGCACCACGCACTCAGCTGCAGTCACACAGCTTTTTGACAGCAATCTCGCGATTTCAACCTTTGGCGTGGACTCCGAAAAGGAGCTGTATGTTGCTTCCTATGTGGAAGGTAAGCTTTATAAATTTGCGGCTCAATAGCTAACTGCACCTCGATTCCTGCGCGCTAAGCCCCGAACCGTACACTCCGCCTTTCACTGCTCATATTAAGTTCATTAATAGGAGCTTCCTATGCCGGATATTGCCGTTCCGCCTCAGGTAAAAACCGCCCCTGAACCTCAGCCTGAATTCGACCTGGCAACGATCCGACAACCGGGCCGCGGGCTTATCGCTGCAGCAGCAGCGGTGGCGCGCGGTTCGAAGACTGCTGCCGATAAAACCGGGACAGTTGCAGATCATGCGCTGGACGCTCTCGCCCTTGAACCCGGCGAGGAGCCCGCGCTTCCCAAGCGCGTACTTAGACGGATTGCTGAAGTCGCTCCCATTCTGGGACCAACCAAGACTTTTGCTGACGCGCGCGCGAAATTCACAGAGGGGCAGGCGACGGGCAACCAAAGCATGATTGACGCTGCCCGCGGCGAGTGTCTGAAAGCCTGCCTAGAGTTGGGGGTCGATCTTACCTTTATTCCGATGAGCATCGCGGCGAAATCTACCGGCCGCACAGCACGTCTAGTCAGCGCACTGCGAAACGTTGCTGAGGCTTCGATCGTAAAGAAGCTGACCTCGCTGCATCATAAGTTGGGGTTTAATGTAGAGCAGGAACTAACAGCACATTTTCTGAAGTCGGATTCAGCGCAGCGCACAATTGACGCAATGCTGCGCTTCGGCAATCGGAGCTAGGGAAGGAAATAGAAGATAATTCCCAGTACCAGATAGACACTCAGCAGCTGCACCCCTTCGAACCAGTTAGATTCACCATCGCCGGAAGTCTGTTCTGCAATCCAGACCGCAAGGGCGATTGAAACAATCTCTAACGGGGTAAACAAGAGATCGATCGGCTGCGGGCCGATAAAATAGCTGAGGATTACCAGAAGCGGCGCCACAAATAGCGCAATCTGAACACTGCTGCCGATCGCAATCCCCATGCTAAGGTCCATGCGATTCTTGCGCGCCACCAGTACCGCAGTGCTATGTTCGGCAGCATTGCCGATAATCGCCACCACAATCACACCCACAAAGATGCTACTCATGCCGAATGCATGCGCCGCATGCTCTACAGCGCCGACTAAGATCTCGCTCATCCAGGCGACGCCCGCAGTCGCCAGCATCAAAATGGCTAGCGCCGCCTTGACGCTGAAGTGATGCTCAACGGCGTGCTCGACTTCCTCTCCCTGAAAAAGTTCCTTATGGGTGCGCAGTGAAAACAGCAGGCTCAGTCCGTAGGTAATTAGGAGTACAATTGAAATATCGAGGCTGAGGTTGCGCTCAAGAGTACTGGCGGCAGACGGCGCCACCGTGAACCAAAACACTGCGGGCATAATCAAAGCAATCGTGGCGAGACTTAGAGTCGTCGCCTGAGAACGTGCGGCCGTGGCATTAAACCGCTGCGCAGGGTAGCGCAAACCGCCCAACAGGTAGCTCGCCCCCATCACCAAAAGGATATTTCCAATAATCGAACCGGTAATGGAAGCCTTCACCACCTCGGTCATCCCGCGGCTTAAAGCAATAATCGCAATAATAAGTTCGGCGGCATTGCCAAAGGTCGCGTTCAGAAGTCCGCCAATCCCCTCTCCCATTTTGCTAGCAAGACTCTCCGTGGCACGGCCCATCCAGCCGGCGAGCGGAATGATTGCTAAGCATGAAAAGACGAATACGGCGGTCCCCTGCTGAGGAGCAAAATGCTCCAGGTACAGCGTGATCGGCACGCAGATCAGCAGCCAGTCTAGTGATGGCGTTAACAAACGCATTACGCCTCGATCGCGCCAAAAGTAGTACGACACCAGCTGCTTAAATCGCCGATCGGGTGCTGCTCTTTAGATACAAGATCTTTAACCTCGAGATGCTGAGTGTCGGGGTCTACAAAAATAACGAAGCGCACCCCTTTAGCATCCGCATAATCGATCTGTTTTCCTAAGCGCTGCGACCCTAGCGATACCTCGCAGGCGATTCCATTATCTCGAATGCGCTGCGCCACTTCGTTGCATGCCTTGCGCTGCTGTTCCGAGTTCACCGCCACCAATACTTGGGTGGGAGACTTGCGGTCGAGCGGAAAGAGGTCGTTGCTAAAAGCCAAATCTAGAAAACGGGTCAGCCCGAGTGACACACCTACCCCCGGCAGTTTCTTATTAATAAAGCGCGACGCCAGATCGTCATAGCGTCCCCCGGAAGCGACTGTCCCGAACTGCGGATAATCCTCCAGCTGCACCTCCAAAATGACACCGGTATAATAATCTAGCCCGCGTGCCAGACTAAGATCGATCTGGATATTCTTAAGCGTTTCCTCGGGCAGAATGCTAATTAGCTCAACCAATTCCTGCTTGCCGCTAACGAAAGTCTTATCGTCGATCTCCAGGCTGCTAAGAATGTATTCCGCCTCTGAGGGTACGATCCGGACATCGGCCAAATCCACGATCTTCTCTGCGACCAAGCTATCGAGCTTGACCTGTTCGGTTAGCTCCTTCGTTACCCCGTCGCGCCCGATCTTTAGAATCTTATCAACTGCGACAATGGCAGCACGTCGCTGCTCGTCATCAAGCCCCAACGAAGCATAAATCCCTAAAAGAATTTTGCGGTTATTGAGACGAATTAGATACTTCCCGCAATCCAGCGCTTCAAAGACCTGGTCCAACACCATGATTGTTTCGGCATCGGCGCTAAGCGGCAACGTGTCGCGCGCGATAATGTCGATATCAAACTGATAAAACTCTCTAAACCGGCCTTTTTGAGGACGGTCCCCACGCCATGATTTTTGGAGCTGATAACGCTTGAAAGGAAAATCAAGTTCACTAAAGTGCTGCGCTACATAACGCGCTAAGGGCACCGTCAAGTCGAAGTGCAGCGCCAGCTCGGCCTCTTTGGTGCCGTCATCATGCAGGCGGCGAATAGCATAGATCTCCTTATCCACCTCACTGCCTGAGGTCAGGGTGGAGACCAGCTCCACCGCAGGCGTTTCAATCGGAGTAAACCCAAAGCTCGAATAGATCGCCTTGATCCGCTGAATCAAGCGCTCTTCAACGATCTTTTGCTGCGGCAGCCACTCGGGAAATCCGGATATATTCTTAATTTTGCTCATTAACCTGGTCCAGCCGCTCTCCAGTGAATTTTGAAAAGCGCGCCTCTCCTTAACTCCCCAAACAACGTGTCTAGGGCGACAGAGCTGCCAACCAAGGTCGGTCCCGCCTGCTGGCTCAAGAGTGTATAGCGCAACCAGGGGAGGCAGCAAGCTTTCGTTGCCTGCATCGCTGAGCTGCGGTAGAATGTTTTCCGGCCCTATTTCCAGCACATTTCGAGGAGCCCGAAGAATGACCGTCCGTCTTCCCTGGAGCCAAATCAAGAACCTATTCGACGAACAGTGGGTGGAGCTGGAGGATGTCGTATGGGATTGGGATCGACCCTATCCCCGCCTGGCTCGGGTACGCAACTTTGCTTCTGACCGTTCCTCACTCTTCCATCGTCTTTCTGGGCATCCAGATGCCATTATTCTTTACACCGGCGGGGCCGAGGTCGTGATCGAGCATGACGCCCGTGGTATGAGCTTATAATGATCGATCTGACCCCGCTTCTTCGCGGTTACGCTAAGTACCGCATGGCGCGACTGTGCGCCCTCGATCCTGTGCAGACACAGGAGCAGCAGCTAAAGCAGCTATTGAAAACCGCGGCAGCTACCCGCTTCGGGCGCGATCACGGCTTCACCCAGATAAAGAATGTCGCCCAATTTCAGAAGCAGGTACCGCTTCGAAAGTACGAAGATTTCTGGGATGGTTACTGGAAAGAGAGTTTTCCCAACTTCCACGACTGTAGCTGGCCCGGACTAATTCCCTTTATCCCGGTGAGTTCCGGCACTACCTCAGGCACCACCAAGTACATCCCCTGCTCAAGACAGATGGTGCGGTCGAATAGCCGTGCGGGATTGGATCTGCTCGTCTACCACGTGACCAATCGACCTCACAGCAAGATTTTCGGAGGCAAAAGCTTCTTCCTGGGCGGCAGTGCCGATCTAGTGAAACAGGCGCCAGGAGTCTGGAGCGGAGATCTGAGTGGGATTGTCGTAAAGACCCTGCCATGGTGGGCGAGGCCGCGCTATTTTCCACCGCTTGAGCTGGCATTAATCAGCGACTGGGAAAAAAAGATTGAGATTCTCGGACGCGAATCGCTGCGGCAGGACATCCGAACCTTGAGTGGCGTGCCGGCCTGGATGCTGATCTTGGTTAAAAAACTTTCCGAGCTCAAGCCGGGCACCGATGGAAAGCTCCATAGCCTCTATCCGAACTTAGAACTGTTGGTGCATGGCGGAGTTAACTTTGCTCCATATCTGAAACAGTTTCAGGATCTGCTTGAGGGCAGTCACGCCGAGCTGCGTGAGGTATATCCAGCGAGTGAGGGCTTCATCGCGATCGCTGATCGTGGCTACGGCGAAGGCTTGAGGCTCAACCTGGACGGCGGATTATTTTATGAATTTGTACCGCTGGAGGAGCTTGGCGCTCCTAATCCTACAAGACATTGGGTTGCTGATATCCAGCCGGATCTTAACTATGCCGTGATCGTAACAACCTGCGCTGGTCTTTGGTCCTATGTGTTAGGTGATACAGTTAAATTTGTAGAGACCAAGGTGCCGCGACTATTAGTCACAGGACGCACCTCTTATTATCTCTCAGCTTTTGGAGAGCATCTGATCGCGGAGGAAATTGAAGAGAGCATATCGGAAGCGGCGCGGGAGATCGGAAGCGCGGTCTCGGATTATTCGGTCGGGCCGATCTTTCCGCAGCATGCCGGTGAGCTAGGTGGGCATCTTTATGTGATCGAATTTGCCAAGAACATGCCCAATGCTCCGGCGCTTGATAGTTTTAAAAACAAGCTTGATCGACGGTTATGCGAGCGCAACGAGGACTACGCCGCACACCGCTCCAAGGGATTCGGTCTTAATCCCCCGCAATTAGCGGTCGTTCCAAGCGGAACATTCGCCGCCTGGATGAAAAGTCGCGGAAAGCTGGGAGGGCAGCATAAGGTGCCAAGAATTATCAACGATCGGGAGATTCTATCTAATCTGAGGGATTTCGCCCGCCAGAGCGGGGCGATTTTGGCATAGATTAAAAGGTTCGGGATTGAGAGTGCCAGTTAACCCTCTGGGGAATCCGCGGGCTGACTTTCGTCGGCCTGCGAATTCCCCATCCCTTACCGGCTGCTACAGATGCAGCTGGCGGAACCTGTGAGCGACATGGACCCGGCAACGCAGTCCATTCAGCCGCTCCCGGAGCTCGCGCCGCACCAGCCGATCGTGCTGTGCGACCTCGAAGTGCACGGCCCCACCGAATCCCGCCGTGACGGCATGGACGATCGGCTCGACCTCGTCCTCCAGGATCACGCACTCTTCGGGTTTGCGGCGGAGGTCTTTGGCCGCGAGCTCGTACCCGTCCGGGTACGGCTTCGACCTCAGATCTCCCGGCAGCGATCTCCCATAATGCCGGACAGGGAGAAGCCTGTTCATCTCCTCCTCGCCCCCCAGCATCATGGTCAACATCTTCTCCATCAGCGCCTTTCCATTGGCGCTGTAGAGAGCCGCCGGCCTTCCGACCGATGCAAGCTCTTGGAAGAAGAGCAGCACTTGCCGGAACAGCACGATCTCTCCCCTGCCGACCGCGTCGAGAACGTACTGGTTTCGCACGGCCGACAGCGCCTCGTCCATCTCCACCTCGTCTCCGAAGAGACCGGAAGAGTATGGCCTGAGGATTGCCCACAGGTCGCGTCTGAACCAGGCGTACTGGCCCAGACGGTGGCAGTCGACGATGTGAATCTTCGCCCGTTCGACTACGTCGGCCGGAGCCCGGTCGAGGTAGAAACGATCTACCGCCGCAAGAAACCCTCTGACGTTGGTCGGCTTGCTGTCAAACAACGTCCCGTCCCCGTCTGTCAAGATCGCCATCCGCTCCGGATTGATCAGCGGAAACACCTTGTGCAGCGACAGCGGACGCAGTTCCCTGGTCCCCAGCCGCTGGCTGTTGAGAACTTCTACATCCTTCATCCCTGAACTCCCCCGGTCTGTCTTGAAGTGGATTTGAACTTCGGTGAACAGGTACTGACCAATGCAGTCCAACGGATCGGATTGCATTGGCCAGTACAGGGGCTGGGATCTAAAAACCTTTTGGCACTCTCATGTCCCGTTACTCAGCCGAGCGTGCGGCGGACTAGGGGACAGAGATTTGAAGCTTCTACCCGGGCAAATTGTTAAAGAACGCGGACCACTCAATCAAAAGTTTATCATGCGCTAAAATGCTAGTATACCTGAGGAAATGGGGTGATTTAAGCCAGTTTTCGGGTAAGCGCCGTCAGGGCAAAAATAGCCGTAGATAGCAGCACGATGGTGGGCCCCGGCGCGGAATTTAAATAGTAAGACAGCACTAAACCACCTTCCGTCTCTGCGACACCCAACAGCGCCGCAATTCCAACGACCCGATCAATATTCTTGGAAAGCTGCAGCGCGGTCGCCGCCGGTGTAACGATCAGCGCGGACACCAAGATCGTTCCGACCACCATCATCGACACCACGACACTGAGGGAAAGCATGACGAGCAGAAGATACACAATCAGAGTAGCCGGTACACCCGAAACTCGCGCCAGCTCTTCATCGAATACCACGCTGACGATCTCCTTGTAAAAAAGGAACAGCGCCAGCAATACACAACCACCTAATACCACGCAAACATACAGATCGTAACCGGAGATCAATAAGATTGCCCCGAATAGATAGGACATCACGTCAACATTCGGATTCTTCATCAAGCCAAACAGCAGCACCGCCAGCGCCATCGAAGCGGCAAAAAGGATTCCAATTGAGGTTTCCTCGCGAATCTTGCCAAGCCGGCTCGCATAGCCAATCGAGAAAGCGACCAAGGAACAAAAGACGAAAGCTCCTAACACCGGAGGAATACCAAGCAAAAACGCGAGCGCCACACCCGCAAATGCGGCGTGCGAAATTCCTGCTCCGATAAAGCTAAGCCCCCGCAGCACCACAAACACTCCCAGCACCGAACAGACCAGCCCCACGATTGCACCCGCTGAGAGGGCGCGCTGCATAAAATCGTACTGTAAAAGTTCAAACATGGTGGCTACTCGTGCTTGTGCACATGCACATGCGAAACATTGCAGTGGGTAAACAATGAAGTCCGGTCTCCGTACATGCAAGCAAGCGCTTCGTCGCTCAGGGCCTGCTCCGGACGACCATGCGAGACCAGGGTGCGGTTAAGACACATCACCACATCCACCGCTCGGGACACCACACTCATATCATGGGTTACGAAAACTACCGTCAGCTGCTCCTTCAGCCGCACCAGTAAATCGTAGAGATTTTCCTTAGCGCCGGCATCGACCCCGGAGGTTGCCTCATCCAAGAGCAGAATGCGCGGCTCTCCGGCGAGCGCACGGGCCAGGAAGACCCGCTGGCGCTGTCCGCCGGAAAGATCAGAGAGCGGCTTCTGGGCGAGAGCCTCCAAGCCCACATTCAGCAAGGCCTCTTCGCAGGCTTCAAAATCTGATCTCTGCGGACGCCTAAACAGCCCAATCTTACTTAAGCGGCCCAACATGACCGCCTTTTCGACCGTAATCGGGAAATCACGGCGGCCCAGCACGTGCTGCGGCACGTACCCGATCTGCAATCGCCCTTGTTCGACCGGCTCGCCAAAGATTAGGACCTCTCCTCGAGTGGGCTTTAACTGCCCCAACAGCACCCGCAGCAGCGAGGTTTTGCCCGCACCGTTAGGTCCAAAAACTACGATTAGTTTTTGCGGTTCAATATTGATCGAGATATTCTCTAGAACCAGCCGATTCTCAATTCTCAGATCCAGGTCATTTAACTGAATGGCGTACGAACTCACTTCATCACCCGCGCTAGAGCGCCCACATTGCGTCGCATCAAACTAATATAATCCTCGCCCGCTAATCCCAAATCATCCACCTCCACTACCTCGAAACCCAAACGGGTAGCGAATTCAGAAACTTGCTGCGTAGCGCCGCGCGGTTCGATTAGGAATACCGAGGCTCCGGAGTTATGCGAGCGTTTAAGCAGCTCTTGCAATTCCTGGATCGAGATATCGCTCATATGGCCCCGCTTTAGTTCACCGATCTCAGTCAGGCCGTAGTGTTTTGCAAAATAGTGCCAAGCCGGATGATAGGACACGAAATTCTTCTTGCTCCAGCCTTTGATTTCCAGGGCCAGCTCCTGATCGAGCTGGAGCAGCAAGGCCTGATAGGTCGATAGGTTGCGCTGAAATGTTGCGCAGAGTTCCGGACGTAACCCGCACATCCGATCGGCCAGCTCCGGCAGGCGCGATCGAAGCAAGGTCGGATCCAGCCAAACATGGGGATTATCTTCGAGCAGGGTTTTCCCTAACAGAAAAAGCTTAGCACGCTGGCTAGCCGAAAAATTACGAGCCCAAAATTCGAGTCCCAGCCCGACAAATACCAGCAGATCGCTCCGTTCGATGGTTCGAAGCTGCCGCGGGGAAAGTTCAAATGTGTGGGGATCGGTTATCGCCGGCACGAGCAGGCTGGTCTGCGCGGCTTGGCCCCCGATCGCCGCCACAACTGAAACTAAAGGATTGATGCTTACACCGATCTGCAGCGGCTGGCGTTCAGCCAGCGCGGTCAAGGTACAGCACCAAGGTAGGAGCAACAGAAGAAAACGCATTCCAACAAAAAAGGTAGCCGATGCTTCAATATGCCGGAATTACAGAAAATTTAACACAGCGGCAGACGCTTCAGTAAAATTCTCATTCGGCGCTGGGGTGCTCCCCAATCTAACTGCCCGGATGCATTAGCTTGGCCCCCTTAGGACGCCTCCATAGGGATAGGAGCTTCGGAGGAGACCGCCTGCGACTATCGGAACCTCGACCAAAATTAAATCGTACTAAACTTCATGGTTTCGGGAAGCGCGCTCCAACGGGACATGCTATGATCAGCCTCGCCTTCAGGAATGTAGAGCGTTCGCATCCCAAAAGGATGCGAAATCCATTCCGCCTTTGCGTAGCCCCAAGCCAGGTTGCAGTTATTTTTTATTGAGGTTGCATGCACCACGACCGAACCCCCGAAGACAAAATTGAGCTAATCAATATTTTGAAACAGGGCACCTTCTGGCTTATTCACCTAGGCTGCATTGCCGTCATCTGGGCCGGATTCAGCTGGTTCGCCGCAGTTACCTGCGGGGTGTTATACTTCGTCCGCATGTTCGCTATCACCGGAGGTTACCACCGCTACTTTGCACACAAATCGTACAAGACCAGCCGCTGGTTTCAGTTTGTGCTCGCTTATTTGGGGAGCATGTCGGCGCAAAAGGGGCCGATCTGGTGGGCTTCGCACCATCGTCATCATCATAAACACTCTGATCTGGAGGATGATATTCATTCCCCGCGCTGGAACGGAATTTGGTGGGCCCATGTCGGATGGGTGCTCAGTACTCAGTATATTCACGCCCGTCCTGAACTGGTAAAAGATCTGACCCGCGTTCCGGAGCTTAGATTGCTGGATCGCAACCATCTAGTTGCGCCCGTTTCACTGGCCGCGATGTTGCTGGCGCTGGGGCATTGGCTCGCGGTCGCTCATCCGGAGCTTGGCACCAATGCGTTTCAGCTTTTCGTATGGGGATTCTGCATCAGCACGACCCTGCTCTATCACGGCACCTTCTGTATCAATTCCTTCACCCACCTTTGGGGTACGCGGCGCTTCAATACCACCGATGATAGCCGTAATAGTCTAGTCTTTGCGTTAATCACCCTCGGAGAGGGCTGGCATAACAACCATCATCGGTATCCCGGCGCTGAGCGGCAGTCGATGTACTGGTGGGAGATCGATATCAGCCATTACTGCTTAAAGCTGCTCTCATGGTGCGGCATCGTTTGGGATCTAAATGTGCATCCGGAAAGAATCTATGAGGAAGCTCATCGCGGAGCCGCGGGCGTGCTTTAAGCCT
>JAIBBU010000010.1 GCA_019694515.1 Oligoflexia bacterium | reverse complement strand
TTGGAGCCGTAGTCTCCCGACCCGGAGCCACCCTGGTCTTCCGAACACCCGCCATTACAACAAGTTTGAGCGAGCGGTGAATCGCCAATCCATACGCCCTCGCAGTCATAATGTCCGAGACCATTCTGGAATTCGTAGGTGGGATCAAGCACAGTTCGCGGAGTAAGTAGCGGAGCTACAAGCTTTTGAGCTAGCGCCGCAGGCAGGGTGGCCTCGGCGGCATCCTTTACGCGCGCTACCAGATCCACCTCAACTAACCGCGCCTCCGTGTTCACTACATATGACGGCTCGAAATAGCGATCTCCATTTCCAGGAATCATATTATTGGCAGAGTGCCCCACCACCAGCTCAGCACGCGACTGAATGAGCCCAAGGCCTGTCTCCGCATCCGCGTTGATCTCCGCACCCAAAAGCACGGCACTATATGAAGCCTGCTGTGCGACATACACCTGGGTCAGGAGATTGCCCACCCGCACAAAGCCCCACGCCACACCCATAAGTAGCGGCACGACAAGGGCTAGCTCCACGGTAGAGGCACCGCGCTGTAAGACAGTTCTGGAATTTGGCATTCATCACTGTAATCGGCTAACCCTAAAGAAAAATGGAGTATTTCAAGCATCTAGCGCTAAAAAGCCTTATTTTGCGGGTTTTTCTTAGCCGCTGCATGCGCCGCTAGGGAGAGCGATGAGCAGTCTCTAAGCGCTAGCAGCAAAAGGGCTAGGTTAGACTAGGAGGCATACAGTCAGACCGCGCTGGTTAGCGCTGGGCGTGCTAGTGCGCCCCGCTAGTTTCTGGACGCAAAACTGTATCCTTAGCCCAACTTTCACGGGTCAAAGGAAAATCAATATTGTAGTGGAGACCGCGGCTTTCATGCCGCGCCATGGCGCAGCGGATCACGAGATCCGCCACCAAGCTCAGGTTTCTAAGTTCAATTAGATCGGGAGTCAGCTTGAAGTTCCAATAATAATCTCGGATTTCCTCAAGGATATTGCGATTTCGGTTGTAGGCTCGCTCCAGCCGTTTATTGCTACGCACGATACCGACATAGTTCCACATGAAGCGCCGAATCTCATCCCAGTTGTGGCTAATTACTACCTGCTCATCAGCATCCACCGCCGACCCGGGATCCCAGCCCGGTACGGACTGCCAGAGACTTCCCTCCTTAAATCCATCCAAACTGCGCCGCGCCGCACGATATCCGAAAACTAATCCTTCCAAGATTGAATTTGATGCCAATCGATTGGCGCCGTGGAGTCCCGTGTGCGCGACTTCACCGGCGGCATAAAGGTTACGCACGCTAGTTTCACCCCAAAGTCCCGTGACCACGCCCCCGCAGCAGTAATGCGCAGCCGGCACCACCGGAATGGGCCGCGTCGTTATATCAAATCCATATTTTAAACAGCGCTCGTAGATCGTGGGGAAATGCTCTTTGACGAAAACCGCCCCGCGATGACTGATGTCCAGCAGCACATAATCTTCACCGTGCTTCTTGAGCTCAAGATCGATCGCACGTGCGACCGTGTCTCGGGGCGCCAGCTCTTCATCCTTATGATACTTGTGCATGAAGCGCTCTCCGTTGATGCGGCGCAGTGTGCCGCCCTCCCCGCGCATAGCTTCGGTAATTAAAAATGTGCGTGCATCAGGGTGATACAGGCAGGTCGGATGAAATTGGAAAAATTCGAGGTTCGCAACCGCGACTCCAGCACGGTAGCACATTGCAATGCCATCGCCGGTCGCAATATCGGGATTCGAGGTATAAAGATAAACCTTTCCGGCTCCCCCGGTAGCCACCAAGACTCTTTTCGCCACATACGAATCTATCCGGCCGGCATGCATTACATATGCACCGAGTACGCAGTTCTGTTCTTTACGCTGCATGCCGAGTTTATGGGTGGTGATCAGATCGATCGCAATCGCGTTGGTGATGAACTTAATATTGGAGTGATTTAAGCAGGCATTCAGTAGCGAGCGCTGGATCACCCGCCCGCTTGCATCAGCCGCATGGTAGATGCGTCGGCGTGAATGGCCCCCTTCCTGATGCAGATGATAATCGCCTTTATCCCGGCGGTCGAACTCCGCGCCAAAGCGAATCAGATCCGCGATGCGCGCAGGTCCTTCCTCAACCACCATGCGCACGGTGTCCTGCGAACAGATTCCAGCCCCCGCCACCAAGGTATCCTGGATATGAAGCTCGAAGCTGTCCTTTTCAGTGGCCACAGCGGCGACTCCGCCCTGCGCCCAACTCGTAGAAGAATCTTCGAGATCGCGCTTGAACAGCACCGCCACAGTACCGTGCGAAGCAACCTCTAACGCGTAGGTTAACCCTGCTACCCCGCCGCCAATCACCAAAAAGTCGAACTTTTGCATGCTTGCTCAGCATAACAGGTTGGCCGGTCTTAAATCCATCGGCGCTTTGACTCCCTTTTGCGGGACAAATCAAGTAGATTCGAGGTATGCCAACCAATAAAGCCGGATGGGAGATACTGTCTGAAGAGCTCGCTGCAAAGTTCAAGATCTTTGAGGCCCGGCGCTCGACGCGCCGCAATCCGCGGACTGGCTTGCCGTTCGAATTCTTTCTGATGCGCGGGCTAAATTGGGTCAATGTGATCCCCTTGACGCCGGACAATAAGGTTGTATTAGTGCGGCAATACCGCCATGGCAGTGAGGAGTATACGATTGAGACCCCTGGCGGTTGCGTTGAGAAAGAGGAGCACCCGGAAGAGAGCGCCCGCCGGGAGCTAGTAGAGGAGACCGGATTTGAGTGCGCGCGCCTGAAAAAACTTGGATTGCTCTATCCCAATCCTGCGATGCAGAGCATGCAGCTGCATGTGTATGTTGCGGAAGAGTGCCGAAAAATTTCCGCCCCTGCTCTTGATCCCGGAGAGGACATCACTATTGAACTGCAGGATCTATCGAAAGTGATTGATATGATCGCAGCCGGAACGATCTCGCACGCTTTGGTAGTAGCAGCGTTTGCACTCTTTCAGCTACAGCATGCAGGTCCTAGGAGCCATCTCAAAAATGGCTCCTAGCCGCGCCATGTCTGGCTGGATGAATGGTGCGGTAAACGCAGCTGGCTCCTGGGGCGACGCGAGGCGCGGGCATTTTAGTCTCCCTGCCAAACTGGGAACGATTCAAAAATGGGCAGGAGCACATTTTTGAAATGGGCTATAGCGCAGCCGAAGGATGAGGCGCCATTTTCATTGGGGTTGGCTTTCCTTCGATACTCCCATTGATCCTAGCAACTAATGTCATAGAGGTAGGGATTGCTTCGCTTTGCTCGCAATGACACCGAATCGTCATTGCGAGCAAAGCGAAGCAATCCCTACCTCTATGGCACTATTTACATATACCAAGGAGCGTATTGAAGGAGCTTGGCACCACTGGAAGGCGCCAAGCCGATCCGACCGATCGTACCGACCCGCCTACAAGACGGGCACCCAGGCTAAAACGGAATATCGTCGTCATCAAACGCCGGAGGTTCGGCGGCGGCGCTGACCTGGTCAGCACTCGGCAGCGAATCCAGCAGTTCATTTCCGGCGTTGGTAGTCTCGACGGTGTAGCTAGCACCGCTATCGGTGCCTGCTCCGGGCTTATTACCCACAAACTGCACGTTATTGGCAATTATCTCGGTAGTCCAGCGATCCTTGCCCTCCTTATCTTGCCACTTACGGGTTTGAATCCGTCCTTCGATAAAGACCTGGCGACCCTTCTTAAGATATTGCGAGCAAAGCTCTGCTGTCTTTCCGAAAGCTACAATATTATGCCATTCCGTATGTTCACCCCAATTTCCTGAGGCGTCCTTGCGGCGCTCACCAGTAGCGAGGCTGAATTTTGCGACGGGGAACTGTTGGTTGGTGTAGCGAAGCTCGGGATCCTTACCGAGATTTCCAAGCAGCATTACCTTGTTAATAGCCATAATTTCCTACTACCTCTTCAAGCACGATAAATTGACAGGCACATTTACTTTTTCGAGCATTCAGCCTAAAAGTTTCCGGACAAATATATAGGGGTTTTTACCGAAAAAGTCGAACTTTTTCAGATTGCCCTGATTATTCTTGATTGCCATGAAGATTCGAATTGCCGACATCGGGCCCGAGGGGCTGGCCATTGACGATACCCTGGATTTCGAGGCGTTGAACCAGCGTATGCAGGAAGGACACGAGACCGATATACGCTTCACCGCTGCCCCAAAAGTGTCGCTGCACGTTACGCGAACACCAAGCGGTGCGGATACTAAGGGCAAAATCAAAGGCACCTTCACCCAAGGCTGCTCACTTTGCGCCCGCGACGTACCAAGACATATTGAAGTGTCAGCCGACTATGTGCTGCAGCAGATCCACTCCAAGGAGTTCGGTCAATCGCCAGAGAGCTTGGATGACATCGGCATCGTATTCTTTGAAGGTGACGGGCTGGATTTGAGAGATACATTGGAACAGAGCCTGATCTTAGCGATGGATCAATTTTGGCATCCCCAGCTCAATCAAGATGGCAGCTGTGTACACTGCGGGGAATCGCATACCGCCGAGTCTGCCGAACAGGCTAAGAAGTCGCCGGTATCGCTGGGTGAACTGTTGGCTAAAGCGGGGGTCAAGGGATCGTCGAATTGATTTGAGTTAGCTTAGAGGATCTTGCTTAGGGGGAACCGGGAGCACGAGATCATTGAAGTGCTGCGTTGGGAACCTCTCTCCCGGCGATCTCTTGATCGAAAGGGATGAGGCAGGTTGGGGTTTCTTTCCCTTGAAGGCGAAAAACCTGTCCCATCCCATGCTGCCGGTCAAACTACTGCTGCTGCTACTCGGACTCGTCCAGGAACACCTTTCGCCAGAAGACCTGGACTCCGTGCAGCTTCACTTCACCCGTCAGTTCCCGACCGGCGCGAACGAAGCTCGCATGGTAAGGACCCAGCATTCCGCTACGCTTGTGGTCCTTGGTGTCGAAGGGCATCAACAGGCAGCATCGCACTTCCTTACCGGTCTCCTTCTTTCGCCGGGTGAGCACGCTGTTCTCAGCCGAGACCAGACGCAGCTTCAGCAGCGATCCATCAATTCGGATCTCTGCCGTATCACCCGTTTCCAGTGCTGAAGTTCTCAGCGATCCTGAAGTCAACACGCTCTCGGCAAGCCGAGATTCCCCGGTACTCAATGAACCCTCCGATGGCTCACTGCCTAAGACTCCAGTGGGAAAGGTGGCCGTTGGGCAGTTATGATCTCCTGCCCAAGCAAGTGTTTGTGACCAGCAATCGAGACGCAAAAAAGGCCTAATTTAAATCTCCTTTCGGATTTAGAGCTGGCCAAGCTCGACAAACCTGCATCCCAACCTGCCTCGTTCATCGCTCCAAGAGCGATCAACGCAGCGGCTGAAGCCTTCTTGTGTTCAAATTGTGCGATGATCAGCAATGCGCGTTGCTCATCGGCACTTCTAATCGACACTGCTCACCGCGACTGCGCTTCTATAATACTGCGCTTCTATAATAGCGCTCTCCCAAGGCTGACTCAAATCTGAGATACTCGGGCATTAGTTATCTACCGATCATGACTGAAAAGCACAACCGCAACGATGCTCTAATTTTGAGTATCCTCGTCATACTCTTGACGTTTTTTTTTGTTGTGCTAAGTCAGCGCCGCCTGATCGCTCCTGATGAGGGATTCTACCTGATGGCCTCGCGCCTGGTGATGGAGGGCCGCATTCCCTACCTCGACTTTTTTTACCCCCAGATGCCGGTCCTGCCCTACCTTTATGGCATCTGGATGAAGCTATTCGGGATCAGCTGGCAGAGCGGACGGGCGCTCTCGGGCGTGTTCGCTGCGCTATCAGGCGTGATCGTTTATCTGCAGGTCAGACGCTTTTGGCAGGTGCGCACAGCAGCGCTGGCAGCAGTTCTAATTTTTTGTGTGAGCAGCATGACCTTTCCCTGGCTGACTCTGGCCAAGGGTTATGCCTCCTCCACTTTCTTCTTATTGCTGGCATTCTGCCTAGCCGACCCGGCGGCTCCGAAACGCAGCCCCTTAACTTACGTTGGTTGCGGATTGAGTTTCGCGCTCGCCGTCGGGTGCCGCGCTTATCTAGTGGTATGTCTTCCGGTGCTGTTGTGGATGCTCTGGTTGGGGGGCCGGTTGCGTTTCAAAGAACTCCTGTATTTCTTTGCTGGCAGTGCTTTGATCGGCCTCCCCGTAGGAGCGCTGCTAATATCTGATACGGATGCCTTCCTCTTTAACAACCTCGGCTATCACTTAACCCGCAGCCCCCATTCTTTGCACCGTGAGTTAGCAAGCAAAAATCTAATCATCCAAAAATTGCTGGGATTTGAGTCCTCCGACCAACTGCAAAGCTCTCAGATGGCATTGCTACTGTGGATTAGTTTTGCCGGCGCTGCCTACACATTTTTTCGGCAACGAAAGATCTATTCCGAGGTAACAATGGCGATACTGTTAATCGGGATAAGCCTGTTACCAGATCCATCCTACGTACAGTATTTTTGCGTGGTAGTGCCCTTCTTGATCATCTGTATTTTGAGGGCGCTGCAAGGGCTCTGGACTGACTTGCTCAGCTCTAATCTGCAACGGCGGTTAGGGTTCGCAGGCAGCGCATTGCTCCTCATGATTTTTGCGCTGCCATTTCCCCATGACTATGAGCGCTTCACCAGGACCGGCGATGGAGTGATCGGAATAGATAATCCGCGCAATGCCAGAGATTGGAACATTCCTGCGGTCAACGAGGTAGCGGCCCAAATCGAGACTTTGATAAATCCCGGCGCAGTAGTTCTGTCTTTTTGGCCCGGATATATCTTCGGTACCGACGCCGTGGCTCTGCCGTACACCGAGAATCATTTTGGCTGGCCGGCAGCACAACGACTCGGAGTAGAAAGAAGTGATCGCTACAAGATCCTATCCCCCGGCGGGATGCAGCGCGCAATTGAGGCTAAAGAACCTCAATACATCGTGATGCGGGGGAAGAAAATCGGGGGGATAACACACGCAAGAATAGAGTCTTCCGGCTACCTGCCGGCCAAGAGCGTAAACTCGGTTACGATCTTTGTGCGTAGCGAGTAGGCCCGCTGGCGCGACCGTTTTCGAACACAATCAATAAGTTAGTTGAATGCGAGCAGGAACCTGGCGCACATCGCCCGCCATCGCCGCATAACTTGAGAGAGGCAGTTACCCTTGGAGATTGCAGCCATATGCGCGACCTTTTTCGTAAATTGAATTTGGTGCTTCAAACCACCGGCACTCTACTTAGCGGCGCCGAGATCCCCGCCCTGCACGCCGCGACCCTGCCCGGCATAAAAAACGCGGCTACAGCGAATGCTCGCTCCGCCGAATCGGCTCAAAGTACAGGATATGACGGTCTGGCCAGGCAGCTCATGCAGTCAATCGGTCTATCCAGCGGAGCGAATCACAGCTATTCCCCAGCTTTAACAAAGCTGTTGGGAGGAGAGATTGCCTATGTTGATGACTTGCATGTTGCAGTGGCGCTCGAATCATGGGATGCGAGCAATCCTTTGGTAAAACGTCTCGTTGCAGGCCGCATCCACGCATACCTAAAGGAAGAAAATCTCTCCAGACTCGGGCGAAAGATTGACCAGGTTTTGAGTCTAGATCAGCAGGTGATGCAGAGAGTGGAGCGCATGTGGAAATTTTCAAGTTATACGGTCATTAATCAAGCGGGTAGATATGTTGAACAAGCACACTTAACTTCGAGCTGCGAATTGGCCTGTGCGGACGCTGAAATTGGCGACTATCACATTCAGTTCCGTCCTGATCCGGGTGGCCGCATGGAGATCTCCATCCACAAGACCGGTTGGGAATGGCCCCATCAAAGAAAAATACCCTCCCCCCAAAGCTGGTCTGAAGAGAATTTACGACGCCTCGCGATTAATGAAATGCGGCAGCTCTACAGCGGCCCAGATCGGGACAAAGTGCTTTACCAAGATGAGAGAGAATTTTTGAGCAACCTGCGAACCAACCTTGATGATGCTGCGTGGCGCACCAGAGTCCGGAATGTGGGATCCTCGCTGCGCAGCACTGAAGATATCGATCTTAAATCCGTTGCGCGCCTTTTTGGATCTTAGGACGAGGCTGGAAAAGGTACGGGTTACGTAATTCGAGGACAGCATTGCTGCGCTGTTGATGAAGTTCCTGCAAGTGCGCGTTGAGCTGTCATTGCGATAGGAGCGAATGCCCGCCTCGCCGTAGCATGAGCGGAGGCGGAGAAACCCTAACTTTAAGTCGTAATGGTCTCTGGACTGAAAAAGTTAGGAGAATTTTCTGCACATTTTCCAGTCAATCGCCGTAGTCTGAATGCTCGTAAGAAACTTTTACGTTTATCTGGAGACAAAGCCTACATCGACCTAATGTTAGGAATTGCTTCACCCTCGCCAAGCTAGGGTTCGCAATGACAGAAAATCTGTCCTCGAATTGCATAACTCGTACAGCAATGACAGAACCGCGCGCAAGGAGACGAATTCCGTTCTCGAAATATTGCCCCTAGAACCGCGCAGCTTCGGCGTAAAGTTTTGCCAAATCCCAGCCTAGGGTGCGTTTCACAGCAGCATAAAAATCCAGCCGCTCCTCTGCCATGCGTCCATACACATCACTCAGGCGGCTAATTCCCCCGCGATTAACGAGCGCATGAAAAAGCAGCGAGGCCTTAGCATACTCGTGCGCAGTGGGACTAAACGCCCCTCCGAAAGGCGCCTGTCGCAGCGCCTCTTTAGCCCAGGTCATGTATTGCCGCTCAACCTGCCCCTTCGATAAAACCGCCGCAAAATCGGAAGCATACTGTTCGAACCAGCAGGCAAACCCCTCTGCCAGCATGCGCTCTTGGGTGGCCTTTCCTTGCAGCAACTGATACTCAACGGCGTGTCCCATTTCGTGAATCAGAACCTGCGCCAACTGACCGTCGGCTACAGAGGTTGATGGACGCGTCTTATCGCCGCAGCCTGCGACTACCCGCTGACCCACCACATAAATATTAGCGGGCGGAGTCATCCAGGCCGGATGGCAATTGCTCACGAGATAAGCCGGAATCTGCTTTTCAGGCAGCTCTTCGTCCATGAACACAATTTCCCAGGGCAAACTGAGGCGTTGCAGCTCAACCGAGAATCCGCCGTGCTTTAATGCCCGGCTGACGGCGGTAGCCGCTTCCGCCACGGCGCGCTGCGGTGTGCGACCGAACAGCACTTCGACCTTTCTCGGCCAGCGTAAATTGATCGGGCCCAAAGAAGACCCCATATGCTCCTCCCGCACATTGCCCTTCAGGGCGATCTCAGCAGGCTTCTCCATCTTCCCGCTGATCTGTTTAGGGGTGAAACACTTGGCCGTTGATTTGAAGCGCGCCGGGATCTGATTCAGATCGTTGGTCTGTTCGACCCCGCCCTTAGCATTGGTGTAAACACAGATCTGCGGTTCGGCTTGCAGCGAAGCAGCCACAAGCGTTCCAGCGAGGAGCAGCGCTAATAGCGACCTAGGCATTAAGCGCCGAGCTCCGGGCCTGGTCATACATTCGCACGAATCGGCTTGATGCGCCGTTTAGCGCTGCGCTTGATCTGCTTCTTCGGCGCGTCGCCGATCAACACCATCTTCAGCACTTCGCTAACGTGCTTTACTGGAATGAACTTAATTTTGTCGCGCTGCTCCTTTGGAATCTCTTCCAAGTCTTTGATGTTTTCGTAGGGGATGATGACCTTATTAATCCCGTATCTCAAAGCTGCAAGTGCTTTTTCCTTTAAACCGCCGATAGGCAGCACATTCCCCCGCAACGTCACCTCTCCGGTCAAGGCGTAGTCACGCGAAACTTTACGCTTCGAGAGCGCCGAAACCAGCGCCGTGACAATCGTGATTCCCGCAGATGGTCCATCTTTGGGAGTAGCGCCCCCCGGAACATGAATGTGGATATCGAGTTTCTGATGAAAACCAGTATCCAGTCCCAGCATCTCAGCGTTGGAACGGGCGAAAAAGAGCGCTGCCTGAGCGGACTCTTGCATGACGCTGCCTAGCTGGCCGGTCAGATTAAGCGTGCCGCTGCCTTTCGCCACCGAGGCTTCCACCGGCATAACCTCTCCGCCGACTGCCGTCCAGGCCAAACCGCGCACCAGGCCAATCGCATCGCCCGATTCGGTCGTCTCGGGATCATACTTGGTCGGGCCGAGGAGCCGCAGCACAGCTTCTTCGGTAATTTTCTTGGTGAGTTTGCCTTTCTCCGCCTGTTCCCGGGCGAGCTTCCGGCACAGCGACCCGATCTCACGCTCCAGGTTTCTTACGCCGGCTTCACGAGTATAGCGTTCGATCAGCAGCAGCAGCGCTTTGTCGGTAACCACGACTGCATCTTTCTTTTGAATTCCATTCTCCGTCATCTGGCGCGGAATTAGGAAACGCTCCGCAATCTTGACCTTTTCCTCGGTGGTATAGCCGGAGATGTAGATTACCTCCAGCCGATCAAGCAGCGCTTCCGGAATCGTATCGATCGTATTCGAAGTTGCCACGAACATCACCTCAGAGAGATCGTAGCTCATGTTAAGATAGTGATCGGTAAACTCCTTGTTCTGCTGCGGGTCTAAAACCTCCAGCAGCGCCGAAGCGGGGTCACCGCGAAAATCCGCGCCGACCTTATCCAACTCATCCAATACGAAAACCGGATTAATGCTGCCGGCCTGTTTCATGCCCTGCAGAATGCGGCCGGGCAGTGCCCCTACGTAGGTGCGCCGATGCCCACGAATTTCGGCCTCATCACGCATCCCGCCCAGCGACATA
Source organism: Oligoflexia bacterium (assembly GCA_019694515.1). GTDB lineage: Bacteria > Bdellovibrionota_C > UBA2361 > UBA2361 > JBGSMV01 > JAIBBU01. The sequence goes on along the minus strand of JAIBBU010000010.1, from coordinate 90,396 downwards.
CGGTAAAACTTACGATTCAATGCTCGCGCAATCGATTTGCCAAGCGAAGTCTTGCCAACTCCCGGAGGACCGACAAAACAGAGAATCGGCCCCTTGGAATCAGGGTTCAATTTTCTGACGCTCAGATATTCCAGGATGCGATCTTTGACCTTTTCCAGTCCGTAATGATCTTCATCTAAGATACGCTGCGCTAATTTTAGCTCGATGCGATCCTTGGTGCGCTTCGACCAGGGCAGATCCAAGATCCACTCTAGGTAGGTTCTAAGCAGCGCATATTCGGAAGACTCCATCGACATGCGTTCTAGGCGGGTTAGCTGCTTTTTAGCTTCGGCCAGCGCATACTCCGGTAGATCTGCGGTATTGAGCGCCTGCTTGAGCTGTCCCAGATCGTCCGGACTGGCTTCATTCTCACCGAGTTCCCGCTGGATCTGCTTAATCTGCTCCCGCAGATAATATTCCCGCTGGCCCTTGGCCATTTCATGCTGAGTCTTGTCTTTAATGCGCTCCGAAACCAAGAACTGATTTAGATCGTCGGTAATAATTTTGTCGGTTAAGCGCAAGCGTTTTAGCGGATCAAGCTCTTCTAAGGCGTTCTGAGCCTGGAAGTGGTCCAGCTTATAGTGCGCCAGAATAACATCCGACAACATCCCCGGCTCCTGGACCTCCTCGGTTACCAGCAGCATCTCTTCGGGCAAATGTTCGTACTGCACTAAAACCTGCAAATTTTCCCGGATGCGGTTGACGATAACTTCGTCTTCCGCAGTAATCTTGATCTTATCCGAAGCAGGCAACGGCTCGATCGAAGCGACGTAATAATTGCCCTCACGCTCGAGTTTGTTGATGCGCGCGCGTACGATACCCTGCATCAGAACCTTTAGACGCCCGTCCGGCACCTGCAGCGATCGCACGATGTGCGCCACCACACCAATCTTAAATAGATCTTTAGGCTGCGGTTCCTCGGTCTCCACATCACGCTGGGCCAGGATCAAGATTAGCTTGTCGCTATCATTAGCATTTTCGACCGCTTTTACACTCGAGGGCCTGCCAACATAGAGCGACATCATGACCGATGGGAAAGCGACCAGATCTCGGGCCGGCAGAACTGGAAGAGTTGCGGGAAGCGAGATCTCGGCCTCGCCCAACACCCGCCCGGCCCTACCGTTAGAACGCTCCTGAGCGCCCTTCTTCTTAAGTCCCCGCTTCTGAGTCTTCTTCTTAGCTGCCATAAATCTCCTGGTTTTAGCGCTGCAGCGCAAAATCACCTGAATTCGAGTTAGCTGTGCCTTTATCTACTATCGGCGGAATTCCGGAACGGATGATTCCAGAATCCCCACTTACACTAAAAGAGGGGACTGCGGCTGCAGGCGGCGAAACCAATGATTCCCCATTGAGCTGGACCACGCTGAAGGTTCTTTCCAGCTCGCCATCCTGAACCGCATGAATCGATCCGGTCAATCCATCGTAGCGCTCGATTTCGAAAATTGCCTGTGAAAATCCATTGCCCTGCCCACGCCCACGCACCAAGGCAGAGAGCGCCATGGTCGCCGCATCGAAGCCTTGTGCAGCTAGGAAATCTGGAGTCTTTCCGTATTTCGCCTGATACGCTTTGACGAATTGACTAATCACCGGCTTCGGACTGGCGCTAAAGAACGGACTTACGAATATTGCGCCATCTAGGGCGGTACGCGAATTTGCCAACTCTCCCTGATTATCCCAACTGGCGGTCCCCAACAGCTTGATTTTGGCGCGTGCCGCGGATGAAAGGCTGGAATAAAAGTGCGCCGCCGCTGGAATACCATCAGGAAGGAAAACTGCCTCCACCTCACCGGCAGCTTCGATTTGCTGTGCGATTGCCAGCAATGCATTGCTATCGCCTTTGGTATAGGGGCTTTCACTAGAAATCTGCAGACTCCGCAGCGCCGCCCGGTGACGGAAGGAGTCCGCGAACTCACGCCCATTATCATCGGTCGGATAGACGATGGCATAGCGCTTCAAGCCCAGCCGCTCGCATTCATCGAGTAGCGACCGCACCTGACTTTCCACGGTTGGACCAAGTCTAAAGATATTAAAACTGCCCTGAAAACTGCTGCTCTTGGAGAATGAGATCAGGGGGATCTGATTTTGGGAAGCAATCTCACTCACCGGCGCATTGAGCTCGCTAAGCAGCGGTCCAAGAATGATTGAAGCATGCTCGCTTGCAACCAGTTCGATCGTGGCGGCGCGCGCCTGATCGGCCGTAGCACCTGAGTCCCTAACTGCTGCCCGCGCTTCTCCTCCGGTCGGCGCGGAGCTATAGGCATCGAGTGCTAAGTCGATGCCGTGCTGCATACTCTGACCGAATGCCGCGTACTTGCCAGTCAGTGGCAGCACAGCTCCAATCACCAGCGGGCCCGAGCTGTCAGGAACTATTAAAGCGCCGGGGGTATTCGCTTGCGGGGTATCCAGAGGACTAGACCAGAACGGTCGGTTAGCAGCATATGTCGTCGACTGTCCGCCGCTGCGTAGTCTGCGGCCTCGCTCTTGGGCGATCTGGGTATTGATATAGCTATCGGAGGACCACGCGGTCTCGAGGCCAATTAGCCGATCATCGGGGATTGATCCCAGATACATGCGCAGCCCCGAATCTACGAATGGCGCACGGGCACGATCAGCTTGGGCCATCAACCGCGCCCTGGAGAACCAGGCCAGGCTTTGCTCAGCATTCTGAATGCGGCCATAGGCAAATCCAAAAAATAATGATGGCGCAAAATCTACCTGCTCAACGGAGAGTCGGCGGGTTTTGTAATAATCGCTAGTAACCTTCAGCGCAGCTTGGGCCTGATCAAGGGCCAAATACATGCTACCGATTCGCAAACTTAACGTCTCGGCAAGAGCGCTCGGGAGCTGCGCTGGTTTGACCGATTGGTACTCCGTCAGCGCGCGCCGATAATCTCCGTTCTGGGCATAGTTATCACCCCGCAAAATAGCCGGCTCCGCCAAGGGATTACCTTGCAGATCCTGTTCGCTATTCCAGCTCTCCCAGGGCAACTTGCGTGCGGACTGAAACTTACCCGGCTGGCGCTCCTCTTTATCAGGATAACCCAAAAGTGATTTTCCCATGTCGAAATGGTAGTCGGGCAGGCTCGAACATCCGACTAGGGCGATTAGTAAAATTGAATATATACAAGACTTTAGCACTGGGGTTGGACCTCGAAATAGGCTGTCGATTCAACTCTCCGACACCTAGCAAACGATTACAACATCATTTCTAGAAGTATTTTAGCGGCAGCTCGGCACCGCTCAGATTCACGAGATAGAGATGCCTGCGGGAAGCCGTAGGATTGAAGAAGCTCGGCTGACCTGGACCGGCTAGCATGGCTCAGCTAGCGGCGACGGGACATAATGTCGCGTACCCGCGCTCCGCCCCCGCTCAAGAAACAGCCCCGCTAGAAAAACTTCCGTTTGGATTTAATTTTTACTGTGAAGCAGCTGCGGAGAGCCATCGACGATATGTTTCATCACGAAACTAATCCCATCAGCATTGCCGTCCCGATCGAAGCTGAACGGTCCCGCTAGTCCCTCAAACTTGCCGTGATATAGAGCCTGCCGCAGATCACCACCGCTCCTAAGCGCTCCATCAATTGCGATCATGGCATTGACTGCAACCACAAAGGTTAGATCGACCCCTCTTAATGCACCGTACTTCTCGACAAATTGTTGATAAAGGCGGGCTTTATCTGGCGATATCAGCTGGGTAGAGGTGGGCATATCAACGAAAACCATTCCCTCGGCCAAACCTTTTACTGCACCCAAAAACTGTGCGCTGCCCGGATAGTAGGCGCCCACCAGAGGAATTTTAGAATCCACGGCGCGAATTTGTTTCACGATTGAGATCAGAGGTTCATCGGACTGCGGGTTGAGCATCAGCGCTTCAGGCTTCTTGGCAAGCAAGCGCAGAAGCAAGGTCCGAAAATCGGACTCTCCGCTACGATAACGCTCCGTCACTAGATCTAAACCCTTAGTCTTAGATAATTCCACCAACATCCCTTCGCAGTAATCCGTCTCCTCCGAAAGGACGCCGATACGGCGGTAATGCGAAGCTAGATATGCTCCCAGAGTCTGGGCGGCATCGCGATCGTTAGGAGAGGTCCTAAAGATAAAATCTCCCGCATTGCTAATATTCGCGGCGCTAGTCAGAGTTCCCATGGCAATGATTCCGGATTTTTCATAAAGCGGCGCAGCTGCGAATAACGCCCCACTGCAGGCAAATCCAACCACATATTTGACCTTCTCTAGCGCAATGAACTTGTGCGCAACGATGACCGCCTCTTTAGGATCGCACTTGTCATCTTCAATCAGGAATTGGAAACGCTGACGAAAGAGCTGCTCATTAGCAAAGGTAATGGCGCGCTTAATATCATCACCGTAGTTTGCGACCGGACCGGACAATGGGATCGAGACGCCAATCCGAATCTTGGCATCCTCCGCCCTGAGCGCGGCGGGCCTCCCATTCAAACCAACTATTACCGCCACCAAAATTGCAAATACTCTACCCATAAGCCACCTCGATCCTTGTTGAAAGCTGCACATGGTGTCGTTCTGCGTACTCAGCCAATGTCCTGTGCGCCCAGCAATATATATCCGAAATCCCGTCGCATTGCGCCCAAGCCTCGTTGTATAGTTTTTGCATCTCAACTTTGCTACAGCACTTTCTACGGGTGGGAACTGATTTCAATGACTAGATGTTCGGTTTTATTCGGTATTTTACTATGGCCCTGGGCCGTCTTTTCGCAGAGCGTGTACCCCTGTCCCACTCCGGCCCCGCGTCCGGTTAGCGTCCTGAGCTGCACCGCTGGGGTCGACGGCACCATTATCGACTCGGCAGCATGGGGTACAAATGGGTATGTAATCTCGGCTCCTGGAACCTATTGCCTGAATTATTCTCCGTCCAGCTCTAATCGCGGCGGTATCACCATCAACAGCAGCAACGTCACCTTAAAGGGTCAGAACCGGCAGTTCTACGGCAACGTATCGGTGACCGATCGTCAAAACGTGACGATTCAAAATGTGGTGACCTACGGAAGTTTGAGTTTGAAAGGTGACGCGCTGCCAAGCCAGCTTGCGAACATCTCCGTCAGAGATAGTGTCTTTGACCTCGCTTCCGGCGCGATCAAAGGCGATCGCGCGCTCAGTCTAGAGGCCGGATCCAACATCAGCATTCTAAACTCGACTTTTAAGTGCGACTGCAGCCAGCTGGACACAACGTATGACGCCGGCAGCAGTGTCTGCATGATGGCCACGGCGGCCAATCATATCCAAAGTGTCGGACATCAGGACAAGATTTCGCCCCTCACCTTTGAGGGTAATATCGTGGAAAGCAACTGCCTCAAGACCGCATGGATTGTAGGCGCGCTCCGCTTAGTGACGATCATCTCGACCAATCCCCTCAATGCTGATTATGCCACCCCCGAGGTAGAGCATACGATCCGAAACAACTATTTCCATTCCACCCGTAATAAAGTCGGCGACGAACCGACGGTGTTTACCTGGCGGCGCTCCAAGGCCGCTCCGACTCATCGCAACATTTTTGCCAATAACTCTGTGGTAGGAGATGGCAACACCAACGCCATGTACGGGCGCGACGACCTGGACAACATTGACTTTACTAATAACTGCTTCGACACCAAGAATCCTTCGAAGCTCGCAATGTTTTATTCCACGATTCTCTTGGCATCGGGCAACGATACCGCATCAGTTACGGATCCAAGCGGACTGGCCTTCATCGGCAATCGAATTTTTGGCAACGATCGGCCGGCCTTTTATCAGCAGGGCTACAATGAGAATCCAATTGGCGAGAACAATCAGACAATTTTTCGGGACAATTATCTGGCCTCAAAAGAGAACGCTGCTCTCTTGGGTGGTGCGCAAGTCGGCGCGCGTTTTGAACACAACACTTTTTACTCGCAATCGAGCGACGTTCCTGCGGTCAACTTTGTGGTGAATATAAATGCGACCCCCAGCCCAGTGATCCGCCCCACAGAATTCTACAATAATATCATCGCCTGCACTAAAGCAGTGCAAGACGGCTCGCTAATACGTTCGGAATGCCTCACTCCGCCAGGCGCAGCCAACTACATCGGATCGAACAATATCTTTTATAATTTCGCAGCTCCGGTGAAAGTTACGACATCGGATTCCGGGCCAATTCTATTTTCGGCCTGGCAGGCGCGTGGAGAAGATCTCAATTCCGTCGAGCGGGATCCGGCCTTTCTCAGTCGCAGCAGCTTTGATCTAAGAGTTTCATCAAACCCACCTGCCTGCCATGTCTCGAATGGTTATGCAGGAGCCTTTGCTTGCGACGGAGACTCGCAGGCTCCGGCACCGCCCAGCAGTTTGGCGTTGGAGTGATCCCTTCGCGGCCAAACAGGGCTAGTTCCAAACTTCACAATCCGGAGAGATGACATTCCTTTCGTGTCCCGGTAGAATTGCAGCTGCATGACCTTAGATAGACCCCACCGACGCTGGAATCCGCTGCGGCAGGAATGGATCCTGGTTTCTCCCCACCGTGCCGCACGGCCTTGGCTTGGCGCAGCCGAAAAGGCGCCCCCGCCGAATCGTCCGAAATACGACTCCGGCTGCTATCTCTGCCCGGGGAACACGCGCGCCAACGGCATGCAGAATCCAAACTATACCGAGCTCTTTGTTTTCGAGAATGATTTCGCGGCGCTGCTTCCTCCGGATCAGAGCGCTTTAGAACTTCCATCTGCCCCGTTTATCAAAGCCGAAGCCGCTGACGGTATCTGCCGGGTAGTCTGTTTCTCACCGCGCCACGATCTGACTCTGACTGACCTCTCGGCAACAGCAATTGAGTCTGTAATTAACTGCTGGACTCAGCAATATAGCGAGCTCTCAAGACGGCCCGATATCGCGCACACCATGATCTTCGAAAACAAGGGCGCCATTATGGGCTGCTCGAACCCGCATCCGCACGGGCAGATCTGGGCCACCTCTTACATTCCTGATATCCCTTTGCGATCGGCGCGGGCGCAGGCAGATTATGTGCAAGCGCATGGCCGAGATCTATTAGGAGATTATCTGGATTGGGAGCTGCGTGCAGCGGAGCGCATCGTGTGTGCTAATTCGGAATGGGTGGCGGTGGTCCCGTTTTGGGCCATGTGGCCCTTCGAAGTAACGCTGCTGCCCCGCCGTGGGGCTAGACATAGTGGAGAGCTGCATCCCGAGCAGGTGGCTGCCTGGTCAGAGTTATTGCAGCAGCTGCTGATCAGATACGACAATTTATTTGATTGCTCATTTCCATATTCGATGGGGCTCTATCAAGCGCCATCGGACGGGCAGAGCTGGCTGGGGTTCAGGTTGCATCAGGTATTCTTCCCTCCGCTTCTGCGATCGGCGAGCGTAAAAAAGTTCATTGCGGGCTTTGAGCTCTGCGCCGAGCCGCAGCGCGACCTGCTGCCGGAGCAGGCTGCAGCGCGACTGCGTGAAGTCAGCGCCGTAGGGCGGAAGATCTCCTGAATTGGGCGACTGCTTGCAGCACCCGGCACCGACAAAAAGTGTTGGTGAAGTGCCGTTTAGTTTAGATCACCGCAACCGAGATCGCCTGCGGCCCAGTCCTAGCGGATGAGTACCCCTTCCTTGGTATGGTCAATCATCACCCGTCCTTGACCATAGAGCTCCGAGAAATGCGAGTGACAGCCGGCAAGATGCGGAGAGATCCAGATATTGGACGTTTCCGGTACCAGCAGACCGGCCCCCATCAACCAGCGTGAGAATTCTGCCGCAGCAAGATGGCGTGCCGTATCGACGCTATCCGCGCCGTGCAGATTCTTGATCGGAGCGAACTCACGTTCACGATCCGGCACCACGAGTCCTACTGCTTTCACACCCGAGGGACAAAGTAGCAGATCGTGGAAGAAGCGCTCCTGTTTGAACCCATCCAGCTCCACTAAGCGGCCATCGCGGAAGGCGCTAACGGTCTTGGCGCTGCGATGGATCGGTAGGCGGAATCCTTCCTCATAAGCGCGCTTGAGGAAATCTAACCTGACGCAATAAAGCGAAGGACTCCCCCAGCGCAAAATCGGTTCGCCATCGGCTGCGGGGATCAGCACATCATCGGCCGATACATCGGTGTATTCTAAAATTTCATCGCGTCCATTACGGTTAATTAGATGCCCGAGCTTCTCCTGGGGGTGGGCTTTGCGAATTACTTTTACCACGAGGTCGGCTCGTTCCTTCTCGGCAATACCGACCATCAAAGTGTCATCAACCAATGCTAAGATGTTATCCACCTGCAGGTAGACCAGATATTCCTGGCCGCTATGCAGCAGCCGCTCCACTAGTCCACAGGCATTGACACTCTCGAAAAATCCGCCGTGGCCGTCAGGATTCTCAAGGAGCCGAGCGGGGCTAGCCAAAAGCGCTCTACCCTGAAGATCCAGCGTCGGCAAAGTACCCTGCTGAAAGAACTGCACCTGCCCACGCCCGAGACCAAAGTAACGCTTCTCTTTGAAAAACTCGCGGGTCCGACGATCGGTGTCGGCGCCAGTCATGATTACGAATGGTAGCTCTGTATCATAGCGATTACCGGCGGCAAAAACTTTACCAGCCTGCACCTCGAAGATACTAACGTTCGTGGGGACCTGGTCCCCGGGTCCGGTATACTGAAAGATTGGATAGCATCCCTTAGGATCGTCATATCCTAGACGAGTACCCTGGCCTCCGGCGACCATCGCACAGCCTACCTTGCCGTTCCGGTAGGCGCGTGTTCCCAATTCTCTTAAGGCCGCACGATCCTCCCTGGCAATCTTCGAAGGATCATAAAGAGTAGAGGGCAACGAAACGGCGTCAGGAGAGATCTCCGGCTTTTGGTAGGGCGCAGCGATCTGATCCCAGCAAATCTCATTTGCTCTTTGCAGCAAACTCAACCCCGAGCGCTCGGAGGTTCTTAGATATTCGGTGATGACAGCGGCGAGCTCCGGTTGATGATGGACAACTCGCGGATCAATCTCAATTCGCGGAGTGGAGATGCTTTCCAATGGACGCACCGCCGCCGGTGCCAATCGATCTCCGCCCACCTGCGCGCTAAATATCAATTCCCGAGGAAGGCTGATCGAGGCGACCCAGCCGGAGGGCAGGCTATAATCACCAGACAGCAACGCCTGCTCTGAAAACTCGATCCCTGAACCCTGGCAGATCCAACCGCCAGCAGCGGGGACCAGCGCCAAGCCGGGAGCCACATCCCAAAACTTAGCTCTGTCGCCGCGCAGTGTGATCGCCACATCTACCCGCCCCGAAAGCAGCTGCGCTAATCCGGATCCTGAGCCGCCGGCCCTTACGAATTCGACTTCGACACCCAGAACGGCGGCCAGATCACGGCAATAGTCACGAAATGCTTGGATATGTGAAACATCGAACTTAAAATCAGCATGCTTGGGAAGCTGCCCTGGACGCGCATGGAACTCTTCCTCGAATTTTTCGTCGAAGACCCCTCTTACATGCACCCGCAGCACACCACTCGCTCTGATTTCATCAATCGATCGAGCTGTGGGACAAATGGTCTCGACTCCGCCGCGCAGATATCGAAGGGTGCGCTTCACGTGCGCTTCGCCGCCCTCGAAAGTGGCAGAAGCATCGTTATAAAAGACCTCGTCTTCCCCGTCTGGTCTTGGAATCACGATAATTCCATGGGTAATCTGGGGGGTCAGGACTGGTGTCCCGGTCTCGGGGCTATACTTAGGTAGAGGCGTGATCTGTCCGTATAACATCGCCACCCCGCCAACCCGTCCTAGCTGCAGTTCCCGCGAACCGTCTACAGGATCGATGATTCCTCGCGCCACTAGAAGGTCGGCATTATTGCCGGGGGGGAGATGCTCTTCGGAGAATGAGTAGGGGTACCGATGTGCGATCCACTGTAATGCTGCTGTGCTTACCTTTGGGTCAGCATCGGTCACCAACTCCTCCTCGCCCTCACGATTGATCTTAATGGTGGCTTCAACCCCACCCATTGAACCAAGCACATCTCGGATCCCGAGATTGCGAAGGAAATCAGTTAGCGGGAGAAGATCCCGATTCTGAAACTGTTCAAGCCATTGACGGGCGCGGTCAAGCTCCTGAGAGGTAATGGGACTATTCACGTGGCGACACCTTTTGAACTACTTGAAAAGGGAACTCGGAAACAACGTACCAGAAGGTACCTCTAGATAAATCCTTAGTCAAATAGGGTGGATAGCTAGCTTTGCTGGCAAACCCCTGAAGCACCCCCGGAACAGATAAAGTCCGCCGTTCGACCTGTTCTCTCGGCGTAGCCGGCGGCTACTTTGGCTTCAAAATCGCTGATTTGGCTACGTTCAACCAAGGCCACGGCGCAGCCACCAAAGCCGGCACCGGTCATGCGCGCCCCAAGGCAGCCGGGGTGGCTGATACTTAGATCGACTAGGCAGTCCAGCTCCGGGCAAGACACTTCGTAATCATGTTGCAGGGAGCGGTGACTCTTTACGAGGAGCGCGCCGAAATCATCCAACCGGTTGGCGCCCAGGGCCTTAACCGCCTCCAATACGTACTGCTGTTCGTTCACTACATGGCGGGCGCGGCGCTTTAATAGCGGATCCGCAATCTGAGTTTCTACCAGCTCTATGTCAGCCTCGCAAAGATTGTTTAGCTTCCGGCTCTTCTTCAGAAGCTCGAGCGCACTCTCACACTGCCCACGTCGCTCATTATATTTGGAGCCTGCCAATTCTCGCGGCTTGTTGGTGTTGATCACACAGATTACATGCTGAGCCAGGTTAATCGGCACATAACGGTGCTCCAATGTTGCACAGTTTAAGAATACTGCATGGTCCTTCTTGGACATCGCCACACTGAACTGGTCCATGATACCGCAGTTGACCCCTACAAATTCACGCTCGGCACGCTGCGCAGCCAATGCCAGTGCCACTCGATCGATTGAATGTTCTGCTCCCTCAGCGAGAAGTATGTAGCCGGTAAGCACTTCCAGCGCGGCAGATGAGGATACCCCCGCGGCCATCGGCAGATTACTGGAGAATAGAATCTCGACTCCCGGTAGTCCGTGCCCCTCCTCCAAAAGGATCTTCGCGACACCTTTGGGATAGTTGCCCCATCCATCTTTTTCATTGAATACGATCGGATTTGAGAGATCGAACTCGCAAACTTCGCTGCGTTGAAGTGAGTGCAGGTGCACCAGCCGATCGGTGCGGCGCCGCGCGGCGGCGAAAATTCCCCGCTCCAATGCCATCGGAAACACGTTTCCGCCGTTATAATCAATGTGATCGCCGATTAGATTCACCCGGCCCGGGCAAAAGAACATTTCAACAGGATTACCCGTATCACCGTACATCTGAGAGAACTTCACACGAAGCTGGCTGGGGAGGTCATCAGACATTATTCCTGCCTTTTTTTGAGATAGGCCTGCGCGCTGTTATCCACTTAGCTCTATCTCAAAGTCCAATAATATTCCAGTCGGCGGAGTTATTCGGTCGGCTGGTGAACGCCGCCGGAAAGCACCGGGGGCTAATGCCGGCCGGCCCATTGCCAGTCCTGCCGGATTTCTAAACGCATTCGTACACTTACTGCGATAACGTTCAACTTTTGGCATCAGCAAGCACGCGAAATTTCGGACGACGATTGCTGCCTGGCTCCAAAGAGCACCCAAAGAAGGATCTGTAGTGCGCGATTGACTACGGTCCCGGCGCCCGATACTTTCGGGCTATCTAGTCCCGCTTTAGCAGGAGTGTTTGTGAAAGTAGCAGTAATTGGTGGAGCCGGATACATCGGCAGTTTTACCGTGCGATCATTGGTCGAAAGCGGGCACACAGTTTCGGTATTTGATAATCTTTCCTTTGGGCATGCCGCCGCAGTGCATAGAGATGCTGAGTTGGTGCGCGGCAGCCTTGAGAATCCTGCCGAGTTGGAGGGCTTTTTCCAAGGGCGAGCCTTCGACGCTTTAGTCCATTTCGCCGCGCTCACCAGCGTGCCCGATTCAGTGCGCGATCCGCTGCGTTACTATAACGCCAATGTGGCTCTTTCCGTGCAGCTCTTTACTGCGATGCGAAAAGCCGGAGTTAACACGGCGCTCGTTAGCAGCACGGCTGCAACCTACGGGGTTCCGCTCCAGGACCGCGCCCTCGACGAAGAACATCCCACTAACCCCACTAATCCATACGGCGAAACAAAGTTGGCCATGGAGTCGATGCTCAGGGCCACCGTCGTGAGCGATCAGATTAATCCTAGCATTGCAGCCGAAGATCGTTTTCGAGCGGTAGCGCTGCGTTACTTCAACGCCTGCGGCGCTTCAGAGGATGGACTGCTGGGCGAGGATCACCGCCCCGAAACTCATCTTATGCCTAACGCGGTGCGGGCCGCCCTGGGCGTTGGAGCTTCTCTCAAACTCTTTGGCAATGATTATCCCACTCCGGATGGAACCTGCGTACGCGATTATATTCATGTGGAGGACTTGGCCAGAGCCCATGTAATGGCGCTCGAAGCGTTATTTGCGCGCAGACTCGACGGTTTTCAGGTATTCAATGTCGGTACCGGTCAGGGTGCCAGCAATCTCGAGATCATCGAAGCCGCAGGCGAAGCCGCTGGACGCCCAGTTCCCTACTCCGTTGAGCCGCGACGACCGGGAGATCCGCCAGAATTGGTGGCTGACTCAACCCGCCTCCAGCAGACTCTAGGTTGGAAACCGCGCTATACCTCTATCCGACAGATCGCTGAAACTGTCGTGCGCTGGTATAAAGGAAACCCCGACGGATATCCGGATTAATCATTACTTCTCTCCAGAGCTTACTTTTCCTTGGGAGGTAAATGATTCGACCGACACCGACCTCTTACCTTCGGTAGCTTGCGAATTGCGGCAAGGTGGTGCGTTCAATATCCGTTTTCATCACCATTTCAACCTGTTCCGAAGTAAGCACTCCCATACCTCCCTTTACCATCGCGGAAGCCGAGCCTAGGGCATTCGCAAATGCGAGGCATTTTGCTGCGGGAGCGCCCTGCTGCTGCTTGACCACAAAGCCTGCGGCAAAAGCATCGCCGGCTCCGATCGTATCGCTTACCTTAACCCGGAGCCCCGGCTCATAAATTGGATCTCCCTGACGCGGCACAAGCAGTGCTCCCCCCGCCCCCAGGGTGACTAGTACGGATTGGATCGGGAAGCGGTCGAAGATCTGCTGACAAAACTGCAGCACATCGTCCGTGCCAAGACTGAGCAGCGAGTTCAACCGCCCCACTTCGTCTTGATTCAATTTCAGAATTGTAGCGCGCCGCAGTGAAGCCTCGACAGTTTCGGCACTGAAACATTCGGCGCGTAAATTAATATCGAGAAAACGCGGCAGGTGCGGGACCGTATCCAGGAGCTGGTACAACGCAGCGCGGGTAACGAACTGGCGCTGGGCCAATGTTCCAAAATAGATCAATCCCGCGCTCTCTACCGCGGCTTCAAGCGCGGGAGTAAGTTCGAGATAATCGTATGCCACATCGGGATTAATTCTGAAACTCGGGCTGCCATCCGCCGACAGCCGCACATCAACTGTTCCCGTAGAATGCACCGGATCGAGTTGAATCAGATCAACGGGCAAGCCCTGCTTCGCAAGTTGGTCGGTGGCCTTTCTGCCCAGTTCATCGCTTCCTACTCGACTAACCAAGCCCACCGCATCCCGGAATTGGCGTACCCGATTCGCAAAATTGGCGGGAGCTCCACCCAACATTGCTCCATCGAGAAGTAGATCCCATAAGAGCTCTCCGATTGCGAGGACTGCGCCGTCCGTCATTGGTTTTGCACTCCTGAATCTTGGGAAGACCTGAGAATAAGCTTAAAGCACAACTTTGAGTACCTAACGGGCATAGGCTCCCAGCAATTAGATTCCGATTGCTAGGCCTCTTCCTGCCTCCGCCAGCACCTCTTTAAGCAATTGTAGTATAGCGGTTTTTGCGCCCCGCAAGAAGCGCGTGGACTACGCGAATATGTCTTTAACTTTATCGAAGAACCCGCGGTCCTCATGTTTGATATCTTCTTTTTCGAATTCCTTCAGCTTCTCAAGCAGTGTGCGCTGTTTTTCAGAAACCTTTTTCGGGACTCGCACGTAGATTCGTACATGCTGGTCCCCGCGGCGACTGCTGCCGATATGCTGGATCCCGCGGTTTTTCAAGCGAAAAACTTTTCCGGTCTGCGTGCCTGACGGAATCTTTAAATTTTCCTTACCTTCCAGGGTCGGCACCTCGACCTCGCCGCCCAACACTGCTGTGGCGTAAGATATGGGCACCTCGCAAATAATTTCCCCTTCCTGACGTTGAAAGATTGGATGTGGTTTAACCGCGATATTGACGTAGAGATCGCCGTTCAATCCGCCCTGCGCGCCGGCCTCACCTTCGCCGCGCAGCTTAAGGCGCTGGCCGTTATCGATTCCCGGAGGGATCTTAACATTTAGCTGATGCTCCTTGATCTTAAGACCGCTGCCGCTACAGCTCTTACAGGGATTCTTGATCACTTTTCCCGAGCCGCTACAGACATGGCAGGCACGGCTAATCGTGAAAAATCCCTGTTGATATGCGATCTGTCCGCTGCCCCGGCACTGACTGCAGGTCTCAGCTCCCGAATTGCCTTCTGCGCCGCTACCCTCACAGCTTTCGCAAGAGACACGTTTGCTAATGGCGATTTGCTTCTCCGCGCCAAAAGCAGCCTCCTCGAAAGTAATCTCAAGATCGTATTTTAGATCACGTCCGGAACGTCCGCGCGAACGTCGGCCGGACCCCCCGAAAGCGCCGCCAAAGAAATTACTAAATAGATCGCCGAAAATATCCTCGAACTCGGAAAAGTCGGCATGGAAGCCCCCGAATCCGGCACCCTGTTCAAATGCGGCAAAGCCATATTGATCATATTTCTGGCGCGCCTCCGGATCACTGAGCATGGAGTAGGCTTCAGCTGCTTCCTTGAAGCGTTCTTCAGCCTCCTTATTGCCGGGATTTCGATCGGGATGCAGCTCCAGCGCCTTTTTGCGGTAGGATTTCTTAATCTCGTCTAGCGAGGCGGTCCTCGATACACCGAGCACTTCGTACGGATCACGCCTCGCCACCAGTCAGAACCTCCTTACAACGCTATCGAGCGCACTCCGCAAAGAGCGCGCGCTAATTCTTTTTGACCTCTTCAAAATCGGCATCCACGACATTCTCGTCAGGTTTGCCGTCAGCGGCCGCCCCATTAGTCTGACCATCGGCTGCGGCACCGTTAGCGCCGGGTTGCTGGGATGCGGCCTTCTTGTACATCTCTTCAGATAGTTTGTGGCTGGCCTTGGTGAGATTTTCGGTCGCCTTCTCAAGCTCCGTTTTATCTTTGCTATCGAGAGCTTTCTTAGCTTCCTCCAAAGCCGCGGTTAACTTGGCCTGATCATCGGCAGCGAGCTTATCTTTAAACTCGTTAACTGTGCGCTCGGTGCTGTAAATCAAACTGTCGAGATGATTGCGCGCCTCTACCAGCTCCTTGCGCTGCTTGTCTTCCTCGGAATGCGCCTCGGCATCCTTAACCATGCGCTTGATCTCGTCCTCAGATAGACCAGAGCTGGCAGTAATCTTAATCGACTGTTCCTTGCCTGTGCCGAGGTCTTTTGCCGACACATGCACGATACCGTTGGCGTCGAGATCGAATGTAACTTCGACCTGCGGCACACCACGCGGTGCGGGTGGAATTCCAACCAATTCAAAGCGCCCTAACGTCTTATTGTGCTCGGCTATTTCACGCTCGCCCTGCAAGACATGAATCGACACAGCCGGCTGGTTGTCCGCCGCAGTCGAGAAGATCTGCGACTTCTTAGTCGGAATCGTAGTATTCTTCTCGATCAGCTTGGTGAACACGCCGCCATAGGTCTCGATTCCAAGACTGAGCGGGGTGACGTCCAGCAACAGTACGTCCTTGACCTCGCCTTGCAACACTCCGGCCTGCACCGCGGCGCCGATCGCTACGGCCTCGTCCGGGTTGACGTTCTTGGAGGGCTCCTTGTTGAAGATCTCCTTAACCTTCTGCTGCACGGCTGGCATGCGCGTCATACCACCGACCAGAATCACATCACCGATGTCGGAGGGCTTCATACCGGCATCTTTCAGCGCCGTTTGGCAGGGCGCTACCAACCGCGCCAATAAGTCAGCGCAAAGTTGCTCCAACTTAGAACGGCTCAGTTTCATATTGAGATGCTTAGGACCGGCAGCATCCGCCGTAATAAACGGCAGATTGATATCCGTCTCGATCGACGAAGAAAGTTCGTGTTTGGCCTTCTCTGCGGCCTCCTTCAAGCGCTGCAGCGCTAGCGTGTCCTTTCTTAGATCGATGCCTTCCAGTTTCTTGAATTCATCTGCGATCCATTCAACGATCTTAAGATCGAAATCTTCACCACCCAAGAACGTGTCGCCATTGGTCGACTTCACCTCAAACACGCCGTCGCCCAATTCTAGAATCGAAACGTCGAAGGTACCGCCTCCCAAATCGAATACGGCGACGGTCTTCTCCCCGCGCTTATCAAGACCGTAAGCCAAAGCAGCCGCGGTCGGCTCGTTAATAATGCGCTGGACGTTTAGCCCGGCGATGCGCCCGGCATCCTTAGTGGCCTGGCGCTGAGCGTCGTCAAAATAAGCCGGCACCGTGATAACGGCGTCAGTGATCTTCTCCCCCAAATAATCTTCCGCCGTTTGTTTCATCTTGGTGAGGATCATGGCGGAGACCTCTTGCGCGCTCTTGGCTTCGCCCCGCATCTTGACCCAAGCATCACCGTTGCTGGCTTCGGTAATCTCGTAGGGCAATACCTTGCGGGCCTTGTCGACCTCGGATGATTTGAACTTGCGCCCAATTAACCGTTTGACGGCGAAGATGGTGTTCTTAGGATTAGTTACCGCTTGGCGCTTGGCGATCTGACCAACAACACGCTCGTTAGACTCAGTCATCGCGACCACGGACGGTGTCGTGCGGCTGCCCTCACTGTTGGCGATCACGGTAGGAGAGCCTCCCTCCATGATGGCGACGCAGGAGTTGGTTGTCCCCAAATCAATTCCAATGACTTTGCCCATTATCTTAACCCCAATTAATCTCTATTTATTATGTAAAAACGGTTAGTTGCAGCTTCGATTGCTTCCTCGTTCTTGAATCTAAGGAGTAAGCATGAAGTCCTTATTTATCAAGCGCTTACCTAAAAATTAATGGCTCAATAATTACAATAAGTTAACTCTCTGACTTCTCGCCCGGATCGGACTCGCCAGGTTCTTCCGGCTCCCGCGCAGCCGCAACCACCACCTCTCCCAGCCGCAACAATTTATCCTTGTAGGAGTAAGTTTTCTTCAGCTCAGAAACCACGGTGCCGGGAGGCTTATCCTCCAGCTCGACCCGGCTGATGGCGTTCTGCCTCCCAGGATCGAAGAGCTTGCCAATCGCCGATTCGCCCCGAACCTCCCAGCGCGCCAGCACGTCCATGAACATCTTGTAGATTAACTCTACGCCGGCCCTAAGCTTTGCTGGGTCAGAGTCCTTATGCTGCAGTGCTAACTCAAGATTATCGACGATATCCAGTATATCAACGAAGATTCGCTCCCCCTGATATTTCAAAATTTCAGCTCGTTCCTTGATGGCGCGCTTCTTATAATTGTCAAACTCGGCTAACAGCCGCAGGTACTTGTCCTGGGAGTCCTTAAGCTCTTCCCGCAGCTTAAAAAGCTCCTCTTCCGCCGCCCCGGCCGCCTCTGCCGAAGCTCCATTAGGGGTACTCGACTCTTCACCGTCCAGAGTCGAAAAATCTGCATCGCGCGCCTCTAACGGCTCGCCCTCGCTGTCTTTCTTTTTCTTTCCGAATGCCATGGTCTTTTCTACAATTTAAGGCCTCAATGCTATAAGCATTAACACACGAATTTGCAAATGCATGAAGGGATAGTTATTCGGACCTTTCCCAGCGGGGAGTCTGACCTGGTTTTAAGGATTCTCAGCTCTCAGGAAGGCAAGCTTTCGGCGATCGCCAAATATGCCCGCAGCAGCAAGCGGCGCTTCTCGACAAACCTCGACCTATTCGACCATGGTGCGTTCGAAATTAAGCGCGGTCGCGGCTCCCTCGCTATTCTGCAGAGTTTTTCACCGCTGCCTGCATGGCGCGGCCTGCGGGAAGATCTGGACAAGTTCGCCCTCGCAAATTTGATCTGCGAAAGCTTCGATCTGTTGATCAAGGAGGGTAATCCTGACGGGGCAGAATTTTACGAGATCCTGGCCCTCGGTCTTGCCGCGCTGAATGAGTCGTCTGACTTGAAGGGCGCTCTGCGCGCCTCACATTTAGCATTGGCTTCACTCCTGAAGGTTTCAGGCTTTCACTCCGATGCTGAAACGGCGCAGCCCAGCATGAAAAGTTTTCTGCGGCTGATGGATTGGATCGAGCGCTCGGCAGAAACCCCGATGAAATGCAGAGCAGTAGTCGAAGAACTATTGCAACGACTGACATGAAGCGGCAACGGAGAGCTGCAAAGCTGGGTCGGTCATAAGACCTTTTTCAAGATCAGCGTTGGAGTGCCCAGAGTGGTGCCATAGAGGTAGGGATTGCTTCGCTCCGCTCGCAATGACAGAGCTGCGCGCAAGGAGACGAATTTCGTCCTGGAAACTTGGAACATCTGCAATTGCGAGCGGAGCGAAGGGTAGTGTCATTGAGCGGAGCGAAGGGTAGTGTCATTGCGAGCGGAGCGAAGCAATCCCTACCTCTATGGCACTTCCTGCGCTTACCAGAACCGATCTTAAAGGAGCATGCGCTCGCTAGATCTCATGGCCGCTCACCAAAGCTGCCGCGAAGGAGCTACTTCTCCTTCTTATCCACCTTAGAATCCTTCTTTTCGGGCTTGGCGTTTTCGGGCTTGGCAGCGGTTTCCTTGACACCGTCACCCTTAGCCGAAGTCTCGGTCCCCTTATCGGCGGCTTTGCCCGGCGCAGTCGACGAGGATTTGTAGTCGGTCTTATACCAACCTCCGCCTTTTAGGTGAAAGGCGGACATGGAGATCAAGCGCTTGGCTTTGCGCGGACAGTTCTTGACCTCACAATCCGGCTTGCAGTCTAAAGGCTTATCAGAAAATTTCTGAACGACCTCAAACACTCCGCATTTGGGGCACTCATATTCGTAAATCGGCATAGCTCTCTTGGTTCTCCCTGCCGCATCTGAATAGCGAAACCTGCTGCCAAGTTCAAGCCCAGGGAGCCCTCAAACTGACTCAAATTGCGCCTTAAGGATCTGTTCGGCTGCCTGCAGCGTGAGACCGGTTACAGCGATCAATTTCTCACGGCTGCTTTCCCCATGGCGGACTGAAACCGCGCGTTTTGGAAGCCGCAATAATGCCGCCAAAAACTCCACAACCGCTTCATTAGCACGCCCTTCCAGGGGCGGAGCCTTGACCGCAATTTTCAGCCGTTCACCATGCACCCCTTTGACCCGGTCTTGCTTCGCACCCGGCTGGACCGAAAGTGCGATATACAGCCTATCCCCATCTTCCCAGAGCCATTTTTCCGAAGTGTTAGAAGCCGCTGCCACCAATCGACTAAATTGCAAAATTCCAATAATTTCAGTATACTAAAGGCTAGCGGCACATCCACTTATTTTTTTCGGATCGGGCGGCCGCCCCCAATTCTTTTCCTTTGTTCTTTTCGATGCCGCAAAGTGCCGTTGCCAGTTTGATCGCCAAAGCTTGGGAGTATGCCACAGGCTACCGCAAGCTCCTGATCGGGTATGTGCTGATGCTCTGCGTTGCGCAGGGTCTTAGCCTCTCCGAGCCCTACATTATCGGTCAGCTGCTGAACACTGTGCAGGAAGGCTCCAGCAGCCCTCAGATTTTTCACAAGGTCATGTACTACCTAGGTTTATATCTGGCGCTGCAGATTACCTTCTGGTGCTTCCATGGTCCAGCGCGCGTTCTCGAGCGCATCTTGGCTTTCAACATCCGTACCAACTATAAGAAGGAGCTCTTCACCTTCGTAACGCAGCTGCCGGTAAAATGGCATAAAGATAATCACTCCGGGGAAAACATCGATCGCATCAACCGCGCTTCCGGTGCGCTCAGCGATTTCGTCTCAAGCAGCTTTGAATTGGTCTACACCTTAATTCGTCTGGTTGGTTCACACATAATCCTGTTCTTCTTTCTTCCGCAGGCCGCCATAATCTCGCTGTGTTCCTCGATCGTGGCACTGGGACTAATCTTCGCCATCGACCGCAAGCTCTTCCAGCAATACAAAGATCTCAATCTGTTCGAAAACCGCATTGCTTCAGCGATTCATGACTATGTCACCAATATCGTCACCGTAATTACGCTGCGGCTCGAAATCCGAGTGATCAGCGAAGTGGCCCGCCGCATGCTGGACGCACTCCCGCTCTATAAGAAGAATGTGATCATGAGCGAGGCCAAGTGGTTTGTCGGCACAATGATCATGACGATTACGATCGTGGCAGCTTTGAGCTGGTATGCATGGTCGACGGTGGGCAGCGGACAGGTCCTGCTCTCCGGAACCTTTTTCACGCTGTTTGAGTATCTGCGCCGTATCGGCGGATCGTTCTTTGACTTCGCCGGGAAATACAGCGCGATTGTGCGTTATTCCGCAGATGTGCAAAGTGCGGAATCCATTCACAACAGCTACCGGCATTTCCGCAAAGCGAGCAGCAACTCATTTCTCCCCGAAGGCTGGAAAGAGGTTAAGATCAATAACCTTAGTTTCACCTACGAAGACCCGACAAATCGTGTACATCAATTAAAAGATGTCACGATCGATCTGAAGCGCGGCAGCCGCATCGCCTTTGTCGGGGAGAGCGGCAGCGGCAAGACCACCATGATGAATGTTTTGCGCGGCCTGCAGTTCACCAAGCGGGTCAGCGTGACCTGCGACGGGGCAGAGATGGAAAACAAGCTCTTACATCTGGCGCGCCACACCACCTTGATTCCGCAAGAACCCGAGATATTCGCCGATACTTTGCGCTTTAACATCACATTTGGTGTCGAAACCCCCGAGGCCGAGATCCTGGAGGCCATTAAGCTGGCGCGCTTTGAACCGGTTCTGGGGCGCATGCCCTTCGGACTGGAAACTAACATCGCTCAGAAAGGCATCAACATGAGCGGCGGTGAAAAGCAGCGGCTGGCATTAGCGCGCGGCGTATTCTCCGCCAAAGATAGCGATATAATTTTACTGGATGAGCCTACGAGTAGCGTCGACAGCCAAAACGAAGTGTTGATTTACGAGGCGCTCTTAGCGCATTTCAAAGATCGCTGTGTCGTTTCCTCGATCCACAAACTGCATCTTTTGGGAATGTTCGATCGGATCTACGTTTTCGCTCAGGGCGAGATCATCGAGCAGGGCAACCTGAGCGAGCTGCTGGCCAAACAGGGTAACTTTGCGCAAATGTGGAAGAAGTATACCTCGACGACTACAATTCCCACCAAGATTCCCGATCCACTTCCGCAAATCAACTGACCACAGCGGCGCAGCTCATACGGCCGTTTAGAGCGGCAGTAGAGCCATGACAAACCAAGCTATTTTGGATACAGTTCTGTGGCGATTAGTCTTTTGATTTTGTCGAGACGGAGCCGCTAAGCTGCTGATCTCGTCTAAGGTGTTGGTAATGGATGCGCATCTAAAAAACCTCGACCTATTTAATCCCAGCGAAGAGTTCCGCATGCTGCGGTCGACTGTCCGAAACTTCACCCGCGAAGAGGTCGAGCCACAAGCCCTCAGCAGCGATCGTAAAGAGTATTTTAACACCGAACTTTTCAAGCACCTTGGCGGACTGGGACTGCTCGGCATAACCGTTCCGGAAACATATGGCGGCGCCGGACTCGACGCGCTGGCGGCGGTCATTGTGCATGAAGAGCTTTCCGCGTCTGATCCCGGTTTTTGCTTGGCATTTCTGGCGCACGCCCTGCTTTGCGCCAACAACATCGCGGCTAATGCTTCGGAGGAACAAAAGCGGCGCTATCTGCCTAAACTTTGCAGCGGCGAATGGATCGGAGCAATGGGGCTCTCAGAACCGGGCGTCGGCACCGACGTCCTGGGGATGACTACCACAGCGCAAAAACAAAAAGACGGATATGTGCTGAATGGCAGAAAGATGTGGATCACCAACGGCACCGTTGATGACAAGAAAACTCCCTGCGATGTGCTGCTGCTTTACGCCCGGGACGGCGCCAGTTCAGAAGATCGCAGCATCTCCACATTCATCATCGAACGCGGGTTCAGCGGCTTCTCCGTTGGACAAAAGATTACGGACAAGCTCGGCATGCGTGCTTCTAATACGGCTGAACTGTGCTTCGACAATTGCAGCGTTCCGCTGCAGAACTTGGTGGGTCGAGAGGGTGAATCGTTGACCCATATGATGCGGAATTTGGAGATCGAGCGGTTGGGATTAGCGGCGATGAGTTTGGGAATTGCGCGGCGCTCAATTGAAGTGATGGTAACCTATGCCAATGAGCGAGAAGCCTTTGGTAAGAAACTCACGGGATTCGGCCAGGTGCAACGCCTGATTGCAGAAAGTTACTCTGAATATCAAGCTGCTCGAGCATACGTTTATAACACCGCTAGAAAGATCGACCTGCATAAAGCCGGACAACGGCTGGACTCCGATGGCGTGAAGCTTTTTGCGAGCCGCATCGGCAAACAGATTGCCGAGCGGGCGATTCAGGTTCTGGGCGGCTATGGTTACGTTGGTGCTTACGTCGTAGAGCGACTCTGGCGCGACGCCAAGCTCTTGGAGATCGGCGGCGGCACAAGCGAGGCGCACCAGAAAAATATCTGCGCCGACCTGGCGCGAATTTCCGATCTATCGCGGGTGCTGTAGGTGTTAGTACTGCGAGGAGGGAATTCCTCCCGATTCCGAGACTGGTTTCCGTGCCCGTCTCCGAATTCCCAATCCGCATCAGAGAACTGTTGACCGATTCATTATTGCCACAGAAATAACTATCTGCGGGCTAGGCTGCGGTAGGCACCGCAGCTCTAAAAAGAGCGCCGCCGCTTAACCGTATTTGGTAAGCACACAGCGCCGGCACAGCCAGCGCATCGCCGGATTTAATTGAAAATACCTCGCCGCCCGCCGCCAACTCCCCTACTCCATCCACGCTAATCAGAATTTCGATCGACCCGCTGCCGCATGGTGCGAAGTCTCCTGGTCCGGTCAGCTGCTCCACCAAGAATTCCCGGCACTCGGCAACCGAGAAGCGCGCCACTCCGCGGATCGGTCGCTCCGCGTCGATCAAGCGCGGCGGTGCGCCGGCCTTAGAGAAGTCCAACATTTGCAGCAATGTGGGGATATCCTTAAATTTCGGGGTCAGTCCCGCCCGCACGACGTTATCTGAATTAGCCATACACTCGATCAAATCCCCGCCGAGGTAGGCGTGCGGTACCTGAGCCTCCGTAAAGATCGCTTGGCCGGGTTTTAAAGTGATGAAGTTGAGCAGATAGGGAGCCAGCACACCCGGATCGCCCTCAGGGTATAAAGCATGGA
This sequence comes from Oligoflexia bacterium, assembly GCA_019694515.1. Lineage (GTDB taxonomy): Bacteria > Bdellovibrionota_C > UBA2361 > UBA2361 > JBGSMV01 > JAIBBU01. The sequence goes on along the minus strand of JAIBBU010000010.1, from coordinate 66,904 downwards.
GCTGCATCATCAGGAGATCTTCCTTCCTTAACTTGCCGGTCTCCCAGCTGCGCAACTCTGCTGCCACGGCATCTAAGATCGGTTTTAGTTCTGTAGCAGCCGCCCCGAAGATCTTCTCCACCAAGGCGCGATGCTGCGCGGTGGCCGGGCCAAACTGCAGAATCACCCCGACTAAACCTTGCAAGGCCTGCAACCGTGACAGCAGCTCTGCGCTATCGTGAAATGAACGCAGACCGTAGAGCAACGGCATCTCGGTCAGGGCAATTGCAATCTCGGGTTTGTGATTTCCATCCGGATAGTGCTTGGGGTCGCGCAGGTGCAGCTCCGCGGCCAGCTTTCGATTGGGATGCAGCTGTATTGAGAGCGGCTCCGCAATTGAGAGTACTTTGAATAAGAACGGCAGCGTCGAGCCGTAATTCCTAAGCACGGCAGAGCCCAGGATCTGCTCCGGACTGCGTGCTAACCACTCGGCCAAAGTCTCAGAACCAGCTATGGCGGGACCTTTTGCATGGGTGCCGAGCCAAAGCTCGGCTACCGGATCTTCTGTCTTAATCCCTGCAAGCTTGGCCGCAAGCGAACTACTGCCGCGCTTGCCCCAATCATAATTCATAAGCGCCGGGCGTAAACGCACCGGCTTTAGCTGTGTCATATCTTAAGCACAGCTTAACGGGCTAGGCCCCTGTTTCCAACCTCCATTCCGCGGCTAATCTCCCGGCTTCTCCAAAAATTCGCGCGCTTTCGCGCTTTGCACCGGATTTAGTCCTTTTCTGGTGGGCCGATCCATAATGTAGCGATGGGTCAGATAATCGCTCGTACGGGTAAAGCCGACTAGGCCACCCAGCGCGCCAAGAAAGACGGCGAAGGGGAGATGTGATGCAAAGTGAAAGGTGGCAACGCCGCCCAGGACCCCTCCGGTCACCGCCGCACCAATATCCAAAAGCAGCGCGGTCTCGCATGTGCCGGGAGGATGCGCAGGCCCGCTTTCATGCATATAGGGATAGATAGTTTCCTCTGCCATTTCTCTTAAGGTGCGCATGCACTTCGGAGTACCGAGACACTTTAACGCCTCCACATATCCAGTCTCCTCATGGAAGCGGCGGTAAGAGTGCAGAGCTGCAGCGACCAGGGACTTCGAGATCGCGCCCTCCTCGACATCGCCACCCGCTACCCGAAATCCTGCTGCCAGTGTGGGAGGCAGAGTCGCCGGCAGGGCCTGCGCGATATTAAGGAGCAGCCAATTATGCAACTTCTCCTGGCAGGCCGGGAATTCGGAGAGATCGACCTGCTTCAAGATTTTTTCGATAGCCTGAATTGTCTCAGGCTGCTCATCGCCCCCCATCAGCGTTTCAATTCCAAGATTCAGCACCTCTGGATCTGCGGCATACGGCTGAAGCGCGGCAAAAAACTTGGCGCGAACAGCCGGGCAATAAAATTGTACCGGACTGCGCTGTGCTAGCGCTTCCAAAACAATTCCGCGCACAATCGGCTGATCAATTGCACTGAAGAGCCGCTCAGTCTCTTTGAGCGCGACCTCTGGATCGACAAGCAGGCCGTGACGGCCCGCAATTTCGGTTAGATAGCGCTTTACATCGAGGCCGTCTATGGTAGGCGGGACGGCTAAGACTTCCTCTTCCCCCGCGGCGGCGCTGATAAAGACATTTTGCGAATCTGGTATAGGTGCTACGGCGGTCTCGGGCTGCATATAACTCTCCGTTGTATTAGCCCAACGGATATGCGCCGAAATGCTTGAAGTGTAAGGTTTAAAACTCGTCCGCTAAGCGCTAGGTCAAAGATCCCGGGGCGGCTACCGGTGCCGGAACCATAATCGAGCGGCTCCTGATCGACAGCGAATAATCCAGCATGGTTTGCACCAAAAAGGATTGCAGGAAAATGATCAGCACGAACAACAGGATCGGAGATAGATCGATGCCACCGCCAACCAATGGTACATAGCGTCGAATCGGTCGAAGAAAGGGATCGGTCGATGAATGCAGAAAGCGTACGATCGGATTATAAGGATCGGGGTTGACCCAGGAAATAATAGCACGGGCAATCACCAGATAAAGCAATATCTGGAGCAGCATTCCAAGAACTTTGCCGATGGCCAGCAGCAAATTAGCGAAGATCAACATTCCTTACCCCTAAAATTAAACCGTCGGACCGGGCAGCCGAGAGCAGCTCGAGCATGCGGCGCGCATCACCGCCCGACAGATCGATCCCCAAATCAGAAGCAGCTCGCTCGATCGCGGCACTCCCGGAGAGTTCCTGGATCTGCAGAATCTCAAGCACCCTTAAGAATAAGAGCGAGAGCTCAGTATAGCAAGCTTCTAGTGTTTGCGGATGACGGTAGGTTGCCAGGAAAAAACAGCCCTGCTGTGCCGTCAGCTGGTCCGCTGCGACTTTGAAGACCGGATATTCAAAGCGCGAAAAAACGACCTCTTGATTCAGCACTACCGGCTGGCCGGCCAAATCCCCCTTGGCGTTAACCACCCCAGGATCGACATCCTCCATCATGAAGACCTCGATCTCCAACCACTCAAAACGTAGCAGGTCATTAAGCCAGGGACGCCCCGTCGCCATACCGTACTGCGTGCCGCCGACAAAATCACATAGCTGACGCGGCATCTTCCACAGCTCCGGACTCACCAGGGGCCACTCGGCATAAAAGCGCTGTATCAGCCCGGACCACTCCGTTCCAAGCGCCCGGACGGTTAGAGGATATGCGCGTCGCAACGCGTGCTCGACGATATTGAATGCCAGACGGCGATACTCTTGGGCACGATCGTCCCGCACCCCCGCGATCGGATGATACTCCCCAGTGCGGCAAAACTGCGCAAATTCACGCATCACTTCGGTGGTATTCTTTTCAAGCGCCATTTTTAAGCCGCCGCCTGTTGGTGCCAAACTTTGGAAGCAATCGCTTGCAACCTCGAAACTTCTGCTAGTAAATCCGGAAACTCCGGGAAGTTATAATCACGCTCCAGGAGCACCGGCACGGGGTGTAAACGCTCAATCGTCCACTCAAAAAGTTCATAGACCGGATCGATAATCGGCTCGCCATGCGTATCAATAATCAGATCCGGAGTGCGCTGCTCGTGGCCCGCCATATGGATGTAAGCAACACGATCGAGGGGCAAGGCCGAGATGAAGCCGCGCGCATCATAGCCGTGATTAAAGGCATTCACGAACACATTGTTCACATCCAGCAGCAGCTTGCAGTCGGCTTCTTTGAGAATCGCCGCGATGAATTCAGCCTCGCCCAGCTCGGGAGCTACCGGGGTGTAGTAAGAAACATTTTCAATCGCGATCTGCCGTTCCAAAATCTCTTGCACCTCTCGAATGCGGCCCGCTACATGACGCACCGCGTCAGAACGAAAGGGCATCGGCAGCAGCTCATAGGTATGAGCGTTGTCGCATTTGGTGAAACTCAGATGCTCGGAGTAGATCTGCACCGGAAAGTCGGCAAAGAATTTCTTTAGCCGCTGCAAGAAGATATGATCGAGCGGCTCGGGGCTCCCCAGAGAGAGCGACAGTCCGTGACAGTTGAAGGGATAATGTTCAGCAGCTTGCCGCAGCTTTTTCCCCCAATATCCACCGACCCCCATCCAGTTCTCCGGGGCGCATTCCAGAAAACGAATCGGACTGTTCTCTAGCGCAATGATTTCATCGGCCAAATCACGACGCAGTCCAATCCCTACTCCGCTTACGGCTGGCATGATTTCTCCCAATGTCTCAGGGAGGAGGCCTCCCCGAGACTCAGATAAAGGCTACATATCCATCTCTTCGCCGCATTTGCCCTCACCGCACTTGCCTTCGGCATCCTTCGACTTATCTTTATGCTGATCGGCCTCATGCTCCTTCTTGGCCTTATCCTTCCCTTCGCCGCAGTTAGCTTCCGCCGATTTTTCCTTGCCTTCGCCGCAGTTTCCTTCAACCGTCTTTCCGGACCCGGCTTCGCCGTCCTCCGCGTCCTCATGCGCCGCGTAAACGGGATTAGCAGCCTTTTCCAGCAGCTCGCCCCGGACGACAGCGCCGCTACCCAGCATGTGATAGTCAAAGCTCTGCATAGCGTGGGCGTCTGCTAGCCTTAGACCCGCCACTGCTCCGAGGGCCAGTGATGCTTTCGAAAGGTTCGATAAATTACGGTTCTTCTTCATTAAGCCTCCAAAAAGGTTTTGAGCTGGCCCCGCAAACCTTGTTTCAGTTCCCGGAGCAAATGTTAAGCCGTTTAACTAACACATTGTCGGGCACTGCAAAATGAAAATACGGCGCGATTTTTTATGGGATCCCCAGGTAAATCCCCCTGCGCCCTTATGCTACGGAGAGCTGCGGTTCTCCATAACGAAGGTAGGCAGCGTCTAAAAGCGACCACTTTGGATGAGTGGCCCGCAGCGTTCCCTAGTTCAGTCTCACGAAAGGAGCTCCGCATGGCAGGCCATGGCCCTAAAGATCCCAGTTCTGATACAGCTCGGCTCATTTCAAACACCGAGGCCGCACCAGATCTAAATGTAATTGGCGGTCCGCCGCAATCCATCGCGGAGCGCTTCCGCGCCATCGCCAAGATCGTTGGTTTACTTGCTGCTATAGCTCACCCGAAAACCGCGGAGGCGGACCCTGCAATCATAGCTGCCCACGCTGCCGATTCACCGCTGCGTGCTCACGCTTCAGGCCCCTCGCTTGTCGACCTCAAGACCAAATGGGGAGTTGAGCTGACGCTTCCGGAATCCGCAGGATTGGATTCGACGGCGGGAGCCAAGGCCAAATTCCCAGAGATCAACGTCAACATCATCGAGCGCGATCCTGCAACCGGGCGCTACCATGTCGCACTTCACGATCTCTGGAGCGCAGTTTGTCCGATAAGCTTGGTTACCGTTTCGCATAAGACCCAGCGCTATGAAAGTACATTCACAATTCCCTACGAATACGCACGTCAGTTTGATCTGGCGCGCTCACTGCGCCCCGAAGATCACGACCGCTTTGCCGCCGACGTGCGCGCACAGCTGCTGCACCAGGTTGCAGATGAACTGCATGGCTTCGACTGGGCTAAGGCTGCTTATCGCCGCGCGCATGGACCAGAACTTCTTCATGACTCAACCGTAGATTCGCTTACCGCCGTAGGAAACGCGTCACCAGAAGGGCCAGCCGCTTTGGGCCCTGAGAGCTTGTCGGAATCTGACCCAGAGAACGAAGACCTGGGGGCTCTGCGGGGGGACGATGCCGCGAAGCGCATCATGAATGCGCTGCAAGAGAGCAGCCCCATGCGGGTTCGAGTGATTGGGAGGGAGCTGGGTTTCTCGGACGAGGATTGGGGCCGCCTGACTGAACTCTCCATGGACTACAGCGGCGCAACCGAGGACGAGCGCATCTTCACTATGGTTAAAGCCTATTGCGCTGGTCGCATTAAGGATCCCGAGCTGAATCGAGAGTTAGCAGAAATAATTTACTCGAAACGCCGAGTCGATGCGACGGTGCAGGGACATGTCGATCACGACTCCAAAGCTCTCTATCCGATTCCCTTAGGCTTGTTATTTCTGCTCCGCCGCAGACAGCGGCAACAAGAATCCGGCGATCCATCTCCAGATCAGGCGACCGGCGGCGATCCAAATCGAGGCGATGCTGCTGGCCTCCGCAGTGCAAGGCCCACAGCAACAGCGACACAGAGCAGCGGCGGCCGCAATACAGCAACCTCAACTGCCGGGCAATCAGTGCTGCAGGAGGAAGCAAGCCTGCCCTCACGCATTAAAGAGACCGATCTGCCGGGAATCGATTCTGACGAGTACCGCGCCATGCGCCGCGAAACGCTCTTGAATGACATCCTGATCTTCTTTGATGGGCCGGGGGTAAATTACCGAGAACTTACGGAACAGATCCAGCAGCAGCGCGCCGGCCTCAGTCCCCGTCAGGTTGAGGATCTTTTAACCTATAGAATTCTTCGCGCCTGGGAAAATTGCGATCGTGAGAAATTGGCAAAAGGCGCAATTCGGCTGGAAGAAAACAGCGAACTACAGAGCGCGCTCGACTATTGCCATACCCCCGAGAAGATCCGCTGGGCACGGATGCATGCGCGAATTCTTCTCGGAGCCGCCGAGGAGCGCCAACAGCCTGGTAATCCCGGTAGTTCTAACGATCTCCTAGATCTTCTTACCCGCAAAGCGCTGCAGATTTTGCGAGGGGAGAGCAAAGATCAAGGCCGACTGTAAAGCAGCGCTGCGCTGGCCGCTGCGGTAGAGGTTCCACAATTCAAAGATCGAATCTACTGCGTCATTGATTTCGGCTGCTGGCTAACGGCGCTCTGCGGTCGGAGACTGATCTCGGTTTGCTGAATCGAAACCGGGGGTAATTCTGTCCGCGGCATAAGGAACATCTCCCACTGTGGATGTTCCCTATTTTTAGGACGCCATACCTGCCTAAATGCGCGACCCTTTCGTTGCGAAACCAGCGAAAGCCTGCCTCGCGGTATCGTCATTGCGAGCGGAGCGAAGCAATCCCTCACTAAGTAGAAATCCAGCGGTTTGCGGCCGGCGTTTCGGCGCGCTGTGCAACAAATTATTTTGCGGGGCTAGCGCTCCTGACAGAAGCATATTGCATTGAGCTTCGTGCCCTAATTCAAGCATTAGCAGGGATTCAGCCCACGCCGATCACGGCACCGCCCAAAGAACGCGACGGTCTCCTGGTCAATATCGGAACTCCGGCCTATGCGCCCGGACTTGAGCCTGGGTGGTAAGTGCGCCTGCTATGTTCCCGGCAGCTCACGCAGCCGGGCCGTCAGATGTGAGCGGTCCGCCAGCACCCGCAGCCAGGGCCCTTGCTTGGTGAAGTCCACTACACTGATTGAACAAACCGGACAATCAAGCCGAAAACGAAAACGTCCCACATCGATTCCCAGCAGCTGACATAATAGGATTCGAATCGTAGCTTTATGTGAAACGACCAATACTTCACCTTTTGGTATCTCTGCTCTAATTCTTTCAATTACGGGCAGCGCACGGGAAGCGATTACTGTCGCCGTCTCTCCGCCAGTCGGAGGGCACCAGGCCGGATCGGCCATCCAGCGGATGTAGTCATCATGGAATTCCGTGTTAACCGCTTCGGCGGTCTTGCCTTCCCAGGCCCCGAAACCGATCTCCTTAAGTCCATCGTCGAGGATCGGCTGCAAGCCGTGCGGCGCCGCCACGATCTGGGCTGTGCTAACGGTGCGAAGCAGCGGACTGCTATAGATCGCCTGCCATGCGGTCTTGGCGTGTGCTGCTGCAACACAATTCGCCATCTCCAGCCCCTCGGCGGTCAACGGCGGATTAAGACCAGAGCCGCAAAAAAGTGTGGCGCGGCTCTGCTCGGTTTGCCCGTGACGTAAGAAGTAAATTCTTAAATAATCCATTAAAATTCTCCTCCCAAGCTTAGTGCAGCCTGCGGAACTTGATATAGCAGTAGTGCAGAATGCGAGATCAGGCAGCACTTAGCAACGGTTCAATGCTCTAGCTCAGCGCGGTCCTAATAAAATAGGATAGACGCTGTACCGCAGCAAAATTTATGCTCGTAATGGGCAATAACAAGCCAGCTTTACACTAAGAACGCAGGGCTGGAGACTTTCCCACGCTCTTGCATAAAAAGCTTGCCTCGACACCCGCTCCACGAAATCGGAAAAAGATTCTGCGCACGGTAAAGAGGAGCGGGAGTTGGGCCTCAATGCTTCCACATCGAGAACATCAGAATAAACCCGGCGGTACGAAGGCCCAGACAAACTCGAGCAAGTCGCGCGTGCGTAATTCGAAGCGCGGCTGATTTATCCCCGCGCACGAGACGAAAGCCTAGGTATAAGATCGGAAAGTAAAGCAGCAACGCCGCGGTTGAAAATCCGACATGCAGCTGATTTAGCAGCGTCATATCAAAAGCCAGAGCCTTTTGCACCGCACCCCGGGTGATTTGGAGGTAAAGTACCAAGGCGAGATCGGTCCCGATGCCGGCTAAGACTAGGGGCACATGCCGGCTGCGCTGGTAGCGTTGGCAATACCCGAGCACCAGCAGCAGCCAGGCACAGGTAGCAATCAGCATCTGCAGAGTCATGCGCGCGATCTTTACGCGGAATGGCGCAGGCCGTCCATAACCTGTTCTACCCTGCTTGGGGACTCGTTAGCGATAAGACTGCTTCTGTCTCGGACTCGGAGCGTGCCCCACAGGGTCGTCTTTCAAGCTTACAAGCCTCCAAAAAGGGTAGAAAAAAAGGCGCGCCTGGACTAGACGCGCCTTCGATCTGAAGTGGCCCCTTCAGATCCAGTCATCTGTGAAGCGATGACCGCTGCGCTATGAATTCTTGCGCCGCCGGAGCGAGCCCCAAGCGGGCGGGGGCTCCAGGCTGCAAGATCCTCAGCAGCATCTTAATTGAACGCTAGTGTATTTCAATCGTCTTGGTCTGCTTCTCGTGGCTCTTGGGGACAGTAATTGTTAGCACTCCTTCCTTCATCACCGCATCGACATTGCCTTTCGCATCTGCGAGGGGCAGCGGAATCGAACGCGCGGTTGTGCTGTACAGTCTCTCGCGAGCCAAGAAAGTGCCCTCTTTTCTTTCCTCCTCTTTATTGACTTCAATTTCAATCGTCAGCATTGGCTGCTCGAATGAAATATGGACACATTTTCGATCAATTCCTGGCAAATCGGCCTTAATCCGATACTTGTCAGGCAGTTCTTCCACGTCTAATGCAAATGTTCGCGGCACCACCTGGCCCAGAGCATTAAAGGCCGGCCACATTTTATTCACGGCCTCCTCTAGCGCGCGGAATGGCTGAGCAAACAATGTCGAACGAGTTTCCGGAAGAATGCTGGGGAAGAATTCCATACGATTCTCCAATCCAAAGATGGATTAAAATAGGATTCTAGGATTAGCCCCAGGACGAACCACCCAGAGTCCGTGGTCTAGGACAGCAATCTGCATGCCAGCCGCCCATTCAGGAATTTCTTACTCACCATCGAATTGAGCATAAAGATCAGTTCATTAAATCTTGAGTGTAAACCTGAACTTCAGTTCGGCCGCGGCAGTTAGCGTTTGCTGTTAACGCGCCGCTTACAACCTCTCGACGCATCGTTTGGTGTTTCAATATTACTCAAATATTTCGCGGTTTTTATTTGAATTTGTAGCCGGCCATGATTACATAGGAGAGGCCCGATGAGCGTTCTCTCGCCGCCCCGGCCGGGTTAGCTGGTTAACACTTTTGGGTTCCTGCGTGGTAAAGGATGCCGCCCGTTATGCCCGACCAACCCGCCAGTCTTGAGTCCCAGCCTCCGTACAGATTTCACCGTCTGATCGGATCACACCCCTTAATGATGCATCTTTATGAATTAATCGGGTTAGTCGCGCCGACGGATGTAACTGTGCACATCTACGGCGAGAGCGGGGTCGGCAAAGAACTCGTAGCTGATGCCATCCACCACTTGAGCGGTAGGCGCGCGGGGCGATTCGCCAAGGTCAACTGCTCCACCATCCCTCATAACCTGCTGGAGAGCACGCTATTCGGCCACGTTAAGGGCGCGTTCACTGATGCACATCGTGATCAGCAGGGCATCGTGGAATATGCACATGACGGTACGATATTCCTGGATGAGATTGGAGATGTCTCTCCGGACATGCAGGTAAAATTACTCCGGCTCCTGCAATCCCACGAATATTCTCGCGTAGGCGAAGCGCTGACCCGCAAGGCCGACATTCGGATCATTACCGCCACCAATCGCCACCTCGAAGATCTCGTGGCGCGAGGAAGAATTCGGGAGGATTTCTATTACCGCATCAATGTATTCCCCTTACGTATTCCCCCATTGCGCAACCGCTCGCAGGATATCCTGGCTCTAAGCAGCTATTTCATCTCTAAATTCAATCAGCGATTTTCAAAATCGATCACCGGATTATCAGACGAAGTAGCAAAGCTCTTCGAGCAATACCAATGGCCCGGCAACGTGCGCGAGCTTGAGAATGCACTTGAGCACGCCTTTGTGATCGCAAAGAGCGGCGCAATCGAGATGCAGCACCTGCCCGACTTACTTAGTCATTCCGACCCTGCCGGCCTCAGTCAGCGCGTCGAACGCCAGCACTATCGATCTAGTCACGCTATCCCGGTAGAGGAAGAGAAGCTCGCGATTCTTGACGCACTGGAAGCCAGTGACGGCAACAAAACCAAAGCAGCGGCAATGTTGGGATTTAGCCGCGTCACGCTTTGGAAGAAATTGAATAGATATGGTTTAGCTAATCACAACTCAAAAATGGAGCACTGAAGATGGACCCAATCAGAGCAGAAAATACAAGGAATGTCGCCATGATTGCGCATGGCGGAGCTGGTAAAACGGCGCTAATTCAGGCGCTGCTTTTTCAGGCGCATGCCATTAATTCGCTGGAAGAGCGTGCGGCTGTCATGCGGGTGGAGCCGGAGGAGGTGGCGCACAAGATCGCCATCACCCCGCACGTCGGACATTTTGATTGGAAAGATCACACTATCAACATTATCGATACGCCGGGCTATTTTAACTTCTTAGAAGGCACCCGGGGCGTGCTCCCCGGCGCCGATGGCGCTGTTTTGGTGATTTCGGGGGTGGATGGCGTCAAACCGGAGACCGTGCGTCTCTGGAAGATGCTGGAAGAGCAGGAGCTGCCGGTGATCGCCTTCATGAGTCATACCGATCTTCCGGAAAGTGATTTCATGCATGCTATCCAAAGCACCCGGGATCAGCTGCATGCCAGCGCACAGCCGATCGTGATTCCGATTCGCACCGGACCTCAAGAGCTGGGGATCGTCGATCTGATTAGAATGAAAGCCTGGAGCACCCGCGATGGCCGCTCTGCTCCCTGCGAAATCCCGGGGCATTTATTGAGCGAGGTCACCCGACTCCGTACCCAATTGGTCGAAAAGGTGGTCGAGAACGACGAGGCTCTGTTAGAGAAATATCTTGGAGGCGAAGAGCTCAGCATTGAGGAGATCGAGCAGGCTCTAAGACGCTCCGTAATTGCGCGAGAATTTATTCCGGTCCTATGCGGTTCGGCGCTCGCTAATTCCGGAATCGAGGCGCTGATGGAAGCGATTGTCCACTATTTGCCCTCGCCTCCAGATCGAGATGCCACACGCCCATTCCAAGGTGTTGCGTTAGGCGACGCCGAACGGACCGAAGTGCGGCGCTGCGATCCAGAAATCCCCTTCTCGGCGATCGTGTTAAAAACAGTGATCGATCAATTCTCCGGAAAGCTTTCGATGGTACGCGTAATATCGGGCACACTCGCGCCCCATCAGCGCATGCTCAATGCTACGCAACAGACGGAGCAGCGTTCAGGTCACCTCTATTTGGTGCAGGGCGCAAAGCTGGAGGCCACCGAAAGATTGTATGCCGGCCAGATTGGAGCAATTGCCAAGATGAATGAAACCTCCACCGGCGATACGTTGTGTGATGTCGACAATGCCCTCCGATATCCGCAGGTGAAGTATGCCGAGGCCCCGATCATGTACGCAGTCGAGGCCCAGGATCCCAAGAGTGAAGAGAAAGTAGCAGCCGGCCTAGCGCGCTTGGCTGAAGAAGATCCGACTCTACATCTTTATCGGGATGGTCAGACCCACGAAATGATCCTTTCAGGCATGGGACAGACCCATATCGACATTGCATTAGAGCGCTTGACCAGAAAATATGGCGGTAAGGCGCGCTTAAGAGCGCCCAAGGTTCCATACCGGGAGACGCTCTCGAAGGCCGTGAAGGTGCAGGGCAAACTCAAAAAGCAGACCGGCGGTCACGGGCAATTTGCCAACTGCTTCATTGAGGTTACTCCTCTGCCCCGTAATTCCGGATTCGAGTTTGTCGATCTTGTCACCGGTGGCGCGATTCCCCGCCAGTATATCGGATCGATCAAGAAGGGCGTCGAAGAGTCGTTGTTGCGTGGCCCACTGAACGGTTCCCCGGTGACAGATCTGAAGGTCGCGGTTTACGACGGATCATACCACCAGGTCGATTCGTCGGATTACGCGTTTCAAACCGCGGGTGCGATCGCGATGAAGCTGGCCTATGAGCAGGCACATCCGGTGCTGCTCGAACCGATCATGGCCTTGGATGTGATTGTTCCGGACCAGTATACCGGTGAGGTACTTAAGGATTTATCATCACGCCGCGGGCGGGTGCAGAATCTCAATGCGACCGAGGGCGCGCAAGAGATTGAAGCACAGGTGCCAATGGTCGAACTCCTTGAATACGGGGCGATCCTGGGGACTTTGACCTCAGGCCAAGGCACCTTCACCATGAGTGTCAGTCACTATCAAGATGTGCCAAGTCATCTGCAGGAAAAGCTGGTGACCCGCCGCGGCGAGGAGCAAGCCAGCGCTTAGTGATGCGGCGAGGAGCTGCTCTCGGGCTACTCGCCAACCACAAAATGACGCACTCCGGCTAAGGTCGAACGCAGCTCCTGCCTGAAGTCTGGATGGGCGATCGAGATCAGCAATTCAGCTCGCTGACGCAGTGTCTTGCCGTGCAAATTTACCGCGCCGTACTCGGTTACCACCCAGTGGATATGTCCGCGAGTTGTTACGACGCCCGCTCCCGGACTAAGCTCCATTACGATCCTGGAGACAGTCCCCTTCTGTGCAGTCGATGGCAATGCGATGATCGGCTTGCCGCCTTTTGAAAGCGCGGCGCCCCGGATAAAATCCACCTGCCCTCCAATTCCCGAATAGATCTTATGCCCAATCGAGTCGGCGCAAACCTGTCCACTGAGATCGATCTGTATAGCCGAATTAACCGCAACTACCCTATCGTTCTTCCGGATCAGAGCCGTGTCGTTGGTTTCATCACAAGGCAAGAAATGTACAAGCGGATTATCGTCCACAAAATCTAATACCCCGCGCGATCCAGAAACAAAACTGGTCACGATACGCCCTGGCGAAAGAGCCTTATAGCGGTTCGTAACGACTCCCAGCCGCACCAACTCCACCAAGCCATCTGAAAAGGTCTCGGTATGCACGCCCAAATCGGCTTTACCTCGTAGCCGGGAAAGAACCGCATCCGGAATGGCTCCGACACCAACCTGCAAGGTCGAACGGTCTTCAATTAGATTTGCAATCAGCTCCCCAATTCTGCCGTCTACCGGAGTTTCAGGCCGAGGTTGATGCTCAATTAAGGGACGATCAGAAATCGTGAAGGCATCAATGTCATCAAATTTTACGAGGGTGCTGCCGTGTGTGCGCGGCATCCGCATATTAATTTCCGCAATGATCAGCTTGGCCGAGTCAGCCGCGGCCCGCGCAGTATCAACCGAAGTCCCTAGCGAGCAGAAACCATGCGAATCCGGCGGCGAAAGCTGCAATAGCGCAGCATCCAGCGGAATCTGTCCGCTGCGAAACAATCCCGGGATATCAGAGAGAAATACCGGCATGTAATCAGCATGGCCCGCTGCGATCGGCGCCCGCAGCGCCGGGCCGGTAAACATGGAGACCGAGAGCGCGCCCTCTGATCGATCGCCTTCAGCAAATGGCACCTGCCCTTCAAGATGCAGATGAAAAAGCTTGAGTCCATGCAGGTCGTGGTTATCCGAAAGTGCCTGCAACAACGGCGTGGGCGTAGCAGCCGCGCCGTGAATGTATACGTTATTGTTATTCTTTAAGAGCTTGATGCAATCGCCGGGAGCAACCGCTTTTGATTTCCAATCGTCCATAGATAAAACCTTTGTGGCAACTTGAGTCTATTACAGCGCTTGAACACGCTGAAGAAAAAGATCTGATGCCTCAAATAAAAAGTAAGCATTGATATTATCGGCAAACATGCTTACTAATGAGATGCCGAATTAGAGCTGCATAGATGAAAAAAAGTATCATCAATTCCGGCGTGGATTCCATATCGTTTTTCTGCGCAATCCTGGTAGTCGCTACCGGTTTGGTGCTGGCTTATACGCTGCCGCCCGGCAGTGGCCGTATGGGGCTGACCTGGCTGTCCTTAGCGCGCCATAGCTGGTCGGAAATACATTTCTATTTCGCCATGGTGCTGGTGGGGCTGATGGTGGTGCATCTTTGGCTACACTGGTCATTCATCAAAGCCCAGGCCTGGGGTCATGCTGGTACCCCGCAGTTAGTATTGAGGCGCTCCATTGCCGGGCTCGGCGTAGCGCTCCTATTAGCCGTCGTTCTACTTTCGCTCTGGGTTCCCGCGCAAGGCGGAATGGAGACTGGTCAGCATGGGCTGCGTGGCATCTTTGCCGACTACTAGATTTTTTTATTTGGGTTTAGATACGAAGCTTTTAGCGGATGGAGGTAATTAGCGATGGTCAAATCAGTTCATGAAATAATGAGTCTTAATCCGGTCAGTGTTGGACCAACCGCCACCTTGCGTGAGGTTAGGGACAAAATGGCTGAATTTGAGGTGCGGCATATTCCGGTGGTGGACGAAAACGAACTAATCGGCATTATCAGCGACCGCGATCTGGGCCGCATTCTGCTGGCGCCGCTGGAGTCCGAGGAAGAAGCCCTCGAGAAACGTCTCGATCAACCGGTCAGCCGCCACATGAGCAGCGATGTGATTTCAATCGATACCGAAAGTGAGATCGGCGATGCGATCGATTTGATGGTCGAATACAAAGTTGGTGCAATTCCGGTAGTGGATGGCGAGAACGGCCGGCTGCGAGGAATTGTAAGCTATATTGATGTGCTGCGCGCCTCGCGCGAACTGTTTCTGTAGAGCGCTAAGGCCCTGGCATTAAATCGTTCTGGTGTGCCTTCTCGGAGCAGCTATTAGTTTTTCCGTGCGCTCAGCCCTGCCATTGCGAGCAACGCGAAGGCCTGCCTTGGCATGAGCGGAATTTTGTTCTCGAGTTCCGTAACTTGTACAATGCAACCGTGGGGGTGATTGCGTCTTTCACCTAGGCGTCAGGATAATGCCGACGCAAAAGATCGGTCATCTCCCGGCATACATCGGAAACTGTAAATATTCCGACCAGCTTATCGCGCCGCACTACCACAGATGAGCCGATGTGATTCTTGTACATATGCGCGACTACTCGATCCAGTCGTTCATCGGGGGAAACGACATAAGGATCCGCATTACAAACATCAGCAACCGTAAGTTTGCTTTCGTCGAGCCGCCCCTTTAGCACCGCCTGCGCAAGTTTAGCGTCGCGATCTGACAAAAGTCCCAGGACCCGCCCGGCCTGACATACAGGCAGATGCCGAATTTCCTGCGCATACATGATCCGCACAGCCTCGGCCAGGCTGGTTTCAGGACCAACAAAATGCGGGACCGGAGTCATCACCGAAGCGATATCCGGCATCTTTGGAAAAGCCATATAAAATCCCTGAAAATGACTATCGGCTATGATCTCAATTTTCTTTCTGCTCTTCTAGAGTCAATCTAACAAAAGCGCTGCTTACTACGCAGCGCGGAAAATATTCGTGGGGTCATGCCAGAAAGAAGGGGCTATAGTTGAACCTAAGTTTCATCAATCAAGACGGCGATAGAAGGCGAGGAAGGTCGACGCGCTCGGAAAAGGATCAGCTCCTCTAGCCTCCGACCAGGCGATAGCTCGTGGGGTTAGTCAAAGTCTTGAGCTTAAGATCAATACGCTCCTTAATCAGATCTTTATAACGCTGGGGCTTGTAGATTCCATACATCACTACGTCGGTATCTTCAGGAGAGATCTCTCCGCCGACTCGCAGGTCCCCGATATCCAAGAGGTGCTGCCAAATGGTGCGATCGAGCTCGAGACCCCGAATGTGCAGATAGCGCAACCGCACAGTGCGCAAAGTCCATGACAGGCGCCCCTCAATTTCCAAGATATAATCATCACTCAGTATGTAGCAGCGATCGAGCAGGCGATGCGCGAGGGCGCCCAACACAACCAAGGGAATCAATCCAAAGAGCGGAACATAAAGCGAGATCTCATACCCGAAGAGATGGGGCAGCGTGAGAGTTTGGGTCGCCCAAGAAAAATGCAAAGAAGCATACACAGTAAAAACGCACGAAATTAGCAGCAACGCCACAAGATGCAGCTGCGCCAAAAAGCTGGGGTAAACAACCACATTTTCAAGCTGGCCCGGCTGCTGAATTTCGGCGCGCAGCTCCTTGCGCTTCACAATCTCGCCGCGCTGTTTTGACCGCTTGCGAGAATGCAACACTACTGCCGCTGATTTCACGCGTTTCATAACGTATCTCTTTAGTTATTGAGAACCCAAACCCCGTGGAAGTCAAGGTATATGTAGACGAGTCAAAGCAATCCGCTGAGTTGCGCGTACCTGTGTATCTGCAGCGGGACAACCTACTTTGCTCCTTCTGCACCTGATCAAGGTGCGGCGAAATTGTTCATTTCACTGCGGTCTGGATAGTGGGGTATAATGATAGAAATGCTCTCGAACAGACACTTTTGGCCATGGCTAATGCTATTGGCCAGCCTCCTTCTGAGATACGACTCGGCATGGGCCTGCCCCCTCTCCGCTGGACCTGACGCGGCAGTGGAAAGTGTGCCTTCATTCGCACCGCATTGGATCCCTGATTCTGTAGCGGTAATTCCACTTGAGTTTAGCGATGCCGAAGGCGTCTACGATCTGCAGCAACTGAGGAGGCTGTTCGGAACGGACAGCGCCAATAATTCCATCACGGGGCTATTCCTCTCTAGCTCGCACGGTCGACTACGCTTAAATACCGATCTAAATGGAGACCTCACTCCCGATGTCTTTGAAGCGATTACGGTGAAGTTATCGCGATCCGATCCGTTTGATCTCCAGAATTGGCAGAACCGCGCCGAGGCCGCAGCGCTGTCACAGGACCTGCAGTTGACGCCCTATCAGCATCTTCTCTTTATCGTGCCCCGCGATTCGCTATTGCCAATGGCTGGCGTGACTGATGGCGGCTGTACCAATCAAATGCGCTGCGTAAGTTTTATTAGCGCCGCAAACTATCTAGAGCCGGACGTAATAGTGCACGAACTTGGCCACCAATTGGGGATTGGACATGCGACCGATCCTATATATGGAGAGTACGGAGATCGCTCCTGCCCGATGGGGTCCGCCTTCGTCGGTTGGCGACATTTTAACGCGCCCCATCAAGTCCAACAGGGCTGGCTCCCCACAGCAGCAATTCAGGAAGTTCACAACTCGGGACGTTTCAGAATTGAAGCGCTCGAACGTCAATCGGGCACAAGCTCTTTTCCTCAAGTATTGAAAATTCCTCATCCCCTTTTTTCCTCTCCACTCTATATCTCATATCGTGCCCCCGCTGATCGCTATTCAATCGATCTGGAAGAGGCCTATGCCTGGAAGGTCTCTGTGCATACAACCTTGCCCCGCAATTACACGGCACTCCTGAGCCGTCTCGATTTGGGACAGGAATTTATTGAGTCAGAACGGGGAGTGCGGATTAGAGTGGTATCTAGGAACAAGAGATCGGCTGAGATCGAGATAGAGATGGAGGCTCCTCCGCTATGCGATATTCAGCCGGTCCGCATCGATTCGTGGCACTGGCCCGGCGCCTATGGCACCAACCAAACGGCGACTCCAGTAGAGTTTTCGGTAACGCTTCATAACCAAGACCGCTACTGCGCAAGCAGCAGCGCTTACAGGGCTGACTTTGCGTTGCCAGATGGCTGGCGGGTCATGCGCTCGTTTCCTGACATGACACTTTCATTGGGCAGCTTTGCGCAGGGGACTGCCGCTGTTTTACCACCGGCGGAAATTACTGACGGACGATACTCCATCGGGTTTGATTTCGATGATTCCAATCAGGATCCTTTCGTTCATCCGCGCGTATCAACAGCGATTCAGATTTGGGTCGATCGGATTGCGCCGGAGCAGGTGGCAGCAATTGAATCATTCATTGGGCGCTCGGGCTCTTATGTGGAGATAAATTTGGAGTGGGATCGTCCGGCTGATTCCGGTTCAGGTGTTTATTATTACGAAATCTTTAGAGATGGCGAGTTGATTGCTGAACTAAGCAACTCTGAGGATCGTCCCGGATTTGCTGAGGAATTCCCGGAGGGGCGCGACCACGTAGAGTATCGAATCGTGGCTCGTGACCTGGCAGGAAATCGCAGTGCTGCCAGTGAGATCGTACAGATCGTCCGACCGAACTAAGCGCCACAAGCCCCGATGCCGGTAGATACCACTCGGGATCGAGCGGCTAATTTTGGTGCGGCTGTGCATTGTTATGAAAACTCTAGGGATGTCGATTTAATTGCTGACCTAGAGCGGGTCTGAAGAGCGCCTCGCCTTCCCGTTACATACAGCAATCTTAAGAAGAAAGATGGCGGTATAACCATTCGATACGGGGAAAGCAGCGCCCTTCAAAGAGTTCTTTATAATCAAGCAGCTGATCCCGGTAGTGCAGCTCTAAATAAGCCCCATCTTTTGATTCCGCCAACAGCTGCGCCGCCAGCGAGGATTTACGGTTTATAAGACGCACCGTCAATAGCCCGTCTAAACCATCTGAACGTACAAAGTCATCCCCGTTTGGACGGCTATAGTCTTCAAACTCGTGGGGCGCCGCCGCACGCCGGAGCCACAGGCTGGGATCGAGCAGCTCGGGGGCCGGAGCGGCACTCAGCAGTTGGTCGCGGTAGGCTAAAACGGCCCGGGAAATGGTATGCAGATGAGTACTCTTGCGGCGCTGACATGCCGCCAGAAGCGCATCCGCCTCTTCCTTATCCAAAACCCTGGCGGTAGGCGGTTCGGCATGATGCACTGTAAGTTTGCCCGCTCTGACCGGATCCAAGGCCAGCAGATCTTGCATGATCCCCAGCAACCCGGCGGGTCGCAGCGCTTGTACCTGAAATTCAGTGCGGCCATACGGTGTGTTAACCCTGCCCTTGAACTCCCCGATATAGTAGCCGTGAGACGGCATGGTTGCATAACTAAGGTCGATCGGCTCCGAGGAATCTAAGACTCTCAAAATTCCCGCGGGTGCACCGGCAAGCTCAGGGGGCGTTTTTGAAGCTAGCTCTAGCATATGCAACTACCTTAACAATTGAGATGGCTCGAGTATCTTAACCAGCGCCGACATGCTACTCAAATCTCTTCTCGCGGTCGCCGAAAAGCGCCGTCCCGACCCGAATCAGCGTAGCGCCGGCTTCGATCGCAAAAACATAATCTGCCGACATGCCCATACTCAAATCAAAACTCTGGGGCAGCAATCCCTGTCCGGAAAGAGCGTCACCTAGCGCTTTGAGCGCCTTAAAATCCGGCAATGCTGCGCTGGGCTCGGTGTACAGTTCGGTAATCGTCATCAAACCCCGAATTTCAAGACCCCCGAGCTGCGCGCTTTCCGCACGCAGAAAATTGATCAATTGCTCTTCCGCGAAGCCACTCTTAGCGGGATCTCGGGAAATATTGACCTGAAGTAGTACGGGCATCGTTTTTCTCAAACGCAGCGCTTCGGAGCTGACGAGTGCTGCGATCTCCGGGGTATGGATACTTTCAATCATCGCTGCTACCTGCACGGCGGCACGCACCTTATTCTTCTGCAGCGGACCGATCAGATGACAATTGCTAGTCGCATCCAGCGCCGCGCTTTTCTTGCTAAGTTCCTGCACATAGCTCTCGCCGAAGACCACCGGGATTTCCAGTTCCGCGGCTGCTAGCTCATAGAGCTTCATTTTCTGGAGCGGCTGCCTTTTTGAAACCGCGACCAAGGTAACTTCATCGCGATTTCTTCCCGATTTCCGGCATGCGGCTTGGATTTTATGATCTACAGCTGCTAAGGCTTCCTTAAGCTCTGATGCGCTCATGGGATAGCAAGCTTAATCACCTGCAGCTTTAGAAGTCTCTTAAGCAGCGCTGAGAGATTAAGTCCCACGACATTGGTATATGAGCCGTCGACCGCCTCGATCAGTCCGGCGCCGACTCCCTGAATAGCGTAGGCCCCCGCCTTGTCCATCGGCTCGCCGGTGTGAACATACGCTGCTACTGCCTCCTTGCCGAGATTCACCATATGAACTGTTGAAGTATGCACCTCAACCTCCTCCAGTGCCCTGGCCGCACACACGATTCCAAACGCTCCCGCGACCTGATGCTCGCGGCCCTGCAGCAGCGACAGCATGCGAACGGCATCAGCATGATTGTTGGGCTTGCCGAGGATCTCGCCGTCCACCACCACTGTCGTATCCGCACCGATTACCCAGGCATCGGGGTGGGAACGGGCGACGAAGCGGGCCTTATCAAGCGCCAGGCGTCTAACCATATCAGTAGCAGTCTCGTTTACGAGCGGTGTTTCGTCGCAGCCCGACGCCATGATTTCATAATTGATGCCAACTCCCGATAAAAGTTGACTCCGGCGCGGCGAAGCCGAGGCTAAGATCAGGCGAGTTTTAGGTGCAGTTTGATACATCTATTCACCCTAGAGAATACACCAGCCCCTTTAGCAGCACCTCCTCGAGAGTCGCCGCCTCGAACGGCTGCTGAGCACCGCTTTTCACATCTCTTAATGTCAGTCGCCAATACCGCTGCTCAATAAAATGCAGGCCATCGATATCGAAATTGTTACGGGAGATTAAATCAACCAGTTCGTCAGGCGACGGCACCGGCACCAACTGAGCATGCTCCGTCTCCGCAATTTCGACACTCTTCCCGGTATAAAGTGAGACCATCTTGTGCGGACTTAAGATCATAAAGAGTTCAAATCCCAGATCCGCAAAGCCGCGGGCGACACGCACCCCCGGCTCCAACTCACCTACCCTAAGGCGTCCCTGGAGCGCCGCACAATTTTGGATGAACTGGCGAGTTGGCGGCATTATTCACGTTCAGTATAGATGCGATCTAACTGCTCCACCGTTGAGGCCCCGCCCTCCACAATCGTCAACTCAGAAACGCGGGTTACTCGGGTGTTCTGATGAAATTCCTTGAGATTGTTAGCTCCGCTGTTGCACATCGTGGCCTTCAACTTAGCGATCGAGATATCGACCTTGTCCGAGAGGTGCCCGCTGTACGGCACATAGGCGTCAACACCTTCCTCAAACAGCATCGGGCCGCTCTCTCCCTCTTTATATCGCGCCCAGTTTCGGGCGCGGTTTGAACCCTCTCCCCAGTACGGCTTATAAACCCTGCTCTTATAGGTAATTTTCGGCGTAGGACTCTCATGTGTTTGTGCGAAATATTTCCCCATCATCACGAAATCGGCACCGAGAACCATCGCCAAAATAATCTCGGTGTCGTTGTTCAATCCGCCGTCCGAGCAAATCGGCACGTAAATGCCGGTTTCCTTAAAGTACTTGTCACGCTCGTCTGCTACTTCTAGGACTGCCGAAGCCTGTCCACGTCCAATGCCTTTTTGCTCGCGGGTAATGCAGATAGAGCCGCCCCCGATGCCAACCTTAATAAAATCAAGCTTGGCTTCTTGTGCCAGATATCTGAAGCCTTCGCGGGTAACGACATTGCCGCCGCCTAAAATGATCTTTTCTCCGAATTCTTGCCGCAGATATCGGGCGGCCTCCGTTTGCCACTCTGAATATCCGTCTGAAGAATCGAAACACAGCACATCGGCACCGGCATCAACCAATGCGCGCGCTCGGGTTTTGTAATCGAAGGTATTTAGAGCGGCACCCACAAAAAGCCGTTTCTTATCATCGGTCAATTCGTCCGGATTGGACTTATGGTCAAAATAGTCGCGTCTAAATACCAGCGAGCGCAGCCGGCCATCTTTATCGATAATCGGCAAGCACTCTTTCTTGTGTTTCCAAAGTTTGTCGGTGGCTTCTTGTAGGGAGATTCCCTCTTCGGCCAACACCAGTTTTTCAAGCGGCGTGAAATAGTTCTTGATCGGCTGCGAAAGATCATCCTTGAATTCCCAAAAATCTTTGCTGGTGAGAATTCCCACCAACTTCGAGTGCCTTCCGCCATCGGCTGTGATGGCAATGGTTGAATGCCCGGTCCGGCGTCTTAGATCGACGGCGTCCTGCAATGTCGCCGAGACCGGTAAGTTTGAATCCGAGTCGACAAATCCAGCCTTGTGCTCCTTGACTTTGCGCACCATGGCGGCCTGCTCTTCAATCGGCTGCGAACAATAAATAAAGCTGCAGCCGCCCTTACGGGAAAGCGCAATCGCGAGCTCGGTTCCCGACACGGCCTGCATCGCCGCCGAGGTAAAGGGTACGTTTAAACAGATTCCGGGGCCTTTTTCCCTGCTATATCTCTGAATCGGGGTGCGAACGCTGGTGTTACCGGGGATATGCTCTTTACGGGTCAGCCCAGGGAGAATCAAGAATTCTCTGAAGGTTCTGGAGATGTCATCGATTATAATGGCCAAGGCGCGTGCCCCCCTTTGCGGTAAATGAGGGCGAATAGAAGCTCGGGGTCTCGCCCCCGGAAGTTTGCAGATTTTGGCGCACTTTTTTGGCTTAAGCAAGGGCAGCAACCTGACTGGTTGATCGTGCTGGTGCATGCTAAGAATGGGTTAATCGGCTTGGACTGCTCGAAACGGAGATATGTAATGTTAAAACGAATTGTGGTCGTGGCTATGTTGGTTATGTTTCTGGCACCGTCAGCTCAGGCGCTGAACCGGAAGCTGACCCTGCTTAGAGCAACTCGCTCCTTTTCCTCAGTCTGCCCCGTAGTGCGAAACCTGGTGGGGGGCGAGATCTGGAAGTCCAAGGCCTCCGATCATCTTTCCAGCGGCGATCCGCGTAAGAACAGCACCTCGCTGATCTTTATGCGGGGAAATGCCCGGCCTCGATTTTCGTGTCTCGGAGTATATGACAAGGCCGGAAATTTAGTGCACAAGCTAGGGTCCTATTCTCCTGCTGGATCGGCATACGCCGCCCGTTATTATGGCGGCTGGGGATGCGGCGACAAGAAGAGCCCCGGATCTGTTGCTACCACTGCGCAGCGCAATACCAAGAGCAAAGCGGTTTACGTCAAGGCGGGAGACAAGACCTGTATTGCCATCCCTGATCCAAATCGGTGCTATAATAGTTCGTCCTGCTAGGATCTGGCGGAGCGCCCCTTCTCAATCGACATTGGATTGATTGCATCCTGCTTTAACCTTAGGGATTGCTTCGCTTCGCTCGCAATGACAAAGCACTGTCATTGCGAGCGAAGCGAAGCAATCCCTAACGCTAAGGCACGAGGTATGTTTGCCTAAGCCAGCGCTAAAAGAGCAGCCTCCCTCAAAAATGCGCTATTAGCCCGGAGAATAATCAGTCGGAAGCCGCAATTAATACGATCGAGCGCCAAGCAAACGCGAACTGCTGGTCAGACAGCCCGTACCTACCGCGCCTCTCCCGCCAGCTCTTCTCGAAATGGTGCACCATTCGTGTGCACGCCGCTGCCAGACAAGTGTTCCGTCCGCCGCCGTGCAAAATCGCGCGCCACTAACATGTAAATGCTGGGCACTACAAACAAGGTAAAGATCGTTCCCACAGTCATACCGGTACAAAGCACAATACCAATACTGTTTCTCGCGCCAGCTCCAGCCCCAGTTGCCAAGATCAGCGGAAAATGGCCGGCTACCGTGGCGACCGAGGTCATCAAAATCGGACGCAAGCGGGTAGCTGCGGCTTCCTGCACTGCCTCAAGTTTTGATTTTCCGCGTTCCTGAAGTTTATTCGCAAACTCCACAATTAGAATTCCGTTCTTTGCGACCAGCCCCACCAAGGTTATCAATCCTACTTGGGTATAAATATTAATCGTCGTGAATCCAAGGAAGGTGAAAAGCAAAGCACCCGAAAGGGCCAGCGGCACAGAGCCCGCCAACACGATGAAGGGATCACGGAAGCTCTCAAACTGCGCAGCCAGCACCAAGAAGATCACCAACAACGCCAGAAATAGGGTGGTAATCAGGGCATTTCCTTCAGTACGCAGCTGCCTGGACTCGCCGGCATAGTCAATCACATAGCCCTGAGGCAACAACTCGGCCGCTTTCTTTTCGAGGAACTGGAGGGCCTGATCGATCGTTACTCCGGGTACCGGCGCGCCCTGAATCTTAGCCGAGTTCAATTGCTGAAAGCGATTTAGCTGCCGGGGTTCCACGGTGTTCTTCAATGCAGCGAAGGTCGACACCGGGACAAGTTTGCCCTCCGGTCCGCTCACATAGAAGCTCATCAGCTGTTCTGGGTTCAAGCGCTCGTTGCGTTTAACCTGGGGAATAACCTTATAGCTCCGCCCCTGTATATTGAAGCGATTAACATATCCTCCTCCCAGCATCCCGCTCAGATCCGCTCCGATCTGCTGCAAGTTCAGCCCCAACATGGCGACTTTATCCCGGTCAATTACGATCTCGGTTTGCGGCTGATCGTATTTCAGATCGGTATCGGCGAACATAAACATGCCGCTCTCGAAGGCGCTCATCACCAGCTTCTGTGCTACCTCGAAGGTTTGGTGAGGTTCTGCCGTCGAAGCGATAATGAACTCGACTGGAAAGTCACTGCCGCCGGGGAGCGGCGGTGGTGTAGTGACGATTACTCGGATTCCGGCGATCGAGGACATACTGCCCCACATCTCGCCCTCAATCTCCTGCGCTGTGCGGGATCTTTGGCTCCACGGCTTCAACACTACTCCCGAGAACCCGAAACTTGGACCGATTAGTTGAAACGAATTGGCGAACTCTGGAAGCGCCGTGAAGGCCTGATTGACCTTATCGGTAAAGAGCAGCGTTTGATCGAGCGAGGAATTGGGGGCCGCCTGCACGATACTAAAAACCACCCCTTGATCTTCGCGCGGTGCTAACTCCTTTACCGAGAACATGTAAAAAATCGGCAGCAGCACCATCACAAATACCGCTACTAATAACACCGCCGGGCGATACGAGAGGGTCTGGGCCAAGAGCCTATCGTAGCGCGCACTCAGCCGTTCAAAAAATCGATTTAACACCAGCTCCATGCGAGCAGGATTTTCACTGGTGTGCAAAAGCTTGGATGACATCATCGGCGAAAGGGTCAAGGCCACGATGCCGGAGATCACCACGGCGCCCGCTAGTGTAAAGGCGAACTCCCGGAAAAGGGTGCCGGTCAGTCCCCCCTGCAATCCGATCGGAGCATATACCGCAGCCAGAGTAATAGTCATGGCAATGGTCGGCCCCACCAGCTCGCGCGCGCCCTTCAATGCCGCATCAAAAGGCGCCATGCCCTCGGAAACGTGTCGTTCGATGTTTTCCAGCATTACGATCGCGTCATCCACTACCAAACCCACGGCCAGCACAATCGCCAGCAGGGTCAGAAGATTGATGGTAAAGCCGAATAGCAGCATCACTCCCGCAGCACCGACTAGCGAGAGCGGAATCGCAACGATCGGCACCAGCACGGAACGCAGCGAGCCGATAAATAGATAAATTACCAAGATCACGATCAGAATGGTTTCGATCAGGGTCTTGATGACCTCATGAATCGAGTCGTTAATATACTTAGTGGCGTCGTAGGGAATTCCGGCCTTCATGCCGGCCGGCAAGATCGCTTGAATTCCAGGCATTTCAGCCCGCACGCGCTGAATCACATCGAGCGAGTTGGCGTTGGGCAGCACCCATACTCCCATGAAGGTGGCCTTCTCACCGTCAAACCGTACTTCTTCGTCGTAGCTCTCCGCACCTAAGACCACATCAGCAATGTCGCTCAAGCGGATAATCGTACCGTTGGACTCCTTGATCACCAGCCGCTCGAATTCCTCCTTGGAGCGTAAATCGGTATTGGCGGTGAGATTCACCGTGATCATCGATCCCTTGGTATTACCGACCGCTGAGAGGTAATTATTGCTGGACAGCGCTTCCCGCACATTCGTGGCGCTCACTCCTAAAGCCGCCATGCGGTCAGGTTTGAGCCAGATCCGCATAGCAAAGGTACGCGCGCCCAGAATATCGGCTTTTTGCACACCGCTTACGGCGGTGAGCTTGGGTTGAACCACACGGGTGAGAAAATCGGTAATCTCATTCTGATCCAGCTCTTTGGAGTAGAAGCTAAGATACATCGAGGCAAAGCGATTATCGCTGGTCTCCACACTAATCGTCGGCGATTCAGCTTCAGGCGGAAGCTCATTACGCACCTGTGCAATGCGAGATTGGAGCTGGGCCAAAGCCGCGTTCGTATCATAATTGAGTTTGAGATGGGCCACGATCTCGCTCATCCCCTGTTTGCTAGAGGACTCGAGGTAATCGATACCATCAGCGCTGGCGACCGCCCGCTCTACCGGCGTCGTCACAAAGCCGCGCACCAAATCGGCATTTGCGCCGATGTAAACTGTCCGCACCGTGGCCACGGCGTTGTCACTGCGCGGATACTGCCGAACATTCAAGACCCGCACGGATTCGTACCCAACCAGCAGGATCAGCAGATTCACACAAATCGATAGAACCGGACGACGGATGAAGATATCGGTAAGTTTCACTTTGGCCTCCGGTCTAAGTATCGGCCGGGTTTGGAGCGGCATCACTTCCGGGCATCACCGAATTATTGACCTGCACAGCAGCGCCCGGCCGCAGTTTAAAGACACCCGAGGTCACGACCTCTTCGCCCGGTTTTAAACCTTCCAGCACTGCCACCAGGTCTCCCTGGCTCTTGCCCAATCGCACGAACTGCTGCCGCACACCTAAATACTCTTCGCCCTTGGGATTCTTCATTTTTTCGATCACATAGATCGAGTTACCGTAGGGCGCGTAGTTAATCGAGGAACTTGGAATGGCTAACACTTGCTGCTTCTCGTTCAGAATCAGGCTGACGCGCGCGAACATACCCGGACGCAGCTTCTCCTCTGGATTCTGAATCGTAGCCTGTACTCGGACGTTGCGAGTGACGGGATCAATCTGCGGATCGATCGCGGTGACGGCGCCCTCAAAAGTTGCCCCGGGATAAACATCAACTGCGAAATGGATCTGCTGTCCCAGCTTCAACTGCATTACCTGCTGCTGTGGAACGGAGAAGTCGAGAAAGAGCGGATTCAAAGCATGCAGCGGAACGACCGCCACTCCTTCCTTTATAAATTCACCCACGTTGACCATCCGGATGCCGGTCCGTCCACTAAAGGGCGCGACAATCGTCTTCTTGGCGATCGTGGCCTTAAGTTCGTCAGCGCTCGCAGCCGCGCGATGCTCCTCGGCCACCGCATCGTTTAACTCTTGTTCAGATACAGCGCTCTGCGCCCGTAATTTTTGAGCGCGGGCCAGCTTAACTCGCGCCAGTTCGTGCATCGCTTCAGCAGACCGGAGCTGAGCTTGCTCCACCCCGGTGTCCAATTGCACCAATAAATCACCCTGCTTGACGTCCGCGCCCGACTCGAATCCGATTCTAGCAACGGTTCCACCGACCTCTGCGCTAATGGTCACGCCGCGCGACGGGTTAAGTGAGCCCACCAACTCGAGCGCAGGCTGCCATACAGATTGCTCCGCCCGCATTGAGGTCACAGCTTCAGGTGGGGGGCTGAACGAGGCATGACCGGCAATTGCAGCCGAGATCTGCCAGAACTTGATCCCGCCCAGCAGTAGAAAAACGGCGAGCAGCGCCAGACCTACACGCCAAAGGATACGTTTCATCTCCGGACTTCTAAGCGCCATTTCGCGCACAGTTGAGGTAGTCATCTTTCACCCTTTCAAAATCATGCTTCAAAACCATGCGCGAGTGCCCGCTCGATAAAGGACTCTTCGCAACGCAAACCCCGCAATGAAAATCCCGCCACATGCATCCCAATCTTTCGCAGTACTTCCGGCTCCGAAAGGTTAATCGCCCGCATATGCTCGATAAACGGCCGGTGCGTAACGTAAAAGACGCACTGAGAGATAACGCTATGCGTGGTCCAACCTAACTCCTCCACCGAAAGTTTCGGATTAATGGTCAAAATAACTTTCTGAAGCCGCGCCGAAAGCGGTCGGGAATAGTTCTCCACAAACTCTGCTACGATCACCTCGAAGAGTTCGGCGTCACTGTTTTGGGATAGAATCTCACGAAACATGCAGCGGCAGGCATGCGGCCCCTCCTGCCCCACCAGATACTGAAGCCAGGTGGAGACAAAACGGCACAGCGCTGCGGCGGCATCGGCGCCGCTCTGAAACTCATCCTCCAGCTGCGAATAGACCTGGGCGATCGGCCCATCTTCCATCATGCCGTGCAGTGCAGTCGCAAAGAGCTTGGCTTTCGAGCCGAAGTAATACTGGATTGCTCCCAGATTGACGCCGGCAGTTTCCGCCAGTTCTCGAGTGCTGACCGCCTCGTAAGCCTTGGCAGTGAAGAGCCTTTGGGCTGCTTCAATCAGCGCGCTTTTCGATGGATTCTTAGAGTCTTCCATGGTGGTACATACCAACAATTTTGTTGAGTATACGTATCAAGTTAATTTAGTCAATCGTATGACTAACATCAAGCCTGGAGGCAGTTTGGTATGGGTAGCCGGCCGTTAGCTACATCTTAGAAATAGTGGTCTGGACGAAGTCACTTAGAACCAGATCGCTGGTAAATCGGGCCCGGCGAATTAGCAGATCTTCCCAGTGCTCAGTCCCCTCCCACAATACTCCCTTTAACTTTGCCATGGCCTCGGCTGAGCAGCCCGCGAGCTTGGCTGCAAATTCGGAAACCGCAGTATCCAATTCTTTGTGAGTTGCAAAACATTCGACGAAAAGGCCGTGCGACTTTGCCCACTGAGCGTCGCGCCAATCGGCCGAGATTGCCATCTCAGTGAACGCAGCCAGACCAACCTTCCGCTGCACTGCGGGACCAATAATAAAAGGGCCGATCCCAATCGCCAGTTCACTTAGTCTGACGGAAGCGCTGCTATGCGCGAAGACGTAGTCACAAGCGGAGAGAATTCCCACCCCGCCGCCAGCGGCTTTGCCTTGAATGCGCGCTACGATAAATTTCGGACAACGCCGCATCGCGAGAATAACCGTGGCAAATCCGGAAAAGAACTGCAGCCCCTGCTCCACCGACTTGATCGTCTTCATCTCATCAAAAGAAGCTCCGGCACAGAATATTTTCTCACCCTCAGAGGACAGTACGATTACGCGTGACTGCTTATCCGCGCCGGCACGATCAATCTCTGCAGCAAGTGCACGCAGCAACGCTCCAGGCATCGAGTTACTACGCGGATGACTGAATGTGATGGTGGTAATGCCCTGATCGAGAGTTGATGTGACCTTGCCTTGTTCTGTCATGGGCGTTCCTCTTGAGGCTCCTACTTTAGGAGCACAAACCGTGGGTTCGATAACGCGCTATTCGAACCGATATCGCTCGACCAGTTCTAGTTAAACGACCGTAGGAAATCAAGTTTCCTCTGAAGCGTCTTATGACATAAGATTGGCGCATGGAAACAACGCCAGATCTTCAACCGCGGGTTGATTCGCTGCTCGCTAAACGGAAAGGCACGATCGATCACCTGCTAGGAGTCGAATTCCAAATTTTGAAGAAAGACTGCGTCCAAGCCCGCATGCCGGTTACCAAGAAAAGCCAGCAGCCGTTTGGACTGCTGCATGGCGGCGTTTCGGTGGTATTGGCTGAGAGTCTGGCCTCGGTCGGCGGCTGGCTCAATGTCAAAGACGAGAGCACGGCAGTGGTCGGAATTGAGATCAACGCCAATCATATCCGCGCCGTTAGAGACGGCACCATCACCGGACGGGCAACACCGCTGCATGTGGGTTTAAAGACCCAGGTTTGGCAGATTGAAATTCGGGATGATGAAAACAAACTGGTATGCGCTTCGAGATGCACGCTGGCGGTGGTGCCGGGGAAAAGCAAGTAGAGGCAAACGGAAGTTCCGCGATTGAAGCCCCCTTCAATCGCATCCTCGGCCGGTGAGCTGCTAGGCATGATGGTAGGGATTGCTTCGCTCCGCTCGCAATGACAACCCTTGTCATTGCGAGCGGAGCGAAAGCCTGCCACGCCGTAGCATGAGCGGAAGCGGGCAATCCCTACCATTATGGCAAGTAGATCGTATGCCCAAGAACTTACTAAAAGAACCGCCCCTGCCAAATAATTTGGAAGCTGCGGTCGCTAATCCCCGACCGTCACCGCACCCATCTGCACAACCTCGAAGCTGCGCCCCTTGATGCTTTTTAGTTGATTCAAATCTTCGTCATCCCAGCGTGTATCGTGGGTGCCGCTAATGAACCAATCTGAGCCGTTGTCGGCAAGGAACATTCCGTATTTCTTGAGCGCCCGCAAAATCACCTGATTGTGGGC
This sequence comes from Oligoflexia bacterium, assembly GCA_019694515.1. GTDB lineage: Bacteria > Bdellovibrionota_C > UBA2361 > UBA2361 > JBGSMV01 > JAIBBU01. The sequence goes on along the minus strand of JAIBBU010000010.1, from coordinate 36,840 downwards.
CGAAAATCCGGAGATATCGAAGGAGGCCTTTAGCCTTACCCGCATCCCCATCGGAGGCAGCGAAGCCGAGGTATTGCTGCTGGCATAGTGCCGCGCGGGCGCAACGTATGCCCGCCGAGTATTTTCCGCGGTAAAACGCAGCGCGTGCGTGATCTCACCCTGTTCTGCTACTTCATCGTAGCGCGCCAGTCCCGGTAAAATCGGTAACCCCGCCGCATCGGCAGAGGTCCAACCATCGGGCCGCAAATCATTTGAATTAAGATCGAAGATAGCGCCGGACCCAGCGGTCCATCCGGAGCTGCGCTTGTACGCATAGAACAATTCATAGAGTATCCAATTGTCACGGTCGACCATTAATATATGGCGGTCGCCATCCGAATTTTTTCCGCCTTCAATCGGCGGATTAAGCGGGATCGGATAGGGTCCGGAATCGCTTTCATCCGCATAGTCGAAGCTTACCTGACTCTTCGCTAGGGTTCCCGGTACTACTACATATGAAAATCCCATGGGACGATTGTCCCAAAATGTACCGAAGTCGGGGTGCAGTCCAGTATCATTTCCGATGCTCGCGATCAGCACGGCTGAGTTGGAATCGACCGGTTCTCCTGAGATGTCCTGATTCCAAGGATTGTCGGATGGAAAAATTTGGCGTCCCGCCAAGCTCTCCCCAACTACAACACCCTCCTGAGACGGAGGATTGGCCTCACGTTTGTCATTGCGGCTGGAGCAACCGGAATCACTTGGATAATCAATCAAGCCATCAGCGTCATTGTCGCGGTGATCACGGCAAGCCGGTCGCTTCTTCTTGCGTGCGAGATAATGCCCTAAGGCAGGCGGCACGGAGCCATCTACTTGCTCCGGCGGCGCGGTCTGTAGACGAAGAGCCAGGGTAGTTATGAACACAGCAGTTAAAATCACGCTTTCCTATATCGGTCTCTAATAGATTTTCTTAATAAAATGCCGCTAAAAAAGCCCCGCCATCTGGAAAAGACCCGCAGAAACTCATATCTTTGAGCAGTTATGTCCAAAACCTGCCTAAAGCATTGCGCCATCTTCGCCCTGCTCTTTGCTATCTTTTCGATCGAGTTCAACCCAGTCCTAAATCAATTCAATCACGCCTTCTATGGGGGAGCACGTACCGACCCCGGGCTGTATGTCTGGCTCACCCAGTACAATATTTCTAAGTTTTTCAGCTGGCCATCACAGGGTTTTGACGCCGATTTTTTTTATCCCTTCGGACGCTCCTTAGCTTATAGCGATAACTATCTCTTTCCATCTCTGATCTCGAAGCTGGCCTCATGCTTTACAACGAATTTTGCAGCCGCCTACAACCTGCCGCTGCTATTGGCATTTGTGCTAAACGGTTACATCACTTTTATGCTGGCAACCAAGCTGGGGCTTTCCGGCCGGGCAGCGCTGCTGGGGGCGGTCTCGTTCATGGTGAATCCCTATTTCCGGTTTCATTCAGGACATCCGCAGCTGCAATATGCGTTCTTCCTGCCCGGCGTAATGTTGGCCCTCCTTAGCTACTATGAACGTCCCCGCTTCCTTAGTGGAACAATGGTCGGCGGCTGCGTCTGCCTGGCGTTCTTATCCTCGGTCTATTACGCCATGTACACATACCTGCTGGCGCTGTTAACAGCGGGCGGGATCTTCATGCTGAGAGCTCGCAGACCACCTATCGGGGAGACCGCAAAGTTATTCCTATATAATATTCCCTGGCTGGCGCTTACGGCCTGCGCTGCTGCTCCCTACAAAGAGGTCCGGCAGGTTTTCGGTGCGATCCACCCCAGCGTCGTTAAAATGTTTTCGCCTGGTCCACTGGCCTACTTTTCAGCACCGCGGGTCAACGTATTTTGGGTCGCCACGGCGCGGCTCGAGCACATGGAAGGATTTCTCTTCCCGGGAGCGATCGTGGCGCTGCTGATGGTCTTTGCTCTCGGCTGCTCGTTTATCCGACCTGACCTGGAGCATCCGCATGCCAGCCGCACGCTCAAGAGCGCTTCTCTGCTGACGCTTGCTGCGCTGGCCGTCGTGCTGGTGGCGGCCGTCGCCCTCTTTTTGCCGCCCGGCAGCAGCGCAGGGCCGCCCGATTGGCAAAAAGCCTGGAGTATCGCGATTCCGCTTTGGGTCGCGCTGATTGCGACTGCGATCCTGCTGTGCTCTCTAGGAGTTAAACAGCCTTCGCCTGCACCGATAGCGGGCCCCCGGGCGCTACTTCTTTTAATTTTTCTGTTCGTGTTCTTCTATTTTGCCTCTATGGGAATCATCGGGGGATACGCCGAAGGGAGTCACCGACCCGGACTTTACTTTGCGCTGTATAAATATCTCCCCGGCTACAACGCGCTTCGCGGCACAAGCCGCATCGGCATCGTTACGATCCTGCTGATCTGCCTATTGGCGGGATTTGGATATCAATTACTGGAACGGGGTCTGGCGCGAAGGTGGCCGCGCAGCGCACTCTGCGCCTTTATCCCGCTTACCTTTCTTAGCGCCTATGAGCTGGATGTACAGGGATTTTCCGCCGGCGCGGAGCCGCCCGTGCCTCCGATTTATGCGGATCTAGCACAACAGCCAGGACAAGATGCCGTTCTCAACTTGCCCTTCCTTAGTATCCGCAGTGATGGCTACCGATTTCTGAAGGTGACTAGCAGCTACATGCGCTGGATTCAAAGTACCGGCAGAAAGATGGTTAACGGCTACAGCGGAAAAATGCCGCGCTTCCATCAGTTCCAAGGTCCGATCTTAGACGCATTTCCGGAAAGCACGAGTTTGAATGCGATCGAACGGCTGTATGGGGTGCGGTATATTATTTATTCTTCCAGATTCAAGTGGGATTTCAATCGGGCTGAATTTGAGAAGGCCCTGGCCGCCCATTCAGAGGACTTAAAGATCCTCTCTGTACGCGGCAAGCAACGCAGTCCCGACTATCTAATCGAAGTCACTCCGCACCTGCACGTCTTTAAGGATGCCGAACCTAAGTATTATCTGCCACCCGACAGGAATGGCGAGCGCGAACTCAGTCTTACAATCTCCGGAGATTTCGGCGATGCCAGTGTGATTGAAATCACAAGCGGCGCCGCGGGCGGAATCCCGCTTGTAGAAACGGTCCCGGCAGCTAACTCTCCACGGCGCATAAAGATCAGGGTGCCAAAGACCGCACTGCCAGTAAAAGCGCATACTATCCTGTTCCGTTCCATAGGGAGCGCTGCCCCGCCGGATCTGGTAATATCGGAGATACAGTTGCGGCCCCGCGCTGCGCAGGAGTAAGAGCGCCTTACCAAAAGTTAGATGAACCAGAGTAAACAGCCACTATTAATTTTCGACGGAGACTGCGGATTTTGTCGGCGCGCGGTGCGGTCTCTTATGGAGCTAACAGCGGAGCGCGTTGAATTCCGTCCCTACCAAGAGGCTGCCAAGGATTTCCCGGCGATCGATCCAACGCGTTTTAAGGAATCGGTGGTGCTGGTAGGGCCGGATGGCACGGTCAGTTATGCTGCGCAGGCAATCTTTGAAACGCTGGCCCTAGGCGGAAGGGGCGCAATGCTTTGGTGCTATCGGTATCTGCCCGGCTTCAAGGGCGTGAGTGAGATAATCTACCGCTGGGTGGCAAGGAACCGGCTGCTTTTTTCAAAACAGTGCGAGCTGCCGCGGCGCTAGGGCGTCTCTTCGTTGCTGTACGAGTTACCTAATTCGAGGACAGAATTTTTGTCATTGCGAGCGTAGCGAAGCAATCCCTACCATTATGTCGAAGTAGGCTCTGTCCCTTGGTAATTGCAAAAATTTCTTACGAGCACGCAAGCAGAAGCGCCCACACAGGCAGGTATTTCATCACTGAAAAATGTAACTTTTACAACTGCGAGCGAAGTGAAAACCTGCCTCGCCATAGCTTTAGCGGAGGCGGGCCATGCCTAGCGCTACCGCACACCCCACTCAAACCAACTCCGCAGATTGAGGCGACTTCTACTCCCGCAGCCGGAAACGCTGCAGTTTTCCGGTCTCCGTACGCGGCAAGGCATCCACAAATTCTATCTCTCGCGGGTACTTATAAGGCGCAATCTCGGCCTTAACAAAATCCTGCAACATCTTGATACTTTCGGGGGCGCGCTGGGCAGGATCACGCAATACCACAAACGCTTTGACGATATGTCCGCGCTCTTCGTCCGGTACTCCCACGACACCGCACTCCTTGACGGCGGGGTGGCTCAGCAGCGCGCTCTCCACCTCCACCCCTGAAATATTGTAGCCCGATGAGATGATCATATCGTCCGCCCTGGAGTGGAACTGAAAATAGCCTTTGGCATCTCTGGTATAAGCATCCCCGGTTATATTCCAGCCGAATTTTACATAATCATGCTGCCGATCAGGATCGTTTAAGTACCGGCAGCCGGTCGGACCGCGGACCGCCAACAGACCGACCTGACCGTCAGGAACAGGTTGACCGGTTTCATCTATTACCTGAGCTTCATATCCCGGGATTGCTTTGCCGGTCATCCCCGGCCGCATCTCCTCTGGGGAGGCGGAAATAAAGATATGCAGCAGTTCCGTGGCTCCAATGCCATCGATAATGCGAATGCCCGTGGCTCTTTCCCAAGCCTCAAAGGTGGAAGCAGGTAAGGTTTCGCCGGCGGACACACATTTCTTTAAGCTTGCCGGCTTGAACTTAGGCAGCTGTTCAAGCATCGCTTTATACATCGTGGGCGAAGTAAAACAGATCGAGGCTCCGCGCCTCTCAAAAGCTTCCAGCAGCTCGCCCGGTCCGGGCTTTTCCAATAAAATCGTGGATGCGCCATAGCGCATCGGGAAAAGTAACAGACCGCCCAGACCAAAGGTGAAAGCAAATGGGGGCGTGCCGATAAAACGATCCTCGGGCACAGGTTTGAGTATCGATCGCGGAAAGCAATCGCAGATCGTCATCACGTCGCGGTGCGCATGCATGCAGCCCTTGGCCTTGCCGGTCGTGCCTGAGGTAAAGGCGATTAGCACCGTATCATCGGCCGCAGTCTCGACATTATTAAATTTAGGGCTGGCTGCTTCCGCCAACCGCTCTAGAGAATTTTCCCCTTCACCCCCGAAAAAAAGCAGGTCCCTAAGGGTCTCGCTGCCTTGTTGAACGGCCACTAGCTCATCCGAAAATCTCCGATCACACAGCGCAAAGGAGATCTGCGCCTTCTCCACGATATAGTTGAGTTCCCTCTCTCGAAGCAGCGGCATCGTTGTCACGACCACCCCGCCCGCCTTTACGACCCCGAACCAGCATGCCGCCATTAATGGATTATTGGGGCCGCGCAACAGCACGCGATTTCCCGCCACCAATCCAAAGCGCTCGATTAATACATTGGCAATGCGGTTGGCATACTGCAGAAGATCGGCATAACTCCAGACTTGCTGTTCGAACCAAATCAGCGGCTTCGATGCATGCCCCGCGGCCACGGAGCGGTCAAGCAGCTCGCTCGCACAGTTCAATCTCTCGGGATATTCAAGCTCCGGCAGCGCCTGCCGCTTAATCACGGGCCACTCTATCGAGGGCGGCAAATTATCGCGGGTGAATGTGTCGAGGTGCGACGTGTAAGGCTTCATTGCGCTCTCCATGGTAAAGAAAGTGTTGAATGTTTTCCTCTGCGTCAAAAAATTACAGCGCGTTCTGAGCCGGATTCGAAAGATCTGTTAGATGGTTCAAATCCCAGCTCCCATCTCGCTCGAACTTAATCCGGAATTACCGCAGTCGCCTCGATCTCAACTTTGGCGCCATCCTCGAGTAGATCCTTGACCTCGAGCAGCGACATGGCCGGGTAATGGGTGCCAATAACTTCGCGATAAACCTCCCCGATGCGCTTGGCCGCTGCCAGGTACTCCTGCTTATCAGTGACATACCAGGTTAGCCGCACCAAATGTTCAGGTTTTGCTCCGCCCTCCTTTAGAATCGCTACGATGTTCTGCAGCGCCTGTTTTACTTGATCGGCTAGATCACTCGTCGTCACCCGATGATCAGCTTCCCAGCCGATCTGACCTGCGACAAATAACAGCTGGCCGCGCGTCAAAATGCCGTTGGAATATCCGCTCGGGCGCCCCCAGCCGGGAGGCAACAAAGTCTTAAAGCTCATTTTAATACCTGATTAGCGATAATTATCTTTTGTATCTCGGAGGTACCTTCATAGATTCTCAAGGGTCGAATATCACGATAGAGCCTTTCCAGTATCGACCCGCTGACCACCCCCTGTCCCCCGAAGAGCTGCAGAGCTCGATCGATCACCTCTTGCGCGGCTTCCGTCGCATAAAGTTTTGCCATCGCGGCTTCACGGGTGATGCGTTCGGACCCGCCACAATCTTTGCACCATGCGGCGCGATAGATTAGCAGAGCGGCGGCATCCACCTTAAGCGCCATGTCCGCCACAGCTGCCTGGGTCATCTGGAAATCCGCTAGACTCTGATTAAATAATCGGCGCGTGCGCACCTGAGCCACGGCTTCGTCTAACGCGCGCCGGCCGAAGCCCAGCGCTGCTGCGCCGACCGAAGACCTAAAATAATCCAGGGTCGACATCGCGATCTTAAAACCTTCTCCTTCGGCGCCCAAACGGTTGGAGACCGGTACTTCACAATTGCGAAATTGAATCGTGCCTAAGGGATGCGGCGAGATGCAGTCGATCTTGTTCTTAAGATGAAACCCCTTGAAGGTCGGCTCTACCACAAATGCGCTCAAACCCTTGGCGCCGCTATCAGCTGTTCTGGCAAAGACCACATAGAAACCGGCCAGCCCGGCGTTCGAGATCCAGGTTTTTTCGCCGTCCAAAATATATTTATCGCCGCGCAGCCGCGCCGCAGTCGCAATCGATCCCACGTCTGAACCGGCCAAAGCCTCAGATAACGCAAACGCTCCAATCGTGCTGCCCATAGCAATATGTGGCAGATAACGCTCTTTCTGATCTGCAGAGCCAAATAGCGAAACCGGCGCACTTCCCAAGCCCTGCATGGCAAAGGCAAAGTCTGCCAATCCGTCGAAGCGCGCCAAGGTTTCCCGGATCAGACAGATGCTGCGGATATCGAGCCGATCGGCATTCCCGCCGTAAGGAGAAATCACCGCATATTTTAGAATTCCGGAACGTCCTAATTGCTGCACCAAATGGGGAGCACGCTCAAAGTGGTCCCCGGCGTGATCGGCCTCACCGAGATTGGCCTTGCACCAGTCTTCAACTGTATTAACCAGCTCAGCGTGAGCCGGGGTAAAAAAGGGCCACCTCAAAAAATCACGATCGGACATCAGTTTCCTTCAAAGACCGGCTTCTGTTTCTGCGCAAAAGCTTCGTAAGCACGTCTGAAATCGCCGCTCTGCATACAGGCGGCCTGCGCCTGGGCTTCAGCTTCTAAAGCCTCAATTAGGCCCATGTTCCACTCCTGATTCAACATCTTTTTTGTCATGGCGTGGGCCAGCGTCGGGCCCTGTGCCAGCTGCTGCGAAATTGCCTGCACCTCGGCTTTAATTGATCGCGCCTCGAAGATGCGGTTGTAAAACCCCCAGGCCAGGGCCTCCGCTGCCTCCATCGATCGGCCGCTAAGCAGCAGTTCGGTCGCCCGACCCTGCCCGACGATGCGGGGCAGCAACGAGCAAGCACCCATGTCGGCACCCGACAATCCCACCCGGGCGAATAAAAACGCGACCTTGCTGCTGTCAGTTCCGTAACGCAAGTCCGAGGCCATCGCGATTGCGGCTCCGGCCCCCGCACAGATCCCCTCGATCTCCGAGATCACGATCTGCGGACACTGGCGAATAGCGCGAATAAGATCTCCTGTCATGCGGGTGAATTCCAGCAAACCCGCGGGCTTCATCTTGATCAGCTCCCCTATGATTTCATGCACATCACCGCCCGAGCAAAAGTTTCCCCCGGCACCGCTGATTACCAAAACCTTAATTTGCGGGGAGACTGCCATGCGATCGATCGTGGTGATCAATTCACGATAAGAATCGAAAGTTAATGGATTCTTTTTCTCAGGACGATTCAGAGTGATGCGGGCGATTCCTTGCGCATGCTGCCATAGAAAATGTTGCGCACTAAAAACGGTGTCGATCGGCTGCATGGCTCACCCCTCAATTACAAGCTCTTGACCATTGATGCCGGCCTGTTCCGTTAAGCACAGCCACCCTACCTTTATGGCGATCTCCTCCGGCTCGACAAAACGCCCACTCCGGCTATCTTTTAGAAACTCCGCGCGCACCGCCTCGATTGACCGGCCGCTTTTAGCTGCGACGTTGGCAATGGAATTCTTTAGCAGATCAGTGTTGGTAAAACCGGGACAGATCGAGTTGACCGTCACCCCTTTGCCCGTAAGCTCAAGCGCCAGCGCGCGCGTCAGCCCGATCACTCCATGTTTTGAAGCGCAATAAGCCGCGACATAGCGATAGCCTCTAAGTCCGGCCGTACTCGCGATGTTCACGACTCGTCCAAAGCCGCGCTCCACCATCGGAGCCAGTACCTGCCGGGTGCAATAGAAGACTCCGTTCAGATTCACCTCCAACATTCTGGACCACGACTCTGTCGAAGTCTTGAGAAACGGCGCACTTTCCGAGATCCCGGCATTATTGACCAAGATATCGATCGATCCATTCTGTTTATGGCAGGCTCGAAAATTCTCTTCGACTGATTTGGCCCGCGCTACATCAACTTCGAAAAAGGCCGCGGGCTGCTTGAATTCTTCTGCCAGCGCTCCAGCAAATTGTTCCAACCGCGCACGCTCCCGACCCATCACCGAGACCGTGGCACCCAGCCGCGCCAGTTCGCGTGATACCGCAGCCCCGATTCCCCGTGCGCCCCCGGTCACCACGGCGTGCTTTCCCGATAATGGCTTGCTCATTGTGCTTTAGCCCTCTGCAAATTGACCTCCAGCTGCCGCTTGGCCGAGCGATATTGTTCAGGCCACCACTGCGCCTCATAGCCGAGTTCGGCTGCTGCGCGCAGCGTCCAGTGCGGGTCGGCCAGATGGGCGCGCGCTAACAAACATAAATCCGCGCGGCCCGCGCCGATAATACTATTCACATGATCGGCCTCAAATATATTACCGACGGCCATAGTCATGATCCCGACCTCCGAGCGCACCCGATCGGAAAAAGGAGTTTGAAACATCCGGCCATAGACCGGTTTTTGGAGCGGCGTGACCTGGCCGGCTGACACATCGATAATATCTGCGCCGGCCGCTTTAAACAGCGCCGCGATCTTAACCGCATCATCGATCGTATTACCCCCAGGGAACCAATCCGTAGCCGAGATTCGGACTGAGATTGGACTATGCGCGGGCCAGACTGCCCGTAACGCACTGAAAACCTCCAGCGGGAAGCGCGTGCGATTTTCCACTGAACCGCCATACTGATCCGAGCGCCTGTTCGTGAGCGGAGATAAAAATGCTGACAACAGATACCCGTGCGCGCAGTGGAGTTCAAGCATATCAAAGCCGGCCGTAATGCCCAGCTCAGCGGCCGCTACGAAATCAGCCGTGACCTTGCGCATATCAGCGGCGGTCATCTCACGTGGGAGCTGATTTTGGGGTCCATACGGAATCCCCGAAGGTGCAAGCAGCTCCCAATTTCCACGCTCCAACGGCAGATCCATTCCCTCCCAGGCTACCCGAGTAGAACCCTTGGGACCCGCATGCCCGAGCTGCAGCGCGATCTTCGCGGCCGAACGGGAATGTACGAACTCCACAATCCGTTTATAACCTTCAAGATTCGCCTTGGAGTAGAGTCCCGCACAGCCCGGGGTAATCCGCGCTTCGGGAGAAACGTTCGTCATCTCGGTAAACAGCAGGCCGGCGCCGCCTAAAGCTAGCGCGCCAAGATGCACCAGATGAAAATCTCCGGGAGTTCCATCAACCGCGCTGTACATCGCCATCGGCGAGACAGCCACTCGATTGATTAGCTCTAATTCACGCAAGCGCACCGGCACAAACATCGGCGGGCAGGCATCAGACTGCTCTTTGCTCGTGGCCCGTTTCGCGAACCAACGCTCAAAACTCTCGAGGTAGCTTCTATCGCGAATTCTGAGGTTTTCGTGGCTGACCCGCTGACTGCGAGTCAACATACTGTAGTAGAACTGCTCGGGCTCCAGCCGCGACTTTTCCGCTACATGCTCAAACCACTCAGCGCTATTACGTGCTGAATTTTGGAGCTTGATTACTTCGAGTCGATGCTGCTCTTGGTAGTTGGCACAGGCTTGGGAGAGCGGCGCTCCCCGATTAAGTTCGCGCGCCAAAAAGATCGCCGCCTCTACCGCCAGCCTGGTCCCGGAGCCGATGCTGAAATGGGCCGTCCCGGCGGCGTCACCCATTAAGACTATATTATTGTGGTACCAGCGCTGGTTTGAAACACGTTGGAAATTAATCCAGGCGCTCGACCCCCGGAGGTGCGCGCTCTTTGAGAGCAGCGGTTTTCCATCCAAATACTTAGCAAAGAGCTTTTCACAAAAAGTGATGCTCTGCTCTTTGCTCATCCGATCAAGGCCGGCCCTGCTCCAGGTATCCTCGGGGCACTCTACGATGAAGGTGCTTAAATTTTCTTCGAAGCGGTAGCAGTGGGCTTGAAACCAACCGAACTCTGTTTCCTCGAAAAGGAAGGTGAAAGCCGGGAACACCTTCTCGATTCCGAGCCAGGTAAACTTGCAGAGGCGCTGCTCGATATCAGGCTTAAAGAATTCTGCGTACTTTTCCCTGGTCTTTGAAAAGATGCCGTCGGCGGCAACAATCAGATCGGCATCAGGAAAATCGGCGTCGCTAACATCGCGGCCATAGTTTAATTCAACTCCTAAACGCGCCGCGCGTTCAGACAAAATATCGAGCAATCGCTGTCTGGATATTCCGCAGAAGCCATGGCCTGAGGATCTTAAAATACGGCCACGGAAATGCGCTTCGATGTCATCCCAGTGCGCCAGCGTATCGCGAATCTGCTGGGCGCTTTCCCGATCCGCCGCGCTCAGCCGCTCCAGCACCTGATCGGAGAGCACTACCCCCCAGCCGAAAGTGCTGTCGCGCGGGTTTCGCTCGAAGACCGAGACCTCACGCTTGGGATCGAACTTCTTCATCAGGAGGGAGAAATAGAGCCCGGCCGGACCCCCTCCAATGCAGACGATCTTCATCGGCTTCGCTTACCCAAGTTTGGGCAAGTGACGCAAAATCGGCTACTTGCTCTTCTTGACGGTCCCGCGGGCACGATCGCGCTCTTTTCTACGGCTGCGTGCCACCCCGTGGCTGCCGCTGAAAATCTTGCCGCGCCGCGTTCTCTTATCACCTTTACCCATAGTGGTGTTCCTCCATTAAAACCTCGCTATACTATGTGCGCCTGGGGATGATTTCAAGATGATAGGGCGGCTGATCCTGTGTTATGAAGTGTTCTAATGAGTGATAGCACCGATCAAGCCGCTCTAAGCGCCCTATTCCGCGAAGCCTTCGGTGTTTCCACCCCCCATTTTGAGACGATTAAGGAACATGCCTCTAAGCGCCGCATCTACCGGCTGCGCGACCAGCAGCGTAGCGTGATCGGAGTAGTCAATCCCGATCGGGCCGAAAACCGCGCATTTGTGGAATTCGCAAAACATTTCAAGAAGAACGGTTTGCCCGTACCTGAGATCTACTGCAGCGCTCAAGACTGGAGCGCCTATCTGGAAGAGGACCTGGGCGATCTCACCCTGCTCGATCGTTTGCAATGCTCCCGCGATACACAAAGCGCACTCTCTGATGCCCTGTTGGCGCTTTACCGCGAAGCGCTCGAGCAGCTCTGCCGATTTCAGTTGGTTGCCGGCCGCGGATTGGACTATAGCTTTTGTTATCAAGGCGCTGATTTTGATCGATCGGCGGTGCTGGGAGATCTAAGAGATTTCCGAGAACAGCTGCTCCAGCCCAAACGCATTGCGTTCGATGCCGAGCGGCTGCAGAGCGAGTTTGATTTATTGGCTAATCAGATCGCCTCTTATCCCGCGCATTACTTCATGTACCGCGACTTTCAGGCGCGTAACATTATGTTGTTAAACGGCCGGTGCTGGTTCATCGACTTTCAGTCTGGGCGCCGCGGCCCCCTGCAATATGACGTGGCATCTTTAGTGTATCAGTCCGCTGCAGCCCTCGCCCCCTCCGAACGCGAGGCTTTGGTACGACACTACCTCGCCGAGGCTTGCAAGCTTGAAAAGATCGACACCGCACAGTTCGTTGATAGCCTCCCTACTTTTGCCATCATTAGGCTGATGCAGGCGTTGAGCGCATATGGGCGTGCGGGGCTGCGGGACGGAAAAGAATACTTTATCAAGAGCATTCCAAGCGCGGCCAAGATGCTGACGGAAACCGTTCAGCAGAGCATCCTGGCTGCCCGTCTGCCGGAGGTTCTAGCAGTCGCCAGCAAACTCAGCACTTAAGAACTTAGAAAAGGTTGGTCAACTAACTGACATTGCTGTACGAGTTACGCAATTCGAGGACAGCATTGCTGCGCTGTCGATGAAGTTCCTGCAATGGCGCTTTGATCTGTCATTGCGAGCGGAGCGAAGCGATTCCTAACATTTTGCCTGGAAATGCACAGGTCCCGGAGTAACGGGCGAGGGAATCCCCTCCCAACCAACGCTGGGTAAAGCAATCAGTGCTTTGGCATGAGGGATTGCTTCGCTCCGCTCGCAATGACAGGGACGTGCGTGTAGGCAGCTATTCCGTCGTGGAAATGTGGAACATTTACAATTCCCAATGTTCCACATTTTGAGAACTAAATTCCTCTCCGGCTGCTCGGCTCTGTCAATACTGCACGAGTTACGCAATTCGAGGACAGCATTGCTGCGCTCTCGATGAAATTCCCGCAAGGGCGCTTTGATCTGTCATTGCGAGCGAAGCGAAGCAAACCCTAACTTTAAGTCGTAATGATCTCTGGACTGAATAAGTTAAGAGAAATTCTCCAAATTTTCCAGCCAATAGCCGTAGTCTTAATGGTCGTAAGAAACTTTTACGATTATCTAGAGACAAAGCCTACATCGACCTAATGTTAGGGGTTGCTTCACCCTCGCCAAGCTCGGGTTCGCAATGACAGAATTATTGTGCTCGAGTTACGTAACTCGTACAGCAATGACAGGAAGATTGGCTTCAAGACAGTTCACTGTCAGCTGCTAAAGAATCCGCCGTGGGTCTCAGTATCGCGCGCTAGGATGCGCTCGGCTAAATATGCATCCAGATCGACCACAAAATCAGCTGCGCTGAGATAACGATCCTGGGGACGCCGCGCCAGAGCCTTCAGCACGATACGCTCCAACTCGGGAGTGCAATTGGGGCAGAGCTGCGAGGGCGGGACTGGATCGCGCTTGAGCTGCTCGCGCAGCGTCTCAATCATACTGGCGCCGTTGTACGGACATCGTCCGGTCAGGAGTTCGTACCCCATGACTCCCAAAGCGTAGACATCCGATCCAAAGCTCAGCTCACCCCGTTCAATAAATTCCGGTGAAATATAGTCGATCGTGCCCGTAAGCTCGCTGTCATTGACCGCTCCCCCGTGCTTAGCCGTGGCCCGCGCCACACCGAAGTCCGAAATCTTTACGGTGCCGTCCAGAGTCAGCAGGATATTCTCTGGCTTGATATCGCGGTGAATAATCCCCGCATCGTGTATGGCACTAAGCCCATGTCCAATCTGATGCAAAAAATAAAGCACATCGATCGGAGGGAAAGTCCCCGCCTCGGCCAACGCGTCCGCTAGATCGCCCCCATCCGCGTACTCCATGGTGAAGCCCAGAATATCCCCATCCTGGAAGTTTTCGATCGCATGGATCACGTTGGGATGATTGACTCGCCCCGCTAGCCGCATCTCATTTCTAAAGCGCTGCTCGTCCACCGGATCGGCGGGCAGATGCGACGACAAAATTTTCGCGGCTAGCACGCGCCCGCGCTCTGAAAGATCTTCGCAAAGAAAAACCGAACTGGAGGTGCCCGAATTGAGGCAATCGTGAATGAGATAACGCCCGGCGATTACTACCTGCTCGGTTCGCGCTGTCTGTTCAGATCTTCCGTTGGTCATATAGACGACACAATCTCGAAGGCGGCTATCTAATTAAAGAGACGTGGAAGTTTCGATTCCCTAGGCGCAGCACATCGCCGTGAGCGATTGAGGCCGCCGCGTCGACAATCTTTTCCTCCGATTCGCTACCTGCGCGCTTGACCCAAGTGCCGGTAACCGAGAACTGATCAAGCACCTTGATTTCGCCTGCGGAGGAGATGCTCAAAGTTGCATGCATCGGTGCGATCGAGCTGTCGCTAATCACAATCGTACTGTTAGGAAGCGCCACCGGCGCCGAGGTGATAATCCAACGTCCTGAACGAAGCACATACGCCTCACCAGAAGGATTAGCATCGAAGGAAACCATGAATCCGACAATCGGAGCCAAGGGATCGGCCACTTCGCCAGCCATGCCAGAGGAGGCCAGATAATTTACCAGGCCGGGCTCCATACCCTCACCACGCGTGGTGGAACCATGCCGATTTAAACGCTGAAATTTTGGAAGCGGTCCGGGAGCAGATCTTTCCCCGCCATTCCCCGCACTGCGCGTCTGGCTAACCGAGATCCAGCTACCATCTTCGTCCGGAATCGAATCTTCATCCAGGAACGAACGTACCCGTTTGGTAGCACCGGAACACAGAGTAATAGTCGCTTTGCGAGCACGGGTTGTGCTGTCCGCGATATAGGGCGCCGGTTCCTCGTTCAAAGCGGCATCTCCTTCAACTGCCTCACTCTCTTGATCTAGGAGTTCGTGCTCAAGCGCTGCGCTGCCGTTAATCTGTTCCCCGTCTGTCGCCATCTGATAAGCCCGTTAAATATCAAAATTTTGGAACGGTATCCGGCGCTCGCGCCTCGTCCCACCCTCCCTAATCAACATGCTAAGAGAAGGCGGCTCGATCAGAGCAGCCAAAAACAGAAAACCCAAACAAACCAGGAATTGCTTTTTCGTCCCCCACAGGGGACCGCGATAATTATTTAATGAGGAGACTGCGACTGCCTCAGTACTGCTTTGAACCGGTAGTTGAAAAAGCTAAAAGAAAAGGAAAAACCTGAGGTTAGGTTATCTCACTTTCGCATTTCTAATTCAAGTCGCAGCTTCAACGCAGCTAAATAAAGCCTCCGATGCGCTGTTTGAAATCGGCGATTATTGTCGAAATCTATTGAGATAGGCAGTCAGATTAGCTAATGCAGCATCGGGCAATGAGACCTCATCGTAGCCCATCGGAAAACGCCGGGTGTTTTCCCGCAAATTGGAAAAGGAGCGACCGGTGCGTTCTTCGTGACAACCGCAATTTGCCTGCAGAACTAATTTACCGGCAAAGATATTGGCGGTCAGCCCGCTAGGAATTCCGAAAAGCACTTTGCCCTGCGGGGTGACATTGCCATTCAGATCGAAGTTTCCTAATTGCGGCGGGGGATTTCCACCGCCGGCACGGCATGCCGCGGTGCCAGCCTTTGACTTTGTGGTAATGGTCGCGAGCTTATTCTGCAGCTTCGATTTTCTCGCGCCGCTGGCAGCCGCGATCTGAAGTTTTAAAGCTCTAATCTGCGCCTTGAAGCTGAGAAAGAGATTGGGGTCCGTTTTATTCAAAGTTCCGGCCAGAGTCACGCCATCGATCACCGCGCACGAGTAGGTTTTGCCATCCTTCGAGGCCTGAAAAACCGAGCTAACGTAACGGTAATCGGCAGCAAAGGCCTGAGATATCAGGCCCATCCCTAGCCATAGCAGTGTCAGGCCCAGTGTTCGCATCAGCTTAGAGGAAAAGCGACAGATTCTTCATGTTAATCGGACCGGGGAAGACCTTATTATGGTCGTAGCCCATCTGATACACCACATGCTTGAACGGTTCCCGGCAATCGATATCCATCAGATTATAGTAATCGCCAGATGTTTGGGCCGGGGACGGAGGCATATTCTTAACACCGCCGCTGATCGCTCCCCCCATCATGAACATTGGAGCCGCGCGGCCGTGATCGGTCCCCTGCGAACCGTTCTCGAACGTTCGGCAGAACTCCGACATCGTAACGATCACCATGCGATTCCAGAAGCCCATGGCCTTGGCAGTCAATACTAGCGCCTGAATCCCTGCATTGACCTCCGCCAGCGTGCCCGGCAGTGAGTTACGCTCCATCTGGTGAGTATCAAAGCCGCCGTGTTCCAGGTAGATCAGCTGCACGCCAAGCGCCGTGCCCGCAATAAGTTTCGCCGCATCTCGGCATGAAGCGCCGAAGCCGCCATTAAATGTGATGGCAGTCGGAGTTGCATCGCCCGGTTCGGTATAGGAGGTCGGCAGCGTCACGTTGGTCGCCGATTTGACGGCGTCAATGCTCGCGGCAAGGTTATCCGAGGCATTCTTCACATAGGCCAAGTTATCATTCGACGCCGGCACAAATGAGTTTGCGATCACCTGATCGCGGTAAGCCTTTAGATAGCGAGACTGGCGGGAATCCCAGAATATCTGGTCTTCACCAAAGTTACTAAGATCACCGAAAGAACGCCCATCGTTGCAGCTACCCTGCATTAAAGAAATTGATCCGCCCAGCGAAACACCGCCGAACACACTGGCCATTTGGCAGGTTAACCTCGCACCCCACCCACCCTGGGTGGCGGAGGCTCCATCATAAATTCCGGAGAACCAATTCTCAGTCGACTCGGCGTGCGAGCGGTTGTTTTGCGGATGCGCTACGCCATTCATCACGGCCAATCGGCCCTGGTCGTAGAGCTTCTTAAAATATGTCAGCGACGGATGCACTCCTTGGTCAGGAGTCAGAATTAGCGAATTTTCCGGACCGTAACTGATAGTGGGATTCTTATCGCGATAGGCACCATGATATATCGGCGCGATATTATAGGAGCATCCTCCTGCCAAGTTCACCACGACCAACACCGCCTGCGATCCCAACGCGGGCAAAGTTGCGGGAGCTCCGAAGGCCAGCATGCCGTTACGCGGGGAGAGCACGCGGTGCACTGCTGCTCCACAGGTCCCGGCGCTAACTAATCTTAAAAAATCGCGTCTGGTGAAATCTCTCTTCATAACCCTCCAACAACCACATCCAAGCCGCAGCCGATACGAATATCGTCTGTTTCGGCCAAGTTACTTAACCCCGTACTGCGGCAGCTCAGCGACCAATGCCAAGAGCGATTTTACACGTCTCTCATTGCTGTCGAAGTTGCTCGCATCAGGGTAAAAGCCATCGCAGGACTCCTTGTCCGGCAAGCCGTTACAGCTGCTGCCCGAGCAGCTCACGTATTTGCAGTTCATGAAGTGGGCTAGCAAGCCCTTCTGCGCATCGTTCAAATCCAGATTGAACCAGTCGTTAATCCGATTGACTAAGTTGCCCGCCGGATCCTGGGCCGGATTGAGGCCCGCTAGGAAGCGATCAAAATAGCTGAAGGTGCGCTTATGCTGCTTCCTAAACTTCTCACGATCCGAATCGCTGTTGCTGATGGTCTCGGGGTTGGTGTTCGAATTCAATATACTTACCAACGCGTTCCTCCAATCCAGAATATGTGACTCATGCGCGAGCTTCTTCTCGTTCCAACCGAACACCGTCGGGGGGCTAAGCAGATGTTGCCCCATATCTTCGAACATATTGTAGAAATTCCAGTATCCATAAACCGGAATCCCAGAGGTGCGCAGGAAGCCGATCAATTTCTCGACTGGGTGTTTAATCAGAGACTTCCGGTTACGGGCTGCAAACATCGCACGCGAGGTCATCACCTGGCGCATCGTTGCATTGAGATTGTAGTTGTTGCTGCGGATCACCTTAGCCAGATCCTTGATCGCAGTTGGATTGGCGTAAGCACCAATGAATTCACTCCAGATATCTTCTGCTAAATGCTCCGCTGTACGGGGATGGTTGAAAAGCAGCGAAACCAAATCATCAGAATTGTATACGATCGCCGCTTGGGAAGTGCCTGCATACATCAGTTTTGGACCTTGGGCATGCAGCCCCTCGAAGTAACCGCCGCGGCAAATCCAATAACCGTCATGATCGGGATCGGGATTAAGCAGCTCTTCATCACAATCGATCTTCCATCCAGACTCCGCTAATGCGGCGGAGGCTACATCGAGATCGGTATAGACCGGTTTGTCATTGAGATCGTGCGGCCCGGTAGTACCAAGCTCCATAATTTCACGACCGAAATCTTCATTAGGTTTGAAACCCCGATTGGTGGCCCCGCTAAGCGCCCTTAGATGTCCCAGATAATCGCGGGTGTAATCTTTAATGAATTGGCGATAGTCCCCGGTAATCGCAGCGCTCCGCAACATATTGATATGCGCAATCAGAGCCCAACCGTCGCTGCCACCCACGGTCTGACCTCTAGCGGCCATGCGTTCATTGTGCAGGAAGAAGGCCATGCGATCGAAATAGGGCTTGCTCGTGTACCACATGTGAGCAACGAAGCCGAACTCGGTCCCGATATCATAGATATCGTTCGGGTTATATGGATCGCAGGTTTCGTTATCGAAATCATCCGCAGGCCGGGCGTCGCAACGCAGCTCGGCTTCATATTGTTCCAGCCACGGCTCAGCTACATAAGTAGTCAGTTCGGCCACGGTGCGATCGAGTCCTTTTGCGACCGCGTCATTGATCTGTTCCGGAGTCGCCCCAAAACCAAAGCGGTCATAGAGCGTTCTGGCCTCGGCTGCGCCGAAAGGCCCCTTATACTTCTCGAGTGAAAGAAAATCAGGTTTAGTACAGGCGCTTTTTCCAGCCTGTGCCAGCGCCTTATAGAGCGGAAGTTTAGGAGATCGGCCTCCGGCCTTCTGCAGCCGGCTAGCGAGCTTGGAATAAGAGTTAAATACCAGTCCGCCTTTCACATTTTGGGTCATTCCCGGCACGCTATCCAGGCAGCTAACGTTCATGGTCTTAAATTTCTTTCCGACCTTAACGCGGACCCCAACGGAGAAAACGTCGGAGGCGTGAATAAAGGAAGGTTTAGGCGAGCTCTTCTTCTTAGCTGCAAATGCAGGATCGCTAATCGCCGTGAAGGCGAGAGAAAGCCCCAGTGCTAGGACGACACTTGTCCGATTTAACATCCTTGACCTCATCACCAGCCCGCTAGAACCACCCTTAAACTTTGCGCAGCAGTTCCTAACCACTCACGGGCCCGTGGGGACTGGAAGCACATCGTGTGCCAACTCTATTCCGCTGCCCCTACTGAGCCGAGAGGCAGTGCGCTCCAGTCGTACGGAACCGAACGGAATAACAGTCAATATTTTTTGCTTAGAGGCAAAATTGAGTAAGAGATTTCCTAGCAGCTCAAGCCAAAAATCTAGGGAGTCGTTCAAATGTAAGGGTAACCTGTAGCTTTTCTTGAGAATGTTCATTCGGTGGTCACCATGAAATCGGTTACCGTGAATCTTAAGTTACAAGGCCAAATAACGTTCCATAACGATAGAGAGCCGCTTGTGCTCTTAGGCGAGGCGAATGACGACAGCCGATCTCGACAGAAGGGTCCTTCCTAAGGATAAGGAAGTTTCTGCACACCTAGAAAGCAGAAATGACTCGATTCATCGTTCTACTATATCCGGTGAACGGCCAGCTGAACCTTTTGAAACCATAACACTGCCCCCGCTTGCCCGTGGTAGTGAGTCGCGTCTTTTGGCCCGGTTTACAGCTCTACCTGCTCAGTCAGATCATAGTGCAGTAGCAGAACATCATCGCGCACCTGCGCCGGGAATTGAAAAATCACCGCAGACCTTTTCGGCCTGGCTGGAGGCCGGGAGTCGGCTGATCTCACGAGCATCAGACGGCATACGGAAAAATATTGTAGAGCCAATCGCCACAGCCCTAGAAAACTTGCGCGAGGGCACCGAACAATTTTTGCGACACCCGATTGCTACCACTCAGCAACTTGCTGCGAGATGCCAAAATTGGTGGAAGGATACCGTATCACCCGCCTGGGAACGCTTGGCTGAGCGGTGTCAACGGAGTTGGAACGACTTAAGTACAGCGGTAGCGCATGCTGCTCAACAAGCCTCCGATAATTTCGCCAAGTTGGTCGAAAGCCTCTCCAAGACATCCGCTGAACCGGCTCTCGCCGCGAAACAGGATCTGACGGGGGCAGCGCAGCTCTTGGCCTCGCATTCGTCCTACAGCGCCCAAATCTCCGATTCGAAACTCTTTACCTCACTTTCCGAAGCGGTTTGCTGCGTGGCTCCGCTCCAACAGCAAAAGCTCGCTGAGATCTTAGTTGAGTTGGGAGAGGCGCTCGGAAAGGAGAACGAGCGCAATGAGAAGAAAGAAGAAGAGGCGCGTGAGGAAATAGCCGAACATACTCACGACGTCGTGGAAGAGCTCTATGCGCTTCGATCCGATCCAAGATTTCAACCCGCGATTGATCATGTGATCGCAATTCTACGCGATATTATTCCTAATTATGGGGACTTGGCCTGCGCCGGAGCGCTATTAGCCGAGATCGATGCTCACAAAGAGGCGCAAGCGGCTTAAGGCGAAGTGCCACGACGCACAAAATGTGTTGTGATTGCGAACAGGGCGAAGTAGCTCTTGCGGAGGCGGGCAATCCCTTGCGATACGGCACATCAGACTTCACACAGATCTGACCGAATAGAAATCCATCACGTCACACTCCCGTCGACGGCTTAGAGCAGGTGGGCCCCTTCTCGGATTTACTAGATGCGGCGTCTTTTTCGGCATGACATATCAGCTTCTTCCTGCCCGCTACTGCTCTAGAAATGCCACCTCCGAATAGGATATGCTCGGCTACCCTAATTATTGATGGATTGCTCCATGGATACCGCTCTCTTTGTCGCTAAAGGAAAAACCCCGATTGAACTACGCGCCCGCATGGCTAACCGTCACGGTTTAATTGCCGGCGCCACTGGCACAGGAAAGACCGTCACGCTGCGCGTCCTGGCGGAGGGGCTCTCGCGCATGGGGGTACCGGTATTCATGGCTGACATAAAGGGCGATCTGGCCGGTCTTAGCGCGGCCGGCGACAGCGCCAAGATTAAAGATCGCGCCGCCGAGCTCGGGCTAGCGACCTTTCAGTTTAAGCCTTATCCAGTCGCTTTTTGGGATGTGCTGGGCGAACAGGGGCATCCTGCACGCGCCACCGTATCTGACATGGGACCGCTGCTGCTGGGGCGCTTGCTCGATCTGAACGAAACCCAAACCGGCGTACTCAATATCGTTTTCAAGATTGCGGATGACAATGGGCTGCTCATTCTCGATCTCAAAGATCTGCAGTCGGTTTTGCAGCATGTCGGCGACAATGCCAAAGATTTCACCACCCAGTACGGAAATATTTCGACCGCCACGATCGGCGCGATCCAGCGCGGGCTCCTTACACTAGGCGAACAGGGCGCCGATAAATTTTTCGGTGAACCGGCGCTTAACATTCACGATTTGATGAGCCGCGACAACGAAGGCCGGGGCTTTATCAATATCCTGGCGGCGGACAAATTAATGGAGCATCCACGTCTCTATGCCACTTTCTTGTTGTGGCTCATGGCCGAGCTCTTCGAAAATCTGCCCGAGTGCGGAGATCTCGAGCGGCCCAAGATGGTTTTCTTCTTCGATGAAGCTCATCTGCTCTTCAACGAGGCCCCCAAGGCGCTGCTGGAAAAGATCGAGCAGGTCGTGCGTCTAATTCGTTCCAAGGGCGTGGGAGTATATTTCTGCACCCAAAATCCGTTAGATGTCCCCGACACCGTGCTGGGCCAGCTGGGGAACCGATTTCAACATGCGCTGCGCGCCTTCACACCGCGGGATCAAAAAGCCGTCAAAGCGGCGGCCCAAACTTTCCGCTCGGATGGATCTGTCGACGTAGAAAAGGTGATCTCCGAATTAGGAGTGGGCGAGGCGCTTATTTCGGTGCTCGACGATCAAGGCATTCCGACTAACGTCGAGCGCGCCCTTGTATACCCGCCCCAAAGCCGCCTCGGCGTGATCTCGCCGGACGAACGCAAAGGCATCATCCAGCGCTCGCCGGTATTCGGTCAGTACGAACGTGTCGTGGATCGTGAATCGGCCTATGAGCGGCTTAAAGTCCGCGCAGAGGAGCAACAGAACAATTCCACCATCTCCTCGACAACACGCGCAGCTGAACCCCGCGCTCCGGGTCGGCAACGGCAGGGTTTCGTGGAGGCCTTCGTCAAGAGCACCGTGCGGACAGTCGGCTCACAGTTAGGGCGTGAAATTTTGCGTGGGGTAATGGGTTCATTGCTCGGAGGCAGCAGACGCAGCAGCCGGTATTGATCAATGTCAATCTTACGTAATTGCTTCTTGCTCTGTGCCTTTACCATTGGCGCACTAGCTTTTGCAGATGACCCCCTCCCCACCTGCACCAAAAAGCACCAGCTCGACTGCCACGAGGAATGCCGCACCCTTTTTGATGCTGAATTCCACCGCTGCTCTGACGAATGTTTGGCAAAAGTATGCGTCAAGGAGCAGGTGCGCGAAGCGGAGCAGGTACGCTCAGCTGACGAAGCTCTCACCTGCATTGAATTTGAGTCCAGCCTCTGCGCTAAACGGTGCGGATCGGGCTCCTCAGAATCAGCGCTGCGTTGCAGACGGAGCTGCCTCCAGGAACGCTGCGAGAAAGCATACCCTTCAGACATCGCCTCTGAGGCTCTTGATCCGGGAAATCTGCGCTGCAAGCGCTGCCGCGACGAGGAACGTTACACCTGCCAACGGCGCTGCCGCTTAGGAATTCGCGGAAGAAATTCCGGGCTTGGACAGATCGGATGCGAAAGTGCCTGTCTTTCTACCAACTGTTCGAGCAGCTGCGGACTACGGATCTTCTGAGGCAGCGAATCACGTAGTGCAAGGATGAAATTCTTGTCATGGCTGTGCGAGTCACATAATTCGAGAACGGATTTTCTGCCCTTACTGTAGCTGTTACATATTTCGACGACGAAATACTTGCCTTTATGCGCGGCTCTGTCATTGCGAACCCGAGCTTGTCGAGGGTGAAGCAAACCCTAACTTTAAGTCGAAATTGACGCTCTATTGAAGAAGCTAGGAGAATTTTCTGCGCAATTCCCAGTCACCAGCCGTGGCTTGTGTGCTTGTAAGAAACTTTTGCAATTACCAAGGGACAGAGCCTCCTTCGACATAATGGTAGGGATTGCTTCGCTTCGCTCGCAATGACAGAAGCGCGCGAAAAGAAACGAATTTCGTTCCAGAAATATGTGACAGCTACAGTTGCGATCCAAACGACCCCATGTATCTTAGCGAGTACAACAGTTGCTTTCGCAAGGATCGAGGGAACGTTCCTCTGGTGCTGGCTCTACCGAAACCTAAATAGCGCCTGCGCCCTAAAGGTTCTGCCATCCTGAGGATGCGAGTCATAGGGTGTCGCGGGCCCGGCCGGTAGCGAATAGTCTTCGTCAAAAAGGTTGTAAACTCCGCCCGAAAGTTCGATATCATCTCCGAAGGGCTTGGTTAAGATATTTAGATTGGCCGAGAAATAGCTGTCGACCTCTTCTCCGGGGGAAAAGCCATTGGACGATCCGACATAGCGCATCTCGGGACTCACAAAAAACGTATTATCCCAGAGCGGCACCGACACGCCGGCATTTGCCAGCACCCGCGGTGAAGCCGGGAGCCGTTCTCCTGCCTGCCGGGTCTCAAAGGTGGTAATCCCGCCGTAAGCGCTCAACCCTCCACCCAACCGGGCCAGCAAGGAGAGCTCTGCTCCCTTGGCATAGGCATCGGCGTCTGAATTATCGAACAGGAAAAGTCCGTCGGCATTTTGGGTCTGCACCAATAGATCGCTAAAAGTGTAGTAATAGACATTCAGCGTTGCTTGCACACCCTCCGCGATCTTCTGCTGCCAACTTGCCTCTGTAGTTCTGATCTGTTCGGGATTCAGGTCGTGATTAGCGATCGTCGCCACGCTGTCAGCGTAATTGCGTTCAAAATTGGAAGAGACGCGATAGCCCTCGCCATACATCAAGCGCAGCGTCGAGTCTTCGAACGGATTATAGATCAATGTAGCCCGAGGCGTTGCAGAGTTGTCTTGATTGGTATAGATATCGCCGCGCACGCCGCCGATTAGTTCTAAATTATCAGCGAGGCCGAAGTGTAGCTCGGTGTAATATGAATAGAGCTGATACGGCTCACGCGCAGTAATGAAGTTGGGGCTCTGCGGATCACGGTAGAAATTCAAGATCGAGAGCTTGTAATTGTCCTGCGCCTCCGCTCCAACCACCATCGACAGCCAGTCCAGAAGCTCACGCGAATAGCGCAGCTCAAAACCGTAAAGCTCTGATACCCCCTTATCCGAATTCACCAGCCGCGATCCTTGCTCCTCTCCGGCATAAATGTAATCACCGTCAAATCCCCAATCATCGTAATAAAAGCGCGCTGCAAAATGCTCATCGAGCTCTTTGTCGATGAGCGTGTCGACGCTCAAATCGACCCGGGTGTAATCATCGGAATAGATGTTACCGCCATCTTCCTGAATCACACCAAAAAATCCGTAGGGCACCTGAGTCTGACGCTCCCCGTGCGCGACATTTAGCCGCACATCTCCGTAGTCGAAGGTTCCTGACACTCGATGTGCATACTCCTGATCGTTATCTTTAATGATCAGATCGTCTGTTCCGCCCTTAGTATTTGGTAATCTCAAAAATGCTTGGCCGTCAGAATCAAGATAAGAGCCGTTCAAAGAATATGACAGTTTGCCTTCCTGCCCCGCGGTCGCCACGAAGCCCTTCGATCGATTATGCGATCCGTACTCATAGCTCGCTTCAGCCTTGCCGATTTGCTCCGGCTTCCGTGTCACCACATTAATCACTGCCAGCATGGCATTGGTACCCCAGACGGCCGAACCCGGCCCCTTAGAAACCTCGATGCGCTCGATATTCTCAAAACTGTCCGGAAACTCATCGCCGATAAAACCTTGGTGAAAGTTGTTATCGTTAGTGCGATGACCATCAATCAGCAGCAGCATGCGCGTGTTAAAATCACCGGGCACCGAAAATCCGCGAATGAAAGCGAAGTCGTACTGCAGCGAATAGATGTTAAAGCCGACGATGCGCTGCAAGGCCTCCGAGACTTTGCGATATCCAAAACGCTTTAAGTCATCACGCGTAATCACCTCGACATTGCCGGGCGCCTTCGACAGCGAGATCGGTGTCTTGGATGATGAGGTAACCTGCACCTCCATTAGCTGTTCGAGGGAAAGACCCGCAAGTTCCTGGGCGGTTTGGGCTAGAACTGCGAAAGGTTGCAGCGCTAAAAATCCAATGGAAAGGAGAGGAAGTATTCGTCGAAGCATGGCTTATACGCTATAATAGACCTGACAAAAAAAAGGCTAACCTGCACGATGTACTGAGAGAAGTATGTTTTTTCGCACCCTTACTGCCGCGCTCGTTAACATTTCTCTTATCGGCTGCGCCCCAATTCTGCGTGAGAAGAGTAAACCCGACCCTCTGCCGCCCCAACCAAAGAACCAGGAGGAGGCACAAGCGCTGCTAAATGAAGCTGGAAAAGATGTGGTTTACGGCGATGGCATCGGAGAAATCGGGGCCGCGATTCTCTTCCCTCCCTACGCCATCTATAAGCTCGGCCAGGGGGCCGCCGGGCTCGCCGGTTATGAGCTGGATGCCACCCAGGCTCTGCCCCCAGAAGAACGCAGAGCCGTAAAAGAGGCCGGAAAGGCAGTCATTGGCGCGCCTGGTAAGGTAGCGGCGGGAATCGCCGGAGAGGAATATCGCGGAAACAGAGCACCCAGATACCAGGGGAACAGGTAATTTGCCTGCGAGTTATTCTTAGCAGTTCTACTCCAAGGTTACGTTCAATTTGCCCCAAACTCCCGCCGATAGAAGATTAGGAGCTCTGCGGGTGTTATCGAGTTTGTCCAGATTGTAGCTCTCTCTGGCATTACCCGCATTGACAGCTCAAACAACAAAAGTCCGGACGGCTCATGAAGGTTACCACCTCTTTATTGCTAGTACTTACCATCACCATACTCTTTTATCCCCCGGCCGCATTGGCATACCAGGCGCTCTCAGGCTGCATGAATATCTCTCAGCCCGGCGAATATCGATTAACCACCGATCTTCCTAGCGGCGGTGCCACCTGTCTGAATGTGACTGCCAATGGCAGCGCACAGAATCCCATCATCATTGATGGCCGAAATCCAACCACCGGGGCGATTCATTTTGTGTCCGGCATTAACATCGCGGGTAGAAGTCAGGTAAAAATCTTATACGCCAGAGTCGGTGCTTTTTCTGGGGCAGGCTCCTCCAACATTCTGATCGATCATGTGCAGTTCGAGGACGTGTCGGGCTCCTTAAACTATCTCGCCATGGATGGAATCACCGACTTCACCGTGACTTACAGCAAGATGAGCGGCGGCAGAGTTTTCGATCAGGATAGCTGTTCGACCAATACCTATCGCCCCCCGCAGCGCATTACCTTCACCCATAATACCGTGATCGGGAAGGCCCAGAACGATAGTCCGCTATTCGACTTCCGGGGAGGTGCTTGTCCCCGCCCCATTACCACTAATGGCGTGACGGAGTCACGATGCCCGGTAACAAGCATCACGATTTCAGATAATATTTTCACCAGCAACAACCCCTTCACCGAAAGCGGCGGCGGCGCCACAATCAACACCTATCTGCGATGTGCCAGAGGGAACACGGTACAAAACAACCGCTTCGTTTCGCTAGGCGGAGCGGCCGGCCTTTGGCTCCGAGATGACGGTAGCGACAATCAAATCATTAACAACTACGTCGAAACTGATATCGCCGGGCGCGGCGCCATGCCGCTAACTTCTGGAACGATCGGATACAAGCAGGATTCTGGCAATGTTTACCGCAACAATATCGTGCGCGCAAAGCATGGGCTCGCCATCAATCATCAATCAATCGGCGAGGGCAACGAATTCTATAACAACATCTACTGGTCAAGCGGCTGCTTCGATTGGAATGAATATGGCAGCAATATAATCCGAGTAAGTAACGGCTTGACGCTGCCCACGATCTTTGATCACAACACCTTCTACACCGACGTGGCAGGGCATTGCGCCGCCGCGTTTATGACTTCGATTAAGGATGCGGATCACGGAAAGATCCGCTTTACCAACAACCTTCTGGCAAGACCTACCCCCAGCAACGATGGCTATCCGATTCTAAACTCGATCATGCTTTGTGACTCCAGTACTCCCTCGGCAATCCAGGCGCATTACGAAGGGAACAACAATCTCTTCTGGATTCCCGCATTAGCGCCCTCGATCTGCGGACAGAGCCTTAGCGGGTGGAAATCAGTAGTAGCGCCACATGACTCAAATTCCACCGTTGTAGATCCACTCTTAACCTTCACCACTATCACCGATAGTTTTGGGGAGACCCGGCCGATGATTAGACTAGCGGCTGGTTCACCAGCCTGCTCACAGAATCAAACATATATCGGGGCGTATCCGTGCAGTGGCGATAACACCGCACCTACAGCCCCCAGCAATTTACGGCAAACCTCCTAAAGGCGACGCTGATTCTGAAACCTCAGCTCCAGAGCTGAATCTCTTAAGACACCTTCGCAGTCGTGCGCGTGAATAATCACACCTCGCCGGTAAAGTTCGCGCATCAGGGAAACCCGCACAAAATTCCTAATCCTAAAAGTTGGGGCTCTCCAAACGGCGGGAAATCTGCTTGACTCTATCCTGACTCGCTTGGTTATCGGCTGCTTTGTTTTGGGATAGGAGTTATGCGAACTAGTGTTAGGGGAATTGTCCTTTTAGGTTTGTGTTTCCTGAGTTCGGTAGCGTGGGCGGGGCCGCTTTCTATTTCTGCTCCATCAGTCGAGCCCGACTCGGCCGCGACGATCGCCCCGCCGGATGCTTTCGGAAGAACGCTGGGCACCTTGCTGGTTTTCCCGATCTTTGACATCCGTCAACAAACCGCGACGCAACTTAGAATCACGAACTACGGCTCCACCGATGTAACCTTTCACTATAATTACGTCTGTCCAGGAGTGCCGCATGTTACAAACTTCTGCGCCAAGCTGGACCGAAATATCCAGCTTACACCGCATGAAACCGGGATCATCGATGTAACTTCGCAGCATCCGCCCTGTAATCAAGGATTCGTAGTCGGATACCCCATCAACAGCTACAACCGTGCGATTTCTTACAATTTTTTGACCGGAAGCTACCGCATCACCAACGGCCGCCGCGTTGATCAAGACGACGCCGTCGTAATTCGCTCAGTGCGTGCCAAAGGCGAAGTACTCGGCAGCTCCGGAGGCTTTAGCTTCGTAAGCGGCCCCAATCAGGACTTCACCCCCTTAGCTCCATTGGTCACCACCGATTTCCGCGCTACCGAGACAGGCACGGAGGGTACCATTGGAAGTAAATTAATCTTGTTAGATCTCGGCGCTGCGATCGGAATGCAAAACCCGATCTCCTCCGTGTTCGTCGATTTCTGGAACACCAGCGAAGTCCCCTTCTCGAGTTCTCTGCAGTTCATCTGCTGGACCGAGGCGATGCTTGAAAACGTCGACAACAATTTCCGAGCTGACAACCTGGGCACACTCTACGGTTCGCTGCAGGCCCAATCAGCTTTGACCTGCCCGGTGGCAGGAAGCTGCCCCCCAAATTCACCCCGCGCTCCGCTCCTAATCGGTGTAATTAAAGAGTACGGTCCCGAGACCTCAGGCACGAGAGGATTGCAGTATGTGCCGTGCTACGATGGAAGCTTCGATCCGCTCCATGGCTGTGTCGCCAATCCTACTCCCACGGGAACACCACCCAGTACCCCGACATGCACTCCGGCGGTAACTGCGACCAAGACGCCGGTGCCACCAACTAACACCCCGACCAAGACACCGGTACCGCCGACAAATACCCCAACCAATACGCCGACTAATACTCCGGTCGTGCCAACAAACACACCGACGAATACTCCGACGAACACACGGACAAACACCCCGGTGCCGCCAACGAACACGGCAACCGCAACGGCTACCAACACGCCGACTGATACTCCGACCAATACCCCGACGAACACTCCGGTGGTGCCGACCAATACACCGACGCATACACCAACTAATACGCGGACAAATACCCCTGTACCGCCTACAAATACGGCTACAGCAACGGCGACTAATACCCCGACGAATACTTCGACCTACACGCCGGTGCCGCCTACGAACACGCCCACAAATACACCGACGAATACACCGGTAGTGCCGACAAACACTCCGACTAATACTCCAACGAATACGCGCACAAATACCCCTGTGCCGCCAACAAATACGCCAACAGCAACGGCGACTAATACCCCGACGAACACTTCGACCTACACGCCGGTGCCGCCTACGAACACTCCGACCAATACTCCAACTAATACGCGCACAGCTACTCCTGTGCCGCCTACGAATACCCCGACGTCGAAAGCGACAAATACACCTGTACCACCTACATATACTCCGACAGCAATCGCCGCGGACTCTCCAGAGCCTACGGTTACGCCCACAGCTACCTGTACGAAATATGTCCCGACGCCCAAGAAAACACCGACGCCAAGAAAAACACCAACGGTGAAACCGACACGCACACCGCGGCCCCACCGCACACCAACCCCTACTCCGGTGTGTACCCCGACTCGACGCTGGAAGTAGGTGCCAGTAACAATGGATGAGACGGCCTAGAAACGATTGGGCCCGTCATTGCAGTAGATGTTGCATACTTAGAGGATAAAAAATTCCTCTCCGTGCGCTCGGTTCTGTCATTGCTGTACGAGTTACGCAAGTCAAGGACAGAATTGCTGCCCTGTTGATGAAGTCACTGCAAGGGCGCTTTGATCTGTCATTGTGAGCGGAGCGAACGCCTGTCTCTGCCCATGCCTGAACGCGCCCGCTGTCAATACAAGCTCCTGTCATTGCGAGCGGAGCGAAGCAATCCCTACCATTTTGCCGGGGCAGCGCGCACACTCCGAGATATAGGGTAAAGTAGCCCGTTCCCAATTAAAATTGGGTAAAGCAAAAAGTGCCTCAGCGTTAGGGTTTGCCCGCCTCCGCTAATGCTACGGCGTGGCAGGCGTTCGCTTCGCTCGCAATGACTGAATTGTTGTCCTCGAAATAGGTAACCTCCACAATTGCGAGCGAAACTTGCCCCTCGCATCATGTCTATCGAACAAAAAGATCAGAGCGAACATCTCTAACACCGGACACCGAACGCGCTAACTCCATCGCCTTATCGACCTGTCCAGAATTCTTCAAAACTCCGCGCAGCGTTACCACACGTTTGAAAGTATCCACATTCACATCCATACCCGGCACATCGGGGTCGGCAAGCAGTCTGGTCTTTACCGCGGCGGTGATGCGCTGATCATCAATAACCTCTCCTGCGGTGCGATCTTCCTGAGTGCCGACGTATGCAGTCTCAGCCCCCGCCCCCGCGGCCAACGCCAAGCAGCCACTAAGCGAAATACTGACACAAACTACTGATGCGATCAGATCCAGTCTTATATTGACCATGGCACTCCCTAAATAAGATTACCGCTGCTTGTAGGAGAGATTGAGATGGCCCGCCATGATTTGGAACAGGGCTGATCTCGCCGGTCGCCGCTCGATCGATTTTAGGACTCTCCAAAATGCCCGAAATTTGGTTGACTTTAAGCGCCCTTACTATATAAACAGGCCACTCAATATTAGGATGGTATTTATGCGACGTAGTATCCGGGTCACGTTTCTGCTGTGTTTGTGTCTCTGGAACGCGCTAGCTAGTGCCACCCCAGCTTCAACTCCGACTGCCACGCCATCGCCCGCTCCGGATTCGATCGCGACAGCTGCGCCTGCGCTCGACTTCGGTAGGACACTCGGAACACTGCTTGTCTTTCCGATCTTTGACATCCGCACACAAACCGCCACGCAGCTCCGCATCACGAACTACGGCTTCACCGATGTAACTTTTCACTATAACTACGTCTGCCCGGGAGTACCGCACGTTACCGATTTCTGCGCTAAGCTGGATCGCACGATCGATCTTACTCCGCATGAAACCCGCATCATCGATGTAGCCGCACAGCATCCCCCTTGCAACCAAGGGTTTGTAGTCGGATATCCGGTCAACGGACGTAATCGTCCGATTTCCTATAATCTTCTTTCCGGCAGTTACCGCATCACCAACGGCCGGCGGGTCGATCAAGACGACGCCGTCGCCATTCGCTCCGTGCGCAGCAAGGGCGAAGTCCTCGGAAGTTCCGAAGGCTTCAGCTTCGTGAATGGTCCGAACCAGGATTTCACTCCTTTGGCGCCCCTCGTGACCTCAGATTTTCGCGCGACCGAAACCGACACCGAGGGCACAGCCGGAAGTAAGCTGGTATTGCTGGATCTTGGCGCTGCTCTGGGAATGCAAAACCCAATCTCCTCTGTCTTCGTCGATTTTTGGAGCTCCAGTGAAGTGCCCTTCTCGAGCTCGCTCCAGTTTATCTGCTGGACCGAAGCGATGCTTGAAAGTGTCGACAATAATTTCCGGGTAGACAATTTAGGGACCCGTTACGGATCACTTCAGGCTGCCTCAGCTCTGACCTGCCCAGTTCCGGGTGGTTGCCCTCCAATCCAACCCCGCGCTCCGCTGCTGATCGGAGTTATCAAGGAATACGGCCCCGACACATCCGGCACGAGAGGGCTGCAGTATGTTCCATGTCGCGATGGCAGCTTTGATCAGTTCCAGGGCTGTGTGGCAAATGCCACTCCCACTTCCGAGGCAACTCCTACAGCCACGGATACTCCGACGAATACCCCCACGGACACTCCGACTAATACACCGATCGCGCCTACAAATACTCCAACCGATACGCCGACGAACACCCCGGTACCGCCGACCAACACTCCGACGAATACGCCCACTAATTCTCCGGTGCCGCCAACCAATACTCCGACCAATACACCAACAAATTCCCCGGTGCCGTTGACAAATACTCCGACTAGCACCCCGACGAATACACCTGTGGCTCCAACTGCTACACCGACAGCCACTCCGACCAACACTCCCTTTTGCTTCCCCGCTGATAATCAGGGCAGCAACAGTCCTAACGGATGCGCCTGTATAGGAACCTTTGACTGCTGTGGTATCTGCAGCGCCACCGGCTTTTGCACTGGGGCTAACCGTCCACCTAATCCGCCGGGAGATCCAGGTGCAGATTCGACCTGCTGAGGATAAACTCTCGCCCCGTTTCGCCCATGGAAGTGTTAAGGAGCGGAGCTTCCTTTCTTTAGGAATGACTATTCCGCTCGGATTCGTCCTGTAGGGTGATAATAAACAGGGCGCTGGGCCCCCATCTTCGCTGTATAGGGTTTGACCCGGATTAGACTCTGAAGCTCAGGTTGAATACCGGGCTATTCGGCTCCTGCGGTGGTATACTTACGCCCCCTCCTTTTAAAGGCCGATTAAATGTTGCACGAGTTCCTCGCGCAAGAACGGGATGGGATCTTAGCCCTGTGCGCAAGAAAACTTGCGCTACTCGCCGACGCACGAGCGTCAAGCAGCGAAATGGAGAAAGGCCTCCCCGTTTTCTATGATGAACTGATTGAAGTCTTGCGCGCCGATGAAGAAGGCGCGCACGATCCGAGCGCTTCCCAATCCGTAAGCATCCACCGTCCTTCGGCCATCCGCCGCGGCAAGGAGTCATTGCGGCTCGGCTATACCATATCGCAGGTGGTGCACGGCTACGGCGCACTGTGCCAAGCTGTGACCGAATATGTCGGAGAGAACGGCGGCGAGCCGGTCTATATTCGGGAATTCAATCGACTAAACTTTTGCCTGGACATCGCGATCGCCGAAGCCGTAACCGAGTTCAACCGCCTAGAGCGGGAGAATGTCAGCATAGAAGAGATTAAACGTCTTGGGTTTCTGGTGCACGAGCTGCGAAACTCGCTCAACGTCGCGGTCATGGCGCACCGTATGATCAAATCCGGACGGGTAGGCGCCAGCGGTAATACCAATCAGATTTTGGAAGATGCTCTTGAAAGAATGCGCGAGATCATCGATCGCTCCATGTCCGAGGTGCGATTACACAGCGATCCCACGGTTGATCTGCAGAGATGCCGCATACTGCACCTAATCAGCGCAACTGAAATTACAGCGCAGTACGCCGCCAGGGAAAAGTCGATCCACTTGGAGCTGGAAATTTCCCCGGAACTGGAAGTTTTAGCCGACCCGCACCTGATCATCTCTGCTCTTTCGAATATCGTTCAAAACGCGATCAAATTTACCAAGCCCAGCGGCACCGTGCGGATTCGGAGCTCCGCCCAAGGCGGCCGAGTCTTGATCGAGGTTATGGACCAATGCGGCGGATTGCCCCAAGGCCAGATTGAGGATCTATTCAAACCCTACACCCAGAAAGGAGCCGATAAACCCGGCCTAGGACTCGGACTTACCATCGCCAGCAGAGCCGTAGAACTATGCGGCGGCAGCCTAAGCGCGCGCGACCTCCCCGGCGAGGGATGCGTATTTCAAATAAGCCTTCCGGAGCTTTCGACAGGCGCTATCAGAGCCTAGTTACGCTCGCTCTCAGAGCATTCGACTTGTTCACTGCGCCTGAAACGAAAGTGGCTTGCCATGAGCGAGGCCAATTGAAAATCTCGGATAAGACAGCGAAGAAGGCTGCTCACAAAAAATGATTCCTGTCGGCGGCTATTGTTAAAGTATCGGTGTATGTCATCTTGTTTCACTGAAACTTGCTGGGTCCAGAAACTTGCGGAAACTACATTGCAATGATTGCCAACTATTGGAGCGAAATCGCAGCTAGGTCGGCTAAAGAGAAAGGCACTTTCTCAGCTTTTCTAGTTGCTGTTGGTGCTTCGATTTCTCCATACGAGCAATATTATGAAGCTTCCATAGTAGGCCCGGTAGCTTTTCAATACCGGCGATACCGATCAAGTTCCATTGAGGTTTACCCTCTTTAACTGACAGAAGGAATTGCCGTTCGCTGCTTGTAAGATCGGCATGTAGTTTTTGGACGATTGATGTCCGTGCAGCATCTAAATCCTCGTATGCAACTGGAATTCGGCTCATGCCTACAAATTCGCTCTCGAAAACAGAACGCATATCAAGAAACTTTGGATCAAGCAGCTCATGCATGGGCCTAGAGTGGCTTGCAAGATAAATCACAAATGCTTGACGAATTTCATTTGTGATGCCTTCGTTTTCTAACAAAAGTTTCGCATCAAAAAGATCTCTCGGATGTTGACGATCAAGAACGGCGCACAGCTTTCCTCCGAAGAGATCCGCAATGGATAAGGTTTTCACCTCTGCATACGCCGAAAACTCAGCTTGGGCAGAATCGCAAAGCTCCCTCGTTTCACATGCGAACACGGAACCTCTCAGAACAAAGTTCGCCTCTATCTTTATGACCGATTCTCCAAGCGTTACGATTAGGCCGACAACAGTTCCCCTGGTTGGCCCTGCAACCTTCTGAACACGACTTCCTGCTATCGCGTCTTTGACACGCTCGCCGATTGTGTTTAGGACCTTGCTGATGCCTTTGAGTGATTCATCACGTCCCTCTATCGGAAGATATGCTAAATCGATATCAACAGAGAGACGGGGCATGTCTCTGACGAATAAATTGATAGCAGTCCCGCCCTTAAGTGCGAAAACTTCCTGCTCACTTACTATTGGAAGGACTTGTAGAAGGAGGGCAACCTGACCTGAGTACCGTTCCTTGGTCATCGAGCACTCTCATCAAATAAGTCGGCAGGTAACGTAAGGCGATATTTGGGATGTAGCTTTCCGCCTTTGACGATCGTTCTGTCGCCTGTTCCAAAATCAACCTTCTCGGGTTCCAATTTTTTTACCCATGAGAGTTTCAACTCATCCGCAAAAAGCATGAAAAGGCGCTTTACCTTGACGGAAGAACAGCTTTCGAGAAGTTGTTGAAGAAGACCTGGACGGAGATTCGTGAGTCCTGCCATGAGAAGCCGCGCCTCTGAAAGGCTTTGACTTTTTGGTGCCAAATAGAGTGTCTCGAACATTGCACGCTCTCTTGAGGATATTCTTATGGAAAAATTACCTACAGTTTCAGCAGCAAGTCCGACATCACTTGGAAACAAATTTGTAGTGGTGAGCGTCACTTTGACCTTCCAATCGTAGTTAGTGAACCAACTCGGAAGTCGGGTTCCGGGTGAAGCAAAAAACGTAGTAGTCTCACTTCCTAGTTTTAGAAAGTGCGCCGCCCCGTGATAAGTAAGGGCGCTCTTTCCACCAAGATGAACAGGAAGTTTCAATTGCTCTTGGAGGGCAAATAGGCCGCCTCGCCAATCAACCACGTCTCCTGCCTTAGCAAACGCGCCTCTACCCATGCCTGTGAGCCAGCCGGACTTTCGATAGTGATAAAGTAGGAAGTCGCTATAGCCCTGCTTCTTTAGGGCGGTGCTGGTGAAAACTGTCCCATTTGGCCAATTTGCTAAAAGTTGCTGTATTTTGCTTCTTGTTTCTAAATTCATATATAATGAAATAGCATAAATTTACAGAAATGACTTTGTTTTAATGCGGATTTATTAGAATTACCTTTAGCAATATGTGTTAAAATACAGCAATCTCCAATTTTAGATTGTATATTGGACTAGTTAGATAATATGAACGATTCTATAAGATCTCCAAAAGCATTCATTTGCCACGCTTCAGAAGACAAGGAAGCAGCTCTTGACGTCCCCCCAATTTATGTACCAGTCCTGAGTAAGTTTTCCCCATTATTTTTATAAAACTCTCTCTCGAATTCCAGTGGAGTCATATCCCCGAGGCTGCTGTGGGGGCGCTCCTCGATGTTGTCCTTCCTGAACAATTCGATCAGCCACCGAGCATGAGTAAGATTCAGAAATGCGTGCGCATTAAGGCACTCATCCCTGAATCGTCCGTTGAACGATTCAACGAATCCGTGCTGCATCGGCTTCCCTGGCTCGATGAATCGCAGCTCAACATGATGAGCTGCGGCCCATGCCGCGAGCCGTTTGCAGATGAATTCGGGGCCGTTGTCGACGGTGATAAACGCTGGCAGCCCACGTGTCAGCGCGAGTTGATTCAGCGCGGCGACGACCTGCGCACCACTGATTGAACGGTTTACCTCTATCATCAACGGCGAGCGGGAAAAGATATCCTCGATAACGAGGCATCGGAATTTCCTCCCGTCGATGAACGTGTCGTGAATGAAGTCCATGCCCCACAGCTCGTTCGGTCGTGCCGGCTTCGGCAATGGCTTCCGCTCACGCGCCGGAAGCTTCCGTCGCACTTTGCGCCGAAGTGCCAAATCATGCTGTTTGTAGAGCCTTTCTACTCGCTTGTAGTTCACCTTCCACCCCTTTCGTCGAAGCCGTTTGTACAAAGCTCCACAGCCAAGCCGCGGCTTTTGTGCCGCAAGCTCAAGCAAAGCCTTCAGGAGCTCTTCATTGCGCCGCTCAGGACGCGGCTGATACTGCACCGTGGCGCGAGGGCATCCCACTACTGCACACGCCTGACGTTCGCTCATGCGGTGCGACTCCTGAAGGTGTCGCACCGCATGGCGCTTTGCGTCAGGCGTTAGAATTTTTTTGTGAGGAGGTCTGAAGTTCCCCCGTGACCCGTACCGGTTGTAATGTCCGGTTCCGGTTCGCTCAAGGGTTTATCACGAGTCATTCCACTCAAGGGAGCAAGCCCTGCGTCGAGAGCGGCAAATTAAGAGATGGTCGCGAGCTAAAAAAGAAGCCTTGATTGGCGGCGATAGCGAAGCGCTTGTGCGTTTAAGTAAAAGTAACGACTAATCGAGCTTACAAGGAAGCCATTCGACGCAGTCACTATCGCTCCTTTGCTCAGGGCACTCGACGCGCTTGTCGCACGGCTTGCCACGAGCAAGCTGCCGGAGGCAGCGCGTCGAGTGGAGGTG
>JAIBBU010000037.1 GCA_019694515.1 Oligoflexia bacterium | reverse complement strand
CCTAGCGAGATCAGATGGAGCACCCGCGCCACGCTTGCACGTGCGCCGATCGATACGACGGGAGCAGACATCATGCTGGTGATCGGAATTTTTGTGAGCTCCTTGCCAGGCTGGAACTTAAACAACAGGTCACGCTCGGTAAATATACCCTTCAGCTCCAGCTCGTCATTGAGAATCACGACACTCCCCGCATGCGCCATTTCAAAGGCGCGGACGGCATCGTGCAGCGATGCTGCCAAGGGCAGCGCATGCGCTGGTCTGGGCTTAAGGTGCTCAACCGTTCGTTCTAAGAAAGCTTTTTGTAATATTTTGAAAGGGCCAGTGCTCATGAAGTTTTTCCATATTTAAGACGCATCGCGGCCGATCGACCTACCGAGGCGCGACAAAGCTTACTTTACTCTCCGGACGCTCTATTGAGTGCGAAGGTTTGCCGGCGCTGCGGGGGCATTCGGATCGACCGGCACACTCCCATATTCATATGCTCCAATATCGGCTAAGCCGCCTGCGTCGGGCCGGACCTGGCCTACCCTATCCACCGTAATCGACATGGGGGTAGCTGCGGTAGCTGGGTCGCCCGCATTCCGAGCCGGGCTAGACGAGGAGCTTAGTCGGTAGTCGCGCTGAAAAGGATCTGCAGCAGTAGCATTCACAAAACCGGGATTGCCGGTGCGTGGATGCGCCTGAGATGAGTTGTAGTTCGGCCAAAAGAGGTTGTAATCGCCTTGAAATTCCGAACCATCGAAGCCCGTTGCACTGGGCACAATCGACGCGGCGCCGTTCGAGAAGAAGATATTGTTACGGGCCTGAATGGCGCAATTAGCCATATCGCGGAGCGCCGCAGTGGTCCCGTGAATCGTGTTGTTATAGTAATAAGTGAAGCCGGTTCCGGCTTCGCATCCGCCGGCCGTGATGCCGTACTTGCCGACGATCACATTGTTTTTGAAGGTATTGTCGCGGCTATCACCGTAGTGCCAAACGCCTGATTCTCCGCCATAGAGCAGATTAGAGTCCCAAACGTTGTGCCGCTGATGACAGGGCGAAGTATACGGGGCGCGGTAATTTCCATCGGCAGGATTACAGCAGTATCCGTAGCTCGTGCCGCCGCCCGCGCCGGTACAATGATTCTGATCAAGCGGCGGGAAATATCCCTCGGCATCACAGCACTGATTGGAAAAGTGCGACATCATTGCCGATGAACCGGCTACCGGTACGACGAATTCGTTTCTGTAGAAAGTGTTGCCGATGTTCGAGCTACGAAGCTCGATTGCCCCATATGATGCGGTAATATTATTGCTGAAGATTCGATTATAACTGAATACGGTGTTGGTATTAGTATAAAGCTTCGCCACAACAGCCGGGATATTTGCGTTAGTCACAGGACAAACGTCCTGTTGAGCGCGGCTTTCAATCACATTGTGGTCAACCAGGCTATTTTCTAAGGTCTTTACACGAAAGACATCGTGCGTATCACACAGTCCGTGCTCTGACATGAGATTATTATTCGTAATGCGCACATTAGTGGCGCGCCCCCAGTTGCTCTCAAGGTAGAAATTCCCGTGCAGCTGATTTTGATCAAAGGTCAGCTCTTTAACATTGAAGAAATACGCAGCTGAAGAATTAAAAACATTATAATCAATGGTGTTGTTCCGCACCGTATAGGGACCCGTCATCGCGTAGGCGCTGCTAATTCCAATACCTCCCCCTGAAAGTACATTGTTCTGGATTGTGATATCGCAGGCCTGCGTGACATCGATTCCACCGCCGGTGGAGTTAATGTTCGAAATGGTGACGCGCTTTACCGTCCGATCACTGGAGCAATCCAGAGCCGCGACACCATCGATCTTGATGCGAGCATTCGTACTAATATTCTTAATCACGACATCATTCGAATACTCCAGCACCTGCACGGAAGCCGCGCCACTGACCGAGATTGAATGTTTCGAGGTGCAGTTCCCGCCGGTGTATGCGGCGCACCCGTCGAGAGTGGTATTATCTCCATCTATGATTATGCAGTTAGAGGTAGCGGTAAGATCGGCGTCTAAACGCAAATTGCCATGATACCGTCCGCAGGCGGTAATCAAGGTCTGAGCCTGGGCAAAGCCGAACGAGAGCAAAAGAACCGCAGGCAAAACCACCAGCAACTTTGATCTAACCATCATCAAGATCCTCTAAAAGCTACACACCAACGAGCGGCACCGGACCGTCAGACTGCTCTGCCACCCTATCTATGATGATACCAGGGAAAGTTCGTCTCAAACAGCAAGTTTTAATCTATGCAATCCAAGCTCCGGATGTATCACTCTGATCAGATTACATTTTCCTAGAGGCATTTCGGTCCTCCTTCGAAAGCAAGCAGCTGGACTAGGACGGGAATAGTGATACGCTAAAGCTCCTGGAGGTTGCAGTATGAACCCTGCCGAAGAAAATCCGCCGCGCTTACCACCGACGACCGAGGTTGATCGCCGTTCCGCAGTGCAGTCTACACTTTCCCACAGACTCCCCGAAGACGTCCGTGCCTTCATGGAGAGAAATCGCCCCCGATCGCACTCGCCAGTCTCGCGCTTCAAGGTCAGCGCCGTCGGCGAAACCGAGGGTTTTGATTTAATTCCCGGGGTCAATATTGAATTTCCAGGGACAACCCTGAATGAGACGGTGCACGGGGAACAGACCGTGGTCGCGGTGGCTCATGCCCGGGGGGTTCCACGGATCGACACCTTCTATTTAAACGCTGCTCCCTGCGGTCACTGTCGCCAGCATATTCACGAACTCGCCACCGACCCGGTGATTTGGCTTGACGGGCGCCCGCCGCAAAGATTGAGCGCTTACTTGCCCGACGCTTTCGGCCCCAAGGATTTAGGCATTGAAGGGGGCGCGTTGTCACCTAACAACCATGCGTTGCAGCTTGAGAAGTCTGAGCACTTGGCCGATCCAGCCGCCGCATTAGCGTTGGGGTTTGCACGCCGCTCTTATGCACCCTATACCAAGGCATACGGCGGAGTTGTTTTCACCCTGAACGATGGACGTCTCTGCCCCGGTTCATATATCGAGAATGCCGGGTTTAATCCCAGCCTCTCCCCATTTCATTCCGCCTCGGCAAATTTGATCGCGAACATGCAGGGGTCATTTGATCAGATCGTAAAGGTGACCTTAGTGGCGGTCTCAAGCACCGCCGTCGATCATCTCGATCCAGCCAAGCGCTTATTGCGATCGGTTCAGGTGGCGTGCCCGGTGGAGATGCTAACAGCCGTGGCTGCTGAGTAGCGCTGCAAGACTCTGAATGAATCCGCGCTAGGAAGAGCGCTCCCCCAACCCGTGCCGCTTCATCTTGTTGTAGATGCTCTTTAGGCTGATCTTTAAACTCTGGGCCGCTGCGCTTTTGTTGTAGCCGCATGCCGCTAAAGTGTCTAAAAGCGCACGCCGCTCAATCTCTTCTAAGCTCAGCCCAGCTAATGATGCTCGTGATTTATCCGGGTTTACGGCCCCGACTGCATCTAGGTGCAGTTCGGCGGGGCCAATTTCTCTTAGATCACTGAAGGCGTGTGCCCGTTCCAGCACGTTGTCGAGCTCCCGAATATTCCCCGGCCAACCATACTCTGCCAGTGCTCTCAAGGCAGCGGCACTCAGTTTCTTTGGGACACTTGAGCTTATTCCATTTAAGCGCTGAAAGATCGATCGAGCCAGGAGCGCAATATCTTCGCGTCTCTCGCGCAGTGCCGGGATGTGCAGCGCCAAGACATTCAGCCGGAAATAGAGATCTTCCCGGAACGCCTTCTCAGCACACATTGTTTGCAGATTTCGATTAGTGGCGGTGATCAATCGCACATCGATCTTGCGCGAGCTAGCCGACCCGATTCTTCTAACCATTTTATCCTGAAGCACCGTGAGCAGCTTAGGCTGCAATTCCAGGGGGAGCTCTCCAATTTCATCCAGGAAGAGCGTTCCGCCTTCGGCCAGCTCAAATTGCCCGGGCCGACTAGCGACAGCTCCAGTAAAGGCTCCGCGTTCATGTCCAAAGAGCTCGGCTTCAAAAAGGTCGCGCGGAATAGCTCCGCAGCTTACTACGACGAACGGCTTATCGCGCCGCGCACTCATTTTGTGAATGATATGCGCCAGCGTCGTTTTGCCCGTCCCGCTCTCTCCGGTTAGTAGGACAGTGGTATCAAGTGTCGCAAGCCGTTCGACCTTGCGCATGACATCCTGCATCGCCGGCGAGGCGGTTTCGATCTGCAGCGCAT
Organism: Oligoflexia bacterium; assembly: GCA_019694515.1. Lineage (GTDB taxonomy): Bacteria > Bdellovibrionota_C > UBA2361 > UBA2361 > JBGSMV01 > JAIBBU01. The sequence continues at coordinate 23,802 of JAIBBU010000037.1, read as the reverse complement.
GTCCTGGAGAACTAATCGAGGTTCTGAGCTCCTGGTTTTGATGCTCGAGCTCGAAGACCACACAGGCCTTGGCCACAACAAATAACAGCTCTTCGGGTTCTGTGTTCTCGCTGATAAACCAGAGCGCCCCTCTGTGCACTGCTTCGATCGCTTCAAAAGAACGCTCGGCCCGAGTAACTGCTATTAGCTGCAGGCCAGGCGAGAGTGTGCGAAGTTTTTCGACCGCTCCCGGATCGGGAGGATTGCTGGAAGGGAAAAGAATTAGTGCGAAATTTTCGGTGCTCTTTCCGAGCTGGGCTAACGCTTTATTGGTTGTTCGATATCCGGCTGCCTCTAAAATGCTGCGAAGCCGGAGATCGATCTCCTTGCTAAGCCCATGGGTAATGACGGTGTAGAGCAACGGCAGCCTATCTTTGTAAGGTTTACAATTTTAGACATGTAAAAGTTACAATAAGATTCACGAAAAATTCTTCATGTAGAAATATTCCTAAGTAATTTAAGGAGCTTAGAATTCTCTGGCCCTGGCGGTCTTTTTGCAAATAGATCCCTCAGCGGCACCACGCCGCTAGACAAAGGAGCGCATGGTCGGAGGGAAATTGAGGGTACTGTTCGTAGACGATGAAGAGAACATGCTCAAAGCCCTGCGCCGTTCTCTGCGGCTCCGCAGCGACGCCTGGGAGGTAACCTTTGAAGTCGGAGGACGTCAAGCGCTGCGTGCCATCGCGCAGGCCTGCTTCGATGTGGTGGTCTCCGATATGCGCATGCCGGAGATTGATGGGGCCAGTCTTCTAGAAGCAGCCCGCAACGCCTGTCCCAGCGGTATCAGACTGGTACTTTCCGGAATGTCGGAGGAACATGCGCTGATTCGCGCCGTGCGCTGCGCCCACCAATACATCTCCAAGCCGTGCGACGCGGCGGAACTTAGCCGCAGATTAATCGAATTGGGCGATGCCACACAGCAGCTGCAAAACCATACGGTCCGCGAAGTAGTGCTGCGCTTGAGCTGCATTCCAAGCCTTCCCGCGGTATGCGATCAGGTCAGCGAACTTCTAAACTGCAAAAGCTGCTCGCTGGGCTCGGTCGCCGCCTTCATTCGGGATGACATCGGCATGACCCTTAAGACCCTTCAGATCGCCAACTCCTCATTTTTCGGCGCAGGTTTGGGCACCACCGAGCTTACAACTGCCCTGGAATTGATCGGACATGAAAGATTACGGGCCCTAGCCAACAATCAAGCGCTTTACCAGCGTGCCAGTCAGCCGCGCGAGATCATGCTGCTGGAACAGCTGCCCGCGCTGCATGAGCTCTCCTGCGAGAAGCGCTCAGAAACCATCGGTTCTTTGCTGCTAGCCCTCGGATGTCCCGACAAATGGGACCAAATTACACTGCGCCTAAACAACACGACTCAACATCCCGTCGAGATTGAGAAGGAGATTCTCAAGACCACCAGCGCACAGGTCGGTGCCTATCTGCTAAATGTCTGGGGCATCCCCAAAGACTTCTGGATGGAGGCGGCATGAATCAGCGCGTCTTAATCGTTGATGACGATCTGAATCTGCTGCAGGCTTTCAAACGCCAGCTGCGCGGCAGTTTTGAGGTCGAGATTGCGCAGGGCGCCAAGAAAGCTTTGGAGCTTCTTGAGAGCGAGAAAGAATACGCGGTCCTGGTCACCGATATGCAAATGCCGGAGATCAGCGGCTTATCCCTGCTCTCGAGCCTGGCGAAAAAGAACCTAGACACCGTGCGTGTCATGATTACCGGCAATGTTGATCAGTCGACCGCCGTTCAAGCTCTGAATCAAGGGCAGGTACAGAAATTTCTTAACAAGCCCTGCTCGGTTGAAGAACTTAGTTTCGCATTAAAAGACTCGCTGGCCCTTTACAATGCGGCGAAAGCTGAGAAAGTGCTGCTGCGGGACACGCTGGGCGGCAGTGTAAAATTACTGGTGGATCTAATCTCCATTCTGGATCCCGGAATCGCAGGCGAAGTTTCGCAAATTCGCTCTCCGCTCAAACAAATCTGCGAACATTGCAGAATTGGCCAGGTGTGGGAGATTGAGCTGGCCGCGACCCTGGCGCGGATCGGCCTCTTAACTGTGCCCGAGACCCTGCGAATTCGAGCTTCCAGCGGACAGACGCTTTCCAAGGAAGAACTGGACGTCGTGGGGGCCATGCCAAAAACAAGCGCACGACTAATCCGCAATATCCCCAGACTGGAAAGAATTTCTGATATTATTGCTGCGCTGCGCTTCGATGGACGGGAATTTCTATATCCGACCGATGCACCCCGTTTCGCCGCGGAAAGTGCGCTGGTTACCTTACTCTTGAGGGCTGCGCCGCGGCTCGCCAAGGGCGAGACCATGGCCAAGATTCTTCAGGCTGAGATCCAAATCGCTCCGCTTTATGCCCGCCCCATGCTGAACGGCGCATGCTCTATTTGGAACGAACGAAAGCCGGTCGTTGAAGCCGCCAATCAGAGCTACTCAATCACCGTTAAAGATCTTTGTCCGGGCCAGACGCTGCTCTCCGACATCGTCACCTTAGATGGTGTTTTGCTCATAGCGCGCGGCAGCATCTTGACTCCGGGCATGCAGGAAAAGGTTGCAAACTATGCCCGCTTAGTCGGAGTGCGAGAGCCGATTGAAGTGGACGCCCGAATTCCGGTGCAAGTTGGTTAACAATAAGAGGCAATGCATGACCGAAATTAGAGTCTTGGTAGTTGATGACGACCCGGCCTTCCTAGCCAGTATCAAGCGCGGGCTGCATGGACACGGATACTTGATTAGCACTACGACCAAGCCCACTGAGGCGCTGGAACTACTTGACCGTAACGGTTACGACATCATGATTATAGATGAAAAGATGCCCCTTTTATCGGGGAGCGAGTTGCTTCGAATTGTCAGCTCGCGTTTCCCGAATCTGGTGAGCATTATGCTGACGGGCCACGCTGACCTACAGTGTGCCACCAAAGCCATTAATCAGGGCAATGTCTTCCGATTTCTTCAGAAGCCATGTTCGATGGATCTGATTCTAGACACAGTGCGTGAGGCGCTGCGGCATCTAGACCGGCTAAAAACCCGCGAAAACCTACACGAGTTAATTCAGATGCAATCGAGCTATATCGAAAACTTGGAACGCCAGCATCCCGGGATATCTAAGGTAACATTCGATGAAGAAGGCGCCTTCGTGCTGGAACCAATCAAACAAGACCCTGCCCAAATTCTAAAGGAAATATGCTCAGAGGATAAAAAGAAGAAATAGATGAAGGGCGAAGTCTTTAATCTCCTAGAACAGTACCTTGTGGAGCACGCCGGTCCCGAGCTGTGCGAACAGATCCATGCCAAGGCTGCCCCGGAATTGGAATATAAAGGGCCGCACATCGGTCCGGGCACATACGAGGACCGCGATTTCTTCACGATACTAAAAGAAACGGTAAGCGCCCTGGGCATCTCCGCCGACGCAGCAGCGCTGGCATTCGGAAAGTACTGCTTCCCAAAACTAGCCGCAAGATTCGGCGATCGCATGCGCGATTACCATAACACGCGCGAGTTTTTGCTTGTCATTCAGGATGTCATTCACGTCGAGGTGAAAAAGCTAATGAGCGGGGCCCGCCCACCCAATTTCTATTATGTCGATCAGACCGAGGACTCGCTGACTATGATTTACGACTCGGAAAGGAATCTACACTGCTTTGCGGAAGGACTTTTCTACGGATGTGCGGCGTACTTCGGAGAAACGATTGAGGTGAAGAAGGAGTTGCTAGCATATCAGGGCCGCAAGTGCTGCATTTTTACCCTAACTTTTGGACGTCCATGAGCACCCCAGCCGATTCTATCCCAATACCGGTCGAGCGCCTCTCCCGCGAGCTAGCACGGGAGAAGGAGCGGGTCCGGCTGCTCGAGGAAATGGTGGAATCAAAAACTCGCGAACTGTACGAGGAGAAGCAGCTGCTCTCCAGCACGCATGAAAGCTTACAACGGGTCATTGAGACGCTGCCCAGCGCTGTGATTGTGACTGATGGCGAGCTCATCATCACCCAAATCAACAGCAGAGCTACCCAGATTTTTGGAATCGAGCCGTCCCTGTTCCTGGGTAAATCCATTCTCGGCACTTTGAAGCGCGAATGGTTTGCTAGCGAAAGGTACGGCTCCGATTCCGCCATTGCAAAAGAAGCCGAAGCCGAAGTGCAGTACCATCACCCAATCTCCGGCAATTTAATGCCTCTCGCACTTAGTGTGCGGCCGCTCTTTTCCGCGCAACAGGAGTTTCGCGGCATGGTTTATATGTTCACCGATCTCAGCGCACGCAAGGGACTGGAGCGCGACCTACTACAAGCGCAAAAACTCGAATCGATCGGGCGACTAGCAGCCGGCATCGCACACGAGCTTAACACTCCCGCACAGTACGTACGCGATAATATGTTGTTTTTAGGAGATGCCTTCGGCGGGTTCGAGAAAATTATTCGAGCGCTCCAGGGACTAAAAAGCGCCGTAGAGTCCAATGGGGACTTAGCCGCCGCCATCCGCCATATAGAAGAAGTCGAAAAAGTAATCGACTTCGACTACCTACTGGAAGAAGTTCCGGAAGCGATCTGTCAAACTATCGACGGGGCCCAGCATGTCGCGCGCATCGTTAAGTCGATGAAGGTGTTCGCTCACCCCGGCGCGCCAAAAAAATCCCACGCCGATCTTAACAATCTAATCGATAGTACTGTGACGATCTCGCGCAACGAGTGGAAATATGTGGCAGAGGTAGAAACCAAGCTGGAAGCAGATCTCCCCACAATCATGTGCTTAGCGGGGGAGCTAAGTCAGGTTTTCTTGAATCTTATCATTAACGCGGCTCACTCCATCGAAGATCGAGTCAAGCGGGGCGAATACGAGAAAGGCAAGATAACCATTAGCACACATCTAGCGGGACGAGATATCGAGATCTTGGTTGCCGACAACGGGTGCGGGGTACCAGACAACATTAAGCACAAGCTATTTGAGCCATTTTTTACCACCAAAGGAGTAGGCCGCGGAACGGGACAGGGCCTCTCCTTTTGTTACTCCTGTGTGGTCGATAAGCATGGGGGAAAGATTTCCTTTGACTCGCAAACCGGAGTTGGGACAACCTTCAAGGTGACGCTACCGACCGGACATTGAGCTCGGTCGCGCATCACTATCACCCCCTCCAACTCCGCACAATGGACGGAGCAGCAAAAAAAGACCTCACTGCTCCAATCCATGTCCAATAATTCTGCAACTACAGTGCGCCGCCGAGAGACACGCGGAGCCTGAGCCCAAAGTCGTTGGTCTATGGCGCGTCCCCCTTCCCTCTGCACACGCACTCCAGTAAAATCAACTAATTGCGCATTAGCACTGGCAAAAAGTGGGTGTCCTTACTTAGGAGCGGGGTTTCGCGATAATATGACGGGTCGGAGCTGTTGATATGATGTTTAGTCCTGATTCCCGCCCGGAGCGTTGGCAAAATCACGATACCACCTGCTTGGCGCTTAAAGAGATAAGCTCGCAGCTCATTTTGCGGCGCGCTCTTAAGCCCATGGAGACACTACCTGCTTCAGTTGAACATGACGTGCTCCGTGCGGAGCAAGCGCTGAGAAATGGGCCGCCCCCAGGATGGAAGGTCCCGCCCAAGCCGATCGACTTAATTGAATCTGCGTTCAGCGCTTTGGAGCAGGAAGATTCGGTCGGCGCGTTGGTTCATGCTCTAACTGGGCTGTCCTGTGCTCCGCACAATCCAATCTTGTGGTACGTTACTGCCTCGGCCTTTTTTAATCTTGGCTCTGTAGATGCCAGTGCGGTTTTGTTTGACCATGCACTCTGGATTCACCCTGGCTACATCGCGGCACGTAAAGAGCTTGACGTAATCGAACGGATGCAGCGTCTAAAGAGCGCCGGCGTCATACCCGAAAGCTTCGATCTGCGGCATGAGATCCTGCCTCCTGCCGAGGACGCGCCGGCCCCGGCTGAGGATACAGACGCTGCCGATGACACACTCACTCTTCAATCAATTCGGGGCGATTTCGCCCGACTCGCCGCGATCTTGGCTGATTTTAAGTCTGCCAGTCATGTTGCCGGAGTACCTGAAATTGTTCTGGAGACGCTCGCTCTTAATATGCGCGCGCTTGAATCCACTGACCCGCAGACAGATGCACGTCACGATGCTGAGATCGCGCTAACCTGTAAGAACGCTAGACATCTGCTCGAAGCCAGGCTTTGGCCAATGGAAGCTCTGGAGCTGACCCTATATGGCCTTTCAACCAACCCGCATAGCGCCGCGCTATGGCACGTGGTCGCTTCCATTTATTTTGAATTGGGCTTCACTGACGAGTCAGAGCAAGCGCTCCAGCACGTCCTCTGGATTGACTCCGAGCACGCCGCTGCAAGGAGCGACCTGCAACTCCTCGATACCTGGCGTGCCGAACGCATGAATCGGCGGCGCGATGAAAGACTAGACATACCCAAGCAAGATCCAAATTCATGACTTCGAGAAGATTAGGTTTGTGAAATGACCACTCCAGAATTCAACCCATCTGACTACTTTCTTGATGCGGCGTGTAAAGCACTTGCCTTGCTTGCCGATCGAGTTCAGGAATTCGCACAAGAGGCGCGCACTAAAGGAGTTCCTCCGAATATAAGAATGCCCCTGACCCGCATGCTGCCTTCACTTAAGAGCTATGTCCCGGGACTGGACGTCCCTAAAGAAACTCCAGTCTCGATCGCTTTGCGAGAAGGAGCTTTTGAGGCCCTCGCCAAGGAGCGCCCGCTGGAAGCGCTGCAGCTGGCCTTGAGAGGGCTGGCAATGGCCCCGCATGATTCTAGACTTTGGCATGCGGCCGGGCTCGCTCATTTGCAGGGAGGTTTACTGGACTCGGCGGAGCAGCTTCTAAACCATGCGCAGTGGTGCAACTTGGCAAATACCGCCGTCAAAGAGGATCTGGAAAAGCTCCGATTGAATTACGGCGGATACGGAGCCTGCGCCATACCTGACGCGCCGTCCTTAGAAAAAGCCAGCTTTCCCACCAACGATACGCAGATCGCACTGAACGTCACAAACAAAGCAGCGTCTGCCTGTACTATTACCGACCTCGGCGACGATCTAGGTACATTGGCCAATTCGATTTCCACGGCCCTCGTGGCCCACGATGCGCGCTCTACTTTTAATCAGATTACTGGAGGGTTGTCGCTAGTTCTGGAAAGACTGCGTGATTTTCCTCCGCGGCCGGAGGAAACTGTGCCAACCGTAGAAACGCAGCTTTCGCATGGCGATGCTCTCTATCTATTAGAACAAAATCATCATCCGATTGCGGCGCTTTGGATGACTCTCAAGGCGCTAAGCCGCGCCCCACACAATCCGGCTTTATGGCACATTACTGCTATAATCTGCCTTGAGCTAAATTCGACAGAGCACTGCCGTGCGATCCTCGAGCATGTGCTTTGGATTGACCCGCAATGCACCGCAGCACAGGAGGATCTGGACGGATTGGTCGGGTTTCGTGAGGAGCCCGCGAGTGGTGTCGAAGAGGCGGATCCGACCTTAGAGAACGACACTCCTGACGATCTCTGAACGCAACTCTAATCCGAACTTTCGGCTAGCAGCCGATTCAGATCCAACGGCCTTGTATACATCGCTAAGTTACCTAGCTCGTCTCTCGGCCAAACCGCCGGCTCACGGTCCCAATAAAGCTCTAATCCGTTTTGATCCGGATCGCGCAGATAAATCGCCTCACTTACCCCATGATCTGAAGCTCCGTCCAAGGGTACATTTGCGTGAATCACCCGCGCCAAGGTCTGCGCCAACGCGCGGCGCGTCGGATATAATATAGCGAAGTGGTACAACCCCGTAGTACCCGCCGCAGGCGGGGGTCCGTTCTTACTCTCCCAGGTATTGAGGCCGATGTGGTGATGGTATCCGCCAACACTTAGGAATGCGGCGCTGGAACCAAAACGCTGGGTCAACTCAAATCCCAAGACGCCCATGTAGAACTCTAGGGCGCGGTCCAGATCTGCGACCTTGAGATGTACATGGCCGATTCGGGGTGCGTGGCCGGGAGGGTGGATAGTTCGCTGCATCCCGCAGGTTTAACGTATGGTCAATCTGACCGCAACAGATCTGCTCAATCCTCATTGAGACGACTAGCACTTACATTCGCGGGTTATGCACCCATACCACTACGCATAATGCAAGCGGCCTTCCTACCGGCCATAGAGTAGTTTCATAAATTCAAACTTCTCAGGCGCGCGCTTCATCAGCAGATCAGGGCTCAGAATAAAATTCGCCAGTGATTCAGCATAATCTTCGATCGGCTCTAGCGCTGCATAATCTGTGACAAACCGACTACCCACTCGATATAGCCACCGGCAACGCTCAGAATCATACATATCTGCGAACTCTATTGCTTCATCACCGAAAGCGAATTGGTGGAATTTTGATTGTTCATACTCTGCGACAACATAGTCGTCGCCTTCAATGCAAAGCTTCTTCCCAGGTTGCAAATCGGACCTTGAAACTTTAATACCGCCTCCCGGATACGCAGCGCGCACTATGCCATCCCGCACAAATTTCCAGCCAGACAGCGCCTCGAATTCGGGCATGCAGAGCGTGTGACAGCAATGCGCACACTCATGAATCGTTGCATATTTAAAAGGAGATGCTGTCGTTGGAGTATCCAAGCCCGCAATTGCCGTCCGTGCCGCCGGGAAGATCAATGCCCGCCCTAACTTATAGCCGCCAAGCCCACGATCAGATTGGGCAGGCTCAGTGAAGTCCAGCCGCATCAACACGCCTTGGAACAGGAAGATAGAGGCCGGGATCGCGGCAAATCCGCTTCCAATCTCCTCAATTTCTTCAGCACGCAAAGCCAAATCGGGTCGGTCGTAAATTCCGACTCCAGAATTGGTGTGGATCTTAACGCGCTCCCTCCAGCCGCGCACAAAGTCTCTAAGCTCGGTCTCGCGGATCACGGGTCGTGAAAGCAGATCCTCCCTCCGAAAACAAAATTGCTCATTCAATTGCTCCGCGTTGAGGGCCAATGGCGATGAAACCAGGTCGCTGCCTTGAAACCGCCGAAAAACGTTCGCATTACTTTGCAGAATACTCCCCAGATCTTGGAGTGCGGCCGTTAGCTGCCTTCCCGAAGCTCCGTTAACTTCCGGAAGAAACTCTATTCCCATAAGTTTGACTGCCGCTTCCGCTAGCAGAACAGTTCCTCCGAAGACAGCGGTCCCGGCGGGAGTTCGCGCACCATTTAGCACCTCCTTACCGACCTTTGAAACCACGTCGTGAAGGTCGATTCGCGAACTGCTGGAATTAAAGACCTGCTCAGTGAGGTGGTAACTTGAGACTGCTCGCAAATTCGTATTGGAAAGATCCAGAGTTATAATCTCAGCGCGTGCTTGCGAATCTAATCTGCGCAAAACGGCCCAAGTACCGAGCGGACCGATGACACGGACAAAATCTCGAATCGGCTCTACAGATTGGGCGGCTCCCGCAGCTTTTAGACGCTCTGCAAATACTTCCTGCAGCAAAGACAAGGCGCGCGGGCCTGGGATCGAGCCGGTTAAGGCTTCAATTACCCGGGGATCGCTGCCGGTGTGACCAACTACTTTGGACATCTCTCTCTCCCCACCAGCCTGTTATGCCAATGAGTTGCGCTCAGTGCGTTAAAAGTCTGGCCGCCTATGTTACCTACCTACAGGAATCCCCCATAACCTGTAATAGGGTTTTTCGTTAGGTCTACAGGGAGGTTCCATGACCAGAGGTCCAGCCGTAAATAATAATGTGATTGATCTAAATCAGGTCCGGCAGGAGCTACGCGGCGCGCAGTTCCCCTCACCCGCCGCTACCGAAGTCCCGCGATTACCCGAGAAACCCCAGGCCAGCTCTCTCCCCGAAATGCTTCCAGATACGGAACGGGTGCGGCGTCAATTTGAACGACGGGCTGCACGCGATGATGCGCAATATCCGCCTCTAAGGAGCTACGTCAATCGATCCCTAGATGGACATGGAACCAAGGTGGGTGCGGACCAAGAGTGGTCCAGTGAAAGATTTAGCCCGATTGCGCTCGAGGCACGAGCGGGCTGCAGCGTGGCTATTCTTAATCATCGAACCGGACGCCAGGCTGCTGCAAACTATATATCTGCCGATGGCACGGCCGCTCAGCTGCTAGTGCGTGAAATCGCATCGAATCCGCGCCACGTGGAGTGCGTCATCATTCCCGGCTCAGAAAAGCCCGATCGGGAGCGTGGCGCTCAGATTTTTCAAGGCTTGCTATCCGCCGGAGTAAAAGGTCATCAAATTCGAATCGCTGAAACGGGGTGCCCCCAAGTCATCCTCTCCGATGGTCAATTGTGGGATGGTCAGGCGCGTGATTTCAAACAGCACTCCTCGCGTGAGGCCGGTTCAACCGCGGCCCGCGCCGTCTCGGCAGCATAGCAATCGGCGGCTGACTGCTAAGTGCTACGGCATCAGCATCAATCCGGTCGGCGCTGCCGGCGGTGTCGTTTCGGTGCCGAAAGTAACATTCTTCGCATACTGACCAACTGCGAAATGCTGCCCGACGTTGCCGTTGGCGGTGGTGATGAACCCATGAGCAGAGTCCATCCAGAACTGGGTGAATGTCACATTATTGATAAGGGTACCGCTCAGACCGTCAATCTTCGAAACGTTTGGAGCGGGCGCGTAGCAAAAGGTATTTCCGACAATGATATTGCTGATCGGCGCGTAGGGAGCGGGGTTAGAAAAATACAAAACAGAGAAATCAACCAGCTTGCCAAAAGTCAGATTGACGATCTTCTCAATCGTATTGCCGGTAAAGGTAATCTTATCCACGGAACCTCCGGCCACCCCGCTGCCGTTTCCGTATACCGCCAGCGCCCGGTCTGCGTAGACCACCTGATTATTAGAGAAAGTTACATTCTTCAAAGCCGTTGTTACTTCACTGCCGATCTTTAATGCCGATTTTTGCGTCCAGATGACTGAGTTCGAAATATTAATCGCATCAGTTATCCCGCTTGAGCCCGGAGATGTTTTGACCGCAAAGCCGTCATCCTTGGTGTGCTCAAAGATGTCATCAATCGTTACCCGCACGGAGTGATCCGGGTCAGTGCCGTCGCTGTTGTCGGTAAATTCATTAATCAGCTTATAGTTCCGTCCCAGAATATCGGCGCTGTTTAGGATATGAATGCTCCAGTTGCCGGTGCCGGTGAAGAGCACATCTTGCAGCGAGGAGTTCGTCGCTCCATCCATGAACACGATCTTGTTATTGTTAGCATGCCAAATATTTGCGTTCACAATCCCAGGTCCGCGAATATGGGCGTTATTCACACTGTTAAAAGTCACGAACGCGCCTGCCGAGAGGACATGATCGTCCGGTCCCATCAGCACAGCCTGACCCGATAAAAACAGCGCGACATTGCTCTTCATCACCACCGTACGGGTTCGATAAACCCCCGCGGGGAAGTAGAGCATTGCGGCGTTACTTAATCCTTTGGCCGAGAGGCTCTGAATAGCGCTATTAATCGCAGCAGTGTTGTCGCTCGCAGCTGGAACAATGCCGTAATCGGCGGCGCTAAAGGCCGTTACCCCGTCAATCAGCGGCTCCGGACGTTTCTTATCGGCAAAGAGAAACAGGCTCGGACCTGTCCCGTAATGATCGTGCAACACCAATTTAATTACCCCGTCCGGACGGTAGTAGGCACTGTTCGCATCATTGGAAATAGTGAAACGCATCGTCTGCTGCCCCGAGTCAACCGTAGTGGCAAGCTCGTAGCGCCGGGGGCTGATCGAATAATTCGCTACATTCGGCACCTTAACCGTGACCTGAACTGTGCCGCTAAAGGCAAAACGCGCAAAATTGAGGGTGGTATTGCTGGGCCGGATCAATTCAACCGGAACGCTTTGGTTCAGCGTACCATCAGGAGCAGAAACCGAGACAGAAAAGGAAGTGCCGAGTGTTGAACTAGATCCGTAAACTTGGATATCGGTGAGGGCCGCGGCATTGACAGCGCCGCAAACAATTCCTAGAAAGGCCAACAGCAGGTTCTTCATCGTTAACGGCACTAAGCCCGCTCCAAACAAAAAACCCCGCTAGAACAAGTCTAACACCATTACGCGCTGAAGGTAATCGCTAAGTCGCGGCAAGCGAGGAAATGGTGATTACCATCAGCAGCGTCTAAGAAATATACTCAGGCCAAGCGCCTCGTCGCGACTCAATCAACAAAAGGATAATCGGTATATCCTGCCTCGGTGCCGCCGTAGAAGGTCTTAGGATTGGCGGGATTTAAGGTCAGCTCGTCACGCAGCCGGCGCGGGAGATCGGGATTAGCCAAAAAGCTTTGCCCAAACGAGACCAAGTCAGCATTTCCAGCAGCTAAAACTTGCTCCGCACGTGCTGCGGTATAGCCAGCATTCACCATCAGCGGTCCGTGGAACAGAGGACGTAGGTCAGCGGCTCGCACGGGCTTCTGACCCGCGGCGATATCAGCCTCTCCGGGCTCGACCAAATGCAGATATGCTAGCTTTCGTTGATCAAGCTCGCGCGCCAATGCCCCAAATGTCGCTAGCGGATCTGAGTCGTACATATCATTAAATGCGCCACTAGGTGAGATCCGCAACGCGGTCTGATCCCACTCGGCGCGGACAGCATCGACGACCTCAAGTGCAAATCGCAATCGATTCGCGATCGAACCTCCGTACGCATCGGTACGCTTGTTCGTGCCGTCTCTTAGGAATTGATCGATCAGATATCCGTTGGCGCCGTGAATTTCCACACCATCAAAACCGGCGTGCTTGGCATTTCTGGCACCCTGCGCGTATTGCTCGACGATCTTTTTAATCTCCGCGATCTCCAAGGCACGTGGAGTTACAAATTCCTTCATGCCCTCATGGGTATAGGAACTGCCCTTCGGCGCCACCGCCGACGCGGAGACAGGCAGATCTCCATTGGGCTGGAACAGCGGATGGGAGATGCGCCCTACATGCCAGAGCTGCAGAAAGATCCGACCGCCGCGCGAGTGAACCTCGGCTGTGATTTTCTTCCAGGCGGAGACCTGCGCCTCGGTGTGGATACCGGGGGTATCCGGGTAGCCGATCCCTTGCGCGCAAATCTGCGAGGCCTCGGTCACAATCAGACCGGCGCTGCTACGCTGCCCATAATAGGTGGCGGCTGAGGGATTGATTACATTCCCGACGGCCCGACTTCGCGTCATCGGGGCCATAACGACGCGGTTAGGAAGGGTGAGATTTCCGACTTTTATCGGTGTGAAAAGTTTCATTGGCTGGGTCATAAGTAAGTTTATCGCTTAAAGTACCAACAAGATAAGCACTGCAATCGGAGTTTGCAAATGTTGCCGGATAATCCCGCTTTCTCGACGGTGAGGACTACGATTGACGTTAGAGGCTCAGCCGGGTATCGATGGGGTAGAATTAGAAATACCGACCATCTTGAAAGCACTGTTGCTCTCCTCAAAACCGGACCTGCCGGAAATGCACCTAATCCTGGGCCTCAAGGCATCAGGTGTGGAGATTGACCTGGTGCTGGATCCGAACGTTTCGGGCGAGAAATTCTCGACCGTCGGGATCAATATCATACCCCTCGCCTTCTCCTCTAGATTTAGCTGGCGCGCCATGAAATCGCTGCGCTTGCTTCTCAAAACGAGACAGTACGATCTAGTACATTCCTTCTCGGCGCGGGCGCTCTCCAATGCACTCTTGGCCTCCATTGGTATTGCAGTCAAACAGGTGGCGTACCGCGGGACGATGGGCCATCTAAACAAGCTAGACCCCACCTCATGGTTTAGTTTTTTAAATCCCCGCCTCGACCGAATCTCCTGCGTCTCGGAGGCGGTGCGGAGATACATGATTTCTCAGGGAATCCCCAGCCATAAAGCAGCAACCATTTACAAGGGGCACGACCTCGGCTGGTATGATGTGCCGCCTTACGATCTTACCGTGCTGGGGATTCCTCCCGGCGCTGAAGTCATCAGCTGCACCGCTAATATGCGCCCCGTTAAAGGAGTCGATCTGTTGATAGAGGCTTTCGGCGCCTTGGGTGAACACAGCCGCGCGCACCTTCTGCTTATCGGTGAAGTGCGAGACGATCGCATCAAGAAACTGATTCGGGAGTCACCGGCTAAGGATCGGATTCACACCCCCGGATACCGAAACGACGCAGCGCAGCTTGTGCGCGCCTCTCAGATCGGCGTGATGGCCTCCCGGGAGCGCGAGGGCTTGCCTAAGGCCGTAATCGAGACCATGGCGCTGGGTGTTCCGCCGATCGTCACCGCCGTGGGCGGCATGCCTGAACTGGTCGAAGATCAAGTCTCCGGGCTGGTAGTTCCCCCGAACGATATTGGAGCCCTGAGCAACGCGCTGCGATCGCTGCTCGAAAACCCCACCAAGCGAGCGCTTCTGGGTGCGGCCGCCCGCTTACGGATCGCTGAGAAATTCAGAATTGAGTCGACGGTCCAAAAGACCTTGGAACTGTATCAGGAAGTTACGGCCGTGAATCTGGGCTAGGCGCAGAAAACATCCGAGCGCGGGCTGGACCTTTTCTAACACTCTCGAGTGCACGTATGTCTCGGCATACAGGTAGGGTTTGCTTCGTCGCCCCAGAGCCGGCTCCTCGCAATGACAGTACCTGTCATTGCGAGCGAAGCGAAGCAATCCCTATCATTATGTCGGAGCAAGCTTTGTCCCTTGGTAATTGCAAAAGTCCCCTACAAGCACGCAAGCTACCGTTGTTGACTGAAAATTGCGTGGTAAATTCTCCTGGCTTCTTCAGTAAAGCGGCAATTCCGACTCCAAGTTAGGGCTTGCTTCGTCGCCCCAGAGCCGGCTCCTCGCAATGAAAGAGCCGCGCACACAGGTAGGTATTTCATCCCCGAAATGTATGACAGCTACAGCAATGACAGAGTCGAGTGATTTTCTACCCCGCCTTAATCTCTTTCAATGTCCACTTCCCTTCACCTCCAAGATCTAAGTGCCAGGTGTGATATTTGAACAACGATTCCCGATGTCCGACGCTGACATAGATACAATTCAGCGGCTTCAGCAGCGTGTATAAATAACCTTCACTCTCCTCGTCCAGCGCAGTGGTGGCTTCATCCAAAAATGCAATGCGCGGCCCCGCTAATAACACCCGGCCGAAAGCGATGCGCTGCTGTTCGCCAAGTGAAAGTACGTTCGACCAATCTAGATCCGCCTCAAATCCGCCCAACCGATCCAGCAGGCCGCCCAGTCCGATCTTATTTAGCACCTCGGCCAGCCGCTTTTCGGACATATCTCCACGCTTAATCGAATAACGCAGCTGATTACGCAGCGAGCCAATCACCATGTAGGGTTTCTGGGGCACAAACATAAGCTGCTCGATCGGCGGCCTCAAGATGCGCCCAGAGCCCTCGGTCCACAACTCTGCGATGACCCTGAGCAACGAGCTCTTGCCCACCCCGCTGGGTCCGGTAATCAACAAGGATTGACCGGAGGTCAGCGAAAACGAAAGATCCTGCACTAAAGTCCGCGCCCGACCTGGCGTAAGAATGGTCACGTTGGAAAACTGCAGACCGCTCGACTCTCCAATTCCGATCTCGGTCGGGAGCTCTCGGGGCCAGTTGCAGTAAACCTGATCCTTCTCCAGCTCCTCCCAAAGCGAGCCCAACCGCGCAATCGAAGCAGCAAAGGCGCTCAGCCGCTCGAACTGACTGACAATCAGCGACAAGGCATCCAGCACCCATACAAAGGCGATGCTGGCCTGAGTCACAACCCCAAACTTTACGTCGCCCGACAGATATAAGGGGGCCACCACCACGACCGGCACGATGGTCTTCATGAAGTCATAGCTACGGGTGAAAAATCCCAAATTTCGATGCCATGAAATCAAGTAATTCAGATTGCGCACCGCGTCTCGCAAACGATGCCGCACCTGCGTCGACTCCTTATCTTCGCCACGATAAAACGCAATCGACTCAGAGTTGTCGCGGATATGGATCAACCCGTATCGAAAATCAGCCTCACGCCGGAGTTGTGCAAAATTCAAAGTAACGAGCTTCCGCCCAAAAAGCATCGTTACGAGTGAGCCGAAGATCGCATAGCCAAAAGACACCGATGTCAGCTTGGGCGAGATCGTCCAAAGCAGCTGGGTCCAGACCACCAAATGCACACATGAATTAAAAAGAATCAGCAATAACGAGAGGCTAGTAGCAGTAAAAGAGCGAATTTCATCGGCAATGCGCTGATCGGGGTTGTCGATCTGCTTTTCTTGGTTGATGCGGTAGTAAGCACGGCCTGAAAAATATTTGTGCAGAAAGTGCTGGGTCAGCCACTTTCGCCAATGCAAAGCCAGCTTCTCTTCGGTGAAACGGTACAGCACCACCACCGGGGTCGTGACCAATACCGCCATCGCGAACAGCATCAGGAAGTGATAAAATTCTTCGCGGTCGCGCTCCGTCAGCGCCGTCATGTATCCGCTCGTCAACTCGCTGATCCAGACGTTCAGCTTGGTCACGCCATATGACAACCCCACGAGGAGCATCACCAAACCGATCGCTTTAACCTTCTGTTCTG
This sequence comes from Oligoflexia bacterium, assembly GCA_019694515.1. Classification (GTDB taxonomy): domain Bacteria; phylum Bdellovibrionota_C; class UBA2361; order UBA2361; family JBGSMV01; genus JAIBBU01. The sequence goes on along the minus strand of JAIBBU010000037.1, from coordinate 7,237 downwards.
AGACAAAGAAAGGCTTAACGATCGTGACGAATCGCCGCCAGGTGGTTAAGTCGAATCTTTGGCTCTCGGTCTTGGTCATGCTTAGATTGGGCCTGAACCATCCTTACATGGTACCTGCGGGGATAAAAGATAGTGATACTGAGTGCTTGGTGGCTTCCAGCTCTGCCACCTGCAGGCGCATCGCTGCCCTGTCCCTCCTCCGATAGTCCGGGAACCCCGCAGAATGCACATGATTTTGGTCATTTAAAAAGTGAACTGGCCACGCTATTGACATTCATGCTCGGGTTCGACCAAATAGATCCGGCAAATTTAGAACTCATTTTGGCGCTAGTTGAATGAGGGTCTCTGCTGGCATATAGCGGCAGATTTTTATTAAGGGGGTAGTTATGAAGCTTAGCTTATTCAATCGATCGGCACTTCTGGGCATCGCGTGTGCTGGTCTTTATCTTGGGGCGGCCACCGTGGCGACAGCCGACGGAATGCCCGAAGAGGTGCGGAAGCACAGAGCTGTACGGCCTGCCGCTCCTGCTCCGGCTCCAGTTGAAGCTGCTCCGATGGAACAGCCGAGACCGGTAGTTGACACTACAATTGAGGATTCTTGCGAGTGGAAAGTCCGTCTGTCGCCTGGAGTGGCTGTCTGGTTCTTCAAGGACGAGGGCAATCTTCCTGGGGCTTCGATGGCGCTCGATGTTTGGAGAACTGACTACCCCATCAACTTCCACGTCGGGGTAGAAGGACGTCACATGTACCTTACACAGGAGTCGGCTCAATTCGCACGTGAATGGGATGACAAGACCACCCGGGTCACATTTATCCGTATCCCGTTTGCACTTGAATATATGCAGCCGGTTGCTGAGAACACCACCTGGTACATCGGCGCTGGTCCGGACATCCTGCACACCGCCAACGATATCGTTGAAACCAATGTGGGCGTTCATGTCAGCACCCGCTTGCACTATGCTTTCGACGAGCATTGGGGCGCAGCGATCGAAGCTGGCTACATGTGGGGATCCATCGATGGACAGGACGAAGATGTTGTTTTGGACAACGCCTTTGTTAATCCGACTCTAGCTTATACGTTCTAGTTCTTAGAACGATTGAAGCTTAAGCCGCCGGTGTCTCTTGGGATGCCGGCGGTTTTTTTGTGCCAGCTGGCAAAACTGCTGCGACAACAATACACCAGGGTTTCTCAGCGGCAGAAATCGATGGACGGGGAGATTTATATTAATTAGACTTGCCGCAGCCATACTATCAAGGAGCGACATACATGCGGCAGCTTGAAAAATATTCCGACCACGCCTATGCCTTGCTGAGAATCGTCGCCGGCTTCATGTTTTCGATGCATGGCTTGCAGAAGATCTTTGGCGTTCTGTCTGAATTTCCCGCGCCCGCGCTTGGAACCCAAATTTGGTTCGGGGGTATGATTGAATTGGTCGGCGGGCTGTGTGTAATGCTAGGAATCGGAACCAGGCTTGCTGCATTTATATGCAGCGGCACCATGGCGGTCGCTTATTTCCAGTTCCATTGGAAATTTCAAATGGGAGCGGAGTTCCTCCCCGTGGTGAATAAGGGCGAGCTCGCGGCGCTTTACTGTTTTGTCTTTCTTTTGATCGCATGCCGCGGCGGCGTAAAATGGCGCCTCGATAAGAAAAGTTAGCCTCGATCTTATGACCTGCCGCTCATCTACCGCGCCCGCCGCGCGGATTCGCCTGAATTTTTTGAGATTCCTTGAGCCGATCTGAAACAAACGTCAGCTCTTGATGGGCTGGGCCTTCGTCGCGGCACGAGAGACCAGCGCGTCGCTTTTCTCGCTTACTTCCGGCAGGAGGTCGGCCGCCAGTATTTCAGAGAATCGCTGATCTGCGGCAATCTCTTCGTCCAGTGTTTCCTCCAAGAGTTCTACCACTTCATCTAGGCCTAGCTCCTCGGCTATGGACACAGCGGTATCGTACGCCGCCATTTCATACTGCTCGATCTTCTGCGCACCGCAAGCCAAAAGGATATCGATTAGCGCCGGATTCTCGCTTTCGAATTCCAATAGGTCCGCGCCTTCTTCCAGCAATCCTTGCATGCCTTTGCACTTGTTCCCATTGAACTTACTACCTACGATTGATCCGATTCGATCCAGCCGTGCGATCTGGTTCTCGGTCTCCTCCATATGGTCCTGCAGCGCTGCCTTAAGCGACGCCGAATCGGCCTTTTTTATCAGCTTTGGCAGCGCGTCAATGATCTGCCGCTCTGCATTGTAAATCTGCTGCAGTTCGTGCAGCAGCGCTTCGGAAAGGGAGTTTACCGTTGTCATCATCTCTGTCCTCTTTATTAGCGCCGCTTGGCGTTATTCTTATCGTGCTTCTTAGCGGACTCGACCTCTTCAGGACGCTCTGCTTTGGGTTCGTCGTGCGCCGGTCTCTTATGGCCATCATTAGTACGCAAATTCTTTCTCTTGGTTTTCTTCATCTTTGCTCCTTAAACTAAGCCGCCACCACCTTGGGTAAACCGGTAGCAACTTCATCCGCTGGCGCTTCCGCTTTGGAGGAGACGTCTTCAGCGCCGGCTTGCTTTAAAATCTCTTCTGCGCGCTTGGCCCAGGGTGCGGCTTCGCAGTGCACCGAGAGCAAGAGTCCTCCATTCCGGATGCGGCCCTCAAAGAGCTTCGCTTCGTATTCCGGAATGCCAAGCCCGATGAGTGTTCCCGCCAGAGAACCCACCATCCCCCCGGCGCCCATGCCTGCAAGCAAAGCCATTAGGGGTCCGGCGGCGATAAATGGGCCTACTGCGGGAATGGTGATCGCGCCGATACCGGCCAGCCAGCCCAGCGTTCCTCCTAAAAAAGCACCGGTGCCGCATCCTGCCGCGGCTCCCTCTGGCGCCTTGGTATGCCTCTCGTGAGCAAGATCGCGCGTTGCTCCGCTCGAAGGGAACAAAGCGGAGATATCCGAATTCCGAAAGCCGGCCTTCTTAAGGTGATCTACGGCCAGCTCGGACTGCGCTTCATTTTTAAAAATCCCGTATACAGCTGTGGAAGTTTCTGGCATGTGATTCTTTTTCCGATATTTATATTTTCTATATTCTGCACGGCGCAGCACTTAAATAATATGACCGCGCTCATGGATGTTTTCGACTGCTGCTGTTCCGCCGAGCGCTCGCAACAAGGCGCGCCAAAGCTGTCTTCGATCACGGCGATCTTGCAGGCACCGGTAGTATGCTTGAGACATAAAAGCATTCACGGAACGGACATATGGTATCTTTACATCTGCTCTTTTCTTTCTCGATCGCAGCTCTTTTGGTATTAATTTTCGCTAGCATCTCCCCGCAAAATCGAGGATGGCAGCAAATTACGCCGGCCTTTCTCTTAATCTTATTTGCAACCTGGGCGGGTGGAATCTGGATAACTCCGGTTGGGCCGCTGCTCTTAGGGGTTCCATGGCTACCCTTTGCAGCAGTCGGCCTGATTGTGGCTTTGCTTTTGATGGGGCTTCGCCCGGGCAACTATAGAACCTCAACCCAAAGCGTGCGCACCGATCCCGCTATTTTACATGACGCCCCTACCCGAAATGCTATTAACTTCTCCATTGCATTGCTGGCGCTCCTCTTGATCGCAACAATTGTTGGGCACTATTTCTTGTTCACCGGATCTGTCGGATATCTTTAAAGAAGGAGACGGTTGATGATTAGAAAAATCAAGGATGGCCAATTTCGAATCTACTCTAGAAAGGTAGATAAAAAGACCGGCAAACGCAGAAACTTGGGAACTTTCAAAACTTTAGCCCAGGCTCGGCGGCACGAACGGGAGATCCAATTTTTTAAACGCCGCTAATAGTTAAAGTGCTGCCGGGGGTTGAATCCCGACAGCACTAGACTGTCAAAAGCAGACTATCAAGAACCTATCAAGAACAAAGTCTAATGTGTTTCGGTCTTGGTCTCTGAAACTGTATCTCCGTTAACTTCACGCGACACAGTTGTACGTTTGGAGCCGTCCGGATTAATCTCCGTTTTTTCAGTTACTTCCACTTCCTGTTTATTTCCTAGTCCCTTCGGATCAACGACACGGGCATGGGTCTTGGTGACAGTCTTGCCGCTGTCCAAAAGGTGCTCAGAGGTGGTCTTGGAAGCACTGAGTTCCTCAGAGGTGCCGTCAGGATGCTGATATTCAGCCTTCTCCTTAACGTCTCCATCGGAACCAGCCTTACGCTCATAATGCCGAGAGGCCACCTGCTTGTTAACCAGGCCCTTGGGGTCGACAACCGTCTTCTCATCAGCTTCGTACTTCTTGCCGCCGAGCCATCCCTCGGAGGTCGTATGGCTCTTGTCAACGGTCACCGTGGTTCCATCCGGATTGGTGACAGAGCTGTGAACGTCTGCTTTGTCCTCGGCCAGCGCCACGCCGCCTGGCAGCGCTACCAAAACCGCTAAGGTAACTTTTATTGCTTTCATATTTATCTCCTCAATGAATCAATTGATCTATAACTGCTGGGAGAAATAACACCTTTACCGACAACCGCTGCATGATACGGCGCAGTATCTGTATTCTGAGGGGACCTGTCGCCCGTCATAGCGCTGCCGAAAATCGATCTGTTATCTATCTAATACGATCGTGAAATAGAGGATCAATATGCGAACTGATACTTTTCCCGGCATGAAGCGCCGTGTAATTCTCGAAGATCCAACGCCGAGTTTATCGTTTGGTTACCTTCTGATTTGGTCATTGAGCTTGCCGGCGGCTACTTTGTTCTTACTCTGGCTCTATGCCGGAAATGGGCTGCCCGGACTTTGATCAGTCCACCCTTTTCTTCTCTTTTCACTTTAAATCTCTTTATAATTTTTAGGAATCATCATGCGCAAAGAAACGGAGAGTACTCCCGCGAGAAGCCCGGCCCTGGAGAATGGTGCATCGGCTATAGATCGAGAACTCGCGACCCCGACTGATTTATCCAGCAAGGAGCGTACCGCAGTCACTGAGGCTGTGAATGTGCTTCTGGCGGATTCCCTGGCCCTTTATCTTAAAACCAAAAATTTTCATTGGCATCTATCCGGACCCCGATTTCGGGACTATCACCTGCTCTTCGACGAGCAAGCCGAACAGATCTTAGAATCGGTGGATGTCCTGGCCGAACGGGTGCGGAAGATCGGGGGCACCACCATACGAAGCATCTCGCATGTGGGAGATCTGCAGACGATCGAGGACGACAACGACTCCTTCGTCGAGGCGGACGCTATGATTGAGCGTCTGCTTGCGGACAACCGCAGCATGGCAAGCGCGATCCGAGAGGCGATCGAGATCTGCGATGACAATCGAGACTCTCCGACTGGCAATATCCTTCAGGAAACTCTCGATCAGACCGAGCGCCGCGTGTGGTTCCTCTTTGAGATTTCGAGACGCACTAAATCGGCGGCCTAACTGCCCCGTCATCCCCAAGCTCAAGCGGAGGGCAATCGTCCCAAAATAGGTAGTCGCCAGGCGTGCGTGGAGCGATTATTCTTGAGGTTCGTGGCAAAGCAAGGTTATGGCTGAAAGAATAGGCTTACCTGGCTTTGCGCTATTTCTTCAAGCGCTATGTCTTCAGGCGCTGTGTCGTCGAGCGCTGTGTCGTCGAGCACCGTGAGCGATTGTTCCGAGTATGACTTCTAGTGTGCAAAAAGTGGACGCCGCCCTCAAAGCCGCAGGCATTACGGCATCCATCCGTGAGTTGCCGGTTAGTACCCGCACCGCGCTCGATGCTGCCAGTGCCCTGGATTGCCACGTATCCCAAATCGCAAAATCCATTATTTTTGAGGGCTGTCATTCCGGCAGGCCGATCCTGGTCATCGCTGGGGGCCAACGCCGCATCGACGAGGCAAAAGTAGCGACGTACATCGGCGAACCGATCAAGAAGGCTTCCGCGGATTTTGTGCGTACCAAGACTGGCTTTGTGATCGGCGGCGTTGCTCCGGTTGGCAGCGCCCCCCCTATCGTAACCATCTTCGACCGCGAGCTATTGAAGTTGGAATATGTTTGGATCGCAGCGGGCACTCCAAACTCCGTCTGCAAACTTTCCCCGGAAGAGGTCTGCAAGGCCTCCGGAGCGATCCCGGCAGATCTCTAGCGCCCGATATTGGGAGCAGCCAGACCTGAATGAGTCAAATTATCGCGACTGTCGGGGAGCTGTCGTTTATGCCACTCGAAATAAAGTACGGGATAGACCAGCAGCTCCAATATGAAGCTGGTTAGCAGCCCCCCTATCATCGGAGCGGCGATGCGTTTCATCACATCGCTGCCCGCCGAGCTATAGAACATAATCGGCAAAAGACCCATAAACGCTGCGAGCACGGTCATCATCTTCGGCCGCATCCGTTTCACCGCTCCATGAATCACCGCCTCTTTGAGTTCTGTCACGGAGTTCAATCGGCCCGCTCGCCGCTGCTCCTGAATCGCAAGATCAAGGTACAGCAGCATGAACACGCCCGTCTCTGCATCCAACCCCATCAATGCGATCATTCCGACCCAAACGGCGATCGAGAGGTTATAGCCAAGGAGATACAGCAGCCAAACACTTCCGACCAACGAAAAAGGCACTGCCAAGAGCACGATCGAGGTCTTGATGAAAGAACCGGTATTCAAATAGAGCAGCATTACAATGAGGAAAAGGGTAGCTGGAATCACCACCCACAGCCGCTCTTTCACCCGCTGCATATTCTCATATTGCCCGCTCCAGACCATCGAATAGCCCGGCGGAACGGAGACTGCCGCCTGCAACGCCTCTTTGGCTCGGGCTATATATCCCCCCAAATCAGACGCAGCGGTATCGATATAGACATACCCTGCCAGCAAACCGTTTTCATTTCTGATCATCGCTGGGCCTTCGGTCATTCGAATCTGAGCGATTTGAACTAGCGGGATACCGGCACCGCCTGCAGCGGGTATCAGGACCCGCTTCAATTTCTCAACATCATCGCGAAATTCCCGTTCATAACGGACATTGATCGGATAACGCTCGCGACCCTCGACCGTATAGGAGACATTTTCACCGCCGATGGCCGAGTTCACCACCATATTGGCTTGATCGATCGATATCCCGTATCGCGCCAGCGCCTCCCGATCGAATTCAAAATCCAAGTAGTAACCATCCGCCGACCGCTCCGCGTAGACGCTCCTGGTCTCAGGCAGCCTTTTTAGAACCGCTTCGACGTTCTCACTTATGCCCTGAATAACTTTGAGGTCGCCGCCCAGCACTTTAATCCCGAGCGGAGTTCTGATGCC
>JAIBBU010000067.1 GCA_019694515.1 Oligoflexia bacterium | reverse complement strand
GAACTATCCGGGGAGCTTGAAATAACACAGTCGGTAACAACGGTTGGAGGCTACGGCGCAGTAGAAGCGAACGTTTCAGAGCTCTTCAACAGCCTACTCTCCCAGGCCCGCAGCTCCCTCCCCGAAAGCGGAACGGCGCACCTAGCCGAACTTGGCGAGAACGATCTGCAGTTTATGAATGCCTTGTATCTGTACTGCACGGTAAACCAGGGGACCTGCGCGCTCGTACTCGACAGCTTGCTCGAATTGGAGGTGGTAAAGTCTCGCTTACGGGGCCAGGCGGATTGCCCTGCTTTGCTGCGCTTCTGGAAGCTGTGGCTTAAGAATGACATGGAGCGGCGCCATGAATTTCTTGGAAAAACAGGCTTTCTGAATGACTATCAGAAATTTAACCGTGAGCAACGAGGGCGTTACGTGCGGTGTCAGCCTACCGTAGCCGAACAGATTCAATCGAATGAGTCCAATATCGAGTTCTTTAAGAAGCGCTACGCTCAGGATGGGGCGCCGCTTAAAACGCTCAGCCAGATGTCAGCGCTCTTGACCGGCCTAAAAGCCAAAGGGGTCAATATCTTCAAAGCCGTTGATATGAAATATGAAAGCTCCGCGCAGCCCTCAGGAAGCTCTGGAAATACGAAAAAACCTGAGAGTAAGATCAAAAAAGGTGCAGTCAAGAAGACCCTTTAGCCCGGCATAATTGGCTTGAAGCGATCGGCCCGTTTCAGCCGATAGGTGCTAGATGGCAAACAATCGATGGAATGCGGGCAATAACTGGGGCTATCCAGTAGGTAGCTCACCGCAAAAGGTGGAACTTGATCCAGAGCCGCCATTAATCAAAGCTCCTAAGCCCGGTATCAAGTTCTTGAGGACCTTGATACTTGCTGCCATCTGCGCCGTTAGCGGGCGTGTCGCTCTGGAGTTTTGGCCAGCGCTGCATCAACAGCTAATTGAAAGCTTCACTGCTAAAAATTCAGCTGGCACCACCCTCTACGGCTCTCTACCCGTACAAAAAGAAACGCTCTGGAATTGTGGGGGCAGCTATCGGTCGACTCCGGAGGGCGGCGAAAGCTGCAGCCCGGTCGAAACAAAGCTCGCCCTAGCTAAGTAGCCGTCCTTCAGGAAAGCCTGTTCCCAAGCTTAATGTCAGATAATCTCCCCAGCGTCTAAGCGGATATTGTCAATCAATCTAACCGCTCCGCACCAAAGCGCCGCCATAACCTGGGCGCGATCTTGAATCTTTTCAATGCGCTCTAAGAGCTCGGTATCAACCACCTCAAGATATTCTGGGCGCAACAGAGGAGAACTAGCGAGGGTAGCCTGCATTGCGGAGATCAGGGTGGCGCTGTTCCGCTCCCCAGCCCAAAACAGCTCCCGGGCTTTAAAGAGGGCTCGTGGTAATAGCTGCAGCGCTTCACGCTCTGCCGGTGCCAATCTCGCATTTCTTGAACTGAAGGCAATGCCGTCTTGATCCCGAACTAATGGCGCCGGAATGATCTCAATATCAAAGTGCAGCACGCGGTTGAGCTGCTCGATTACCTTAAGCTGCTGATAGTCCTTTTCCCCAAAAACTGCGCAGTCCGGTCGAACTATATTAAAAAGAATGGCGACAACTGTCGCCACTCCGTCGAAGTGTCCGGGTCGCCCCGCGCCACACAGACCCCGACTAGCGGAACCTGCTGTTACCTGCGGCGCCTCTGATCCGCTCCCTATTCCTGACGGGTAAATCTGCTCAGTTGAGGGAGCAAACATCAGATCTACTCCCGCCGCCGCAGCCATTGCGGCATCCTGCTCAACACTGCGGGGATAGTTCTTAAAATCGTCACCTGAATTAAATTGCTTGGGGTTAACAAAAAGTGACATCACCACTAGATCGGCGTGCTGCTTGGCGATCTGAATGAGGCTTAGATGCCCGGCATGTAGTGCGCCCATGGTAGGAACCAGCGCGATCCGCCGGCCCTTCCGATTTTCGGCCGTCAGCCTGGCGCTAAGTTCTGCCTTGGTGTTGTAAAGATCCACGCTTAGCGGGTCGGCAAAGTGGGAATTATATCGGCGAGAAAATTTAAATTTTCAGCACTGGAAAGATTAGTAAAGACGGACACATCACCTGCCAAACAATCTGTGCGGCTGCCGGTAGAGGTAATGCCGGCGATCGCTGCCTGCGATCCGGCTCCGCGGATTAAGGGACCGCCCGAATCTCCAGTGCAGGTATTACTGCCTACGCCGTTGTAATCCGCGCGGATATGATCTGAATTGATCGCCGTTATACGCATCTGACCGCTCTGCAAAATACCGGCTTCAAGCTGGCCATTCTCGTCAGTGCCGTATCCGAAAATAGAGACGATCTCTCCTGGTTGGGGATCGCTACTAGCCAGGACGGGCAAGGTCGGTAGGTCCGTAATGGGACGTGACAGCTCTACCACTGCTACGTCATTGAGCGCCGAGGCGGAGGTTAGTTCAAAATTGGGGTGAATATGCACCTGCTTAACAGAGACGGTGCGGGCTGCGCCTTGGTCCCCATAGTTTATCACCGGCGTAAAATGGCCCCGGAAACAGTGCGCAGCAGAAATCACGGAAGTTGAGGTGACCAGGGTACCGGTACATAACCCCACCGGGATTCCGCTCCCATTCAGCAACAGCACTCGAACTACGGGGGACTGCGCCAAATTATCGCAGGCCGTTCCATTCACGATTCGGAATTCACGCGTAGGCAGCGAAAGCACATTGCAGGCGTTAGTACTGGGTTCACTGCCACTGCTGTTGGAGCCCCCTGAGCAGCTCAGCAGACACAATAGCAATCCGCCGCAAATCGCCAGCTTTATCACCTTTGACATAAGTTCTCCCTACTCGCCCTGTTTATATTGAATCGCGTGGCGGAATAAATAGGTGCATACCGGGAGACCCAGAATCAGTCCCCACACATGAAACAGTTTACCGCCGATGGTAAGAATAATTAAGACCACTACCGGGTTTAGTCGCAGCTGGTGGCCATAAATCTTGGGATTCAGGATGTAGGCCTCGCATAGATGAATAATCCAAATCAAAAGAACAGCGAACATCACCATTCCGAATCCGGACTGCTGTAAAACCAAGAGACAGATCGGCACCGAGCTAATAAATACCCCGGCAACCGGAATGAAGCTGCAGAAGAAAACGATCACGGAGAGAAAGGCCATCTTGTCTTGCAGACCAAGCAAATAAAGTCCCAATGCCGTCATGACCGTATTGCCGATCGCCACCAGCAGCTGCGCTTGCAGCGACTGGCCTAGGATCTTGCCAAAGTTATAGATGCTGTCAGCCACTTCGTTGTAGATAAAACTAACGCGGGTATGAACCAGACTATGCACGCCGCGCCGTAGCGCCGGCAGATCCAGCACGATTAAAAAAGAGAATAGCAATGAAAGTAAGAAAGCGGAGACCACCGACAATAGCCCGCCCCCGATATTGCGCGCCGTATCAACGGCATAGCGTACCCCACTGCCTTCTAAGATTTGCTGGGTCAGAATCGCGGTAGGTGAAGTCCGAAGATCCCACGGTTCCACGGCCGCGCCGTTCAACGCTTCCGAATGCCGGGTTTCAGATATCACCGGGCTAAGTTCGTAGAGGACGGGATATTTATTGGCAAACTGCTTTAACTGATTGTCGAGCGCCTGCACATAGGTTGGAAATTTGCTGACAAAAACCTCGGCTTGGCTGCGCACATTAGGGGTGAGATATAGCCCCAGCGATATCAACACCGCTAAGATTCCTAAACCTACTACAACCGTCCTGATTACCCGATTACGAATACGGTTCTCCAGCTGGGCACCTAGAGAGACCTGGATATAGGCGAAGACAAAGGTGAAAAAAAGCAGCAGGAAGAAGGAGCGTAAAAGGTAAAGGCTTAAAAATATTAGCCCCCAGACGAAAACTCTGGTGGCAAAAGCGAGCAGCCTTGGAATTGATGGGTGGATTTCGGTTACTGACATTTTTCCTTGCAAAACTGTAGCTGTAAGATCCCGTGAAGACAATCAGCCCTGATCAGACCGGGGATGCTCTTGACATCTGTCCACCCAGGATAAATACTCGGATTCACTAAAATTGTTCCCCGGTAGCTCAGTTGGTAGAGCAGGTGGCTGTTAACCACCGCGTCGCTGGTTCGAGCCCGGCCCGGGGAGCCACTTTCAAGATCAGGAGCCCGCCCGAGTAGAGGGCCGGGCTCGAACCCACGAGCGCAGCAGCCTGCATTTTCGATTGACGTACATCTCAGCGCTACGGATTGCTGGACCCGCGACAAGCTCAGGTTTCGTAACGAGAGAGCTCAAAGCTCCACTAGCGATCTGACATCGCCATACGAGATACGCAATTCGATGATAAGCTTCGCCTCGTTGCGCGCCGTCCTGTCATTGCGAGCGGAGCGAAGCAACCCCCAACATTATGTCGAGGGAGACTTTGTTTCTAGGTAATCGCAAGAGTTTCTTACGAGCATGCAAGCTAAGGCAGCCCCGTTCTCAACCCGTAATCTGACTCCTGCCCGCCAACGCCCGCGATAGGGTTACATCATCGGCATACTCAAGCTCCCCGCCCCTTGGCATGCCCTGCGCCAGCCTAGAAGACTTAATTCCAAGCTCGCCCACTAGCCGTGCGATGTACAGCGCAGTAGCGTCCCCTTCGACTGTAGAGCTTGTTGCTACGATTACCTCTCGCACTTCGCCCTGCTTTAGGCGCTCATGCAATTCCTTTAGCTTGATATTCTCCGGGCCCTGGCCGCGTAGCGGAGCCCACAGTCCGTGCAGCACATGATAATATCCCCGATATTCGCCGACTCTCTCGAACGCCAGCAGATCCATCGGTTTCTCAACCACGCACAGCAGCGACCCATCACGTCCGGTATTCGCGCAGATATCACACAGCGGGTTTTCGGATAAGAAGTAACAGCGCTCACAAAGCTTGACCGTCTCAGCCGCATGCACGAGGGCCTGAGAAATATTTAGCGCCAAAGTACGATTAGCAGTGACTAGGTGATAGGCCAGCCGAGCCGCTGTGCGCTCCCCAATCGAAGGCAATTTCGACAGCTCTTTGATCAGACGCTCTACTGAGGACGGCAGTCCCGCCATTACAACCGCTTGGTAATGTAAAGTTAAAACAAACCCGGCAGGTTCATCCCACCCGTGATCTTCGCCAGTTTTTGTCGCACAGTTTCCTGGGCTTCATTAAGCGCCGTGTTCGCTGCGGCTAGAAAGGCCTCTTGCAGCACATCCGCATCTTCCGGATTCAAAGCTTCTTTAGCCAAAGTAACCGAGACCAGTTGGTTTTTCCCGTTAGCTACAACCTTAACTACCCCTCCAGCACTGCCCTCGGCTGTGATTTCAGCTGCTTCCTCCTGCGCCCGCGCCAAATCAGCCTGCATTTTTTGAGCCTGCTTCATCAGACCCTGCATTCCTCCCGGTATACCGGAGAATCCTTTACTCATACCAAAACTCCACTAAATCAATCGCGATTTATAATGCTGTCTATTTTACTTCCGGGAAAAGCTCTCTGCAAACTCTTGAAATTCGGATCGTTCTCTACCGCATCGTGGGATTCCAGTTTCTTAGTATCCTGCGACTGCCGCTCGCGGTGCGCCAGACTGCCCGGTA
>JAIBBU010000009.1 GCA_019694515.1 Oligoflexia bacterium | reverse complement strand
ACATTGCTGAAACTCAAGCCGAGATGTGTAAGCACGGCCTTAATATTCTTCAGCACCTGAGTCGTCTGATTTTCGATACCCTGAGTGAGTTCGCCCGTGGACGGATCAAGGGGAATTTGTCCTGAAAGAAAGATCATATTCCCGGCTTCAAGCGCCTGGGAGTAGGGGCCGATGGCCTGGGGCGCATTAGGTGCATCTGTAATCGATTTAAACATGATGATTCTCCTAGAAATTCAGTAGTTCTATAGCAGATAGCGGTTAGCGGCGCATGCGGTCTTTTCGATTGTCGAACTTCTTGGAGCTGATCGCAATTAATGGGCGCTATTGCGGTGCATCCTAGGTGCTACCACTTCACCCGTTTTCTAAAGCGGCTACGCAGAATGATTGCGGTGACATTAAGTGTCAAGGTGATCATCAGCAGCACCAGGCCGGCAGCTGCCGCGTTCTCGTGAAAGGCCGCTTGCGGCCGGGAGACCCAGTTGAACATCTGAATTGGCAGCACGGTAAAGCCCGAAAATAACCAGGCGAAAGGTTCCGCACTAACGAACGGATAGCTGGCCGATATTGGACTCGAAGGTAAGAATGCGACGTAAGTTAAAGCGCCGATGGTAATCAGCGGCGCAGTCTCTCCCAGCGCACGCGAAATACTGATAATCGCTCCCGTTAAGATTCCACCCATTGAATAAGGCAGGACGTGGTGTCGAATGGTTTGCCATTTTGTGGCGCCGAGCGCTAGAGAAGCCTCGCGAATCCTGCGCGGTACCGTTCGTATCGCTTCACGGGTTGAAATAATCACGATTGGCAGCACCAACAGACCTAGTGTGAATCCGGCTGTCAGCACGCTGTGGCCGAAGCCACAGACATAGATAAACAAACCGAGCGCCATGAGGCCCCAGATAATTGACGGCACGCCGGCCAAGTTGGCGATATTAATTTCTATAACTGCGGTGAGGCGGTTCTTGGGTGCATATTCCTCCAGATACACTCCGCTGGCGATTCCAATTGGCAGAGCGGTCAGCATTGTCACCAACACTACCAAGAGGCTTCCGACCCAAGCGGAGAGAATGCCGGCCTTTTCAGGGAAGCGCGAAGGAAAGTTTTGAATGAAGCTCCAGGACAAACGGTGGAGACCGTGTTGAACTAGATCGCCGATTAGCAGCATTAGAATGCCGAAGATCAGGGCGGTTATCAGCGCTCCTCCAATTAAGAAAAGTCGGTCCATGATTACCGCGGGGCGCGCCATCCTAATATACCTCCCGGTATTTCTTCCGCATTAAATTGCCCAGTACATTGAAGCTTAGAGTCATCAGCATTAACACCAATCCGGCAGCGAAGATCGACTGATAGCCGATGCTGCCGTGCGGAAGATCTCCGAGGCTCACCTGCACAATGAAGGCCGTAATAGTGGCGGCCGGTTCCAGCGGATTGATCGTCAGGTTGGGCTGCATCCCCGCTGCGATTGCAACCACCATCGTTTCGCCCACGGCCCGGGAGATGCCCAAGACGAAGGCTGCCGTCAGCCCCGAGTAAGCAGCCGGCACTAGGACCTGCCAAGAGGTCTGAAAGCGATTGGCCCCCAACGCATAAGCGGCCTCACGCAGCGAATTCGGAACCGCTCGCAGCGCGTCTTCGCTGATCGAGCTGATATAAGGAATAATCATGATGCCGATTACGATGCCAGCGGAGAGCATGTTAAAACCCGGCAACTCAGGGAAAATTTGCTTGAGCGCGGGAGTTACAAAAAGGAGTGCAAAGTAGCCGTATACGACCGTCGGCACTGCGGCCAAAAGTTCAAGCAGCGGTTTAAGCCACTCCCTGATGGCCGCAGAGCAATATTCACTTAGCCATACTGCCATGATCACTCCGCACGGCACCGCTACCAGCAACGCAATCATAGTAGTGGTGAGGGTGCCCGCGACGAGAGGTGCAATTCCAAAATGCGCATCAGAAAACAGCGGCGTCCACTCCGTGTCGGTGACGAAATCCCGCACCGAGACATGCGCAAAGAAAGTGGAGGACTCGTATAGCAGTACCCCCACAATTCCAATCGTGATCAGAACAGAGGATCCAGCGGCCATCAGCAGCAGCGCTTCAATCGCGCGCTCGCGCAATTTGCGAACGCGAGTTTCTGCGGACGAATCCAAGCCTGCTGTGCTCAGCAATTCCTGCCCAGTCCAATTCACCGTTAAGCCCCGTTTTTGAGTTCGCGCTTGAACATTTCGTCTATATTGATAGCCACATCAGCATGCCCCGAGAAAGCCGTTCCAGAAAAGCCGTTCTGCAGTCTGGCGAGCGCCTTTTCGTAGGCTGCCTCTGGAAGCGGGACGTATTTTACTTCAGCCGTAAGCGCCGCTGAACTTTTAAGGTAAAATTCCACGAAGTTTCTAACTTCTTCACGCCCCAGAGATTTCTTATTAACGTAAATGAAGATGGGACGTGCCAACGGGTGATATGTTCCGGCTTTAACCGTTTCCGGAGAAGGACTAACGGCATTCGCTAAATTAGCATCTTTACCGGAGGCCACGATCGGTACGGCTTTTAGGGCATCCTGGTTTTCGGCATAGTAGGCATAGCCGAAATAGCCCAGCGCATTCTTGTCGTTTTTAATACCCTGCACTAGAACGTTATCATCTTCGCTGGCGGTGTAATCGCCGCGACTGGACTTAGCCTTTCCGACGATCGCTTCGGTGAAGTAATCGAAGGTGCCGGAGTCAGATCCCGCCCCGTAGAGCTTGATCGGAGTATCAGGCCAGCCATTTCGAACCTGGCTCCATTTGGTGATTTTGCCCTGTGCGTCGGGCTCCCAGATCTTCTTAAGCTCTGCCACGGTAAGATAATCAACCCAGTCATTTTTCGGATTCACCATTACGGTCAAAGCATCGAAAGCGATCGGCAGCTCAATGAATTCAATCTGATTCTGGTGTGCCTGCGCTAATTCCTCTGCCGAGATTGGACGTGAGGCGTCGGAGATGTCAATTTCGCCGCGGGTAAATTTCTTAAATCCTCCACCCGTGCCGGAGATACCCACCGTCACCTTAACGGCGCCACCGTTAGAATTTTGAAATTCCTCGGCTACGGCTTCCGTAATGGGATAGACCGTGCTGGAGCCGTCAATGCTAATCAACTTGTCGGCGTGCGCGGCAAATGGCAGAGACAAGGCTGCTGTGAGTAGGAGAAGTGGGATCGAATAAAGATGCTTGGCGCTCATGGTTCCCCTTAAGAAAGATAGTTGTGATTTGACCAGAAAAGTACTCCCACCCAAGTTTTACCTGATCGCCCCGCAGCTTCCAACAATAGATAGGGGATTCCCGACCTAAACTGGGTTTAAGATTGTGAGTTTTCCGTTAGTGCCTCGCCCCGCTGCTTTGGTTACAACCAGAGTCGCGCTGGACTTGAGCCGGTAACGTTGGTAAAGCTAGCGGTATATGGCTGGTGCAATGCCTAAGTTCGAATTCAGCTTTAAGCAAGGCGAGAATGCTGCGGCGACCTCCGCCGATGCCCTCCAAACTGCGGTGTCGGTTTCGGGACTCAATTTCTTTTACGGGACGCGCCAGGTGCTCCACGACATTGGCATCGAAATACACCGTAATCGTGTTCTAGCGCTGATTGGACCCTCCGGTTGCGGCAAATCCACCTTCCTAAGAACGCTTAATCGTATGAACGATACGATTGAGGGTGCTCGCCATTCCGGTCAAGTGCTGATTGATGGAGAGAATATCTACGCCCCAACTTTGGATGTGGTGGCATTGCGCAAGAAAGTCGGCATGGTTTTTCAAAAATCCAACCCCTTTCCAAAATCGATCTTTGATAATGTGGCATTTGGACCGCGGCTGCATGGTGTGCGCGATCGCTCCAAGCTCGCAGAGATCGTAGAGCGCAGCCTGAGTCAGGCCGATCTATGGACGGAAGTGAAGGATCGCTTAACTGCCAATGGCACCGATCTTTCGGGGGGTCAGCAGCAGCGGCTCTGTATCGCACGCGCCTTGGCCGTTGGTCCGCAGATTCTGTTAATGGATGAGCCCGCATCGGCGCTCGATCCCAGGTCGACCGCCAAGATCGAAGAGCTGATTCACCAGCTTCGGGCGAACTACACCATTATAATCGTCACCCACAATATGCAGCAGGCTGCCCGGGTTTCAGATGTGACTGCCTTCTTTTTCGAGGGGCGTCTGGTTGAGCTTGGCGAGACTCCCGAGCTTTTCACCAAACCTATGGAGCGCCAAACCGAAGAGTATATTACCGGGAGATTCGGCTGATGAAACATCTAGACCGAGAGATCGATCGACTCAAGGCCAAGATCCTCTCACTCAGCTCCTTAGTCGAGGAGAATGTGACCCGCGCGATAAAGGCTGTAGTCGAGCATGAAATTGAGAGCGCCAAGGCGGTTGCGCAATCAGACGATGAAGTCGACCGCTTAGAGGTTGAGGTCGAGGAGGAGTGTCTGAAGGTCTTAGCGCTTTATCAGCCAGTCGCGATCGACCTCAGATACATCATTGCGATTCTAAAGATCAACAATGATCTGGAGCGGATCGGAGATCTCTCGGTTAATATCGCATATCGCGCCCTCGAGCTGTCGCCCCAGGGGGTTTCGCCTGATGTTTGGGCGCTGGTTGAGGATATGACCAGCAGGGTCCGGCAGATGCTAAGCAGTAGTCTGCAGAGCATGGTAAATTTGGATGCTCAAGTAGCTCGTAATGTATGCGCGGCTGACAAGGAGGTGGATCAATTGAATAAGGCTATCTATCGCAAGCTTCTGAACCTGATCAAAGCCGATCCGACTCATGCCGATAACCTTCTTCTAGTATTGAATACCTCCCGGAATCTTGAACGCATCGCCGATCATGTCACCAACATCGCCGAAGATGTGATTTATATGACGCAGGGTGAGATTGTGCGCCACGGTCGCGCGCTTTTGTAGAATGCCGGAAATTCAGCCGCTGCTTGGTGATATCACGACCCTTACCGTAGAAGCGGTGGTCAATGCCGCCAATACAGGGTTGCTGGGTGGAGGCGGCGTGGACGGCGCGATTCATCGTGCGGCCGGTCCACAGCTCTTGGAATATTGCCGCACCCTGGGAGGCTGTCCGACGGGGGAGGCGCGAATTACCCCAGCTTTTCGGCTGGGTGCTAAATTCATAATCCATGCCGTGGGTCCGGTTTGGCATGGTGGCAAGCGGGGTGAATGTGAGCTATTGACCAGCTGCTACCGAAATTCGCTGGCACTTGCAACCGCCCATGAAGTCCGCAGTATCGCCTTTCCTTGTATTAGTACGGGGGTCTATCGTTTTCCAAAGGCACTTGCTGCGGAGACTGCGCTAGCCGCCATCCGGAGCTATGTTGAGGACCAGCCTTCCGGATTGCAGCGCATTGTTCTTTGCTGCTTCGAGCAGGAGTCCTTCGATCTTTATTGCAAGCTAATGGGGTGAGGCGGAGCTAGCTTTACTGCGCCGCTGTTCCCATAGCCGTACGGATCTGCTCGAGTGCCACGCTGGCAAGATCTGCGAATTCGGGGGGTACGCTCTTTAGCGCCTGCTCCGGATTCGCCCAGATGCTGGCTGCCGACTGCGCCAGCTCGCGATCGATCTCGAAATCAGAGCAGATTGGACCTGCCGGTTCTTGTGCGATGTACATGCCTGCTCCTTCGGGGTAAGTGTTGCGTACGATCGCGGCCACGCGCTCACCGCCCGGAGCAAGCAACTCATAGGTGAGGGAGACGAAATGCTCCGTTTCAGCGCGGGTAAAGACATGCTGAAAGCCAGCCTGGTCGCCGGCTGGAAACTGAAGCTGGTCTTCCTTTTCAAACAGTCCGGAGCTTAAGGCTCTGGCAACAGCAGCCTCCAGGTTGCTTTCGGGGGTGCGCGGAAGTTCCGCTTCTATGGCGTCATCGGAAAGCATCCCTGGGTTGGTTTCGGAAGTTACTGCGAGGGGCGAGCCGGGGACGGCGGTTGGACCTATAGACATAAATCCTCCATTGGGATGCGCTTTCTAGCGTTATGCTGAGGGGCTAGTGAAGTGTCAGCGGCTTTGGATCGAGCGCGCTAGAGCTTGACAGGCTTTGAGGGCGCTCTTGCGGTTCCCTGAGCGGCTAGAGCCCGAGATAGGGGCGGTAGCGGCAGCCAAATCGCTCTCACCGTTTTGTTGAGAGAGCGAGAATGTCAGGGCATCAAACCCAGCGGCAGGTGCCGTCAGCTTTGCACTTAAACCGTAGCTTTCCCCAGCGACCACATTTCGAATCAGGAATTTTTGCTGGCAATCAAAACGACCCACGCTCATATTAAGACGTAGGGTGCCGGTGACGCCGCTGGTAATGTCGATATTGAAAGGGGTGTTAATTGAGATATTTCCCGAGTTCGAACCACTATCGCTCACCGTAAGGGTCGTTTGCGGCGCTGGGATAGGCTGGGCTTCCCGTCCACCGCTCTGGTTTGAGACTTTCTGCAGCAGGGCACCCATATCCAGCATGGCCCCTGATATTAGTTTTCCCTGGAATTTCTTGACCTGCTTGCCGCTTTCCAGGATTGCGGCCTTTAAGTCATCTGCAGATAGATCGGGATTTTTGCACCAGGCTAGTGCGGCAGCGCCGCTCACATGCGGAGTGGCCATAGAGGTGCCGCTTAGCCAGGCGTAACCCGAAAAATAGGTACTCAGGATGCTGACGCCAGGAGCTGCAATATGGACCGAGCTCGCGCCGTAGTTGGAGAAGCTGGCCAAGTTGCCTTTCTTGTCCACCGCGGCCACTGATAGTACCCCTGGCAGATTGGCGGGATAACTCTCAGTCACATCGTTATTCGCGCCGTCATTTCCGGCAGCCGCTACTACCAAAACTCCCTGAGCGCTCGCCGTGGCAATGGCTTGAGCTAGGGCGCTGCTGTAGCCGCCACCGCCCCACGAGTTATTAAGTACTTTCGCGCCGTGGCTAACTGCAAAGTTGATTGCTTCAACCGCACCTGAAACATAACCGGAGCCGTCGCTGCCCAGGAACTTCAGCGCCATAATCTTCGTATTCCAGATCATGCCGGTCACTCCGGTGGAATTGTTACCTACTGCGCCGATGGTGCCCGCTACATGTGTCCCATGTCCCTGGTCGTCCATGGGGTTCGAGTGGAAACTGTAAAAATCGAATCCATAGACGTCGTCGACGTAGCCATCATGATCGTCGTCTATGTTGTTGCCGGCGATCTCGCCCTCATTGATCCAGATGTTGCGAGCGAGATCGGGATGGTTGTAGTTAACTCCGGTATCAATAACGGCGACGATCGGACTCTCGCAATTGTCTCCGGTTTCGATTTCCCAAGCAGCTTCCGAATTCGCAGATTTAATGGCTGTTTTTTGATCGCCTGGGTAGCCCCGACCGATAATGTCTTTATTCGAATAGTATGGATCGTTGGGCAGTCGGCTGACGGTGATGCGGCAGTCGGGTTCGCATTGATAGCCTGCAGCGGCGGCTTTCTTGCCGATGCGCGCGCAGAGCTTCTTTGCAGCATCATAGGAGATATCCGCTGTCGCGCCGGCTTGTGCAGAGGCGGCTGCGACGCCAGGGATTTTTGCTAGTACGGCGGAGGAACCAAGCGGCTTAAGCTCAAGCTCGGAAAGTTGTGAAACACTTTGTGCTGCCAGTGGCTGAAACTGAGCACCCGCTTTGTAAAGCAGCACCTGCGAGGACGAACAGGAGAGCGAGTCTGCCGCGGCAGCGCTGGATAACAGGAGAGTGATCGCGAGTCCGGCAAGTTTTGTGAGGTGAGGCTGTTTCCGCATGCACCAGGTGAGTCGACCTGCAGGGCTGTAGGCCTAAGATTGAAGCGCGCTTTTTTAGTCCGAAACAGACAAAATGTGTTTTTGTTACAAGGACTTACGAACTTTGCTGGTGGGTAGCTACGAGAACTTAGCAGCTTCTACTAGCGGCTTCGCCGAGCGCGCGGCATTCAGCTGCGTCTTTTTGGGGGAGCTATCAACAGCGAGCCAACCACGCTGGCTGCCAAGCAGCCCCCGATAATCGCCAAGGACCAGTGAATCGGAAATTTGCCGCCAAAATGCTCGTCCAGCCAGATCATCTTCAATCCGACAAAAACCAGAATTGCGGAGAGTCCGTAACGCAGGGCGTGAAATTTTTGCATCGCCCCTTCAAGCATAAAGTACAGCGAGCGCAAACCCAGGATGGCAAAAATATTGGAGGTAAATACGATCAGTGGTTCGCGTGTAATAGCGAAGATTGCCGGAACCGAATCAAGCGCAAAAACTATATCCGTGATCTCCATGAAGATCAGTGCGATTAAGAGAGGAGTAATAGTCAGCCGCCCGTTCTCTCGCAGCACGAAGCTTTGTCCATGCAACTCTGGAGTTACCGGGAAAAAGCGGCGCAGCATCTTTATTACTGGGTTCTTCTCCGGTTCGATCTGCCCCTGTTGGGAATAGAGCATTTTTATTCCAGTCAGAATTAGGAGCGCGCCAAAGATGAAGTTGACGATGTAGAACTTCATTAGCACAGCACCGAGGGCGATAAATATGGCGCGAAAGATCAGCGCTCCAAGGATACCGAAAAAGAGCACTCGATGCTGATAGCGGCGTGGTATTCGAAAATATTCGAATACCACGATGAAGATAAAGATGTTGTCTACTGAGAGAGACTGCTCGACTAAATAGCCTGTCAGAAATTCCAATGCCAATTGTCGGGCGTTGGCTGTGGCATCCAACCCGGCAAAGGCTGGATCGCTGGAAAAACGCCAAAGTGCGAACTCATACAGTCCGAAATTAAAGAGCAGGGCGAGTGCTACCCAAATTGCACACCACAGCGAAGCTTCTCTAAATGAGACTTCGTGCGCTCGGCGATGGAATACCCCGAGATCAATCGAAATTAATACCAGCACCAGGGCAGTGAAGGCGGCGAAGAACCACCAGTATTCGGAAAATGGGAAGACTATCTCATGCATGGCGCTGTTTGTCGTCCGGGAAGACCCGCTTTAAATCGAAGTTCTTGAGGGGCGCAATAACCAGCGGCACCCGTTCTATAGTAACCGAGCTTAGATCTAAACCGAAACTGCGCGCTTCGGACAAGCTAATTAGCTTTAAAAGCTCATACCCGCGCATCACCAGCTGTTCGTAGGTCGGGAGGGCATTTTCGTAAGAGAGGGCCTTTTCCAGCACGACGAAGCGGAAGTCCCCCGGTACGCCGTGTTTTCGCAGCGATTCGTAGCGGCTCATAATGTCGATTTCATTACTGCTGGCGAGCTCTTCGATCGCACGCCGGAAGAGCAGGTTTATGCGGGGCTCCACCCGAAATCCCAGCATGAAATCGATTCTGTAAGCGATCCCTGGGATCAGCGGTTCAACTTGATACTCTGTGGTATATGGCTCATCAAGCACATCCACATGGATGAACCAGTAAACATCGGCGCGTTTGGGCTTTTTTCTGAAGATTGAATAGATAATCTTGCTCTCGATCATCCCGGACACTGGGGCGCCGGTCATGTACGCGAGGTGCGTGGAATATTTAGGTACTGATTCGTCGCGCGAAAGATCGCGCAGCGCCGTTAGATGCTCCTTAAAGCTCACAAACTCGGTATAGCGGCGCTTTAATACCGATGCTTGTTGCCAAACCCACATGACTCCAAAGATGGCCCCGCCTACGAGCACGGTGACATATCCGCCATGAGCGAATTTGCTGAGGTTTGCAATCAAGAAGCCGGATTCAAGCGGCAAGTACACCATCAAGAAAGCGAGAATCGCGATGCGCGGTCTGCGTCGGGTTTCCATGTATGCGGCGTACAGCACTGTCGTCATCATCATCGTGACTGTGATCGCAAGCCCGTAAGCCGCTTCCATATTGGAAGAATGTTGAAAGTACAGCACGATTCCAGTGCAGCCTAAGAAGAGCAGCAGATTCATGGCGGGCACATAGATCTGCCCCTTGAGCTCAGTGGGATACACCACCTTCGATTTGGGGAAGAGGTAAAGCCGCATCGCCTCGGTCACGAGGGTGAACGATCCGCTGATTAAAGCCTGGCTGGCGATTACTGCTGCTGCGGTCGCAATGCCGATCGAAGGCCATAGAAACCAACGCGGCACGATGGCGTAAAAAGGATTCTGCGAGAGCAGCTGCTGGCCGTCCATGCTGATGAGCCAGGCGCCCTGCCCAAAGTAATTCAATAACAAGCAGGTTTTCACCAAGAGCCAGCTCATTCGAATGTTGGAACGTCCGCAGTGCCCTAAATCGGAGTACATCGCCTCGGCGCCGGTGGTGCACAGAAACACAGCTCCGAGCAGCCAAAACCCTCCGGGATACTTGAAGAGCAGCTCTAAGGCATAAATCGGATTAATGGCCTGCAGGACAAAGGGGTGCTGGATTAGCTGATTCAGCCCCAGCGCCCCCAACATCGCAAACCAGACCAACATGATCGGGCCGAAGGCCTTGCCCACAAGACTGGTTCCGAACTGCTGAAAGGAGAATAGTCCGGCTAGAATCAAGATCACGATCCCCACCGTTGGAATATCGGGGTTGATGATTCTTAGACCCTCAATGGCGGAGGAAACGGAGATCGGCGGGGTGATAATCCCGTCGGCGAGCAGGGCGCTGCCTCCGATAATTGCCGGAAGTAAGAGCCAGCGCGCGCGGCGCCGCACTAACGCATATAGGGAGAAGATCCCGCCTTCCCCCTTATTGTCAGCTTCCAGAATAAGAACGACATACTTGAAGGTGGTCTGCAGCGTCAGAGTCCAAAAGATCGCCGACAGACCCCCGTAAACTAAGGCCGGGCTGAGATATGAGTTTCCGGCAATTGCAGAGAATACGTATAGCGGCGAGGTTCCGATATCACCGTAAATAATCCCAAGCGCGACAAGTAAACCGGCGGCTGTCACCGCTTGTGTATCATTTCGGGAGCGCAATTTGACCTCAGAGAATTTTCTTGCCCAACGCCGACTGCAGAAGCCAGGTCGCGAATTGGCGAGTGGTATCCTGCCGATCTAGCGCTGGGTTAAGCTCGACGAGCTCGATTGACATTAGTTTGGGCGAGTCGTGAGCCAGCTCCATGATCAGATGTGACTCTCTGACAGTCAAGCCTCCACGAACCGGGGTGCCTACACCCGGCGCCACGTCCGGCTCGCATACGTCAAGGTCAAATGAGAGTACGAAGCCATCGCAGCGCTGCTCAATGTAGGTCAAAGCTTCTTTGCAAATCTGGCCAATACCGCGCAGATCGACATCATGCATGCTGTAGGCTTTTATGCCGAGCTGTTTGATCATCTCACGTTCGCCAGGGTCCACATCTCGAAGCCCGATATAGACGATATGCTCCGGCTTTAGCTTAGGCGTATAGCCTCCCAGCCCCGTCAGAGCAGGATCTCCGTGCCCTAGGAGAATCGCCACCGGCATTCCGTGGATATTGCCGCTAGGGGTAGATTGAGGAGTATTGATATCAGCGTGCGCATCAACCCAGATTAGTCCGGGGGTACGCCCCTGCTGATGCAAGTACAGCGCGTTTGCGGAAACTGTCGAAATGGATACCGAATGGTCGCCTCCCACTACCACGGGAAGAGCTGACAACTTATAACTCTCCGCGACACTTTCCATCAGCCGACCGGAGAATTCGACCACCTCATCAACGTATCGGAGTTTGGGGTCAAGTTGAAGCGTCTTGATCGGACTCTCGCGCAGGATGCCGCGATCGACAACGTTCGCTCCGCTTTGTTGCAGCTTCTCGATTAAGCCGCCCTGCCAGAGGTTGTCCGGCCCGAGTCTGCTATTGTGTTCCGCTGAACCCAGGCCAAAAGCCGCGCCGATTAGATGATAGTTGCGTTTAGGCATATTGAAGCCGATAGGTTAGCTGATCGGCCCCTGTTTTTAAAGGCAGCGAAGTGCGGCTAATAAATCCAGTTTACTACCCGCAACATCAGGTCGAATGGCAGTTGGAGAATTCTAATCGGAGCCAGCTTGAAAGTGCGGGCCCCGGTATTAAAAGATTCACGGTAGAAGCCCAAGGCCTCAGTCTCGATGTAATCAAAGGGGAATACGCCGATCGACCTAAATGGGGGCGCTAAAGCTACATATTGGGTATAGAGAATGCTGGTGTAGTGATCGGCCAGCATCAACACGGTGCGCGGTTCTCCCAGCTGTTTTCGCAGCTTCATGCCGTAGCGAAACGGCACTGTTCGATCGAAGACTGAAAGTAGTAGCAGCGAGTTTCTACCATCCATGTATTGCGCGACCTTCTCCGGGTCGGTCCTCAAGTTAGTCTTCAGAAATTCGTAGAACTGCTCTTTGGTAATGTGCTGCTGTTCCATCACCGTATTGCGATAGAACTTAATCCGGGGCTGGTTGGATTTTTTGAATATATCCACTAGGTCCGTGCCTCCGAGCGCCATCACGTTGTACTTGAGGCGCGGATCCACTCCCGCCGTGATCGCGACGTTTATCGCCCCGCGGCTAATCCCGAACGAACCGAAATCTTTTTTGCCGTACTCTTTTTCGAAAAAATCCATCGCAATGCGATCCCGCACAACGCCGTCACGCAGCAGCTTTTCAATCTGGGCAAACATCGCCGGATCTTTGAAGTCGTTGTTGCGGTGGACGATGGCGGCATCGAAGCCGTGCTGTACGAAATATTCCGCAAAGTAATCGACGATTACGTTTTTACCGCCAAGCAGCGGAAAGACCAGCACCAGATCGTCGTTCTTTTGATCGGTGTGATAGTAATCGACGGTGATTAAGCCGGCTGGGGATTCGATCCGGATGCGATCCGCTTTGAACAGGATTTTGTCGATCAGCGGTTCGCGCGTGAAGTTCGTGTATGAGTCACCGCGTGAATAATATTGATCCAATTCCGCCGGCCTGGGAGGCGGCCCCTGATAGTGAGGATCTTGAGGGAGAATGGCGCAAGCAGAGAGGGTCGAAACTGCCGCGAGGACCGAGAGCGCACGCCTGGAGAGCATATATAACCTCAGGAGCGTACTTTAGTCCGCGCTCCTTGCTTATTTAGATGGTCGGACGGCGGCCCTATCACCTTGATATTGAACAGTTATTCTGCCTTTTCTACCTGCGAAGTCTCAGAGACTTCGCAGTAGGTCTCAGAGACTTCGTAGGTAGCAAATACAGGTGGTTAGCGCACTCGGAGGAGGCAGCCTTTGAGGTAGGTGCCTTCTGGGTGTCCCAAAGCGGCGGGGTGGCAGGGGGCTTGATGCAGTTCGCACAGCAGCTGTACATCCTTGCCAGCTCGCAGTGCTGACTTCTTGAGCATGCTGAAGAAGTCCTCGCGACTAAGCAGCTGCGAGCATGAAAAGGTCATCAACAGACCGCCCGGGCCGAGGTGCTTAAGAGCCAGATGGTTAATCGTCTCATATCCTTTAATACCGCCGCCGAATGCTCCGCGGTGTTTAATGAAGGCTGGCGGATCTAGAACAATCAGATCGGCCGGTTCGGCAATGCTGTGTAAATATTCCAAGCAATCCGCCCGCAAGAATTCGTGCCGATCTGGACTCAATTGGTTCAATTCCAGCTGCTTGCCTATCAGTTCTTCGCAATGCTTGGATATCTCAACCGAGGTAACCCTTTGTGCTCCGCCCTGCAGAGCATACACTGAAAAAGCTCCGGTATACGCAAAGCAATTCAAAACTGTTCGGTCCTTTGCAATGCGTCCGAGCAATGCTCGATTATCTCTTTGATCGAGAAAAAATCCGGTCTTTTGACCGTTCTTAAGGTCGGCTTCAAATGAAAGTCCGTACTCCTGAAAAATCACCCGTTCCTTGCCGCCCCTTAAAAATTCAGGGTGCGCGCCCTCCGCGGAGGGGCAATAGATTACATCTTCGAGACGGGTAGGCAGCAACTCATCTAAGACCGAGAGCAGTTCGTTGCGCCAAGGTTCGAGGCCGCAGGCCTGAAACTGAAAAACAGCAGCAGCTCCATATAGATCCACAATCAAGCCTGGAAAGCCATCGCCCTCGGCGTTGACCAGACGAAAGCCGGAGGTATTGGTACGCCCGAAAAGTCCCAGTTCACGACGCAGCTCGACTGCGTTCTGCAGACGTGCTTTCCAGAATTGTGACTCGTCCGCGATCGACTGTTCTAGAGAAAAGACTTTTACCGCGATGCTGCCGTGATAGAAATGCCCGAGCCCGATCGCCGACCCGTCCGCACTAACTATCTGGACAACTGTTCCGGCGGGTAGATTCGGGATGTCCTGAAGCGCACCGGAAAAGATCCAGGGATGTCGGCTAAGGGTGGAGTGTTCACGCCCTGACTTCAGCCGCAAAGCTGGGTAAGCATTATTTTTCGACATAATCCAGATCTTTTCCAAATGACTCTTGAATCCCCAGCACCGAGATCAGCGCTAGGCTGCAGCACAGCGCCCCGACCGCCAGAGCGCTATTCAGCACTCCGAAATCGCTGCGCAGATATTGAAATAGCGTAGTAATCGGCAGCACGGCGCCTCGGACAAAATTGGGGGCCGTGGTGGTCACCGTTGCGCGCAGATTTGTTCCGAATTGTTCCGAAGCCGTGGTAACAAATACGGCCCAGTATCCAGCGGGAAACCCAACTAAGAAGCAAAAGAGGTAGAAGCGGCTTAGCGAAGCTCCATGATTGTCGACAAACATCACCGAGCTAAGCATGGTTAAAAGAACAAAGATCGCCAAAACTTTGCGGCGACTGCGCAACAACTGACTTAATAAACCACTCACCAGATCGCCAACCACCAATCCGAGATAGCTGTATAGGACGGCATTCGAAACTACAGGAAGCTCCGGCATTTCAAGCGCTTTGCCGAGCTCGGGACTAAGGGTAATCAAGATCCCCACTACATACCAAATTGGAACGCCTACGAGGAAGCAACACAGGTATTTAAAGGCGCGCTCTTTGGAACTCAAGAGCATCACTAAGTTGCCGCGCTGGATATCCTCGCCCAATGCCGCTTTGAACATTCCGGATTCGTAAACTGAGACTCGCAGCACCAACAAACACAACCCCAGTCCGCCCCCGATGTAGTAAGCGGTGCGCCAATAGAAGTCGTTGCCAACCAGGGCCGCTGCGACCGCGCCGCCCACCCCAATCGCTGCCACTAAGGTCGTTCCCAGGCCGCGGCCCTCTTTCGACATGACTTCGCTAACCAGCGTGATGCCGGCTCCAAGCTCGCCGGCTAATCCCACCCCCGCGATAAATCGCCAGATCGCGTACCCCTCAACCGTTTGAACTGTGGCATTCGCGATATTCGCCAAAGAATAGAGCAGAATCGAGCCGAAGAGCACGGAAACCCGTCCGCGCTTGTCGCCCCAGATGCCCCAGAGGATGCCGCCCGAAAGCAATCCGGCCATCTGCATGTTCAGTAGAAACACTCCGGAATTTAGTAATTCGTCACCCTGAACGCCCAAGTCCTTCAGGCTGGGGATGCGCAGGACGCTAAACAAAATTAGATCGTATACATCGACGAAGTAACCGAGAGCCGCCACGAAGACGATCATTATGGTCGAACGCTTGTCCAGATCTTCCATTCAATGCTCCATCATAATACTTGATCTAAATTCTAGCGGGATCGATCTCGAGACGCTTGCCATACCTGCAGGCTATTCGCGGTTAGCGCATCGCCGACAATCCATTTAGCCGGGCCTGCTCAAGTTGATCTACGTTCATTACGCCCTGGGTGTAAAGTGCCAGGTACTCTTCACTAACTGAACTGCCAAATACCGCATAATCATCCGAATTGATAGTAACTCTAACTCCAGCCTTAAGCATGCGGGCCGCGGGGTGATCCGTGAAATGCTCAACTACACGCAGCGCGTAATTGCTGGTCGGGCAAACGTTTACCAATAAACCCCGCTGCGCGAGCTCTTGGAGTAGCTCTGGGGATTCAGCTGCACGCACCCCATGCTGCAGCTGATCAGGTTCAATCTCATGTAATTCGCTCCTGATCCGCTCCGGAGCGCCGGTCTCGCCGCTATGCAGTTTAACCTTGATTCCCCGTCTCCGGGCGGCTCCCACGAAGGAGTCGAATTCGGAAAGTGGCTTGAGAGTCTCCGCCCCATAAATATCGATCGCCTCGAAAAATCCGGTCTCAAGATATTCCTCCGCAAGCTCCTGCCAATTGAGCTCAGGATCCGAAAAATTACGCGCCAGTCCCAAAGTCGGGGCAACCCTGAGTCGAGCCGCCACACGCTTTACCTCCAAGCTGAGCAGTTTAATAAATTCATGCGGCGCCATGCGGGTGCTGCCTAGCAGGAAAAGATCGAAGCTTGGCTCGGTATAGATCACGCCGTCCGTGATCATGGTGCTGAATGCGTCACGAATTGTTTCCAGATACCGCCGCGGAGTCAGCAGGTAGGGGAGATAGTTGCGGAGGTAGAATTCTAAAAAGTGATCGAGGCTGCAAAAGCGCTCGGGTGGTATCGTAATGCGCCCCCGGGCGATTCTTGAGTAGGTATTGAATGGGCAGGACAGATCCACGTGAGCATGCAGATCGGTCTTGGGCACACTTTTAAGCGCCCGCATGTCACCGGCTCGAGCTTGCTCTAAAATCCGCTGGGTTAGACGTTGGGGCGAGTTCATTTACGAATCAAAACATTAATTTCACTGATACTCCACGGATTGTATGGGTCCGTTCCGGTCTGTTCGATTAAAAGGCAGCCTGGTTCAACGATGGTCGGGAAATATACCCGCACCTCCGGCTGCGGTCCAAAAAACGGCAAGCCCTCAGGAGTCAGCTTGATCGGGCCCTGCCAACTTGGAATATCCACCAATAGGCGCAGGAATCGCTTGTCAGTGCAGCTCTGCTCAGGCCGATGCAAACACGAAGCCGCGCAGTCCTCCGCGTAGGAAATTCTTAGACCTCGGGGGAATTCCGCCGCGCGATCTTTAGACAGCTTAAGGTCGAGGCCATGCCAGGCGACACGCTTTTGTAGCTCTACAAACAACCATTCGTCCCCGGACTGTCCAGATTTTCCGGTTGACCAGCCGCTCTGGAGCACTCGATCAGTCAGTCCGCCCAGGCTCGTTTCTGAATGGGAGCCGCGAATAGTAGGCTTCAGGCTGGAGAGCCGGGAGGCTTTATGATCGCCAAAGTTAAGCGCGCTCAGATACGGCCCGCTGCCATAAAGATTAAGCAGTAGCGCGGAGGGTGAATTAAGAGCCAGTGTCGCTGAGTCAGAGGGTCTATCTTTGATCTCGTTCCAGGCACGGTGGGCGAACTTGGGAACCAGCAACGCCTCCTGGTTAAAATAGATCCTGCATCCCGCCAGCAAGAAGGCGCAAAGCAGTAACATCCCAATTATGGAGCGCGCATGACGAAGATCCATTAGCGCGACTGCTAAAGTTAGGATGCCAAGCAGCAGCCCCAGCAACCCCAAATTAAAGCCAGCCGCGTACGGAACGATTCTTGAAAGCGCCGCATATGGACCGATCTCCCGAAGCTCGCGCCAGGGGGCGGCATTGATAGCGGTGCCAGCAAATAAGGCTGCAGCGGTTAAGGATAACTGTTTGACGTTTCGGCTGGCTGCGGTAAACAGCCCCAGTGAAATCAGCGCTAAGAGTAGGCTAGTTATCAGGAGTGTGGGATTCAGCGCTGCTGGATCAGCAGTCACCAAGCCTGCTGCTGGACCAAAGAGCGCGCCGGCGTCGCCCAGCGCCGAGACGGGGACTAAGCGGGCTGCTGGCGGATACTGAGTCAGCTTGCTTGTTGGAATGGAGAGTAGAGTCAGCCACGAAATAGCGATGCTTGTAAGGAGCGTCAAGCGTTGTTCAGACGTGGTCCAGCCGGGAGTTTCGCTGCGATGCGCACAAATCAATCCGGCGATCCAAACCAAAGGAGCGGCTTGATGGCAGCTAGGAAGAATCAGAATGCTGACTAGAACTAACAGCGCTCCATTCTGGCGGGTGGGAGACCTCCTGAAGTTTTCTAAGCCTGCCCAAATCCAGAGGAAGCTCGCGCCACAATAAGCGAGGGGGATATCCATGCCCAGGATCGCAAGACTAAGCATTACGACCGTGACTGCCGTGCTGAACCCGATCGCAGCACCTCGACCCGCTAAGAGTCCCAGCACCATCAATCCGGCCGTTCCGAAAATCAGCTGAGCTAAACCGTTGACATCCGCGGTGGGCCAGAAGAAATAAGTGTTGTCACGCAACGAGATCACCCGGCTCCAGCGGCTGATGTCTGCTGGGCTGAGGAGCTGCAGCGGTTTCTTGAAATTGCTGTCGCACCATAGTAGCAGGGCGATTGAAGCTGTCGCGGCCGCCAGCGCCGCAATTAATAATAGAGCATCCTGAGATTGAGACTTCGGTTTGCTTACGCTCATCGTTCAGTAACTTCCCCAGAGCCGCTCAGCGGCATTGATCGATCGAAGCTCCAGTTCCCGATTCACGGGGCATCCACGCAGCTCAATTAGCTTGATTCCGCCGGGATACTCTCTTGGGGCAACTTCGCAGCCGTCTACCCTGACGAAGGGCAGAAAATTGAATTTTAGCACCGCTTCTGACGATTCCAGGGTAAATCTTACCCGATCGTCCTGTTGCGAAATAATGGCTCCCTGACCCTCCAGAAAATATCCTGGGGCGGGCCTCAGGCGCTGAAACAACTCGAACTTTCCACCGCGCCAAACCGATTGATAACGATCGGGCTGCGCATTAAAGCGCTTCTTCCAGTCGGCTTCATGTGCGATCACCGCGGAGACGTTGTACAGATTCAAGAATTGCTCGATTCCATCATCGCCGAGCTCTAAGTAATGACCTGGAAAGATCTGGCGATACTTCCACATGTTATGCAGATGGCTCGAGGCCATCAGCGGCTTGCTGCTCCAGAGGGTGAGGGGCGCCAGATGTCCGCCGTTCAGCTCGTGCAGTACAAAGCCGGAAAACAGCACCCGGCCCGCGCCGCCATATTCATTTATGGCGTCGGCTAGCTGATGCACCAGGGGCGATGCGAAATAGTACTGCTCGGTAGTTCGGTTTCTAAGCACCGCGGCGGAGCTGAGCGGTGCGCTAAGCATAAATCCGCATAATAACGCGGCGCTGGATATTCGAGCCAAAGAGCCCCGCTCGGATTCTGCCCAGCGCAGAATTTGGAGCACCGCCGCAGCTGCCGGCAGGGCGCCCCAAAGCAGCATCATCACGAGGGCGCGCTCAAGTTCAAGCTGCGGTTTAAGCTGTGCCACTATGCACCCCAGGAGCAGGGACCATGCAATCATCGCTAAGAACGGGGCACGGCTGCGCGGGCGCAGGTAGAACACTCCCGGTAGCAGCAGCAGTACTAGTACCGGATTACTGGATGTAGCGAAGTCTTTAATTGTAGAGAGTGTAGCCTTCAGCGTAACGGGCCGAACATGTCTGCGCGCCTGCACCAGCTCGGCTCCGGTGGCGGAGCTATGATACGCCGCTTTGCCACTCGAGAAGAAAGATGAGACATCAGAGACCCGCCAAAATACTGCGATCCACGGCAAATTCAAGGCGATTAAGCCGATTAGCAGCACCAAAAAGCCCCGCTTCCTAAGCAGTGCCCGCAGGCGCAGCAGCCCGAATAAGCCGAACGGCAGGAATAGCAGCGCCGCTGGAGTCCAGCATAGCATCAGGCTAATTGAGACCATCCCCACGATCACCATCCAACGCTCGATCACCGTATCACGAGAGATCACCCGCAATAGCAGCGCCATATTAAGCGGGGCCAGGGTAGCAGTAGTAATGAATCCCAAGGTTCCGTATTTAAGGGCCCAGCGGTACCACAGTAAACTTGAACTCAGAGCTAGGATGGCAGCGATCGCTGCTCCCAGCTTTTCCATCCGTTCCAGGCGCGCGGCAGTCCAGACGGAGGCGGGAAGTAAGACGAATAATAGCAGTGTCACGATCAGATCGTAGGCGTGTTCGGCCCCCAACAACCGGATCAACGGATAGAAGAGAAAAAAAACATTAAGGGCTCCGGTCGCAAAAAAATCTCGCACATCGATCCCCGCATTCCATAGCGGTCCGTAGAAGGGGATGTGAGGGAAGATCCGATCGAGCAATGCGAGCCGGTAAATAAAGGTCGCATTGTCATCTGAAAAAATCGGACGCCCGGAGCTTTCGACATAAAAACAGCCGGCGAGTAAGAGTGAGGTAAGTAAGGGGGCCCAAACTAGAACCTTAACCTGTTTATGCCGCAGCATGTAGAAACAGGCCAGAGAGATGATGATAATCTCGCCGCGGATCGAGGGGCCCTGCAACAAATTGTAGGGGCGTGTCAGCCACCCACTCACGAGCAGTATGGGGAATATTATCGACAGCACGGCGGGATCCAGCGCCGGCATAGAACGCTCTCTGAACACGGCGTATCCGCAAAGCAACCCACCCAATAGGAGGCCATAACGCCAGCGCAGCAGGAGCGGGCCGCTGGCCGCATTCCAGAGATGTAGATCGCCTCCGCACAGCACCAACGCTATCAGTATTAGTCCGCTGGTGCAGAGTATTGAGTTTGACCGGGGAAACATGTCGTCCGGCAGTCTACCTCAGGTCGGACCTCCGGGGAAAATGGTATATCGGTGTGCTGCAATAGCTAAAAAAATGTCCGGAGAGATCCGGACATTTCAGTCGAAAGAGCAACCGTCGAACAACTATTGCTCGATCCCGCAATCTTTATAGAAGGCGTCGAACTTAAACACGGCGGTCATGAAGTGCTGCATTGCACCCTCATTATCGCGCTTATTTAGCGCTGCTAGGCCGGCGCGCAGTTCGCTTTCTACCTGTTCGGCATTGCTTGGCTCAAACGCAATGTAATGAGATTCGCCTTCTTCGTTCTTTTTGCGCAGTTCATACTGCTGCAGGCTGGAGATCATGTTAGCCACTGCTCCCAAGACCTCACCCCGTTCGCGGGCAATAAGGCCCCGTAATGCGAGTGAGCGCGGGCTTTCCTCTAAGGTATCACCCAGCTTTAGGCATTCTGTAGCTGATTCAGCATCCCCAAATTTAATGAAAGTGGCTGCCAAGGTATGATAACAGGCTGCCGCACTTTCCTTAGAGTGCTGAGACCAGTTGTGCTGCGGGAAAAGCTCTTCAATGTTGCAGCTGTCTACGACAGTGCGAAGTGTTCTGGCACTAGCAGCAGACGACAGGGTGAGGGTCGCTGCCATTTCTGCACTGATCTTTAATGCGTCGCCATACGCAGCAATTTCGTCGCAAGCTAGGATTGATTTAACCAGCAGTTCGGTCAGCACTTCGGTTAATGTCTCTCCCCGCAAGTTAGCGCTGCGTAAAATCATGTCGCGTGAAATGCCGATCGCCATTAGCGGCAATGCCGGGGTGGAGCTTAAGAACGGAACTAGCGAATCTTCGCCAAGGTCGCCAAGCTCCATCAGCTCTCCATCTACCGAGAGCGGCACATAGCTGAATGTCCCATCCGGCTGTGCGTTAATATAGGCCGCCATGCCTGCCATGGCTGCTGCGGTAACACTGAGTCGGGCATCCATGAACATCAGACGATCTTCATTGGCCGCCTTGGCTGCTCTCCGAATGCAGGCAGAGATTGAGCTATTGGTGGAGCTCAGCCATTCGATACGATTATCGCTGGCGACCGGAATCTGGTCGGCGATTACCGTGATGGTTGAGTTCTTAACTTTAAGCGCGCTCTGCGCCAAATATTCGACCGCCGTTTCTGACGCCCCGTTCTGAATCAAGATGATCCGAGTCATAAGACACCCTCGTGAGAATTACCCTACTGAAGAGTTTGGATGCCGGGCATTGAGCAGTGGGTACAAAATTCCTCCTGCTAAAACAAGGTGCTAACCTACTGAAATTATTAAATCTCCCATCAAATGCAGGATTTAAAGATGCAATAAATTTGTCATCTACCCGGGAAATAGGGATTCCGCGTTTCCCTCGGCTTGAAATCAATCTCTAGAAAGGCCGCCGCAGTATGCTTAGCGGGAGCAGCTCTGATAGCATCGCCTCAGACAAGGCTATGGCATCGAATATTATCTCCGCACGAAACTGTTCTGGCGATCTCGCAGCAGACTTCTCCTCCGGGCTGCGCCGATTCGCGAGTGTATTGCTGATCGGTGTAACCCTCGCGCCCGCCGCTGGCTGCAGCAGCAATGCCGTCAAAGGATCGAACTTCCCGGTCCGTCCAGGACGGGAGGAGCTGAGTAAATGTGAATTTGGCCAGCGTGTCTCGGCGGCCCAATTCGACACCTGTTATTATGCTGAGAAGCTTGAGCAGATCGCGGCGATTCGGGATGGGGAGGTTTATACAATCAATCCAGACGATAGCACTGTGACCTCACCGATGGGATTCAAATCGATCGCGCCATTGGAGACTGATCCATACCGTTTCGTCCATCCTCATACCAAAAAACTCTACGGCATCACCTTAAAGGGGAGCGAGGTAGTTTTCGATGTGCCGATTAAGCGCAGGGATTGAGACCATCTAGGAATCTGGCCATAATTCGAAGCGCTGCGCATAGCCGGGCCTGGCGCGCTTTGCCGCCGCAACAGCGTAGTTTTGCTAAGAGCACCTTACACTCCATTGCAGCCTCTTCATAACGAGAACGCCTTTTTTAGCCAAACAAAGGTGGCGGTATGAAGTGTGAAGTAAGCCCAATCGAACGTTTAAAGCAGCTCTCCAATCAGTATATATCGATCGGAGCAATGTTGAGTTCCCTGGTCCTGCCGGGGTGCAGCAAGCCTCAAGTCGCTCACGATTCTGGAGCGGAGACGGCCGTTACGCAGACTTATACGCCCGAAGATTCATTCAGCTTTAGACACGTGCGCCAGCAGCAGGCAGCCGGCAATTGGACTCTAGTCTCAGCCGCCAGCGCGCCCAGTACCTATAATCCCAACGCGATTTGGTATGAGCGCCAGGCCTATCTAGAAGCGCTATGCGCGAAAGATCTGCCCGTGTCGGATGCGTTGCGGCAGGAACTCACCCGCATCGAAACTAACGACCCAGACTGGCGCATTCGCGAGTTGGCAAGCGCCATGGTCAGCAGCGTCGAGGCGCAGGGGAACTTTAGGAAGACCGAGCCCTACCAGAGGCGTTGCGACGAAGATCGGCGGTTGACGATGCACCTAAATCCGGCCAATCCCTATAATCCGGAAGCGATCTGGTATACTCGCTTGGACCAATTGAAGGATCTTGCGCGCACCTACTCTGATGAAGCGCGCCCAGCGTGGGTTGTCTCCGATCTGCGCACGATCGCCGAACATGAGAGTGACTGGCGTATCGCGGCCCTGGCGCAGCGTTTAAGTGCGGCGGCCGAACGTCAGGACTCTTTCGCGAAAGTCGAACTATAAGCCCGCAGGAATTGCAAACTTCGCCTGTCGAACTCAGGGAGAATTTTGCCCCTCAAGCTCGCCCAGCGTCTGATTAAAAATTAGTTCCGATACTGAAGTGCACCCGCACAGAGGGTTCCCCAGATTTCTCATCTAGCGGGTGGCCAACGTCAAAACCGATCGGACCGATCGGTGACAGGTACCGCACCCCCAACCCCACACTGCGTCTTAAATCTCCCAGTTCCACTGACTCGTCCTGAAGATAGACGTTGCCGAGGTCTATAAAGGTATGAAACTGGGCGGTGTCCGTGTAGAGATAGCGGAATTCGAAGTTATTCATCAGCAGCAGATCGCCGCCAATAATGCTGCCATCTTCTCCACGCGGACCCAGAGCGTTTTCCCGGAATCCTCGCACCGTGGTGCGTCCACCCAGATAGTAGCGCTGGCTAATCGGAACCTCGGTCGTTCCATCGAAGGTGTAAGCAGCTGCAGCCTGCGTATTGTTGGCCAAGGAGAAGCGATGCAAGATTCCGGGCAGCGGCAAGATGTAAGCGAAGCGGCCCCCTACGCCATAGTAGTCGGCATCGGAACCAATGCCCTTGTAAGCCAGATGAGCTTCAGAAGAGGCAAAGAATCCGCGATGCGGATTAAGCGGATTGTCCCTGCCATCATAAGCCAAGTTGGCCGAAAGAAAACTTAAGCGCACAACTCCCGAATCAAGTTCACTGATGATCGCGTCTGGTGACACGTCATTTAGGTCTTCTTGCAAGATCGTGTGCCCCAACGACCCGGAGTAACCGCTTTCCCAGGCGCGGTACAGATACGACGCCAGTGAAAGGCGATCGAGATCGAACTCTTGGGTCGATGTGGTCTGCTTTTGATAGCGCAGATCTTCAATCCAGGAATAATCGGATCCCAAGATGCCCGGTACCGCGTATTTTAAACTGGCGATTCCCTCGCTAACCTCCGATGCGGCTGGATCGAAATAGCCATCAACTCGTAACGAAAGGCCGCGGCCATCTCGGAAGATCTGTTTGTCAGAGGCCTCTGAAAATAGATGAATACCGTAGGCGCTGTTGTATCCACCTCCGAACTGAAAGGTGCGCAGGGCGCGTTCGGTGACCCGCACGAGCATCGCTTCCTGCTGGTCGTTGAGTTCTCCGTCCGCTGGGGCGATCTCTACGCGGCTAAAAAGCCCCAGCTTCAATAAGCGGGCACGCGCCTGATCGACTGCTGTATCGCTCCAGGGCTGCCCGGGAACGATCGGGAACTCCTGCTTAATCACCTCCGTCTCCACCGACTGCTGACCCTCGATCTTAATCGTCGATATATATGTGCGCTGGCCTGCGTCGACGTTCAATACTAAACCCTGCCCATTTTGGTCCACGGAAGAGGAGATCGCTGGAAATAGGAATCCCTGGTCCAGCAGCGCTGTGATCAGCGTGTCGATATAGCTTGACGCCGCGACAACGGAGTAGGGAGGGTGCGGTTCGGTCGGCAGCTTTAAATCCCTGGGGTACCCTTCTACCCGGATCCAATCGGCTAAGTCGCTGGGGCCCGGCTTAACGTGATAAATAATTCGCACATGGTGCGCTTCCTGGTCTGGCTGAATATCGTAGCTGACTGAGGCTGACGGATATCCCTGTTCTTGCAGCAGCGTTCGCAGGGAGGCGGCATTGGCGTCAAGTTCTTCCGAAACGGCAAATTGCGGAGAAAATGTGCGGTCGTAGATTTCGGGGAAATCGCGGGCTAATTGCCCCTTCAGCCAATCGACATCTAGATTATCCTCAGCTTCAATCTGCACATGCTCAACTTTGAGCTGATTGTTTTCCCGAATTGTAATCAGATAATTGATGCGGCCATCGGGGCCCTCGTCGCGCTCGCTCGCGATTTCCACAAATAGATAGCCAGCCTCACGGTACTTTCTTTCGATGCCGCTAACCAAAAGGTTTATGGTGTTATTTCCGAAGGGCTGGCGGCGATTAAAGAGGTTAATGGTCTCCAAGAAATCGGTGGGCTGAAAAATCTTGTTGCCTTGGAAGGTAAAGCTGACCGGGCGCCCAGGGCTGAGCTCTAGGTTCAGCTTGCTATGCGCCCCTTGTCCCTGGTCTTCATAGCTAGCCTTAACCCGCGCCGCGATAAAGCCCTCATTCCTCAGGGCGCGGATTAGTTCGTCACGGATGCCGCTGGCAAGTTCGAGGGTGGCGGCGGATTCTTCAAATCGCGAAAATTTGAACTTTGCTCGGATATTCTCGGGAAGCTCTTCGCCGCTCGTGATGACTTGATCGATGCTGTAGCGCTCCCCCTGATCGATATTGATGTTTAACCTGCGGCAATACTGGTCGAACTCGGGACACTCGGGGGTTACCCGCGCGGCTCGGTAACCTTGATCGACCAGAAACTTTTCGATATTGCGCTGGAGCTTCGGGAGATCTTCAAGGGTAAGTCGCGATCCTTCGCCAAGCCGCAGCTTGGAAGTAATCTCAGACGGCTCGAAATGAGAGAGCCCGTTAATCGAAAGATCGAGCAGCTTGCGGTGCTGTGAAAGTACGGTGAGGATCGCATCGGCGCCGAGGGCTAGCTGCTCCTCGGTGCTAAGCGAGCTTATCAAGCCCGAGACGTCGAGCTTGGGAGTGAGGGCGTAGGTAAGTTTAAGAGTCGATTCGCTAGCTGCGCTCCCCAGGAAGCTGTCTCCGGTAAGCGACAATCGGTCCGAGAGCTTTTTGGTGGCGATAATCGTCGGTTCGATCACGCCACGCTGTTCATTGTAGGTGGGCTGGATCGAAAGGCTGTCAATGGTTGACAGGTTTTTAATCAGTCTACCGATAATCAGGGCGGGCGTGTCCTGTAAGAGCGGGATCTCCCCGAGATGCAAGCCGGTGCGTTGTGAGCCCAGGCGAGTCGTGCCTGGCTGGCTTGATCCCGAGGTAAGGAGCGCCAGCAGCTCCTTTTGAGAAAGGCTTGAATCAGAGCTTAAGGTGATGCGCGGGTTAGTGAGCGCGCCGCGCGCCTCTAAGAATACCAATAAATTGTCGCCCGCTTGCGAGCGCACGACTGACTCCGCTACCAGGTCAAGCTGCGGCTCGCTCTTGTCGGGGCGCAGAGTAATGGTGCCTGAGTTAATGTCGAAGGTTCGATCTTTAAATCCTAACCATCCGTTCAGAGTTTCAAGCTTGCCTCTGACTTGGGGGTCTGACAGCTGCCCTTCGACTAACACCTCGGCGCTAAACTCAGCGCCCAGCCAGTTGGTTAAGACGTACAGCTCGTCCTGAGCGCTGATCGTTAAATTGAGACCGATGGCCGGAAGCGATCTGATGGTCTCGCGCTCGCGCCTGATGGATAGCGCCATTTCGATCACAGCCCGTAAGATTGAGGTCAGGTCAAATTCTCTCTCGATCTCCCCATTCAAAACCGTGATCGCGCCCTCAATCGCAGCTTCGCCGTTAGCGCCGCGTTTTAGTGAAAGCGCTGCGTCGAGGTTGACGGAGGTGTTGGGAGCCGGCTCCATGTAAACATCCGTCAGCCGCGCTTCAATCTTTGAGCGTGCCAGATCAAGCGGAAAGAGGGTGCCCGAAAGAAAGATCTGTCCATCGTTGAAAGCGCCTCTTAGGTCCTGCAGCTCGATACTTTCACCACTGAATATTGCGCGCCCGCTAAACTCATCAAGTGCAATATTGCCGCTTTCAAGCTCCATCCGCCCTTTGCTTAGTTCGGCCTGGCCTTCAAATCGCGGCGTACCGAGGGTGCCGCGAACTTTGAGTTTGAGACTCAGCTCTCCGCTGAGTTCATCCAGACTAGGAGCTACGGCAAGCAGAGAGTTCAGGCTGAGTGTGCCGCGCGCTGAAAGATCCAATCCCTCCTGCAGCGACGCACTACCGCCCAGCACCAATCCGTTTTCTGAATTGCGCAAGGTTATGTCGGGCAGCGAGAGCACTCCGTCTTTGATCGGGATGCTGTACGCACTTGCGGTGCGCAGGGTAAAGGGAGCGCACCCTAGCGCATTGTCTCCGACTCGAATGCTGCCCTCACCCCTGGCAGGGCTGTCAGCGCTAAAAGCATAGCGTGCGCTAAGATCAACGGAGACGCACTCCGTCTCGGGAAACAATTCTGCCGGGTCGAATCCGCGAGCCTCTACCGACAGCTGGCCGGTCTTCTTTCCTAAGAAATCGACACTCAGATTCGAGGTTAGTTTGCCGGAGCTCGTTGCTAAAACGGCTACAAGCTTCGCGGCATTGAGCTGCATGGTGCCAGCCAGCAAGGGTGCGTCCTGGTCCGGTCTCGAAACTTTAAGCTCCGCGCTGCCGCGCAGCTGTTCGGCAGTTAAGGGGCCGGTGGCGGAGCCTTTAATCGTCAGTACGGCACCCCCGCGCTTGCCTGACGCGCCCCAGGGCACCAATAGATCGATCTTGGACTGCTTCAGTTCGGCCGGGACTGGTTCAAGGTCGATATCGGCCGCCACGCTCAGCTTTTGTGGATCTGCGGGGAGCGAATTTAATTGCACCGCGAGATCGTTCCCCCGCAGCTTTAGCCCGAAAGTCGCTGCTGCAGAATAAACTCCGCCTGCTGACAATCGTTCAGTGGAGCCGCTTAATGTCACCTCGGGATGCTCAAAGCTGCCGCTTAGATCGATCGAGCTCCGTACGGCGCCTAGATTTGCACCATCAAAATTAAGGCCGTCGGCATCGAACTTAATGCTTCCGGAGAGTCTGCCTCCGGTGATTAAAATTGGTTCTGTTAGTTTTAGCGTGGCAGCGCCGCTCTTTGCGCTGAACTCCCTTAGATTCAAGAATTGTTCATTGCCCGGACGAATTGCGGCGGCACTGTGAATCTCCTTAAAGTCCAGCGCCCCGCTTTTTTCGAAGCTTCCTGGGCTAAACTCGCCCTGATTGATCTGGGCCTCGAGAACTGGTGCCGATCCGGTACCGCCCAGTTCGACTGCTCCCTCCGAGTGAAATTTTAGGTCTGGAGGCAAATCAAACGACAACGAATCTGCCAGCAGTCTGATGCTGCCCTCTAGCTTCTCCTCGGGACGCCGATGTGAAGTAATAAATCCGGAAAGTGAGGAGCTCTTAAGCGCAACTGAAAGATCACGGAACTGTACAAAATCATCTGCAAGGTAAATCTCGGACTTGGCTCGACCGAGTTTAATGCTGCGATGGTCGGCGCTTCCGATGCGCATGCGCAGCGTTCTGATGAAGGGTTTCAGGACGAAATCATTCTCGGCTGTGCGCTCAACGTATAATTCAGCCCCGCGTCCTTTAATCTCCCCGGCAGCATTCTGTTCGCTGAACCATGTGTCGTCCATTTTCAACGACATTAATTTGATCTTCCACCTGCCGGGATAATCCTTCTCGGGGGGCAGGGGAGCGGCGAGCCAGTCGATAAAGCGATAGGTGGCGCTTTGCGGGCCGACCCCCTTGGCAAAACCGTTGTGCATGTCGAGGTGCGAAAGCAGTATTTTATGTTCGCGTAGCCGCGCCAAGCTAAAGTCGGCTTTCAGCGACTCGAATGCCAGCTTCCGTTCACCATCGCACTCAAGAGCCGCATCTTTGGCCAGGGCATTAAGGGCAAGCAGCGAGATGCGGATCGAACCGACGCGAAAGCGGCATCCGGCGCCATGGATCGCCTCGTCATCGAGCATCGAGACCAGCTCGCGCGCAATATAGCGTTGGACCCAGCGCACCCCGAGACCGGCGGCGATTCCGAGCAACAGACCCAAGACTAAAAGTTTAACTCCGTTTCGACGCATCGGTTTTGAAAAGCTATTCCTTCAACATCACTACTTATACCGGGCGTCCAATAGAAATCTCCGATGGCTCTGATCGGCGGATCTTATGGCCGGCCTGGAGCCAGCAGGTCCGCTGCCGATGTAGGCACCTACAAGTTAGAGCGAATTTACTAAAAAGAATAGTCAACCCGAATGGTTGGCATTGCTTTTTGCGCCCGCGACGAGCTCTCATACTTGCTTTCTGTGGTTGCACTCTAGCATTTCCCTGCGACCCTCGTCGAAATTCTCAAGTGTTGTTTTAGCCCGATCGGAGCCTTGGGTCGAACATAGAAACTGACACTCCGCCCGGAATTAAGTGAAAGCCGGGAAAAGACGATAAGTTATAGGATGATAGAGGACAATCAAGGTATTAGCACCCCACCGCAAAGTGACGCCGATGCGCTCACGGCCAAAGTGCGCCAAGAAGCAGCGCTGACAAAATGTGTGCGCCGCTTAGTTGAGGAGTGCCTCTCTGAGTCCGGCGATGAATTGGTCGTTACTCCCGATGAACGCGAAATCATCTGCCAGGTTTTTAAAGCCGGCCAGGAAATAAAGCATACCCGGAATCCAGGAGGATGGCTGGATCGGCTTTGGAATTGGTTGGGTCAACGTAGCGCGGCCGCCTTCTTGGAGGATTTTGATGCCGCAACTGAGAATTCCGCGGCTGTGCGGCTGCAAGATGAAATCGTTGCCTTCAAGTATCGAAAGTCCGGCAGCGCGGGAACTAAACGCGGCATCAAGTTTTACAGCCTTAAGCGCCTTCCGCTTGCAAGGCTAGCTGAACAATTAGGGATAGCGGACTCAGCTCGGGTTGATTTTAAGGCGCTCTTAGATCGCACGTCGGGGAGCTTCGTGCTGGGAACGGTCGATCGGAGCCAGCCGGCGCGCGGCGCTGCAACCTATCTAGCATTGTCCGGGGCCGCAGCTTGCATCGATCTAGCGGAAATCCACAATGTCGGCAGCTTCACCCGCATCGCTGAATCGGAGCTGGTCGTGATAGCTGTGGGCGCGGCTGATCTGGCAGAGCTGTTCTTGAAATTGCGGGAAGCGGGGATCGCGATCGCCGAGGTTAAACCCTTCGCTGCTATTACGCAGGCACTAGTGCGCGCCGTATGTCGGAGCTGCTCCCGCGAGACCGTGCCGGACAAGAATCTCGTGAAAGAGATCCCGGCATTTCTAAAACCAACCGCCCCTTACATGGTGGGTCGTGGTTGTCCGACCTGCCGCAATACTGGATATCGCGGGATGCTTTCGCTGCAAAGTGCCATCACTCTGGATAGTGATGCTATTCGCGCTGTGGATGGCTGCGACAATCAAGCTCAATTAGCGGAATTTCTGACGACGCGCGGGCTCTGGCCGCTCTTCGTGGTAGGGATAGAACAGGTAGCGAAAGGCTTGTTAACTTATGAATCTTTATTAAGCGCTGTTCGCGGAATTCCGGATGTATACATGAAGCCGCTTGCCGACAAGATCGGAGGGAAGTCGGCGGACGCTATTGGCATGGTGGATTTCTTTTCCGGAAGCGGGACGCCGCAGCCACGACACGGAAAAGCTGCGCTCAATTTGAATCCGACGGACGCGGCCGATTCTGAGCCGCTCTTTTCTCGGGGACCGACCGGCAAGCTTCGCGCTAAACCCTTGGTGCTGGTCGTAGAGGACGACCCCGATCAGCGCAATATCCTGGAAATGGTTCTGAAGTCCTCGGGCTACGATGTGGCGAGTGCTAGCGACGGCGCGGAGGGATTCGCTGCGGTGCAGCGCGAGGCTCCGGATCTGATCATCTCAGACCTGATGATGCCGGTAGTGGATGGAGCGCAGTTCGTCAGCCGCCTCAAAGCAGATCAACATTTTAAGAATATTCCGGTGTTGGTCCTGACCGTGGTCGCTGACACTGATCGCGAGTTTGCGCTGCTTGATTCGGGTGCTGATGATTACTGCGAGAAAACAATCCAGCGCAAAATTCTCCTAAAGCGCATAGAAAACCTGCTAAAACGCAGCGCGCGCTAGCTCCCGCCCGCCGAAGTTGATCGGGCAGCTGTTAATCTGCTCGAATTGGCGTATAAAGGTGCCCTTAGGGACCCATGGCACATTCTCAAAGCCGTCCATTCGTATTTATTCACACCACCGCATCGCTTGATGGTTCAATCGATCATAGCGGCCCCGAGCGCTTGGTGCTTTCTAATGCCACGCATTTGGCCGA
Source organism: Oligoflexia bacterium (assembly GCA_019694515.1). Classification (GTDB taxonomy): domain Bacteria; phylum Bdellovibrionota_C; class UBA2361; order UBA2361; family JBGSMV01; genus JAIBBU01. Next base: position 71,414 of record JAIBBU010000009.1, on the reverse strand, counting down.
GGTAGACCGGCTGCGCGCTGACAGCGATGCGATTTTGATTGGCGCCGGCACGCTGCGCCGCGACAATCCGCGCTTGCTGGTGTACTCAGAGAAGCTGCGAGAGTTGCGCCGCTCGAAGGGGCAATCTGAATTTCCGATCAAAGTAACCTGCACCTGTTCCGGAGAGATTCCCGCGGGGTCCAGCTTTTTTAGCGCGGGTAATGGCGAAAAGATCGTATATTGTCCAGCGCCACGGCTGGAGGCGTTGACCCGCCAACTCGGCACGTCCGCGCAGACTGTGGGAATGGGGAATAACGTTGTGGCACCGCATTTTATCCTGCAGGACCTATATCGCCGCGGCGTGCGGCGGCTGATGATCGAGGGGGGTAGTTCAATAAATGCGCTGTTCCTCAGTTCGGGATTAGTGGACGAGCTGTGGCTGGCAATAGCGCCGCTAGTCATCGGCGCTGAAACTGCTCCGCGCTTATTCAATCCTCAAAAGCTATCGCTTCCCACAAATCTCTCGTTCCAACTTTTGAGCGCCGCAGCGCTTGATGGATTGGTGTTGGCGCGTTATGCGGTGCGGTATGTCTGAAACGCAGCTCATGTTGGATCGAAAGCTAATGCAGCGTGCGCTTGAGATCTCAAAGCAAGCGCCGCTCTCGAAAGATCGATACAGTGTGGGAGCGCTTCTGACTGACTCTAAAGGCGGCGAGGTCGCGACGGGCTATACCTCTGAGCTGCGCAGCGGTCAGCACGCCGAGGAGTGCGCGCTGGAGAAAGTTGCTGCGCGCCAGGCGATCCTCACGGCGGGCACAATCTATACCACTATTGAGCCCTGCAGTTTGCGCCTCTCGGGTCAAACGCCATGCGTGCGAAGGATTTTGGCCGCTGGTCTGGCGCGGGTGGTAATGGCACTGCCGGAGCCTGCTAGCTTTGTGCACTGTGAAGGTCGCGCCTTTCTTGCTGCCGCCGGGATTGAGGTCGTAGAGCTGCCCGAATTCGCTGCGGCGGTCTTGGACCTAAATCAGCATCTGCTCAAGAAGTGATTAGACCGGTTGTTCAACTGTATGCTTCCAGGCGTGGTAAGAGCTTCTTACTAACGGGCCGGATTCGATGAACTTGAATCCGCGCTTGATGCCTTCGACCTCGTAGCTCTTGAATTCCTCGGGGGTGACATATGCCCGTACCGGCAGCTGCTTTTCGGAAGGCCGCAAGTACTGCCCGATCGTCATGATATCAATGCCGTGGTAGCGCATGTCGTCCATGACTCTGAGCACCTCCTCGTGGGTTTCGCCCAGTCCTACCATAATTCCGGATTTTGTTAGCACATTTGGATCGATCTCTTTGGCCATACTCAAGATCGAAAGCGACCGGATATATCCGGCGTATGGCCTCACCTTCTTGTACAAGCGAGGCACAGTCTCGATGTTATGGTTCAAAACATCAACGCGGCTATCTAGAATCGTCCGCAGGTCTCTCTGCTCTCCGCGCAAATCCGGAATCAGCAGTTCGATCTTGCACTGCGGCGAATGTGTATGAATTGCGCGCACCGTCTTGGCGAAGTGCAACGCTCCGTTATCAGCAACGTCATCGCGATCTACGGAGGTGATGACGACATGCTTAAGTCCTAGATCGCGGACAGCAATGCCGACGCGGTCTGGTTCGAAAGGATCTAGCGGGCTAAGAGTTTCGGAATCACCTTTCTTAACTGAGCAAAAATGGCAGCGTCGGGTGCAGAGATCGCCCATGATCATGAAGGTCGCGGTGCGATGCGACCAACACTCGCCAATATTGGGACAACGCGCCTCTTCGCAGACGGTGTGCAACTTTAAGGATTTTACTACGTCTTTGGTCTCCAGAAATTCAGGCGACCCGGGGGCGCGAACCTTAAGCCAGGTCGGCTTTGGCTGTCCGGTTCTTTGCTGTCTCGGAAGTTCGATTGGCACCGTTACACCGTCATCAAAGCGGGAAGCTCCAATGCTTCCTTGAAATGTTTAAGCCAAGTAGCGGCCATCAAACCGTCAATGATTCGATGATCGACTGATAGCGTGGCTTTCATGATCTTGCCAATCGTGATTTGGCCTTGCTCCACGACCGGCAGCTGCTGTACCGCGCTGACCGCAAGCACTGCGCCCTGGCCGGGATTAATAATCGCGGTAAAATTCTCAACTTCAAACATGCCCATATTGGAGATGCTGAAGGTGCCGCCCATCAGATCGGCGGAGCTTGGTCGTCCGGCACGAGCCCTTTCTACGGCAGCGCGAGCCTCAAAGACCAGGTCCTTTAGCGCCAGTCGATCGGTCTCCCGAATAACGGGAATCAAGAGCCCATCCTCGATTGCAGTAATAATGCCGATGTTGATGCTGGCAGGTTCAAAAAGCTGCCCATCACGCATGGCGCAGTTAACCCGGGGTTCGTGGCTCAGGGCATAGGCGGCCGCTTTGATGATAAAGTGGTTCACGCTCAATCCCTTGTATTCGTCGCGCGCCTTTAGCACCTCTCGCAGCGCAAGAGCTTGATCCATTCTGATCGAGATCGTGGAGTAAAAATGCGGCGCTTCGGTCACGCTTTGCTGCATGCGGCGTGCGATGGTGTCGCGCATTTTTGAGAGCGGGCGCAGCGTGCCGGCTCCGGGCTCAGCAGACGGCGCGGCAGCGGGACGTTGTGAGGCACTGCGCGGCGCACTGGCTGCGGATAATGAGGGTGCGCTTGTTCCCGAAACCTGCTCGACATCCTTTCTTGTGATGCGGCCGTTAGGCCCGGTTCCATGCAGCGCTGAAATATCGATGTTGCGCTGCGCTGCGACCTTGCGGGCGAGGGGCGAGGCCTTGATGCGCTCTGAAGACGAGGCGGCAGGGTGGGCCAAAATCTTCGCGCTTGATGGAGCCCCGACGGGAGATGGTTTCGCTGCTGGCGGAGCAGCTGATGAGGCACTTTTCGCTGCGGCTGCGCTGGTGCTAACCGCTGCTACCTCGCCTGGTTGTCCGATCACTGCGATCACATCTCCGACCGCAGCGGTGCTCTGGGCCGGTACCATGATCTTAATTAGCTGGCCATCGTTGAAAGACTCAATCTCAAGATTGGCTTTATCTGTCTCGACCTCTGCCAGAATGTCGCCCCGTTTAATCGCGTCACCTTCGTTCTTTTTCCATACCAGAATCTTGCCTGAAAACATGGTATCGCTTAGCTGGGGCATTTTTATTTCAACGGCCATAGGGGCTTACGATAACAGAGCGCAACTCAAGAGAAAAGTTCTCCGAACTGGCCCATATTCCTGGGTTAGAAAAGGAGTTTTTGAATACTTCCGGCTGTCGGCTGTGTAGCGCTAGGCAATTTTGAAGCGTCGCATCGGTTCAGCTTGATTGAGTGTCCGCAAGGGCGGCTGCGAGGAGCCGCTATTTGATGCGGGCGAATTCGCGGTGATTGAGCTTTCCAAACTGCTGCAGAAGCACCATGACCTCATCCAGCAGCTCTTCCATGCGGTTGGATTCCCAGCTGGTCAGCTGGCGTTCGTAGCTTTTTTTCTGGAGATGAAGCTTCTCGCGTTTGAGCTCGTTCATCTCTTGGCGCAGAACCCTGAGCTCCCATTTGGAGTCGGTCTGCAGTGCTGAATTTCCGCTGGTAAACATAAAACCTTACTCTCTAGTCTGTGGCTGCATGGAATGTGCCAGGAGGATCAGCGGCCGATCTATTTGTCCGGTAACCAATTCCTAGCTGCAGCTTGGCGCTGCTCCTGGCGGTTTTTCCTAATCCGTTCTCCGAGCTTTTCTCAGATCTGCCACTTTGCTGCCTCCCGAGCATAATGGCAGTGACATGGCAAACATTCAGACTCAGACATCTTCGGCCCCTAGGGGTGCTGGCGCAGCTAGTCACGCCTCGCCCTTTCTGATGGAGCCGGATTCCGCCCAGGTGGCGGGCGAGGAGATCTCAGCAATAGGTGAGTCAGGCATTCTGCGAAAGCTTGAGCAGCTCACAGGCGCGGAGGTTCGAAGTGAGGCCGACGCCTTTGAATTAGTTGATCCTCTACTATTAAAGATTCAGTATCCCGCAACTCGTGCCGTGGTCATCCGGGCACTTAGAACTACGAGCGGTGTCGATGCGTTGTCATTCGATAAGGTTAGAACTAAGGCACTTGAAGCGCTTCACCCCTATGTCGCCGATACGGAAGTACTGTATCTCTTCCTTCAGGAGATTGAGGGGCACCAGCATAACACTGAGGCCTGTAAAGCGGCTGCCGAGGGGATTAACCGAGCAGGAGTGATTGAAGACCCCGAAGCCTGCGAGCGAATTATCAGACTAGTGGCTGAGTCCGACTATGAGAGTGGTCCCACCGAGGCGCTAAAATCACTCTCTCCAATCCTAGTGCATCCCGGTGTTGAAGAGCGGAGCGCGGGATTAATCAGGTCGGGAGATCAGAAGTATCGACACCGACGGAGCGCTCCGGAGGAAAGTCTGCGTGCTATGGCATTGTCGGGCTCCGAGGCCGAGGTTTCGAAGTTAACTGCCTGGGGCGCGGGAGAGGTCTATCAGCGTCTCAAGTGGGAGCTTGGGCTGATCTGGCCCGCCTGGATCGAGGCCGGCTATCTCGGCGTGATGGGGATGGTGTGGCTAGGTGCGCAGCCGGCTTCGGGTCCAACGACCCCCTTCACTGCGATTCATCACTGGCCCATGATTGCTCTGATAGGGGGCGCAATTGGCTTGCTGCACTCTACGCTACGCTACTTTTCCCATCCAATTGAGAATGATGAGATGTCATATAACGCTACGCGGGCGATGCGCTTCTGTTTCCGCTCCCCCAGCGTGCAGGCTTGTCTTGGCAGGATCGCTTCCAATGAGGAGCTAAATAGCGATGTGAGGAGCAGCGCCAAAGAGGTCCTGGAGGAAGGGCGCTCCATATTCCTCGTTAACTGTCTCAATGGCTTGGCTAACCACTCCAAGAAGGCGGAAGAATTTTTGCGAAGCTATCAGGGGGTGCCCGGAAAGACGCCCGTTGCAGCTATAATTACGACACTCATGCGCGACCGTGATCCCGCCGTGCAGGAAGCCGCTTATCGGACCGCGGATCGAATCGGCTCAGCAAGTTAAGCGCTCTTTCTGCACTCGTTAGTCAGCGCCTCTGGATGGCCCTCCTTTAAAGAGCGTGCTAGTCTGCAGCCGCGGCGTTGGAGGGTGGTAGTATGGGCGCGCGCGGCTCAAAGGGCGGCAATAACAAGACACGTATCAGTGCACCGGCGGCGACGTCAGCCGGCGCGGCGCTCCCATTGCCGTTAAGGGGGTCAAACAATCCAGCCGTCTCGGCCCTCCCTGGAACGCGGCAAGAGATGTTTAGCAGCGCCAGTCTGCTGATCCGGCTGGAGCAGTTCCTCCACAATCCCACACCGCCCGCCGATTCAAATGAAGATTTGCAGAATATTTATCTGCTGTTGACCGAGTTTCTATTTCGCCGCACTGGTGAGACGGGGTTCTTGGAGGCTTTTCGCGTCTTGCAGCAGCAGCTCTGGGCGGAGCCGCATATTGTGGAGCTATGCGGCGATATATGTAAGGCCTTTGAGGCGCGGCGCCGTAACGAAGCCCGGGTGCAGAGTGCTGAAACTCTCGAAGATCTGAGGTCGTTTGTCGCTTGGCTTCGCAAAAGGCTGCGCAGCGTGGCGCGCCTCGGCAGCGAAGAGCTGGATGAGGACGAGCGGGCCCCTGGAGATGTGCATATTTTTGAGGTTCAACTCAGCCGTGATGTCCAATGGTTCGGCTATCCCGGCCTCGAAATACGCCTGGGCATCAAAATTAGCGGCATGCGAGGCCAGAATTTGATGCTGCGCTGCCGCCTCAAAGACTTTAAGGGCTATGTGCGTGTACGCGCTGGCTGGGAGAGCTGGTCTGAAGATCGCGCGCTTAACATTGCGGCCAGCATGGTGGCCCCGCGCTTTGCGCTTCAATCTCCGATCCATGTGACCGAGGAGCGCTTCCTAATCGACGAATTCCGCATCTTTCTCCCCTTGGAAGCGCTGGCTCTGGAGAATACAGAAAATTTATTATCGCTCGAGATTGAAGTTCTGAGTCAGACCGGAGAACGGCTAGCAGAAGGCGAAGAACGGGTTACGTTGAGAGCCGTTGAGCTGCGCGAGGCCCGGCTTAGCTTGCCGGCACCTCAGGCGGTGCGTTTTTTGGAAACCGATAGTGCGAGCGGATCTTATCTGCGGATCCAAGCGCTGCAGCGGGTGTACCGTCTGCATGCTGCGGAGGTCTGTGAAGCTCTGCGCTTTGGGGTGGATTTGTGCATGGCCGGAGCCGCGCATGAGATCTTTACCATCAGCTGCCGAATTCTAGATCATGATCTGCTTGCGGTTGGGGAGGACATTTTAGGTACGAGCGCGAATTTGCTGATAACAGCGCCGCTACGATCTTATAGCAATTATCAGCTGGAGCTGCCTCTGTCTGGATTGCCGGCTGAGCTGCAGATCTCAGACTGTTACGCCGAAGTAACCATGTCACGTTCGGATGGCCGGGTGGTTTGCGGCGCAGTAGTGCCCTGCAGCGCTTTGCATGCTGACGTGCCGGTCACCATGGAATCCTACGGAGCACTGCTCGAATGGGATCATGCGCAGATTGAGCGGCTTGAGATCGAGCCCAGCATTGAATGGAAAGGTGAGCAGGCTGTCCGCGCAGCAGTTTCGATTAAAAATCTTAGCGTTCCAGACTACCGAGTGATGCTGGAATATGTGACCGGCGAACCTGAGAGTGGACCTCCCAGGGTGCTGCGGCAGCTTTATTGTTTAGCTGCCGATTCCTACTGTGAGCTTTTGTCCTGCGTGAGCGCGGCGGTTTTAGCCGGTTTGATCACTGACAAGAGCTGCTCTAAGGCCAGATTTCATCTGCGGGTGTTGTTGATCTCTCCCTCCGACCGCGTGCTGGCCTGTCAAACCAAGAGCTTTAACCTTGCGATCAATGCGGCGGCCCAGGCGCCTATCCCGGCGTCGGCAGTTGGTATTGTCGAAGTAAAGCCGCTCTTAGCTGCACGCGCTGCTCCAGTTTTTGAGGCGCGGTTAGATCTGGAGATGGTACCGGAAATTGCGTCGGGATTGATGCTGTATTATGAGCTCTCCGACCGCAACGGAAAGCCGGTCATGATCAATCAAGGCGTGCAATGCATCGACGGAGTGCTGCCCGGAGCTTTTCTCGAGATCCCCGCCGCGCAGCTGCCCGCATTGCACGGCGCTCCTCTGGGACGGCGGCAAATCGTAGTGAGACTCGAACCGTTCGCAAGCCAGAATGTCGCCGCGCTATTTTCGGATTTTTCCCTGCTGCGGCTGCTTCTTTTTTCGAAGCAGGGTCAGCTGCTTGATCGTATCGGCTTGCCCCTGCACTCGGTCCTGGATCCGCTCGCGGAGTCGGTCGAGCGTGCTGGTTTCTTTATGCGTGTGGCGCGAGTCTTTGGCGTTGGACTTATCTGATGGCTTAACCTGGGGCGGCCGATCCGATTTTTGCTCTACGCTTGGTTGCTCCAGCGGTTGATTCACGGCAAAGGTCTTGGGGGCACATCCCGGACAGACCCCCATACTTTTTAGGGCCCGCGGGGTCGGCCGGGCACAGGCGCTGCAGCGGGCATAGAAGTCTTCCCGTGTAGGCTTCAACAGAATTAGGAAGAACAAGCTTGTTCCCAGGCATAAGATCAGATCAGCTTCCGAGATCCCGGCGCGTAATTGCAAGATTGCGGTGATTGAGATCAGGCGCGCGAAGATAGAGGGCATAATATTGATCGCCAGCAGTTGACGATTGACGAAACTCACCCATTCGAAGGGATCTCGGATGCGCTGCTCTAGGGCCTTCTGCTGCTCTTTGATCTGTTTTACGAAACTTGGCAATGCCAGCGCTAAGACACCCAGGACTAGCAGTATGCTAAAAATTGGGCTGATCTTAAGCTCGCGCACCTTGATCAGGGCCTCGATTATGGCAAAAAAAGCGGCGATAGCGATCAGCCCGGACTTAGCTAGGCGGTGCTTGCTCCAACTTTGAATGAGGTCCTTGATTGCGCCGAGATGATCAATCAGTTCACGTCGGAAGAAGCCCGTAAGGGCAAGCAGCGCGAAGAAGAGCGCCGACTGATTTAGGATCGATAATCCGAGCGTCGGCTTGTTGGGCGAGGTATGCGCCAGAATCAAGTCGACGGGCAGGCTGAGCAAGAGTAGGAACCAGATATGCTCAGCCCGCCCCAGCAGCGCCGCGGTGTTATCGATTTCACTGCCTACTTTGCTCAGTTTGGCCCGCATCTGTTCGCGGGTGGAGAGCTGCCGACCCTGCGGCTCCGCAGGTTTCTCGGAGGCTTTCGGTTTATCTGAGCTATTTGGTGTTTTCTCTTCCTGCACTTCAAAAGCTTTCTTTGCTAGTGTAGATATTATGCTTAACTTTGAGATTGGGGTCTCCCTTGAAAAGTGAAGAAGCAGCATTTCTCTCTATTTCCGAGCTGGTAACGCTGCTGAATAGCACTTTAGAACGGGCCCATCCGCGGCTGAATTTCGAGGGCGAGATCAGCAAAATCAAACATCACCAGTCTGGGCATATATATTTCGACCTGAAGGATGGCACAGGCTGTGTGGCGGCCGTTATCTGGCGCTCGGGTGTACCGCGGATTAAGTTCGCGCTTAAGGAGGGATTGGCCGTACAGTGCCGGGGTCGCCCCAATGTTTGGGTGGGCAGTGGCAAACTCCAGATGGTTGTAGAGTCGATCACCTTGGCGGGTGCGGGGCTGCTGCACAAGAAATTCTTAGAGCTGAAGGCCAAGCTTGAAGCAGAAGGATTGTTTGCCCCCGAAAGGAAACGGACCCTTCCATTTTTTCCCAAAGCCATTGGTCTCGTGACCTCGAGTCAGGGCGCGGCGATTCGCGACATCGATGTAAAAATCAGAGAGCGGATGCCGTCGCAGCTGGTGTATTTAGCGGACTCGCGCGTGCAGGGTGCCGGAGCGGCAGAGGAGATTGCGCAGTCGATAAAAATGCTCTCGGATTCCGGATTGGTGGACGTCATTGTTGTCGCACGAGGCGGCGGCTCGCTAGAGGACCTTTGGGCCTTTAATGAAGAGACTGTTGTACGGGCGATCTTTGCCTCCAAGGTGCCGGTGGTCTCCGGCGTTGGGCATGAAGAGGATTATACTCTCGCCGACTTTGTTGCCGATCGCCGTGCCCCGACACCCACTGCAGCCGCAGAGATGGTAGTGCCGAAGCGCAGTGAGCTATTGCTGTATCTCTCCGAATCCGAGCGCCGCCTCCGTGACTATGAGCGCTGGTTGATGCCGCTTACGCAGAAAGTTGATGAGCTCGCGGGACATCTGGAGTCGCTTACCAAGCTGCGCATCGAAGATGCACGCAATCGCCTCCTGTCCGCCCAGGCGCGCCTGAACTCGATTCAACCGGGCAAAGTTTTGGAGACTCTACGCGGTAAACTTGAAGTGCTGGGACAGAAATTGTACGGTTTTGGGTCTCGCAATATCGGAGAGCGTGCGGCGCGGCTGGATTTCATCGGACAGCGCGGCGCACGTGCATACGTGGAATATCTAAACGGGCGACGGCACCTTGTGGACCGAGTCGTTTCCCGGATGGAGGCGCTTGATCCGCGCGGCGTACTCAAGCGCGGATACGCGGTGGTAGAGGGCCAGGCCGGAGTGATTAGCAGCTCGTCGCAGATCGCAGTTGGAGAGATCTTGCAGCTTAGATTTGCAAAGGGCGGGGCAGGGGCCGAGGTGAAGACAATTAAAGGGTAAAGTATATGGTGCAGAAATCCGCGGCTACCGTTACGTTAGAAGATCTCCTTTCGGCCGAGAATTCAAAAGAACTAGTGAAGGGCTTGAGCTTCGAGCAGGGGCTTAAGCTGCTGGAGGAGCTGGTTGCGCGGGTGGAATCCGGACAGCTTCCTTTGGACCGCGCAATCGCCTCTTACGAACGTGGAGCCTTTATCATCGAACAGCTTAGAGCGTTGCTTGCCGGCGCTGAAGAGAAAATTAAGCTGCTGCCCAAGTAAGCCGGTGGAGTGCCTATACCCATGGCTCTATCGTGGGGCTCCGTGGTGTCATTGCGAGCCTAGCGAAAGCGGGGCTTAAGGAGACGAATTCCGTACTCAAGCGATGTAACTGAAACTCCTGGGATCAAAACTTCGCCGCTTGTCGGTATTGGACTGTATTGGACAATAAGCGCTCTGTTGGAACTAGCAGCGCGGTCGGAAAAACGGTGATCCTCGATTGCTTAGCCCGTAGGTGGCGCTAGAATTGGACCTGGAAGTAGTCAGTTCCAGGTAATTCCCAGAATATCTACGGAGTGAAAGCAGATGGGTACCGGTCCCCAGTCTCACGATTCGCGACAGAGCCCGGACGCGCCGGATGCGCGGCTCCCAGCTCAGGCTCCTCAGGATAGTGTTGAGTTTCTAATCCATTCTTTGGCGGCTGCATTGGTCATGGAGGCCCGGCATGCGCTAGCTCAAGAGCCCCGACGCTTACGCGATCAGGAAAAAGTCGGCTATTGTCGGGGATTTTTTAATGCCCTCACTGCTGAAAGAATTCATGATCTTGAAGGGCTCGAGAAGCCGCTGGCACGTTTTGAGCAGATATTGGGCGCCCCACTCGAAGATGAAACGGCTCTGGGACTCAGGAAAGCGCTGCTTGAGCTGTTCGAAAAGATCACTCACTCTCCCCTTGGAGAAGAAGGGTGTGAATTTGCTCTGGACTCAATGAGTCTGGCATTCAGCGTGAGCCGTGGAGCGTTGCTCGCTGCTTCACTCCCACAATCCGAGGTGACCTTATGCTGTCTTAAGATATCGGGCGGGATTCTAGGGACTATCCATGAGGAGATTACGCGGCTTCGTATCGCTAGCCGTGAGTCGCAGCTAGCCTTCGCCGAGGGCTTCGTTCAAAGCTTGAATCCTGCCGATGTTGAGGAGCAGCTTCCGGACTTTGCCTCTGCCGCTGTATTGCAGCTCTGCCGGGCCGGCGACAGTGATCAGATGATGGCGGTAATTAAGGGACTGGGCTTCTCTATTGTGAGCGCGATTGAATCTACATGCCCCCCAGGCGTGGATGTCAGAGCCGCGATCGATGTACTTGCGCCGCACGTATTTATCCGTGCCGGCACGCCCCCACCTCGACGGCCGCGAACCTAGGGACGGCGCTTATCTCGCGAGAAAGACGAACGGATTCGCCTCGATTTTTTTAGCCGGTACTCCCAATTCCACCAGGGTTTGAAATGCCCAGTGTGTTTTTAGATCCTTGGGCGAGAGTTCCAGAATCAGACGATCTCCCTCGTACAGTACTCGAATCCCTTCACGGTAGATTGACTCCCGCGTGCTCGATTCGAGACGGCGTGCTTTCGCGCCAGCCGCATCGCCGGCCTTAGCCTGCAGCTCCGCGAGAATATCGTTAATCAAGAACGCCGATGCTTGGTGGCTACTGTCACTCGCGTCACACCAGATCCTCAACTCTGCGTGTCTGTATAATATTGGCTTCTTATATCTGTGTCTTCGATCAGGTAAGTCGCCAATCGCTATAATGTCCCCAGTCTTCCCCAGATCCTCTTGGACCTTGTAGGGGCGATCCTCGCCTCTCTCATTATAGATCCAAGTGCCATCGGGTTTCTTGATCTTCTCCTCTGCGATCTTGTCTATCTCGGCGATATAATCCGCGGCCTTTTCGCCCGCCTTCAGATAAACAATGAAATTCGATCCATCCTGCTCTTCGAGCGTTTCTATGAAGGCCAGTCCGGATCTTTGAAGCATGGATATAGCTGGTGCCAGGGATCCGAAGTCCTGATCCAAGGTGCGTCCGGTTTCGTCCCCTAGATTGATCTTCCAGTAGTGACCACAATTCATTCTGGCAAATTGTCTCACGTGCGCTTCCGGCATCCAGATCTCGCCCTGATTATATTCACCGCAAAGTGTGGCCCAGACACTTACGCGCGAGGTGCCCGAGGTATCTGCGAAGGAGATCCTACTCCTAAAGGCTGCCATTAAATCCGTTAGAAAGGTGCGGATGAGCCGATCTGGATCCTTGATTAGTGGGCTAAGCTCTTCTTCGTATTCGGGCTCGTAGCTGTAGCGCGCTGCTGTGCCGATCTCTACAACTGCCTTGGGAAAGAGTTTCGATATGAGAGATCCTACATCGAGTTCGCCGCTGTGGTATTGTTGGAGTGCCACATATCTCGAATTCAGTGCCCCTTTGAGCTTTCGCCACTGCGAGTCCCAGACTCGAAGTAATCTTCGGCACTCCGCATCCTCCGGTCGGTCGAAGATATCGGGGGACGGAGGTTCCAGCAGTCCGAGATTGTTAACCAAGCTGTGCAGTTTCGAAATCGTAAGCCCTGGCGTCTCGCCCACTAGCGAACTGAAACTTGTGGCGGCAATGGCAGCGAACGCTTGTTGAGTCGATTCTCGATTGGCATTCCACCACTCGGATCCGCGCAGTGCGGGATGGTCACGATCAGCTGCCAGCAGGGGCGCCAGCGCTACGGCAAAGTTATGCACATCTTCGGCCACGAAATGCAGGGTCTCTTCGGTAAAGACCACTTCAGTTAAGGTCGGCTGAAAATTTGCAAGAAACTGCGAGGTGCTATCCGTTACAAACTGTCGGATTAACATGGCGGTGTCCAGTTTGTCTACCAATGCCGCTAACGCGTCTAATTTATGATGCGTGAAGATCGCTACGGTGGGTAATCCCATGCTGGAACGTTCAGCCTTCAGCTCTTCGAAAAGCGCCTGGGCTTTTCCGGCTACATAGCTATCGATAGCATACGCTAATTCACCCACTATTGGTGCCATCATCGAGGCCGTGTTGATCACTACTGCTGGGGCGCTGTCGCCTAGTTTCGCAAGTACCTCAGTCCCCTGCATCTTCGGCATATAGAGGTCCAAGACGATGGCATCATAAGGAGTGCCTTGGGCACAGCTCTCCTGGATGCGGGCAAGCGCGGAGACGGGATCTGTTTCGAATTCCACCTTTCCGTAAAGCTGGGCTAGGGCTCCGGCAAATCGGCGGCCGGTCTCGGGGACGTCATCTATTACCAAGATTCTTCTATTTTGATGGAAGTCTAGCAGTCGGGCTTCGGACAGGGAGGACAGAATCGTTTGCGGGGACTCGGAGGCGGGAAAGCAGTTGCCATCTAGAATCTCATCCACCACCTCACAGGCGCGCGAACCTGCTGGAGGCTGAGAAATAACTGCCGAAAAACGTGTGGACCCCATCGGAAAACTTCTCCAATTCAGGCGCTATACTACCCAACCCCCTTTACTAAGCAATTCGTAAGGTCTCAGAGACTTCGCAGCTCCAGTAAAGGAGTAAGGCCTTGAAGCCTTTAGAAAATCTTCGCGGTCGACTAACGACCCACTGTGGCAGAGAGGCACCTTTACGGTCGAGAGACAGGCGCCTGGATATCCCGCGGATAGAAGAACACCACTCCCGTTCTGCCCTGGGAGGGCTCGCAGTTGTAGTAGTAACCGAAATTGGGATTGATGCGCCGCATCGCTTCCTCAACCAGCTTCATATCCAACCTCCGGCCGTAATACCTTTCGTACCGTAAGTTGGTGTCGGGTACATGAAAATCGTGGATCACGATCACGCTTCTAGGGCACTCTCCGTTTTCAGCTATAGCGCGCAGTTCGTCTTGAATCGGCCAATACTTATCCCAGTGTGCATCCAGAAAAAACAGAACCGGCTTTTTTACAGCGGGCAGAATTCTTCTTAATACTTCAGGTGAATTTCCCTGCATTAGAGTCACGTTGTCATGCCCGCGTAAGTTTACCTTGGCCTGCTTAAGATATGGTTCGTGCAGTTCAATGCTGACGACTTCGGGAGCCATAGCAGCAAATGCCTTTGTCGATGCCCCGACATTGGTCCCGGTCTCGATGACAGTCTGGATTCCGAAGTGCTGAATCAATTTCCTGCACTCTTCGGCGACGCTGGAATCGCCCAAGAAAGCTTCGGTTAGATGGAGGTTGGCGCTGAACTCATGGCAGTTACCCTCGGAGCGCGGAAACACCATGGTGGAGAACGCCAGGCGCCTAAGATCTAAAAGTAATCCACGTATTGGATTGGGAAGGCTAGCTTTAATCGCGCTCAAATCCAGCATGAACAACTACAACTTATAAGTCCGCTGATTTCCAGGATGATAGCAACTTTCAGCGGCTAAAGAAGGGTGGAAGGCGCGGGCTGACCTTTCGAAGTCTCAGAGACTTCGCAGCAAATATAGTCAGGTAAATAGCTGACTTCCTTAGGGGTAGATCGCTATCACAGGTATGCTAAACAGCGTCAGCTACGAGGATCAGGTTTGAAACGGTTAGACTGCAGCCGCCGTCAGGCTCAGGTGGCACAAGCTTAAGATACTCTTCGGCGGCCTGCAGCGAAAAGCGGGTTTTCGTCTCTTCGCTCTCCCCGGCAAGCCTACTCATATAGCTTCGGACCGAGTAGCGAATCCAGCCTGCCAGCGCATCTATGTCCGGGAGCTGCATAGTACGGTGCTGCAATTCCAAATACTGCGGCGCAAATCCACTGCGCTCTAACAGTTGAGCATATTGTTCTTCCTCAGGCAGCCATAAGGGATAGCTAAAACCTTTGAATGCGTGTGTATAGGGCTCCCTCTGGGAAATGGTATCCAGGGCCGTCCGGAGATCTTGAAAATTTCCTTTACCGGCGAAGGAACAAAGCAGGGTCGTTTCGGGATGAGCGTGCCGCCGCATTTCGATCAAGGCGCGTTGGTGTTCTTCGTGAGTGTAGAGGTGGTGTAAGGCTGAATTGGAGAAGATTAGGTCAAACGCTGCTGGGGCTTCACGGCTTAGGGCATTTAAGGCCGCGCTAATCCGTCTAACGTCTCCAAGCACAAATCTCAAATGTGGATAATTCGCGGAGGGATAATTGGCTTGAGCGCCTTCAAGCATTGCTACGTCACTGTCTAGGCCGACAACCAGACCGTGTGGCACGCGAGGAGCTAAATGCAGAGCGGTAAATCCGCCGTCACCCGAGCCCACATCAAGTACACGCTCATCGCCCCGGAATTGATAATAGCCTAGCAGATGCAGCGCTTCCCTGACTTGAACATAAGCTGCGACTCGTGCGTACTCTACCGGGTTCCAGCGATGCTGAGGAAGCGAGGCGCCGTCACCCAAATGGGAGGTGGCGGGACCGATTGGTTGTTCACGCGGATCAGGAGAGACAGGCACGAAGTTCACAGCCATTCCCTATCATGTTTCGCATGGTTATTCATCTTTGTGATGGGCTTGGGGTAAGGCAGAATTACGCAATTAGTGCCTTTGCGCTCTGTCCTGTCCGCGAATTGCACCTCGGGCCGACGAATTGCGAAGCAATCGCGAAAATATAGGCCCGAGCCGGATTCGCTGAGTTGTCCCTGCGGGGCGTTTGAATCGCATCTCGGGCCGACGTATTGCGAAGCAATCGCGAAAATATAGGCCCGAGCCGGATTCGCTGAGTTGTCCCTGCGGGGCGTTCGAATCGCATCTCGGGCCGACGAATTGCGAAGCAATCGCAGAAATATAGGCCCGAGCCGGATTCGAACCGGCGAATGACGGTTTTGCAAACCGTTGCCTTAGCCAACTTGGCGATCGGGCCCTATGAGGGCGGGTATACGTTATAGAAGCAGGGGCAGGGCTTGGCAAATAATACTATAACCTATTGAAATATCAAGATAAAAAACGAACTAAAGTTTTTTTTCTTTTTAGCTCTAGAAACTAATAAGCCGCCAAATCCCGTCGATATCTTTACTCATAGGCATGACACCATCCTTTCTGCGAGTAGGGGGCGATTCCAAAAGAATTGTCCCCTTTTTTCTTGCCTTCTCTCCTAGAACTACCCGCTAACCTGTACAATTTTCAGCCTCTTATTTTCATTTAGCTTTGGTTTTGTTAGACCTAAAGGACAACCGGTTTTATTTCGGGAGTTGCTCCAATGGCCTACATTGTCACTCTTACCTGCCTTGGCACTAAAGATCGTTCGTGCTGCGAGGTTTGCCCTGTTGATTGCTTCTACAACATCAAGAAGAAGAAATATAACGACAAGTTCGGGAAACCGGCCGCGGGTGAAGACTACGGTATGCTGATGATTCATCCCGATGAGTGCATCAACTGCGGAGCGTGTGAGACCGAGTGTCCGGTGCAGGCGATCTATGAAGACTCCGGCGTACCGGATGAGCTGAAAGAGTTTGTTGCCATCAACATGGAGGAAACCTCCTCCTTGAGCGATGAGGAGCTGGATGCCTCGCGCTGCACCTCGAAAAGCAACTAGATTCCTTTTATTGTCTTTGGTGCTTTTGATGCAGAGCGCCGCACTGTTGCGCGCTGCGCCCCTCTCTCCCAGTGATAAGCTGCTCGGCAATTTGGAGCAGCTGGCCAGAGCGGCCCCCGCCAACTCCGGAATCGCGGTGTTTGACCTGGCCTCTGGCACTCCCGTTTTTCTCCATAACGCTGAGAAGCCGCTAAAGCCCGCGAGTGTTATGAAAGTGCTGACATCGGCTGTGGCGCTCGAGGATTTAGGTCCCGAGTTTCAGTTTAGGACCGAGTTTTTGGTCGAAGCGCCGTTAACCTCCGGACGAGTTCAGAATCTTTACGTGAAAGGCGGCGGCGATCCTGCGCTTACCGTTGAAGAACTTTGGAAAATCTCGCGTAATCTGGGGCTGCTCGGAGTGCGTCAGATTGACAATGTGATTCTGGACGACAGCGGCTTCAATTCCGGGCGCTCTCCAGTGGGGCAGCGTGCATATCAAACGGGAAGTTCTGCGCTGGCGTTTAATCACGACAGCCTGGGATTTATGGTGTGTCCCACGCAATCGGGACGCGAGGCGCGAGTAGAAACGGTTCCGCCGGAAATTCAGCCGCGTATTGAGGGACGTATCCAGACTTCGTCGAGCGAAGCAGCGACATTTACGATTGATGAGCTCTATCAGCAGGGTGGGCAGCTGGCCTTTAAAATCGGCGGCGCAATTCCCAAGGATCAGGAGTGCGAGACCTTTTACCGGAGCGTTGTCGATCCGGTAAGTTATTTGGGGCAAACCTTTAGAGGTATTTTAAAGCAGACCGGGGTAAATCTCCTTAGCGGTTACCGGGGTGGTAAGACCCCAGTTGGCGCCAAGGTGCTTTACGCGCACCTTTCGCCGCCGCTCTCCGAAATCCTAAAAGATCTCAATCATTTCAGTAATAATTTCATTGCAGAGCAGCTGCTCTACGCCATCGGCGCGCATCTTTCTGGAAATTTTGAACGTGAGGCGGGTCTTAAGAGGCTCGAACAGTATCTAATCTCTTTAGGGGTGAGCGCCGCCTCTGTGCGTGTCGTGGATGCTTCCGGGCTTAGCCACTCTAGCCGGCTTTCGGCGTCAGCAGTTGCCCGGGTCCTAAAGCGGATGGCGGAGTTGGATAGCGTTAGGCCGGAGTTCGAAAACTCCCTTTCGGTCGGCGGGAGAAGTGGTACCCTGAAGAGGCGCGATTTTGGTTTAGTATCCGGCGCTACTGTGCGTGGGAAGACCGGCACTCTCGATGGCGTAAGTTCACTTGCCGGCTATCTAAGTTGTACGAGCGGTCGCAAGCTGGTGTTTGCGATTTTGATCAATGATGCCCCCTCGAAGGAAGCGGCTGAAAGACTTGAGAATCAAATTGTGAAGAGCCTCTCAGATCTCTGATATGAAAAGTTTAGCTGTCTCACTTTTTTTAGGCTTTGCGCTAATCGCAGCTGGTGATTCCTGCGTACGGGCCGAGGAGCAGGTGGCGCTAAATGGCGAGGCTTATGCCTTTGAAGGCAATGAGGCGTCGCAGCCTCCCACCCGAAAATTCAGCAGCAATCCAGCGCGGCGAGCGGATTTCTTGGTGCCCAAAATGCTTGAGGCACGGGTGGGGTTTTGGATCGATGTTTTTACAGTCTACGGCAAGGATCAGGTGGTCTTGCACCATCGTAGTTTTCCGCAGGCCGTCTTCAGTGTACTCGATTTTAGGCGAGAAGCATCGCAGCTTAACCCGGTACAGCTGGAACGCTACAAAGACCGAGCGGTGAAGCAGGAGACGGCGCGGGTGGAGTCGGCGCTTTCACGCCTCGCCGCGGGACAGCCCTCCAACGATCCTTTTGATGCGCAGGTCGAACGCGCCATGCGTGCTGTCCCGGGTGGGAGCGCTAAATACTCGGAAGCCGTTAAAGAGGATCTGGTGCGCAGCCAAACCGGCATTCGCGAAAAGTACGCGGAGGCCATAAAGCGCTCCGGCCGCTACATGTATATTCTGGAAAAGATCTTCGTCAACGATTTTAATTTACCGGTAGAGCTGACGCGGCTTCCCTTTATCGAATCCTCCTTTGACTATACCGCCTATAGCTCCGTGGGGGCCGCCGGGATCTGGCAGTTCATGCGGGGGACCGGACGAAAATACATGACTGTCAGCTCTTTGGTAGATGAGCGTCGTGATGTGGTTGCGTCCACGCGCGCCGCCGCTCAGTATCTAAGGGCCGCGCACGACACTCTGGGCAACTGGCCTTTGGCTGTAACCTCATACAATCACGGCGTGGGCGGTGTACTAAAGAAGGTGCGACAGTTTGGCAGCCCTAATCTGGCGGTGATAGTAGAGCATCCCAGTCAGCGTGTTTTCGGTTTTGCTTCGTCCAATTTTTATCCAGAGTTTCTTGCCGCGCTTGAGGTATATGACAATCGACAGAAATATTTCCCCGAGGTGCAGCTCGAAAATCCGCTGCGGGTTTCCGAGCTAAGGCTTCCGCATCCCGTTACGGTTGGGCATGTCCTGCAGCAGTTCTCGGGTCTGAGTACAGATGAGCTAAAGAGCGCTAACTATGCTTTGGCGGACAGCATTTGGAGCGGGCGGAGCCGTATTCCGGCCGGCTATCATCTGAAGATTCCGGAGCGCTTCGCACCCCAGCTCGCGTTGGTTACCCAGCGCGAATTACTTGAGCCGGAGATTCCAGCTGCAAGTTCGGTTTACGGCGGAATCACCTATAAGGTGCGGCCGGGAGATACTCTGTCTTCTATTGCACGGAAGTATCAGACCAGCGTCGCGGATTTGCAGGCCTTAAATGGGCTATCCGCGGGTAGTGTTAGAGTAGGGCAGTTGTTGCGAGTGCGCTCTACTGGCGTTGAGAGTGCGAAAGCTCCATCGCGACCGGTGACGCAAGCGTCAGCGCAACCTGTGGCCAGAACCTATAAGGTTAAAGCCGGTGATTCTCTCTGGTCGATTAGTCGCAATCTGGGAATTTCCGTTGATCAGCTGAAGCGCGCCAATCGCCTTAGTCGCGGCACCATTAAGCCCGGCAACGTTTTGAAGATTCCTTAGCCACCAAATTTCCGAATTTTTGCTGGAATATTCTCGCTCCGAAATCTTCGCAGGATGCTCTGCGAAAGATTTGGATTGGTAACCAGTTTGCCAAATTTTTACATTTCTTATGGCACTCAAGTTGCACGATCTTCATAACGTCAGGTTTAAGTGCCATGAATGAATTAGGTTTTTCTACAATTCATACCGGCACCTTGCTCTTTGGGAGATTCGAAGTAGTCAGGTGTCTTCATCTTAGTGAGCAGGGGGCTGTGTACCTCTGCCGCGATAGAATTCGGCGCGGTCTTGAAGTGGCCCTCAAAGTTTTTGCAGCTGAAAGTCTGCCCGTGGGCGGCTCTGGCTGTATTCGCCGCGAGATGATTCTAGCAGCGTCCGTTGATCATCCCAATGTCATTAAGACCGAGAGCTTCTTCCAGGACGAGAACTACCGCGCGTTTAGCATGGAGTATGTCTCCGGAGGAACGCTAGCAGAGCAGATCGATCGCTCTCGTATTCTGCCGCTTGAGTTTTGTGAAAAGGCGCTGATTCAGATCTGCTCGGCTCTGAGGGCGATCCATCGTTCCGGAGTTCTGCATCGCGATCTTAAGCCTGAAAATATTCTTGTGGATGTTGCCGGAAATCTGAAGGTTGCTGATTTTGGGATTGCCGCCCCAAGTGCCGATAGCGCTGAGCAGTGCAATCAAAGTTTGATTGGCACGATGAACTATCTTAGCCCCGAATATATAGAAAAAGGGGTGTTTGACGAACGTTCGGATATTTATGCGCTGGGGGTAATTGGATACGAGCTAATTACGGGCAGATTGCCCTTTAAGAAAGGGTCGCTGCTGGAGACTTTGACCAGCCGGGTGCGATTTGACGCGGCCCCTCCGCACACGCTGCGCAAGGATTGTCCGCTGCAGCTTAGCGCGATTGTCCTGAAAGCGCTGCAACGCGCTCCTGATAAACGCTTCCAAAGCGCTCAAGAGATGCTAATTCAACTAGAGTCGCTGCGCTTCAACCGCGGAGCAGATCTGCAAGGATTAGCGCCGCAGATGTTGCTGCCGATGCTGAGCGAAATTAACGCCTAACTAATCTGCTTATTCTTCTTCGTCATCGGAGAAGCCGGCACCGTTGCCGCTTTCGTCTTCGGAATCATCGCGTGTTGCAAAGCGCTCGCGTTGCCCACCTTCACGGGGCGCGCCTTCCTCGGCGCCGCGTCCCACTGGAATCACCGCGGCCTTGCATACAAAGAGCGGATCGCCATTAGAGCGGCTCTGATCTTTCAATCCATTGAGAGCTAGGGCTGCAGCTTCCTCAGGGATGTCCACGAAGGAGTACAGATCCCGCGCGGCAAAGCGCTTTACTAGGTCGGTGCGTGAATCAAACTCGGTGCCTGATAGTCCCTCTGTTAAGAGCTGGATTACTTCATCCTGAGTCATTCCGTGTTTTGAGCCGGCACCAACGTATAGCCGCACCTCTTTGGGTGACGGGCCGCGCGGGCGGTCCATGTCGCGGTTTCCGCGACGGTCATCACCCTCTTCGCTGTCAAACTCACGCTGATTAGAGTCTCCGTTCTCAGCGCCGAAATCTTCTGACTCGTAGTCACGTCTGCCTCTGCGGCGGTCGCCTCGATCGCCTCGATCTCCGCGATCGCCCCGATCTCCTCGGCTGTCGCGATTGTCGCGATCGCGTCGTCCACCGCGTCGATCTTCATAACTGTCGCCCCCACTCGAGGTGTTGGCGGAGCTATTGAGCATCAGGTGCACAAGATAAGTTACGATGCGTTCGCGATTGGCAGCATCTTCCACCACCAGCGCGGCAATCTGCTTGGTCTTCTCGTCGTAAAGGGCGCTGTTCTGTTCGGCTGTATTGGCCAATGTTTGCACTCTACGCCGGACTACCTGCTCGGGTGCGGGTGCCTCCAATTTTGAAAATTCTCCATCTACCACCTTCTTGAGGTAATGGAAGTTGCTGAAATCCAGGGGGCTGATCAAGCTAATCACACGGGCGGGAGTGCCTTCGGCGATCTTAGACAGCCGTTCTATGTAAACCTCAGGGTCGGACGGAATTGCATGATTGATCATCAGCGCAACCTGCTGGGGATCAAGTGCCTCGGCTGAGACGTCCGTCATTACCAACACGGACAGTTTGCCTTCCTTAAGCTCTTCCACGGCGCGATCCAGCTTGGGACGTGGAATGTGTCCGATCAGCTTGCGGGAGGTAATGCCGCGGCGTTTCAGAATGATATCAACGAAATCAGCGTCCGAGGGGGCATTGCAGAAAATGATAGTGGGAGGGCAGCCTTCAGCTTCAATCACGTCGCAAAGCAGTCCGGGCTTAGAGAGCAACTCCGCGCCGACCTCGTAATATCCCTGCTGGATATTAGAGTTCGTGGTGCTCTGATCTGTTTGCCCGTCAGAAATGGTTGATGTATTTTCGTCGTGCATTTATTAACCGCCAATATAAAGGTTACAGTTCGCTAGACAAAGTTATTCTAGACACAAGTATTACCGCGCGGCTGTTTAACTCTAAAGTTATGTCCAACCCAACGCTCTTTGGTGCTGCTTCAAAATTTGATTTCTCATCCGAGCCAACGGTTCAAAAGAACGTGACTCAGGAGAAACTGATTGCTCTAAAGCAGGCATCTCAGAAATTGCTCTCTCAAAAGCTTCACTTACCGGGTGTCGCTTTGGCCAACTCTCCAGCTTCCTCCTTGGAATTCTCCGCTCGGATGTTGTCCACGTGGACTCGCCTATGGAGGTGGCTAGCTGCTCTGGTGCTCGCAATCACTCTGAGTGCGTGCCTACCGGCCGAGAGAACGCCTATTAATATCACCGATTTAGCCCCGATGGAAGGCGGGCTGCCCCCCAGGGCAAATTTAAAGACGGTTTCGGGCCATTCTGCTGAGATCCTTCGAATTTTTCGTCTCCCAGCGGAGGTGCAAGCTAAGTTCGTGACCTTGATTTCGGTTGATAGCAGGGGGGCGGTTCTACTCTGGGATCTGCCCCAAGGTGGCGCACGGCAGCTTATGCAGCTTCAGTCCGGCATTGGCACCCTGGCGATGCGGGAGGAGAAGCTCTTAATGGCAGCCAGCTATGACTCCGTAGTCCGTATTTACGGACTGTCTACGGGGACCGAGATCGCTTCTCTGTCAGACTTGAAGGCACGGGTGGTTTCGCTGGATTTTACGCCCTCAGGGGCTGGATTATTAATCGGCGCCGCGGATGGCCGGATTTATCTGTGGAATTTTGCCCAAGAGCTTAGGAGTGGCGGCAGATCGAATTTGAGTAAAGACGCTCGGCAGAAGATTCTGGAGAGCTATATCGGGCCGGCTGGGTTGGTGAGCGCCGTTCGAGCACATCCCCTCGGGCGACTATTTTTTAGTGGTGATTGGCAGGGCGGTCTTAATGCTTGGTACTACTACGATGCGGATCTCTTTAAGGGTGAGTACGATAAAAATCTTTTCGGTGAGCGGTTTTTTGGAAATAAGGCCATCCGCACTCTGGCAGGTCGCCCCGATCGGCTGAGTGTTGATCATCTTCAGAGCTCAGCCGACGGCACGGCGCTCTTGGCTGGAATGCAGGATGGGTCCCTGGAGCTTTGGCAAGTGCGGGGATTTCGCCGCTCGGCCGTGCAACCGGCTCATAATGGACTGATCTTGGATATGGCGATCGCTCCCGCGGCTAATCGTGTTGCAACTATTGGACGTGACGGTCGATTGGTGATTTGGGATTTTACTCTGGGCATGCGGAATGACGGTGGTGAAGCGGAAGGAAAAATTGATAAGGTCATGGAAGTATCAATGCCGGAAGCACGCCGAGTGGTTTTTGAGACGACCGAAAAAGTGGTAGCTGGGACGAAGGAAGGCAGATTGTTGGAAGTCTCAATTATAAAGCAGGCCGCATGAAGATTCGCACCATTATCGTTTTCCTGGCGACAGCCCTATCCATAACGTTGCTCGATCAAATTTCCAAACAGGCCATTTTGGATTCCGTCAGTCTTGGTCAGGTGATCGAAGTGATTCCAGACTTTTTTAATTTAACCCTCGCGATGAATCCCGGTGTGGCTTTCGGCCTTTTTGCCGGCCTCTCTGATGGTTTACGCATTGCAGCTTTGATCGGCACGACCAGCCTTGCGCTGGCGGTGGTTTTGTACCTGCTATTCGTGGACTATCGCCGCGATCCGATCGGGCGCGCCGCATTGGCGCTGGTGCTCGGAGGTGCGTTTGGTAACTTGGTCGATCGCTTTCGGTTTGGGCGGGTTGTGGATTTTCTGGATCTGTACCTTTCCGATTATCACTGGCCAGCCTTTAACCTCGCCGATAGTGCGATCTGCATCGGGGTGGTGCTGTTAGTGATAAAGGGAGTCACTGCAAGCAAGCCTCAACAGATGCCCTGAATATTACTGTTTTGTACTCGTCTTTATTGGGGTAGAATTCGCGAAACGTTGTTTATTAATTGGGGCTTTATGGCTTTCTGGAAGAGTATGCCGCTGGTGTTGCTAGTCGCAGCGGTTTTGGCGGGTTGTGAGGGTAATAGATTGAGTAATCGCGAAGGCGGAGCTTTGGGCGGCGGCGCTCTTGGTGCCGGACTAGGCGCGATCGTCGGGAATCAGGTTGGGAACACCGGTGCGGGAATTGCGATTGGAGCTGCCGCTGGTGCTTTGGCAGGAGGCTTGGTAGGAGATTCTCAGGATACCCAGGAGGAGCGTATTCAAACTCAGGAAGAGTATTTACGCCGGCAGGAAGAGGAGATGCAGCGTCAACGTCGCGAAATTGAAGATCTGAAACGCCAAGAATATCACAACGATCAATATCGCCCCTATGATTCAAATCGGGGTAGTAGACCTGCGAGTAATGATAGTTTTGCTTATTAGTCAGGAGTTTCGATGCGTATAGTTAACGGATTCATTGTTCTTTCGGTCTGCGCGGGAATCTTAGGGTGCACTGAAGCAGGTGAAACAACTCAGGTTGGGGCTGCAACGGGTGGAGTGCTAGGCGCTGGCGTAGGCGCGCTGGTGGGCAATCAAACTGGTAGCACGGTTGGCGGCATGACGTTAGGTGCACTGGCTGGAGCTGGTGCCGGCGCTGCGGTTGGAAACGCATTAGAGGCGGACCAGAAGGCGCTCAAGAGCCAGGATCAAGCGATCGAGCAGCAAGAGCGTGCGCTCGCGGCGCATCGAGCCGAAATTGATGAATTACGACGTAGCACTCAGGATGGAATTTCTTATCGAGATTCGGGAAGCCCGGGGAGTGTCGCGAAGGGTCGTTACGGCTCGATGCCCACGGAGAGCAGAAACTACGCCGCCAGCACTTTGCCTGGAGCGGCGCGCGGTACCATTCGAGAGACCACAGTCATCGCAGACCAGGGCAATACTCCTGCACGCGAGGTCATTAAGGACAGCTGGAGCAGCCCGCGAGCAGCGGTTGAAGCTCCGATTGTAGAACAGTCCTTAGGGCGATCTCAGGAAACAGCTCTGAATACCCTTCCACAGGGAGAGGAGTGTCAGAAGGCTCAAACTGAAGTGCGTAGCGCTCAAGTCGCGGCGGAATCGGCTGACAAGCTTTTTCACTATCGACGCGCGCTGCGCCTCTGTCCCGATAGCGCCATTTTCCATAATGGACTGGGTGAAGTTTACCTCTCGCTGGGACGGCGCCAGGATGCGGAGTTTGAATTTAAGGAGGCGCTTAGATTAAATCCAGACTATAGGGAAGCGCAGTCCAATCTTAGTAACACCAAGGTACAAGGATAGTTTATGTCTCGTCGGTTGCTGCTCTGTATCGCGCTATGTGCTGGACTGGCCGGGTGCGAGGCCCAAAACGTTAGAAACCGCGAAAAAGGCGCATTGGCCGGCGGGGCTTTGGGAGCAGGGCTAGGTGCAATTGTTGGCAATCAGGTGGGGAGTACTGGTGCTGGGATCGCAATCGGTTCGGCCATCGGAGCATTGTCCGGCGGACTGATCGGTAACGAGATGGATAATTCCGAAAACGCAGCTGCCGAGCAAGATCGGCGTATCGCGGATCAGGATCGTGAGCTCGCCGAAAATCGAAGAATGTTGGATGAGCTTCGAAGTCGGGGACTGGATGTGCATGAAACCAATCGCGGCCTTGTAGTAAACCTTCCCGATGTGTTGTTTGAGTTCGGAAGCGCAGCCTTGACCGGCTCCGCGCGGCGCAGTGCCGCCGATATTGCGGCGATCATACGTCGTGAAGGTGGTCATCGGAATGTTGCGGTTGAAGGACACACTGACTCGATCGGCAGCTATTCATATAATCAGAGACTATCAGAAGACCGGGCTCACTCCGTGGCAGGCGCGTTGGTCTCCAATGGGGTGGCGCGGCGCCAGTTGGAAGTGAAGGGCTTTGGTGAAACCCGCCCAATCGCCTCTAATAACAGTGACGATGGACGCCGCCGCAACCGCCGCGTCGAAGTCATCATCGAAAACCGCTAGTCTCAGAGACTTCGTAGGAAACTTAACGGGGTAGGCGACGAACATATGGTATGTCGCAGCCCTTACGCATTGAAAATAGCGAGGATGTCCTCCTCATTACGACCCGTACAATTGGGTCGCGCCTCTGGTTCGTTAATAACCCCGCCCTAGAGCGCAAGGTCCTGGCGTTTCTGGCGCGCTATCAACGTCTTTACGGTGCAGTTATTTATGCGTTTTGTCTCATGGGCAATCATTATCACTTGATTGCGCGATTTCCGCGCTGCAATAAGGCCGCATTTATGCGGTCCTTTAATGCAATGTTTGCAAAACTAGTGCAATCCGAAGTGGAAGAGTTTGATGGTGGCCCGCTTTGGTCTAGACGGTATGCGGAGCAGGTGCTGCCCCGAAATGAGGACATTGAACATTGGTATTACTATTGTGCGTTAAATGCGGTGCTTGCTGGGTTGGTGAAGGACCCCCGCGAGTATTCTGGATATAATTCCTTTCAAGATTCCGTTCGCGGACGGAAGCTGAAGTTCAAGTTGTTCAGACGCTGGGAGTACAATGAGGCGAAGCGCAAGGGATGCCGGGTTAAACCACAGGATTATCTTGAAGATGAAGAACTTACCTTTACTCGTCTGCCAGGATACGAAGACAAGACCCAGTCGGAGTATGCGGCACTGCTAACTTCAAGCATGAAGCATAGGTGCGCCACTGCCGTGGCAGAGAAAATCGCTAAAGGTGAAGCGTTCCCCCCGAAGCTTGAAATTCGAAAGACGGGTGTAGGACAAAAGCCCCTACGCACCAAGAAGAGCTCGCTCTATAGCTATCGACCGCTTGTGCTTTCACTCTGCCGTAAAACCCGAAATGCCGTGCTGCGTGGGTACTTTGCTGTCGTAGACGCATTCAGGGAGGCTTCGGAACGGTATCGCCGCGGAGATGATTCCGTTGTTTTCCCGCCGGGTACTTACAGACCCCTTAGGCTAAACTTAGTCCCCAGTTAACCGCGCCGGTCCTCAAACGGCAAAGGTCTCTGATGAGGCCGCGTATTCGTGTACCAAGCAGGCTAAAATCCAAGATTTGGCACCAATTTTTGTTGTGCCATGGGGAGTCGTGAAGGCCCGCCGCAAGCCTGCACCCCATTCGATGCTACGAAGTCTCCGAGACTAGGGAGTGGATAGGCGCTGGAGGCGCAGGGCGAGGGGCGGGTGGGTGGCAAAGAGACTGAGGAAGCCGCCGGGTCGGCCCGAGATCTTCATGGTAGCAAGCGAGGGGTGCGCTTCTGGCAGCAGCCTTCCATCGGCTAGGCGCCGGAGGGCCGAGGCCATCCGCTCTCGTCCGGCGTACTGTGCCCCGCCCTTGTCGGCGCGAAATTCTCTTTGGCGGGAGAACCAGCACACAACTAGCGAGCCTAAAATGCTTAGGAAAATATCGAGCAAGATCGGAACCAACATGTTAACCAGACCTCGATGTTCCTCCTTCACTCCCTGACTGATCGCAAAGCTGATCACCCGGGATAAAAACATCACGAACGCATTAATAATACCCTGCAGCAGTGTCATGGTAACCATGTCGCCATTTGCAATGTGCGCCATCTCATGCCCGGCGACTCCCGCAATTTGATCTCGATCCATGCCGCTCAGGATTCCGCTGGAAAATGCAATCAGTGCGCGGTTGCGCGTCGGTCCGGTCGCGAACGCGTTCATCTCGGGGCTATTGTAAATGCCCACCTCTGGGGTCTTAGGCAACCCAGCCGATTTGGCGAGCTGGTTGACCAAATCACACAGCCATTCAAATTGACCCGCTTGACCAGGTTTTAGCACCTGGACTCCCATCGCCCATTTCGCCATCACCCGTGAGAGTGCCAACGAAATTACCGATCCTGTCATGCCCCACACCAGGCAGATTTTCATCAAGGCGGCATAGTCCAGCGATCCATTGCTAAGGTAGCGCGCGTCTATTCCCAGCACCCTTATTACGATCGAAATCGTAGTAATTATGAGAAGGTTCGTGAGCAGGAAGAGCCCGATACGCTTTACCATATAAGCCTAACTCGCATTCAAATTACGGGCGGAAATCTGGAGGTGTTCGAGCGACCTCAATCATATTCCACCGTTGATGCAATTTTAAGGGTAGATAGAGCCATGCGCAAGCGCGCCTGAGGCACTGCCAACCTTGCAGGACTATTGGCGGCGAGTTTCTTTAAGAAGCCAGAGCCTCATTATGCAGCACCATCACTGGCTGCTTGCCCTCTTTGATCACTTCAGGGGTAATGAGGACCTCTTTAATCTTAGGATTGCTGGGGATATCGAACATTACATCCAGCATGCATTTTTCCATGATCGCCCGCAGACCGCGCGCGCCCGTCTTCTTTTCCAGCGCCAGCTCCACCACGGCATTCAAAGCCTCCTCTGTGAAGCGCAGTTCGGCGCCTTCCATGTCGATTAAATGCTGATACTGCTTCAGCAGCGCATTCTTGGGCTTGGTAAGGATATCAATCAAGGCTTCACGATCGAGCGACTCCAGCGGCGCCACGACGGGAACGCGCCCGATGAATTCCGGAATCATGCCGAATTTCAGCAAATCCTCCGTCTCGATCACCTGTAGCATGTTCTTTTCATCACTGCCCATTTCGGCAATGGTGGTACCGAAACCGAGACTCTTCTTTCCGACCCGCTGCTTGATTACCCGATCGATGCCTTCAAAAGCGCCGCCGATGATGAACAGGATATTGGAAGTATCGATCTGGATGAATTCCTGTTGCGGGTGCTTGCGTCCACCTTTAGGCGGTACATTCGCCTTGGTGCCCTCGAGAATTTTGAGTAGCGCCTGCTGCACGCCTTCTCCCGATACGTCTCGGGTTACCGACGGCGTATCGCTCTTTCGGGCGATCTTGTCGATCTCGTCGATATACACAATGCCGCGCTGGGCCTTCTCCACATCATAGTCGGCTGCCTGCAGCAGATTGACGATGATATTCTCAACGTCTTCTCCGACGTATCCAGCTTCGGTCAAGCTCGTGGCATCAGCAATTGTGAAGGGCACGTCTAAGAAGCGTGCCAGCGTCTGAGCCAATAAAGTTTTTCCCGAGCCCGTCGGCCCTAGGAGCATGATATTTGATTTCTGAAGCTCGACTTCGGGCCGCGACTGATTGTTATTCTGAATGCGTTTGTAGTGATTGTGCACGGCAACGGAGAGCACCTTCTTCGCGAAATGCTGCCCAACCACATACTCGTCCAAGGCCGTCATGATTTCTTTCGGCGACGGCACCTGCAGGCGCGGTCCGAAAGAGGCGTTTTCGCCCAACTCTTCAGTCAGAATGTCGTTGCAAAGTTCGACGCACTCGTCGCAGATATATACCCCTGGACCGGCGACGAGCTTTCGCACCTCGTCTTGATTCTTACCGCAAAAGGAGCAGATCAGATGATGAGTCGCTTTTCCGAAGTCTCTGGCCATTTAAAAACCTGTCAACAAACCCCGCAACCACCATCGGCTACGGCTGTACAAGGTTAAGATGCACAACTCTATGCCAGGGGCGCCGGAACTGTTTCCGAGGCGCTCTCTACCTGGAAACAGGCCTTTAGATTAGTTGTCGACAGTCCAACATCGCTGCTTTATCAGCATCGTAAAAAAGAGCGTGTTCGTGACTGGGTATTCGGAATCGTAGGCTATTGAAACTACGACGCTTTCTGGGGCGGTTGCAGGGTTTGGCGGATTTTGCGCCGCAGCCTTCCCCAGCCGGCGGATTTCCCGCTTACAAAAATCCTAGATGTAAATCTTTTGTAAAAATGCGTCTGCGCCGACTTTCCGCAATTTGGCGCTCTTCCTGTCTCTTGCGGCTCGTCTTAATTATTGTAGTGTATGAGCAGATATAATCGAGAGGATGCGGTGACAGATCACAAACACAGCGGCGACAAATTCAAACCCAACGATCGAGTGAAGCGTTCGAACGGCACCTCGGGGTGTTGCGGGACGGTGAAGGACGTGCGCGCCGAACTCACAGCCGGGCGCGTCGAGCCCACGCACAAGGAACGTGAAAAGCACCTCATGATTACGGTCGCCTGGGATAACGGCACGATTTCAAGTTTCTCGCCCGAGGCTCTGGAGGCAGCCAAGTAGGATCGGTTGCCGATGAGCACTACGGCTCTAGGCGGCGGATAATTCGGCTCAGGGCGGATCGACTAATCTCACCCTTTCTTTGCGAGTGCAGAAATCCGCCCTGATCGAGGGATAGGTCATAGTCCATCATCACGATCTCCGGATCGGTAGCACGTCCGGTGCGCAAATTCGACTTCCGAAGACTGCCAAAAAGCCGTACGCAATGATGACCGGGCTCGGAATGTTGATCAACTTCTCTAGCATAAACAACCGTTGGCGAGCTAATTAAGCGCTCCGCTTTGGATAGCGTGCTGCAACTCTCGATCTCGAAAACCTGAGAAAAATAGGCCCGCATAGCAGATGCGACATGTGCTTCCGAAGCATAGGCCGTACGCAGATGCTCAATGCTCTCTTTTAACCCCTCGTGGTCGTATTGTGCGCTAAAAAAATATGGCGTTGAAGAAGGCGGCCCGCCGCTCGGAATATACAAGATCACACAAACAGCGGCGGCGCCCCGTTCAAAGCGCTCCGGTGCCAGCGGCGGACCGGGCCGAGTTTCTTCGAGAAATTCCAGGTCAGGCACAAGCACGGCGGAACCGCCGTCAGCTTCTTTAACGTCAAAACGCCATGCCACGGCTTGATCGTACCCGGAGTCCAAGACACTGACATCCAGCACGTATGGATCTCCGTTAATGATTTCGGCGCTCCGTCCTCGAATAGAGTGGCGAATCGAGGCATGCACCTTGCCTATAATCTCCGGATGATGTTTCTCGAAAAGCTTCACCAGTGCAAAATCATCCGGATCGTCGCGGTCCATGCGGTGCAGAGAAATATCTCTTAGCTGCTGCAATAGTATAGGTGACTCCCTGTTTCGAATGCCGCCTCCAGTGGTGAAAGCTTCCGTAAACAAACTTTCGATCATCTGATCGTCAAGTCCATCCAGCCTTTTTTTTCGCGGCAGTTGTTGGGGCTCGGCTTGTTCTCCGTCATCGATCGAACCTGAGGAATGGCCTAGATCGGGCATGCGACTAATCTCTTCAAGGGTTTGAATCGTTAAGCGCCGAGCTAAAAGACTACCACATTCTCCAGCCAGAAATACATTGAAAGTGCGAGGCTCGGAGTTTACGCAGATCCCCGTAAGTTATTCACCGCCGCCGTGCGATCGGCTTCGTTGAAGATATAACTGCCGGCCACCAGCACATCCGCGCCAGCGCTGACGCAGCGAGCCGCGGTTTCCTTGTTAATGCCACCATCCACTTCAATCAGGGTCGGCAAGCGCGCATCCTGAATCGCTCTCTTAAGGGGAGCAATCTTCGCTAGGCAGCTCTCCATAAACTTTTGACCGCCCCAGCCAGGTTCAACCGTCATCACCAACACCAAGTCGCATAGCGGCAGGAAAGGCAGGATCTTCTCCAGGGCTGTTCCGGGTTTCAAGCTAAGACCATTTACGATACCAAGCTCGCGAATGGCCTGCAGATCGGCAGCGACCTCTGAGCTTGCCTCTACATGGAAAGTGATCCGATCGCTGCCGGCCGCCTTGAACGCTTCAAAGTGCTTGCGCGGATTGGCAATCATCAAATGAGTATCGAGAAAGAGTTTCGAGTTAGCTCGAGCCACCTGAACGATATTTGCTCCAAATGTAATCGGCGGCACGAAAGATCCGTCCATTACATCGATATGGATCCACTCCGCGCCGGTGTCGGAGATGTTGCGAATCTCTTCGGCGTAGCGGCCGGGGTCCGCGCTTAGAATTGATGGGGCAATAATTGCACGTTTGTTCGCCTGCATGTCCCTGCTATCCTACGCCATCCGGCTACCGACGGTAATACGAAAACCTTTCAGAAATTCCGCTACTGGTTGGCGGCGCCGTCCCTCCAGCTGCAGCTCCTCGATGCTTAAGCTGCCCTGGCCGCATCGGACCTCCAACTGCTGCCGATCGGTAAGCTCGATTTCCCCCGCTGTGACCTGCTGAGTTCGCATAGATTCAATCGGGCGCGCGCGCAGAATTTTCAGACGCGCTCCATTAAGGGTTGTAAAGGCGCCTGGGTAAGGGCTAAAAGCGCGCACCTGTCGCCAGATTTCGAGATTGCTCCGGCTCCAATCGATCAGGGCATCTTGATTCTCTATCTTGTGTGCATAGGTCACTAACCCCTCATTTTGGGGCTGCGCCGCGATCTGGCCGGCAACGATTTGTGGTAGGTCTCGGACAAGCAAACTCGCGGCCGCGGCAGCCAGCTTGTCGTGGAGCTGGTCGCAATAATCCGAATCCTCAATCTCGACTGCTAACCGCGAAAATACCGGTCCGCTGTCCAACCCCTGTTCCATGCGCATCAAGCACACTCCGGTCTCCTGATCACCCTCCAACATCGCGCGTTGAATTGGCGCGGCTCCGCGCCAGCGGGGCAGCAGCGACGCGTGAGCATTTATGCTGCCGGAGTTGGGAAGATTCAGAATCTCTAGGGGTAAGATCTGACCGAAAGCGACCACCACGGCGGCGTCGATCGGTCCAAGCGCCTCCAGCCCGGCTCTAAAACTCTTTAATTCCTTTTTAATGCGCCCGGGCTGCATCACAGCAACACCACGATCGACCGCAAGCTGTTTTATCGGACTGGCCTGCAATTTGTGTCCCCGTCCGGCGGGACGATCAGGCTGAGTGATAACCGCCCTTACATCAAACCCCGGCGCGTCTAATAATGCTTTTAGTGACGGCACGGCGAAATGAGGCGTGCCATAAAAGATAATTTTCACGATTCGATTTCGGATTGTTTTCTAAGCCATCTGCGAAATAATTCGCGCTTCAGCCGACTCAGTCGATCAACGAAGAGGACGCCGTCCAGATGATCGATTTCATGCTGCAGACATATCGCCAGCAAGCCTTCCGCTGCGACCTCAAATTCCTTGCCGGTTCGATCCTGCGCCGTCACGACGATCGAGGTATTGCGGCGCACCAAATCTCTGTACCCTGGAATGCTAAGACAGCCTTCTTCGCCCGAATCGGATCCTGAAGCACTTACAATTTTTGGATTAATGAATTCGCGCGGCTGATCGCCCTTTTCTGAAACATCAACAACTGTGACGCGCTCAAGGACTCCGACCTGCGGAGCCGCCAAGCCTACCCCATTGGCGGCGTACATGGTTTCTGTCATGTCGTCCAGCAGCTGATGCAGCGCTGAATCGAATTTGTCAACTGCCAAACTGCGCTGCTTCAGACGCGGATCGGGATAAATCAGGATTTCTCGCTTTGGCATATTTATTGAGTATCCCTAGAGTAGCACAAACTTTCGTTCTGTAGAATCATCGGTCGGTCGGAGCGCTTTTTATTTGTGAGCCCCATTTTGATCATGAGATAATGGCATTAATGATTGATTTGTCGCTATCTGAAGCAAAGCTTTTTCGAATATTGGGGGCTTTTTTTGGCAAAGAACGCGTAGTTCCGCGCATGAGCGTGATGGCTGTTTGCGGCGGGGAGCTGCCCCCAGCAGTCAATGCTCTAGGTATCGATGCGGTCAAATGGGCGCGCAGCAACAATTGCCTTTTTACAATCATTGACCACGACGATAACCCGCGCATGGTAATGGAGTTCTTTTCTGGCTACCAAAGTGGCATCGATGTAACGGAGCTGGAGCATCAACGCTACCTGGGACCGATTCTAAAGGCTGTGGGGATTCCCTACGTCACCATTACCAATAACGAATTCGAGGAAATCTTAGATCCCCAGGGCAACCTTGACTTTGTCTCCCTGTTGAAAGACAAGGTTGGGTATGAGGGCTCTGATCCCCCTTGACCTTTCGACTATACAGCTGATTTTTCTGCCACTGGTACTTCTGGGCCTGTGGCGCATCCGTATTTTGGGGGCGCGCATTCCGGGGCGTTTGATACTGCTCTCGGGAATCTGCGCCCTGGGAGCGGCAGGCTTTAGCAGACTACAAACCTTCAAAGCTGAGGGCTCGTTGTTGATCGGACTCTTAGCGGCCGACCCGCATGGAGTCGAGACGCGACTTTTTCGCGACGAAATTAACCGCTCGCTTTCCGACGTGACGGCCTTCATGCGAAGCGGCGCGCGACGCCAGCGCCTCGGGGCGACAGCTGTAAGTTATCAGCGCGAGATCCAAGGTAAGTCCGAAGCGCTGGCGCTAATCCAAAGCTCACCTAGTTTCCCCGGACTGGTTTGGGGGGATCGCAAGCTAGTAAACATAGCTTTCAAGACTTCCGCTCCTGAGTTGCTCGATCTTAATGGAGCACGCAATCTGCCTTATCCGCTGAGTCAGTTTGAGCTGATTGATTCTGTCTCGCAGCTATGGCTCTCATTCGAGCCCCGCCGTGATACCGCCCGGTTTATCGCCACTTTGTATGCGGCTCTCGTAACGAAGGACATCACGACCAAGGAAGTGCTGCTGCGCACTGCTATCGGACAGCAGTCGCGCTGGCGCAGCTTTTCGCACCGAGCGTTGCCGCTAATGTTGCTCGGTAATATCTATCTCCGGCAGGCGCTGGACGCACCGTACGGCGATACCAGTTCGATTGAATGTGCCCTCGCGTCCTATAAGCTCGCCACCCATTTTTTGCGTATGAAAGAGCACCCCGAATTATTTGCGGCGCTGTTAAATAATATGGGCACGGCGCTCTACCTCCAGGGCACTCTGCTTAACAAGAAAAATTTGAGACGTGGCGGCAGAGTAGCCTTCAAGCGCGCGCGCGATGTGGGAAAGCGCATGCGCGGGACTGAGCTGCAACGCGTGGTAGCGGTGGTTAAGCGCAACTCGCAGTTAGTCAAAGGACTCAAAGCTAAGCATCGGCCGATCGGCTTGCAGCGCAAGAAACATAAGAAAAGGTTAAGGGTGCATGGTTAACGAAGAGCTGATTAGAGCGCAGCTTAAGCACGTCCTTGACGTCACCGACTATCGGTTTCTGGGGACGCGGTATCAAGGCAAGGTGCGTGACAGCTATACCCAGGGTGCCGTCCGGTATCTGATTACCTCGGATCGTCTAAGCTGCTTTGATGTGGTTGTTAGCACGATTCCTTTCAAGGGCGAGGTGCTAAATCGCATCGCGCTCGATTGGTTTGAGCGCTCCAAACATATAGTTCCCAATCATATTATCGGCGCGCCGGACCCTAACGTCATGGTGGTGCGGGAATGTAAAATTCTTCCGGTGGAAATAGTCGTACGGGGCTATTTAGCGGGCAGCGGCTGGCGCGATTATGCAGCGGGCCGCCCCATTAGTGGTGTAACCTTGCCGCCCGGTTTAAAGATGTCCCAGAAACTTCCAGAAGTGCTGCTAACTCCCTCCATCAAGGCCCCCTCGGGTGAGCACGACCAGCCTATTTCCGAGGCCGAGATCGTGCAGCGCGGCTTAGTCACAAACGAGCTGTGGCAACGGGTCCGCGAGATCGCTTTTGCGCTCTTTGAGCTTGGCACCCGACGTGCCGAACAGAACGGTTTGATTCTGGTCGATACGAAATATGAGCTGGGACTTGTGGACGGCGAGCTGATCTTGGCCGATGAGATTCATACCCTCGATTGTTCGCGCTATTGGGTCGCGCAAAGCTATGCCGAAAACTTCGAGCGCGGGACGCCGCCGGAGATGTTGGATAAAGAACCGGTGCGGCAATGGCTGCTAAGTCAAGGTTATAAAGGCGAGGGGCCGATTCCTAATTTTAGCGATGAACGGCGCAGCCAAATTGCTCGGCACTACATTGCCTCAGCTGAACGTATTCTTGGTGCAACTTTGACTTTGCATCCCGGTCCCGTAGGCGACCGCGTGGAGCAGGCGCTCCGCGCCTATAGCCGTTAATTAAGGGCCACCCTAAGGGGAGCTGTCGGGTAAATCGAAAATATTTGTTTTGGGATAATAAAAGGCGTCCTTGGGCCGATATAGTTCGAACTCCTTCCGTCGCTGAGGATCCTTGAGTAATCCATACGCTTGCTGTACCCGGTCAAAAAGCTTTTGGGCGGTCCAGCGGTCTTCAGGGTTACGGTCCGGATGCAGGTCGACCGAAAGCCGCCGCCAGTTTCGCTTCAGGCTGTCATCGTTTGATCGGGGAGGAAGACCCAAGATCGCCCAGGCGTTATCAACCCGTTCCGGCGGGATTTTGCCGCGTAGATCGAATGTCCCGCGAGTCTCGACCAGTTCGAACCAGTCGGCTAGACGATCTAGAACCACCGCGCGTCCGGGGTCGAGTGTCCCGATCGCCTTTAAAAGCCCGGTATAGAGCTTAGCATCCTTTCGGCGGTAATCTGCCAGCCGTGTCGCTGCATGGAAGATCGAGTCTGAAAGCAAGCCCTGCGCACTTTGCGCTGCGTCGGTCGCCAGTAGTTTAGCGCTCAATTTGCTAGAAGTGCCGTAGCACACAAAATCAGCCGCATGATCTCTAATTAGACGCCACCCGGCATAGGCGGCTACGAAGTTAGTCTCTAGCACCGGTTCGATGAGCGCACTGAGCTGCCCGATGTTGGAAATTGCACTGCGCGCCAAAGTGGCGGCCGCTTCAGCTTCAGCGGGCGACAGACCTTCGCGCGATGTGATCATCCTAGCATCGGAGAGTTGCTGGCTGAAAATTGAAAAACTCAGTTCCACGAGCCGGTGCCACGGGGACTCAAAGCTGTCACGCGGCACGAACGGAGCGGTATGTTTAAGGAGTTCGATAAGCCGTGCTGCGCTGGATCCTTGGAAGACACCTCCCGCTTCAGCCGCCAGGCTTGCTACTGCCGGCTCCAGATATTGATAAAGAAATTGCCCCTGCTTGATCTCAAGCGCATATCTGGCGGCGAGATCGGCAATCTGGCTGCCGCTAGACGTCGCGCCCACCAGCTCCTGAGTTATCGCGCTTTGAAGCTCTGCCCGCTCGAAAACAGCGGCGGCTAGCATGTCAGAATGCGAAGTAAATCGCCGGGATACCAACGTGGCCGAAAGGACGGTCAGGATGACCCGATCTGGAGCCGATTTGGCTTTTTCTGCCGAGTGCGCATCGCTGAAGCCGAAACCCAAGATCGCCGCCGCTTCATTCGGGTCGATTACTGCGGGCTTGGGATCGAACACCAGTTCTCTAAAGTACGTTTCCTGGCTCCGCACTAAACAGGCGAGCGCCTTGGTAAAGGCCTGAGCCGTGCCGGCAGCCGGGATCGGCCCGCTATTAGCATCAATCATAGACTTAAAGCGCTGAGCAACCCGTACCGGAAAACCCCGCTCCCTGATCTCCTGCGGCGCAGGCACAGCACCATTCGCTTGACATAGAGTGAACAATTCTGCGCGAATGTCCTCGCACGACGAGATCGCCCAATCGAATTCGGTGGGTGAAGCCATCCTCGCCAAAGTGGTGAGAAAGGCCTCGCCACCGACCGCGGAAAAAAAGGCCAAGCGCGGGCGCAATAATGCCCGTTTGTCACCGGGAGCAGCGTCTCCGAAGAGTAGCCGCACCTTTGATAAGTTTTCATTTGTCACCGGCTCGCCCACTAGCGCCGCTAGGCGAGCATCTCGATCTACGTGCGGTCCGAAGATTAAAGGCTTAATAACTTCCGAAAAATAGTTAATTCCTACATGCTGCAAAATAGATCGCAGGTCAAATTGGTAATTAGCAGTCAGCATGGTCACAGGAAATGGTTGCTGATCGCCAGAGATTTGAAGATCGCGCAGGGAGGCCCTCTCTATGTTCCCTCCCGTGGCATCAGTGTTGTATTGGGCGATGACCAGGACATCTCGCAAGGCCTCGAGCTCGCTTAGGGTAGGTTGGTCGGCGATATGAAATAGGGCGGTGCCGAGATGTTGGTGGTCAATCGAGCGCAGCGCGCTAGCCAGAGCTGCTTGCGCGCGGCGTTCGGCAGGCACAGCAGCTGCAATCAAATTCACTAAACAGTCGCCCGGCAAAGTGGCCGAAATTACAGCCCTTGAACGCTGCTGATGAAGTTCGAGATTCATATTCTCGCCCCAATCGATCAGGCCACGTGCCCGTGCAAGCTCTGGAAAGAGATAAAATAGATTATGGGTGACTAACCCCTCGCGCGCATCGACGATTGCACCAGGCAAGGCCTTTAAGGCTTTCAACGCTTCTGCAAGCGCGCCGGGCTGAGATTCTTCGACTGCGCCGAGTGTCGCCAGCCACCCTAAATTCTTGTCGACCTTATGAACGTCCAGCCCAACCTTGGCTCGATTCCAAGAGCTCAGCTCAACCAGCATCTCGACGACACCGGCAGCCACCCGATTGAAGCGTAGAGGGGAGGGGTGATTTTCTTGTAGGGTGTCAAGAATCGCTAGTCCCCTCAGCAATACTACCTGGGTAAATTCCGGGGCGCTAAGCAGTTTTCGATCTACAATTACGCGCTCATTCGGCCCATCAATCACAAAAATACCGTTGGTTTTCTTAGCGACTCGCAATGTGGCCCGAGTATGATACCAACTCGGGAGCTCGCTTGAGATGTCCTCCCAGCGTACGTCTTTGAGGTAGGAGAAGTCTCGGGCGCTGTTCTGTCCGGTGACTTTGACGCGGCTGGGCAGTTTCTTTCGGCCCAAAGCCGTCGACAGAGTTTTCAGCGTTTCCAGGTTGTCCGGGGAGCTACTACAAAAATCGACCGCCCAGCTCAGGCCTTTGGCGGGGCTCTCAAAGGGCAGGCTCCAGGGGGTGGCTGCCGCGATTTCGAAAAGCTTTTTGACCGAACCGGCCTTCTCGGCCAGCCGGCCCAAGATACCGCTATCGTCCACACTGCATATATCGGTGATTACCGCGGCGGAGATATCGGGGAAAAGCTTGGAAGTGCTTTTTCGCGGAGCTGAGATCGCTGCCTCGACTGCCTCGGAGGTGCGCTCTTTTCCGATTTTCAAACATTCGGCGGCGAAATCGAGGTCTCGCGCCGGCTCGGCTTCCCCGTGAAAAGCCGCCTTGCTCTGCATCAGCATCCGCACGTAGTGCGGAGCAGCGCCGAACTCTGCGGCAAGCTCGCGCGCGGACCAGGTGATAATGGGATAAAAGCAAGTCCGCTTCAGCTCTCCCGACCCAAGATGACGCTTGAAGCGAGAATCTTCATAGGCTTCAACGACCTCTTTTAACCCGGCGAGCGTCAGCGATTGATCGGGAGTGGCCCCAGAATAGTTCTTGCCGAGACTGTATTCGGCGAGCTGTCCGGCGCTCCATTTCGCCTGTTGTTGGAGCGGTTCCGTTTTGAGCCAGCTCCAAAATCCAGCATCAATGATCAGCACGCCCTCCCGGGAATATTGTTTGAATGGCGACGAAACTTGCGTCCAGAGTAAATCAGCTACCGGGCAAGCTCCGCCAAGGTAATCGGCGCATCCCTGGAAAACCGCTTTTAAGTTTTTGACCTCGATTACTTCGCACCCCTGCTGTGCAAGCTTTTCCATCCCGCTCACCCGTGCCAACTCTGTTTTGGCAATCTTTAGAATCGAGCCAGCGTGGGATTCGCGGTCGGCTGTGGATTGCTCCACATTAGCCAGTCCTGCCACTAACGGGCACAGCGCTTTTTGGATCAGATCTTCCTGCACGCTGCAAAGTTTGCCGGGACTGAAGGCCGCTGTGTCACGGTCAACATTTAAAAGTCGAGCGTCGCGGCGCAGCTCGGCCGCTATGAAAGCAATCCCTTCCTTTGAGCTAGTTCGCCGTTCGATCCTGCGCATGCTTCCCTTACAACAACAGAGATTTCAGGACTGCGTTCCCGCATCTCAGCGAGCAGGTCGGTATCTGAGTTTGGCCCTAGAGGTCCTCGGTCGGTTCCAGATCTGCAGGACCCTTCACTACCTGTAGACCCAGCCGTGCTTTGGCTTCTTGGTCGCCACTCAACAAATCAGCAAGAAAATTTGGAAGCTCTACCTCGGATTCGTGCGCTGCTTTCCAAATCAAGCCCAGCTGCTCATTGGTAAATCCATCCGCCGAGAGCTTTTCAGCGAAGGCGCCCACCGCCGCTTCAGACTGCGTCATAGTGTATAGCTCAATCAGCCGTTCGAGGGTCCAATTCTTCTCCTCAGGCAGTGCTTCTAACAGTTCATAGAGCTCCGACATCACCGAGATCGCAGTATTCAGCGCCTCCACCCGCTCCGGCTCGATAGCTGTCGTAGGCTCAGAACCGACGGCTTCGCGCACAGTCCGCACCAGCGCCTGGGACTCGGACTCCGCATCTCCCTGTGTGGTGGTATCGGAGGCATCGTTCGCGATCGCGCCCGTGGGTTGAGACTCCGCTACGACTCCTGCAAGCGCATCCGTGGTGCGATATGGCACACCCATGCTTTCAAGAATTGCATCAACATGCGCCACATGCCCCGTCAGCCCTGCTTCGCTAACAATGTCCGCCTGGTTGCGGTGCCCCACATGGCAGATTTCTCCCAGATGGTAAGCAGGAATTCCGGGATTAGTCTCAGCGATTCGCATCAGCGCTGCTCTCTCAACTCCGTACACCTCCGATATTCCATCTAAGCTTCTGGGTACCGGGAGACTTCTAGTAAATTCCGCAGCCTTTACCAAAGCACCAGCGGAATCGGGAGTTTCTGGACTGTTTGCTTGGCGCCTCAAACACTCCGCGGCGATTTCAACTTGGTCTCCCGTAAGCAATGACCGGGCGACATCCATGATTTCGTCATGCGCGGTGCCCGAACGCTGGAGCTCGAGGCAGGTGCGAATAGTCTCGGCACCATCCGCATCGATGCTGCCGTCCATCAGCTTAAGCTTTAAGTATTTTGCAGCAGGGGAAAGTTCCCGAGTCGGTCCGCCCATAAATCCTCACATCAACGACTAAATCGAACAGGATTATAAGACGGAGCAGCGCGCTTCTCAAGTTTGTCAGTCAGCGACTAAGGGATTGGTACCATTAGTGAAAATCTCTTCGCCATCCAGTCTTCCGTCAGCGTCGGTATCGGGATTGGACGGGTCAGTCCCAAACCGCGAACTTTCAAAGAGGTCGTATATGCCGTCTTCATCCAGGTCGGGTCTCAGGGTCAGCTGGTGGGTTTTAACGCTATCTTCCAGAAACTTCGCGACCTTGTTAGCAACCACATTATAACCATGCGCGTCAGGATGGAGGCCATCACGCGATAGAACCCCGAGCGAGAGATAGTCTAACCTAATCTCATCGGCGAGTGTTGAGCCTGCATGGGATAGCAGCAGCTGGTTAATCCCCGAAATAAAGGGCTGCTGAAACCAGCGCGCTGTAGGAAGTAGTGTGGAAGCGATCACTGTTGGCGCGACTCCGGATTCCTCCTCGACATAGTGCTTTAGTAGCTTCTTCAATCGGATGATATTACGGTACGAATAGACCGGTTTCACTTTTTCCCAGAAATCGTTCCGTCCAACATCGATGATAATCAGATCAGCATCCTGGAGGGCGCGCTTCTGCTTGTTGCTACCGTGCCGCGAGAGGGCGGTGCTGAAACTGAGCAGTAGCTGGCTGGTGCGGATCCCCGAGATCCCAAGATTCTTTACCTCGGCATCAGGAAATTTAAGTCCGATGCGGGTTGGGTAACCCCCATAATCAGCAGGGGCGTCGTGGTATCCAGCCACAATACTGTCGCCCGTGAAGACGATTTTAAGTTTTTGATCGCAGTTGAAATCTACCAGCCCATCGATCAACGGGCAGGCATGGCTGTTGCCCGCACAGCTACATACAGCGGCGAGTGCTGCGGTAAATGCAAATATAATAGAGCGAACTGCCCGGTACATGGCGTGACTCCGTTAACTTGGCCCGTAATTCTAGAGAAAACAGATTGTTATGACAACTTTGATGCGCGATAGTGCGCCTAAGGTGCGGAGGCCATTCATGATTTACTCCCAGATAGACGCATGAAAATAATCCTTTGGCTGGCGATCGCAGTCGCAACGGGGCTCTACATTTGCGGAGCCGTAGTGGACCCCGATCTGTGGTGGCACATAACAGTCGGGCGCTGGATTATCGCGCACCACTCGATACCATCCGTCGATCTATGGAATCAGTTCGGAGTAGGGCAGCCCTGGCGCGCCTATTCTTGGAGCAACGAGATCGTAGCTGCGCTGGTGGATCAGCATTTTGGAGATTACGGACTATTGGCATTGCAGATGCTTCTCGCGGTCGCAATCTCCTGCGTCCTTTTTTATTGTCTCGGGAAGCTGTCCGGGGATTGGTTCTTCGGGAGTCTCTTGGGCGGATTTGCAACGGCTTCCTGCTTTGACCACTTCACCCTGCGTCCGCAGTCGGTCGTATGGATCTATTTTGCGCTGTTGCTGCTCCTAGTGGAAACGCTAGTCTCGAAAGGTTTTAATCTCTCACGATTGGGAGCGCTGCTGGGCGTGATGTGTCTCTGGGCTAACACCCATATTACGACAGCACTTGCGATCGGGATCGTCGTCTTTTGGATTTTGGCATCGGGGATCAAGCGCGGACTGGCGTTTCAGATTCTCGGAGCGGCCTTCCTCGGAACCATACTGACGCCGTATTTAGGAGGGGAATGGCTGACTTTTTTCTCCAAGACCGGACATCCCTTTGATCATCGCACTATTCGGGAATTCCAGCCGGCCAATATCATGATGTACTCGACGGCGTTCTTGGTAATCTCCTTTGCATTGCTGTGTGTGCTGATTGCTAGAAACCCACGAACTTTGGAGCCAGCTAAGGGGCTGCTCGCGGGAGCCTTCACTCTGGGTGCGCTTGCGGTGGTGAAATTTCTACCTATGGCCGTGATTCTGAACTGTGCGTTAATCGCAATTTACTGGGAGCGGCTGCAGGGTAATGCACGGAAGATCGGCCCGTTTGCAGAAGCGATCGATAAGCTGCGCGCTGCCTTCGATTGGCTGCCCCGCCAGGGCCTGACCTTCCTGGTACTTTGCTTTGCCACACTCAGCATCTTTAGAATCTGGCGTGATCCGATTAATACTCGGATTGTTCCCGTGCATGAAGTTGATTTCATTCAAGCCCAAAAACTTCCCCAGCCGATCCTGAATGATTTTGGGCGCGGCGGCTATATGATGTACCGCTTTAGCGACGGCGCTGGCAATCCGGGCTATTTAGTACCGATTGATGGGCGTACTAACGTTGTGCCGCCTGAGGTGTGGGAGAAATCCAGCAAGGCTTTTCAGGGCTGGCTGGGCTGGGAGCAGTATTTGGAGTTAATCAAGCCGCGCACTATTTTGTGGCCCAACGAAAGTCCCCTGATCTCGATTTTACTGGCAACTGAAAGGTGGTGCCGCGTGTTTAGAAGCGGTGAGGAGCGCGAAGGGTTCTCGGTGTTTGTAAGCCGCGACTGGTACACGGGCGACGCTCCGGACGGGCTGGCATCAGAGAACTGCTCGCAGCTTAAGCGTTCTTAATTCTACGCTTTACTTGCCGTAACTTTGAATCGGCAGCTTTTCAGCTGCGGCGATCGGCAATTCCTCAGCCAGTCTGCTCACGCCTTGCTCGCGTACCGCCAAAGGACTCTTGAGGTTGGAGTCCAGCTTTTGTTCAAGATAACGCATGTATTTCTCGCCACGCTCGACGTTGGCTGCGGGATTTTCGACTTGCCATCCCCCTTGCCATTCGAGGTCACTGCGCGCTGAAAGGTAGCGCCCGTTTGAGTCGGGAATCACCCGGAGCCCGTCTTTGGAGAGTTCGGAGCGCGCCTCGGCGCGCCCGACTGCAACGAACGCTCCGGAGCTATCTATTTTGGCATCTTCAATCAGCGCGAAATTATCGCTCGCCGTGGATGCGCTGGGATGTTTAACCTCTTCGTTAATATCAAATGCAGGAATTGCTTGCGTCTGCTCGGCGCTGTTATTGAGAGCGGCAGTGACGGGAGCGGGATTTGGATCAATTGCGGTGACATGAAAACTCTTAGATCCGGCACTTTTCTGCAGGGCGGCGTTGGCCTGTACCGTGGGCTCGATCGTGTAGTACCCGTACAGGAAGGCGAAGGTAAAACACATCGTGATAAACGAGATTAATCCCTTGCGCAGAATCGTCGTGGCAATGGCAGCGATTGAACCGCGCCGCAGGAAGGCCGGCAGGATGCGGTGAGTAGCGGCGACGCTGCTGCTTCTGAACTCTGAAATCGGTTGGATGATCGTCTCTGCGACTTCCGTGGAGGGATAAGAATTGGCCGCGGGTAGCTCAGCGATCTGGGTGTTGAAAGCCTGGTGTTCGCGCGTTTTTCTGGAGTGCGCCATGTGCAAAACCTCAGTTAAACCAAACTCGAAATGCTTGCGCGTTTCGACCGCAATTCTGTGCGGTTACTCATTGTTATGAGCAGTTCTGAGGGGCAGGCTGCTTAGCTAAATCTGCAATATTAGCGAATACTTAGCGGCCCAGTTCCAGATTAAGGACGGCGTTTTGCGCCTGTTCGCGCTTTTCGGCCCACGCGCTCTGGCCCTCGCTTAGCCGCAGGAATTCACGATACGCCGACAGCGCTTCCTTGCGATTTTGCAGCATGTGATGGGCCAAAGCGAGATTGAAGTACGGTTCAGGCTCCTCCGGTGTCGCACCCACCGCAAAGTTCAGGTGCTCTAACGCCTTTTCCGGCGTCCCGCTCATTAGCTCGATCGCGCCGAGATTAACCCTGGCGCGTAAATCGGATGGTTTACGATCGATCACTTTTTGGTAGAGATCGCGCGCTGCTGGAACATTGCCCTCCTTAAGCGCGCGCGCGGCAAGATTGTTCAGGACTGCGCTCAACTCCGGATTGAGGTCGAGCGCCTTCTTAAAGGCGCTCTGCGCCTTTTGATCTTCGCCCTTAATCGCATAGATCGCTCCTAGATTATTGCTAGCCTCAGCCGAGTTAGGTTTGAGGGTCAGCGCCTGAGCGGAAACTTTCTCCGCTTCGGTATAATTACCCTTACGCGCATATGCATAGCCCAGGTTAACTAGCGCGTCGGCGTCCGGCTCCGCAGCCTGTTTATAGATCTCAATCGCTCGATCGAAATGGCGCAGGTTCAGCTGCGTTAGTCCAAGGTTAAAGCGGGCGGCGCTCGATTTCGGATCGAGCGCTAACGCTTGCTCGTACTCCTTCGCCGCATCTTGATGTAGCGACTTGCGGTG
Organism: Oligoflexia bacterium; assembly: GCA_019694515.1. Lineage (GTDB taxonomy): Bacteria > Bdellovibrionota_C > UBA2361 > UBA2361 > JBGSMV01 > JAIBBU01. The sequence continues at coordinate 26,655 of JAIBBU010000009.1, read as the reverse complement.
ATAAACAATGCCTAGCAGGTTATGAGCTTCTGCAAGCTTTGGATCTTGGATTAGAGCTTTTTGGATGCCGGGTAGAGCGCTTTCGTCGTCGCCCTGTTTTAGATCGATGCGTGCAATATCAAGCTCTAGCTCAGCGGTATCGGGCAGCCCCGCTAACGCCTGCCGATACTGTTCCTGCGCCGCGTCCAGGTCGCCCGAGCTTTCGTAAGCTGCGCCTAAATTCTTACGAGCTAGAGCCGCAGAGGGATTAACGCTGAGCGCCTTTTGCCAGGCGGCGATTGCGCCAGCTAGGTCGTTGCTATGGGCCAAGGCGTGCCCGAGATTTATCCAGGCGTAACTGTCAGCGCTATCGACCTTAAGCACGGCGCGATAGGCCTTGGCGGCCTCACGAAAGTTACCCTGCGCGGCAAGCGCAAAGGCTCTTTGAAAGTCACGATTGGCGCTGGAGGGATCGACCCCTACGACGGCCTGAAAGGTGCGATTCAAGGGGGCATACTTTTCGATACCGGTGTTAGCGAGCTGCGGTCCAGAGCGCCGCTGATCCGATTGCGGATCGGAACTGACGGATTTCTTCCAGGCGCTGACTGCCGCGGGGAGATCGCCCTTTCGCAGGTACGCGGTGCCTAAATTATTATAAGCCTCGGCATAACCGGGGTTAATTGCGACGGCCTGCTGCAATTCGACAAGCGCTTGATCAAATTTGTTCTGATCGAGCCAAGCCGTGCCGAGGTAATAATGCACCTGCGCGGAGGTAGGGTTGGCAGCCGCGTACGATTGCCACTCGCGCATGGCCTGCGTCAATTTGCCTTCGCGCGCTAAGCTAAGTCCAAGATAAAGCCCCGCTTCAGAAGCTTTCGGATCGATGCGCAGAGCCTGCTGGTAGGACTGCGCCGCGCGCTGCTGGTCTCCCAGTTCGGAATAGAGATTGGCGATTGCGAAATAGGCCTGCGCATTGCGCGGATTCGAGGCGATCGATCTTCGCAATAGGTTTAGCGCCTGGTTGCGTCTTCCGGCTTCCAGATAGATCTTAGCGAGATTATTCAAGGCTGCGGCGTTGGAGGGAGCAATGCGTAGAGCGCGGTTGTAGGTTTCGATCGCTCGTGGAGTCAGACCCTGCCTTTGATAAAGCGCCCCCAAGTTTACATAGGCGCGAATATCGCGCGGTTGTCTGCGGATCGCCTCAAGATAGGATTTCTCAGCGGCGCCCTGATCTCCAGCGGTGTCGTTAGTTACAGCTGTGGCGTAATGGTCGGGTGGCGGCTGCGGCACGCAGCTTGCCAGCGCCAGGAGCGAGAACGCGATTATTCGGCCTTTCATAGTGACCTTAATTTATAACAGCCGGGATCGTTCTGTCTGCCTGGAAACAGCATTTCGCTTGCAAATACCGGGCTTAAGTCTAGCCGCGCAGAGTGCCGATATATGTAGCGTGGTGCCGAGATCCGTCTTTTGACTAGAGATTCGCTATGGGAAATAGAGACCGCATTTACGAGATCCTTGCCGGTGATGTGGAGTACGATTCTCCAGTAATCGATCGTTCGGCTTTGGAGAAAATTGCGAGCCAAGCAATGCCGACCGTGCACCCCTCAAAGACGGAGACTTTCGGTCCGCTCGTGATCCTTTTCGCCGGATTGGCCTACGTGGTGAAAGGCCCGCTCACAGGCGATATCGAGAGCCTTTTGCCCTTTGTGATCGTGATTACGATGCTGCTTTGGGCTTATCGCTGCGTGAAAATGCGGCGACATGTGGTGGAACGGCTCGAGGGCACCGTGGAAAAGTGCATCGAAGAGCTTCAGAGCCAGGATCAGTATCTGAGGCGCTACATGCAGGGTCTTGATCAGCGTACTAGCAAGTATTTTCACTGCGTCACCAACACTAAGGTGACTACATATTTTGTGTTGATGCAGATTTCGACAGGCATTGAGCGGCGTCTGTCCGAAGTGCAAGCTTTGCTCGCCCGGCGCACCACCGACAGTTTTTTCGCGGCATATAGCAAACTACAAGGCTCGTTAGTATTCACCGATGGTGTCGATCCGCGCTCGGGTCAGACCCATATGCTTCCGCTGGCGCGGCTGAGTAAGACCGTCCCGCTCCTGATTGAAAATTTGGAAGGCGGTCTAAAAGAGTTAGAGGAAGAAATCTCGGTGGCCAAATCCCAGTATACGGACCAGCCCGAGAGCTAAGCCTCTTTTAGCAGCGCTGCCGCATTCGGCGCCTGGCGTTACGCCAATTCTGCGCTTAAGCTTTTCACATGTCGCGCTTCAAGGTCAGCTCTGAGAAGGAACTCCAGCTACTGGAGCGTATGCGCCGGCTCGGAATCAACGAATCTGATCTGACGGAAAAGTTCATCCGCGGGTCGGGCCACGGCGGCCAAAAGATCAATAAAACCTCCTCGACGGTATATTTGATGCATCTTCCTACCGGCATAGAGATTAAATGTCAGCGCGACCGATCACAGGCGATGAATCGATTTCATGCGCGGCGCGAGCTTTGTGATCGCGTCGAGCAGCTGATTTTAGGCGTTGAATCGAAACGCCGCCAGCAGGAGGAGAAAATTCGCCGACAAAAGCGCCGACGCTCGCGGCGATCAAAGGAAAAAATGCTGGGCCAGAAGAAACTGCAAGGAACGCTTAAAGCCAGCCGGCGAAAATCGGGATTGACCAACGGGGAGTAGCAGGCAACAGCGGTCCTAGTGAGGGTGGGTTCGTGGACAAAATTTCTGTCATTGCGAGCGAAGCGAAGCAAACCCTAACTCCATGCCACTCATTATTTTACCCAGCTTTAATGGGGAGAGAATCCCCTTACCCCCTGGCTCGGAGCATGCGCACTGCCGGGCAAATTGGTAGGGGATTGCTTCGCTGCGCTCGCAATGACAGAGACCAGCGCACGGAGAGGAGTTTTGTTCTGGAATTGCTACGCCGTCGAGATCAGCGGTTACAACTGCGAAGGGCAGGCGCTGAGCCGACGAAGCTCCGCAGCGCTATCCCGCCTTCGGCGGCGGGAGGATTGTCGCGACCACCGTCGATTCGAACCCGCAGCGTGAGTGCGCGCCGTCACAGAAAGGTTTATTGGCGCTTTGACCGCAACGGCATAGGGAGATCTTGGTACGACCGGCCAAATCAAATTGTTTCCCCGTACTGTCGCAGAGCAGCACCTCTTCAGGCGTGGCGCTTTCAATTTTCAGTGAGCCATTGTTGTTGACGGTAATTTTAACGCTCATATCTCTCCTTATTTTTGACCCTTATATTTAAAACATCCGCGCACGTGGTCGTCCACCATGCCGGTGGCTTGCATGTGCGCATAACAGATCGTCGAGCCGACGAACTTAAAGCCGCGTGCTTTGAGGTCTTTGGACATGCGATCCGATTCGGCTGTGCGTGCCGGCAGATTCTTGGCCTCTCGTTGCGGAGAGCGTAAGGTTTTGTGCTCGGTAAATTGCCAGATGTAGCGGCTGAAGGTCCCAAATTCGCGCTGCACCTCGAGAAATGCCTGAGCGTTAGTGATCGCGGCCTCAATCTTGAGACGATTCCGAATGATACCGGCATCTTTCATCAGACGCTGCACATCAGCGGCTTTGAAGCGCGCGATTTTTCGGGCATCAAAATTCTTAAAAGCCTTACGGAAATTATCACGCTTTCGCAAAATTGTGATCCAGCTCAGTCCTGCTTGAAAGCCTTCCAGGATTAACATCTCGAAGAGCCGTTGGTCGTCGCGCAACGGCACGCCCCACTCTTCGTCATGGTACTTAACGTAGAGCGGATCTTCCCCGCACCACCAGCAACGCGCGCGATCCCGTTTTGTGCTCTTCTTGGCTGCCATAAATGATTGAAAGTATAGACGGTTCTGCTCTGCAGGCAAACATGGCACACTAATGCTTCAGATGAAGCCCGCTGCCGTTCTCAAATCACTAGCTGTTTTAGCTGTCTTTTTGTCAGGAGTCTATCTAATGACCGGTTCAAAGACTAATTCGTCTGCCGATCCGACCCCCACTGGAGTGCCGAAACATCTGCAGGGTATTGATCCTAATCAGGTCGATTGGAAGGCAAAAGATCAGGCCTATTGGAAGGAACATCTATCTCCCGAGCAGTTCGCAATCTGCCGTGATGCCGGGACCGAACGGCCCTGGACCGGGCAATACTGTCGGTCGCACGAACCGGGAATGTACTACTGCGCTTGCTGTGGTCTGCCGCTCTTCGAATCCACCAATAAATTCGAATCAGGCACCGGTTGGCCGAGCTTTACTGAACCATATACCAAGGACGCTGTCATGGAGCGCGCCGACAATGCTTTTGGCATGTCCCGAGTCGAGGTGTTATGCAGCCGGTGCGGAGCACACCTGGGGCATGTCTTCGAGGATGGTCCACCTCCTACCGGCCGCCGTTATTGCATCAATTCTGTATGCTTATTTAGAAAATAGGACTTTTCGCGAATTTTGAACCTCCGCTGGGAGGGTGGTTCATCGTATTTACTCGATTTGATGGGTTGAGCACTTCACACTACGGGTGCTACCTTGGTTTTATAATCTAGCGACAAGGTTTCCGCGTGACGGTTTTACGTTTAGGTCTGATTACCCAGCTGGCATTCCTTGTTTTCTGTACAGCTCGCGCATGCGCGCTCGAAGCCCCGACCATTATTCTCGAACCCCTCGAATCCGTGTTTGTGGATGTCTCAATAGATCTCACCGGTACCGTCGGGATGCGTCGTTTTGTACGCAGCTCGGTCGTGATTGAGCGCGCTTGTGATGAGCAGGATTTCGAGCGGCTCGCAAAAGTGCGATCGCCGGAGGTTTTCGAGCAAATCAGCGACTTTGCAGATGGCGCAGAGAGCTGTGAATATCGAGCAATTTTCCGCGGCATCACCCGCCGCGGCCGGCGCTTTGAGCTAATCTCCAACCCAGCGCATGTGCTCTTTGATCCGAACACCCCCGATCCCGAGGTCACCCCTCCGCCTGTAGATCCCCCAAGCAATCCGGGGTTTATCCCGCTAAACCCGGGGCAGAGCGAATGTCCAGCCGATTCCGCTCGGCGCGTGCTGGACCGGATTAATTATTATCGCAGCCAAAACGGCCGCACCGCCGTAACTCAAGATCGTGTTTTAGCAGCGGCGGCACGCATCCATACCGTTCATATGGCGACCATCAACACTCTGACGCATGAAGGCTGGTTTGACGCCGTGCTTGCGCTTGGCTATCAGGGCAGCACCTTTGCGCAGAACATTGCCAACATCGTTAGCGCGCCGGTTAAGCTTGTGGACATGTGGATGGCTATGCCTGGCCACCGGGCCAATCTTCTGAATGCCAATGTGGCGGAGCTGGGCGTTGGATGTGTCGTCGATCCGGCAGGCCGTTATTGGTGGGCCGCCGATATGGCGGGTTGAGTCGCGTTGCGGGTAAAGGGGATTAGCAATCCCACGGCAGCGCAGCCTCCCATCGCCACCGCGAACTGTGCTGAGGGTGCTCCAATCAGCTCAAATCTGTGGATACAGGCGAAAAGTACGCCGGCAATGCCGATCAACTCGCATACTGATGCGGCCGTAACTGTCGCGGTACGTCCAGCCTTCACCATTAAGCCGCGCTGCGTGCATTCCCAGGCTCGTAACAGCGGCATTACAATTCCGATTCGCAGGGTCAGTTTCGCTAACCAAAAAAGTTCGGGGGCGAGACCGCAAACTTTCTGAAGCCAAAAATCTCCGAGCGCAGTAAATGTAAATAATCCCAGCACGCCGCAAAGTGCTGCCCCGATAATCCATGCGAAGCGCTTAAGCAGTGCCGTGTTTTCTAAGCCTTCACCGGCTAAAACAATGCTGGTCTCCTGCATGCCGATAACCGAGGTATATGTGAAGAAGACCACCGAGTTTGAAACTGGCAGAACCGCCAGCGATTCGACCGCCATCTGTGAATGTCCCAGGAAAAAGGTCGTAACCGGTCCAATCGTCATCCCCAAGAAGATCGTAAGGGTAAGCGGCAGATATAGCTGAAAAAGAGTGTGATAAGTCAGTTCGGCTGCGGCACTTTGTTTCCTCTCGGTCTGATTTAGGATCTTACTAACCACCTGCCGGGCCATCAGGCGCGTCGCCACGGCTTCACACACTACTCCCGTAACCAGCATCGCCGTGCCGATCGTTGCTCCCGGTAAAGCGCTGAAAAAATACAACACCAATCCGATGCCTGCCATTGAGAGCATGCGCACAATCGTGCCCTGCGCGACGCGGTGTGGAAGGTTGTGGCTAATCATGGCGCCCTGATAGAAGCGGCGGTAGCCGATGGCCCCTGGCCACAGCACCATATTCCAGAGGGCGTTGTAGGCTAGCGTTGAAACCTGAGGAGGCAAATTCAACAGCCTTTGAGCCAAGGTATTGAAGACTGCGGGCACGAGCAGCGGCACCATGCTGAGAGTCGTGCCGATACTTAGAATCCACATGAAGCGCCGCAATTTTAGAAATGACTGACGATCTTTGCAGAGCGCGGCGCTGACACTCAGCAGCGAGATCACGGGCGATTCCAGAAAAAGTGCCCAGGCGAAAGCCACCCCGAAAGCGGCTAGGTTAAATTTTTGTTCCGGCAGTCTCCCGATAATGCCGGTAATCATGGGGCCCTCAGCCGCCATCATTTGCCAAGCTAGGGCTAAGGGCAGCCAGAATCTAAATACTCTGCCGAGGGTAAGAGGTGGCTGTGCGCTCATTCGGTGTAAAGCGAGATCAGTTTCTTCCCTAGCTCAACTGCGGAATAAAATCCACGAAAACGCGCTGTGTATCTTTCCGGCCCCTGCGCTGCGACAATCACGGGGCTAGCAGTGTGACTGCCGCTGCCCCAAACTACCCCTTGTTCGGAAGCTAGCGCGCGTCCGATTAGCGCCGCGAGACGCCCATCTGCGTCGGGATAGAAGGCCGAAAAATCATTTATCTTGGGCCAGGTCTTGGCGCTCAGCCCCGCAACGCCGGGTCGAAAGTAGGGATTCTTCTCTGAGCTCAGAATCATTTGGGACTGTTCCGCGGTAATCTGGAAGCCGGTGCGTTCTCGAATTAAATCCGCCAACCTCTCAGGGCGCCGCTTCCAAAGCGGCAGCGCCATAAACTCCTTAGCGAGCGGATAAAAGGCCTGCTTCTGAGCATAAATTCGATCTAGGGTGCGAGGATTACCGAAGTTGTATTGAGGGGCAAAAGTGACTTCCAGGCCGGCCGCGTTCTTGACCGTGGTAGGGGAGGGTACTCCAGCAGCTGAATAGCTGAGACCAAAAGCCCCGGTCTCATGGTCGGCAGTGAGGATTACGAGCGTGTCGTCTCGGCCCTCCACCCAGCGCGCAATTTCACCCAGGACGGATTCCAAGCGCATCATCTCGTGGAGCAATGTGCCGGTATCGTTGGAGTGTGAAGCCCAGTCAATTTGACCCGCTTCGACCATCAAAAAGAATCCATCGGGGTCCGCTGATAATGTGTCGATCCCCTTGCGCGTCATCTCGGCCAGCGTGGGCAGAGTTGAATTCGGATCGGCAGCTTCTAAATCGGCACGGATCGCATCCGGCATTCCGGATATAGAAAACAATCCTAGAATTTTTCCGGAGTTCGGCTGCAACAGCTGCTGCCGGGAGGTAATTAGTTGATAACCTGCGTGCTGAGCTTCTTTAAGTAAATCGCGATTGTCAGTTCGATCCGATTGAATATTGAATTGACTGCCGATTAAGGCGCTCAGGGCCAAACGTCCGGGGGCATCCTTGTTGTTAAGGTCGCGGGGGATGAATTGGCCCAGTCCGCCCGATAGTAAAACCTCCGTACCGCTTTCTATTAGCTGTTCGGCGATCTTACTTTCGTTGCTGCGCTGCGGAACTTTAGCAACGAATCCCGCAGGAGTAGCATGTGTAATGCGGGTATCCGAGATAAGTCCGGTGCTTTTCCCATGCTCTCGCGCGTATTCCAGCACCGTCTTCACCTGGTTGCCGGAATAATCCAACCCCAAACTTTCGGAGCGCGCCTCTACCCCCGACGAGATCTCGGTGATGGCACAGGCTGAATCGATGACTAGCCCGTTGTAGGGGGTCGGAAGCATCCAGCCTAGCTCGCTCTTGTCCAAGAATGGTTTTATATGGGACTCGGGCCGCTTTTCCTTTGAATAGCGCTGGAATAGAAGCGCTAGGGAGAGCTGTGAGGGCCCCATGCCATCGCCGATTACCAGGATTACATTCTTGGGAGCCTCGGCGTAAGTTTGGCCCGGCGAGAGGCAGAGGGAAGTTGATAGGATCGCGATGGAGAGAAAGAAAAATATCTTGTTCATGAACCTTCAGGATAAAGCGTAGTCGCCGCTCTGCAAGATGCTACGCCGGAACCAATACTCCGAGCAACTTCAACCCATTGAGGCGGTTATTATGGCGCTGTCTTAGGTTAGAAAAGCCGTGCGGCGCTGCTTTTTTACTGAGCGGCCTGCGCCGAGGTTTCGGGAGCTGTTTAGCCTTAAGTCCACAGAACTTTGGCCCGTGATTTGCTTATAGCTATAGATAGCAGAAATTTCGCGGCCTTAGTTGCCCTCGCAGATGCAGCTTTGTTCGCTCTTCAGGTATCGCAGGTATGTATATAAAGGGATGGTTGTATGGACTTTGCTCACATTCTAGAGGCGCTCTCTTCTAAAATCTCCTCATTATGGAAGCTGCTGGTTGAGCGGCTAGTTGCGCTTGACGACGAGACTCTCCTGTTTATGTTTTGGGGGGGAGTCGCTGTTATTCTGGCGGTATTGGTAGTCGGTCTTGCTGGGCTAATCTTTGGGGCTGCGAAAGGCGGCGCGGATAGTGACATGCCAGCTGAAGATATGGCCTTATCAGAATCCTCAGTCGTTTTGCGCGATCTGATGACTAAAGTGAATAACCTCGCGACCCAGTTAAAGGACCATCAGCTTTTCGTTAAGCAGGAGCTGGCAGTTCTGCGGGATTCAGTCGGAGCTGGCGTGGATCTCAATGAAATGCAGGATAAGCTGGAAGAGATCAGCTGCCGCATCGGTAGCTTCGCAAACTTGATGCGCGAGGAATATCATCAGATGAAGGAAGATATCGGGCCGATTAGAGTCACCTCGAATGGCGAGCGCCCCGGGATGCCGAACCTGACTCCAGCGCTCGTTTCTGAAATTCGTACGGGCGTAAAGCCGCTTTAAGCTACCTTGCGCTGGAGGTTCCGTAGGATCCCTTCAGCGCTTAATTTAGCGTAGCGTCGAATTAGCTGTGGCGAATGCTGCGACGCAGCCTTGTGCGTTGGCCCCCAATCTCGGATTCTATAGGGGCATGTTCCCTTATATCTTCGCGCTACTTTGGCTGTTTTCCCCCGGTCTGATCTGGTCTGCCTCAGCAGAAGCTCCCTCACATATACGGGCAGAATTAATATCTGAGTTTGACGCCGTTATCCCTGGCCAGCAGTTCCGTGCGGGGCTCTTATTTCAGCCCGAAGAAGGCTGGCACGTCTATTGGCAGAATCCTGGAGACTCAGGACGCCGGCCGCATTTAACATTCGATCTGCCTTCTGGCTGGCTGGCCGACGATCTGCTTTTTCCCGTACCGGAGCGTATAGCTGTGGGTCCCTTGGTGAACTTCGGTTACCCCGGTAAGGTTCTGCTGCCGATTGCTTTGGAGGTTCCGCCGTCCGCAGCTCCTGGCCCGCTTCGAATGCGGGCGCACGCCGACTGGCTGGTCTGCAAGGAGGAGTGTGTTCCCGGGGAAAAAGATCTCTATCTGAATTTGATCGTGGCGGGTGCAGATCGGGAGTCTGGACATCAGCTGCTATTTAGGAACACTGAAAAACAGCTGCCCATTCGCAGTTCACAGCTGCATGTCGAAACGGAGCGCAGCGATAAAATAATCCGGCTCGATATAAAAGCCGAGGCTCCGCTGCGGCTTCCGGCGGCAGATCTGCTGTATTTTCCCTTGGAAAGCGGAGAAATACAAAATGCTGCTGTTCAGCGCTATGTGCTAAAGGGTGATCACGCCTCCCTGGAATTAATTCCTGCCGCCGGACGGAGGGATCCTCCTTCGCAGCTGCACGGCGTGTTGGTAGCGAAGCAGGGATTTGGCGCCGCCGGAATGCCATATGGCATTGAAATAGGGGAGCCTCGTGCGGTGGCCCCCGTTACACGCCTTGAGGAAGCTCCGCTTAGTATCGGATTGCTTAGTGCTTTGGGCTTAGCCTTTTTGGGTGGACTGGTTTTGAATCTCATGCCGTGCGTCTTCCCTGTGCTGTCGATTAAGATTTTGAGTTTCGCTAAGCAGGGCTGTGCGAGCCGCCAGGAGGCAGTTAAGACAGCACTGCTCTTTGGATTGGGAGTGCTGGTCAGTTTTGTGGGGCTAGCGCTGCTGCTTCTGTTTCTGCGCGGTGCCGGACAGGAGTTAGGCTGGGGCTTTCAGCTGCAGTCGCCAAGCTTCGTCGCCGCTTTGGCCCTTTTGACTTTCATCCTGGGTTTAAATTTTCTAGGAGTGGTCGAGTTTGGCGCACGCCTCCAAAACCTCGCCTGTACCCTCGATCGGCACGAAGGTGCGCTTGGATCTTTCGTAAGCGGAGTGTTAGCCACACTCTTAGCAACTCCCTGTACGGCTCCATTTATGGGCAGCGCAATTGCGTTCGCGCTCAGCACTAGCAGCTTCAAAGCCGTGCTCGTTTTTCTGGCGCTAGGGACTGGCATGGCGCTGCCCTATGTAGTGCTAGGCTCCTCGCCTTCGCTGCTAAGGCTGCTGCCGCGTCCGGGTCCCTGGATGGTGCGGCTAAAGGAGCTTTTAAGTTTTCCACTTTTTGCTACGGCGCTCTGGCTGGTATGGGTGCTTAGCATTCAGCATGGCAGCGGGGCCGAGATGCTGCTCCTCTTCTCAATGCTCTTGGTGGGGTTCGGGGCGTGGTTGATGCGTGCAGTACGCAGTACGGTCAAGGGTTGGATTGTGATTTTGCTGGCAGCGGCGCTTGGGGTAGCAGGCGCCGCGCGCGCCGGTCGGCCGCCTGGGACATCGCCCGACAGCGCCGTTTCGATTCAGGGAAGATTGCATTGGGAGCCGTACTCGGATACGCGGGTCGAGGAATTAAAAAAAGAAGGGAAGCCTTTTCTTGTCGATTTCACCGCAGCCTGGTGCATCACCTGTCAGGTCAATAAGCTGGTAGCTTTCGGCTCGACGGAGGTTCAGTCGGCGCTCCTGCGCCGCCGGGTGACGCTACTTAGAGCTGATTGGACCAGCAGGGAGGCCGGTATTACGGCGGCGCTGGCACGGTTCGGACGGGCGGGAGTTCCGCTGGATGTTTATTACAGCGGTGCTCCGGATGCAGAACCGGAAATCTTACCCTCAATTTTGACCCCCGGAGCGGTGCTCGCAGCGTTGCATGACTGAATAATGAAGGTGTACGGCTCGTCGAAGCAGCTCAGATCAGCCTTTGGAGAAGATGATTATGCGTAGATTAGTATTAATTCTGGCCGTATTTCTGATGCCGGCGATGGTTTTTGCTGAGACCGCAGTCAATACCGCCGCTCCGGAGTTCTCGCTGCCTGATCCAACGGGCAAAATGCACGCCTTAAGCGATTATCGGGGCAAATTCGTAGTGTTGGAATGGTTCAATCCGGGCTGTCCCTTCGTTAAGAAGCATTATGGCTCGGGAAATATGCAGCAGCTCCAAAAGAAATACACCGCCCAAGGAGCTGTTTGGCTGACGATTAGCTCCAACGCCGAAGGGAAGCAGGGGTATATCAACGCATCGAATGCGGCTGAGATCATCGCCGAGAAGAAGCTCGCCAGCACCGCCCTGCTTTTGGATCATGAAGGCTCGGTCGGGCATGCTTACGGTGCGCGGACGACTCCGCATATGTTTGTGATTTCTCCGAAAGGCGAATTGGTGTACTCGGGTGCGATTGATGATAACGACTCCCCCGATCCGGAGGCGATTAGCAGCTCCAAGAACTATGTTGCGGCGGTGCTTGATCAAGGCCTTGCTGGACAGCCGATTACGGTTGCCGCTACCGAGCCGTATGGCTGTTCGGTTAAATACAGAAGCTAGCCCTCAACCCTCAAGTTAGTAGGGGGCGTTCGTAATCGATAAACTGCAATTGATTGCTAACCTATTGTCGCCGTAGCCAAGTCTCTACGAGATTTTCGGAGCGCGATGCCGATATTTCTCGGAATCTCCGAGCCCTGGATCTTTTTGCTGCTGTAATCTCATAACCTCCGCCGCTTAGTCCGATTCCCTTCAGGGCACTGTATTTGGGGTGTAATCGTTCGCTGCGTGGGGATAATCGTTAAAAAAATCGGCCTCTTGTCAATTTGGATGGCCGCGCTGTTTCTCGCGCTAACCGCCAATGCGCAGGAATATACCGTTCGCATCCGAGAACAGTCGAATCTGTCGCCCGTGGCAGCTGTGGAGGTATTGGGTACGCAGGGGGTGAGTGATCTGCCCTCGCGCTTTACCGATTCTCGAGGTGAATTTCATTTCGATTTACGCGATATCCGCGGTTCAAATCCTACGATTACATTTGCCAAGCCTGCTGATGGGTATCGCTTCGTTCCTGCTGAGATAGTTGTGGGCCCCGAAAGCTGCCCGGCCCGCATCTGTCAGGTGCAGGCGGTCAAAGACGGGGTGACGGCGGTTGTGCTCTCCTGGCGCGCGGTTAATTCGCGGGGGGACGCAGTCAGCACAGCTAAGTTCGCTGTACCGGGCGCGTTGATTCCAGGCCCAAAAACTGTTGATGCCGATGGTTTGGCCGTGTTTGCGGTAGCGAAGGCTTCCGGCAGCTGCAATGACGGAGACGCCAGCGCCGACAATAACTATTTGCGGTTGATTAATCTCGAACCGCAGGGGCAGCGCTGTACCTTTAGCACCCGCGCAACCAGCGGCTTTCGTGTTTGTGCGACGGCAAACAAGGTTGGCAGCACCCAGGTAAGCTGCTCGCCCATTTCTAATCTGCCGGTTGGTGATTCGGTCAGCTATACCATTCAGGTTCTGAATCACAATAGCGGCGCTAACGTCCCCGGCATCGAATTCACCAGCAGCGCGGATCTTTCGAGGCTATCTAGCGACCAGACTGACGGCACCGGAAAATTAACGTTTTCAACGCGCGATCTAGGCTTAGCGGCTTCAACTGCGATCACCATGATTCCGCGCGGTTCGCATATGCAGTTTTATCCGCGGGCCCTTACGCTCACTCCGAATTCCTGCCCGGGAAATCTATGTAAGATCTACGGATTTGTTAACGGCACTTAAGCTGTACTGACGAAGATCCAGGTAGCTGAAAACAATTTAGCAGTCAGCGGCGTACAAATCACCAATACCTCCCTGGCGGATGATGAAGATGGCCGGAGCTTTGTTACCACCTCCGGGGGGTATGCATATTTCCCGGCTCTGCAGGTCGGCTCCAGCTGCGATGATGCGGATGCCCGGCCGGACTTGCATTTTCAGTCCTTTGCTCCGGAGCTGCCGGGTTGTTCCTTCACTCATACCAGCAGCACGCCTTTTCAGGTGTGTCCTAAAGATGCAATTAACAGCGTCAGCTTCAAAGCGTTTTGTAACGTTCCAGCTCCGAAGCAGTTCAATATCAGTGGCCGCGTTTTGGATCTGGGCGGTTACCCGATCGCGGGGGCTAAGGTTTACAATAACGACCAGCAGATTGGCGTTAGCGATCAGCTCGGCAAATACCGCCTGACCGTTGATGAAAATTCGGATTCAGAACTGCGGGTCGCTTACGATCCGTTCCTCTTTGACCCCTTGAAGCTAGCCTTTGCCCAGATCAACCGCAGCTTCAGTGATGTTGATTTTATTGCCGTCGCGCCTGATAACAATCTTGGTATTGTCGATCCGATTGCGCCGCCTTGTCCGGTGAAGGGCAGCTACACGATCTCGGGTATTGTGTACGACATCGACGGGCACCCCATGCGCGGCGCGACCGTACAGAATAATCACGTCAATATCGCTACCACAGATGACAATGGCGCTTATTCGTTCTCGGTGACTAGGCTGCAGGACAATTGGGTTACGGTGCGCCGTAATAATTCGCTTTTCGATCCGGCCGCGATCGCTTATCCGAATATCCAATGTGATCAGCCGGAAAGCAACTTCCGCGAAACTAAAGCGATCAGCTATGTGGTCTCGGGACTGGTGACCGATAGCTTAGGATTGCCTGTTAGCGATGCAAACGTCACGGTTGCTTATAACGATATTGAACGAAACACGGTGACGGATGAAAACGGTGCTTATCATCTAACGGTGCCGGAACTGACCCTTTACAGCTTGCGCATCTCACGGGAGCCGCTGACTTTCCAACCGCCTTCTTATGTTGATGAAGCGCTGCGGAATGATTTTGATAAGGATTTTGTCGCCGAGCAGAGTATTGCAACTCCAACGCCGACACCCACCAGCACCACGCCCGCCACCAGCACGCCGCTGCCGACCAGCACTCCGACGCCAACTGCGACAGCGACGGTAACTAAGACTCCGACTCCAACCCGGACGCCGACGATTACACCGACTGCGACTCGCACTCCGCTGCCTCCGACAGCGACGCCGACAGCGACTTTCACTGCTACCCAGACGGCTACTAAGACCAACATTCCGTTGCCTTCAGCAACCTTTACGGCAACCGCGACCGTCACTAAGACTGCGACCGCGACCGCCACGGGGACTAATACTCCGCTGCCGACCGCTACGGCGACCGAAACCCCCACCGCGACTGAAACCCCGGTGGCGCCGGTATTTAGCATGCGCGAACGGCAGATTGCAGGTTCGAATACCGGGCTGGATCTGGCCGTAAAAGAAGGCAGCCCTGGGTTGTATCTAAGCTCCTACCAGGGAACCAATTTGGTCTTCTTAAAGCCCGCTGGTAATGAATGGCAGAGCGAGACTGTTGATTCCAATATTGCCCAGCAGGACAACGGGCAGCTCCGCAGCTCGCTATTGTTCGACCGCGACGGTTTCGCCCATGTGCTGTACTACGACAGCAAGAACAATCGATTGAAGCATGCGTACGGACACGGCGATGGGAACTGGAGCACGGAAACTATTGCCAGCGATGCCGGATATCCTGATGCGGCTTTCTGCGATAACGGCAAGATCTGTATCTGTTATACCAAGGTCTCCACGGGTGCGTTGGGCTTCGCCAGCGGCAGCACCGGCAGCTGGAATAGCAGTTTAGTAGGATCTGCTCCCGCTAACACCGGCGCTTACTGCTCGATCGCCCGCGACATCGATGATCAGCCGCTGATTGCGCACTACGACGCGACCCAGAAGAAACTCGTAATCTCGAAGCGCGCAGCAGGCGCCTGGAACTCCAGTTATCCGCCCGTTACGGAACTCGAGTACGGCATGTGGCCGCAGGTCAATGTGATGGCGGACGGGTCGGTACAGGTTTATTCCTCCACTTACTTCAATAGAGAAACCTCGGGGTACGACCTGAGCCTGATTTTGGCTCGTCGTACTCCGGCTGGAGAGTGGAGTGTCGACAGTGCCGATTGGCCATATGTCGGTGGACATCCAGCCGTCTCCGCCAGCCCCAAGACCGGGGGATATTTACTGGCATATCGCTATGAGATGCATAGCGGATTATTCGGACATAATGGTGCTACGATCTTCAGTTTGATGCACAAAGATGGGCGCGTCTGGACCAAGAACTGGCTGGGGCTCGATAACTGGTGCGTAGGGTACCGCTCCAATATTCGTACCGTCGAGGATTCAGCCGGCACTATGTACGTTGCGCACTTCTATCAAAACGGCTGCAGCCCGGCGTTCACCGGCCTGAAGATCTACTCATCGGATCAAGGGCCGACCCCGACACCAACAGCGACGGCAACCAACACCGCCACTCCGACGATCACTCCGACAGCCACGCAGACTGCGACGGCGACTGCGTCTCCGACTGTAACTCCGACGGCAACGGCGACTGGTACGCCCACCAATACTTCGACCGCAACCCCGACTGCGACCTCGACTCGCACTCCGACCAATACTCCGACGGCGACCAACACGGCTACCCCGACGGTTACCAGCACTCCGACCAGGACCCCGACATTTACGGCTACTCCGACGGTAACCAATACACCGACGGCGACCCGAACTGCGACACCGACAGCGACTCCGAATATCAAGGCGCGGCTGACCTTCATGTGCACGGATGACCAAAATCGCTTCAAGTGGCGCGTAACCAATCCATTCGAAGAGAATAAGGTCATTCGCTGGGATATTTATGGCACGGCCTTGAGCGGTCAAATCGACATTCCGAGCAAGGCTGAAATGTTCTTCTACACCGCGCGCGGTGATAGCAATCAGACTGCGCGGCTCTTCATCGGCGACATCCAGCAGGACGTGAAATCGTCCAACTTGTCGACCTACTGTGTGGCTGCACCAACTCCAGCTCCGACAGCTGAGCCGACTGCGCCTCCGACAGTAACCCCGACTGCAACTCCGACCGCCACCAACACGCCGATTCCGTACTACACCGTAAGCGGCGCGCTGATGG
Source organism: Oligoflexia bacterium (assembly GCA_019694515.1). Taxonomy (GTDB): domain Bacteria; phylum Bdellovibrionota_C; class UBA2361; order UBA2361; family JBGSMV01; genus JAIBBU01. The sequence goes on along the minus strand of JAIBBU010000009.1, from coordinate 10,214 downwards.
GATTGAATGGCGCCCTGCTTTCGGATGGAGATCGTGCGCGGCTCTCCGGTATGGATTTAACGATCGAGGCCGTCCCGGTAAAGAACAAGGGCGAGACCGCTTCAATCAAGCTCCAAGATCCATTTGATTATACGCTGTCGTTAAAAGAGGGGCGCTATAACATCACGCTTAATAGTCAGGGCCGCCTGCGCGTAATTTCGAAGCCGGTACGCTTTACGGTCACTGTGGATTCTTCTTTCGGCGGAGTTAACTTTGCTATCCGGTTGGCCGGAAACGAGATTGCCGACACTCCGTCGAGCGGCTCCAACAGCTCCGGCGGAAACTCCAAGAAGAAAAAGACTAAGGTTAAAACGAGGAGCAGATAGACTCAGAGTATGATGCGTCGGGTCGTTCTAATACTGCTGGCTCTTACCTGGATCGTTCATGACGGGCAGGCAGCATACGCCGAAAACGGCATGCAATGTTATTCGGGACAGCTGATCTTCACTGCCGATGGCGAGAGTGCGGCTGAATTAGCCAAGATTCAGCGCGCGGTAGATCGGGTGGGAGATGTCGATTCTTCGCCAATTGATAAGACCGCGCATTTAGTGCTGCTGTCTGTTGATTCGGGGGGATCGCCCGCGGATAGTTTGATTCCGGCGGACGAAGCTACCGATATTTGCTCCGATCTAAAGCGCGCCCGGCGCGAGGCGATTGCCGATGCGCGCAGCGGAGAGGCGCTGGATGTAACCGTAGCACGGCGCTTTAAATGCGGCTGTAATGGCGAGATCTCCATTTTGGGTCAGCGCTATTACGACGGTGCTAAAGGTCCGACTTATGTCCCGAACGATTATAGTGCGAGCTTGTGGGGCATGTCGCAGGCCAATGATGTCGATATCGATGCGCCTGAGGCTTGGTCTATTTCAACCGGCAATAACAATGCAGTTGTAGCCGTGATCGATACGGGTGTCGATTACAATCATCCTGATCTGCAGGCCAATGTTTGGGACAATCCCTTTGAAATTGCCGGTGATGGTATCGACAATGACAGCAACGGCTTTGTCGATGATATTCACGGCGCCAATATGGTGTCGAACAACGGCAATCCGCTGGATGATAACGGCCATGGATCGCACTGCTCGGGAACTATCGGCGGGCGCGGTGATAACGGTATCGGCGTGGTAGGCGTCAATTGGACCACCAAGATCATGGCCGTGAAGATGCTCAGCAGCGGCGGGGGTGGCTCGCTCTACGACGGTGCAAGAGCGATCGACTATGTCACTAACATGAAGAATCGCGGCGTCAATGTGGTGCTGTCGAGTAACTCCTGGGGCTGGTACGGAACGTACTTCGATGTGAACGTATACTATGCGATCGATCGCGCCCGACAGGCCGGCATCGGATTTGTGGCAGCGGCGGGAAATAACGCCTCCAATGATGACGCGGCATCCACTCCCGACAAAGGCTATCCGGCGGGCTACGATCTAGCGAATATCGTCTCGGTTGCGGCAGTGGCCGAAAACGGCACTCTCGCGTACTTCTCTAACTACGGCGTAACTTCGGTTGATATCGGGGCGCCGGGAACGAATATTTACAGCACCTGGCCCGGCAATAGTTATAAGTGGCTAAACGGCACCAGTATGGCGACGCCGCATGTTTCAGGAGCGTTAATGCTTCTGAAAGCGGTGAACCCGGCCTTAACCTTCGCTCAGATGAAGGATCTGCTCTTTACCTACGGAAAGCCCTTGGCCGCACTTTCCGGCAAGACCACCACCGGCAAGCTCTTGAACGTCAACAATATGCTGGTGAACGCCGGAACACCGCCGCCGGGCTGGACGCCGGCCGCAACGCCGACGCCGCTACCCACGAATACTCCTACGGCTGTGCCGACCTCAACCCCGACACCACTTCCGACTGCTACGGCGACCGCAACCCCGACACCGGTGCCGGTCTTCGGCGCGGTTTCCGGCACAATTTTAGCCGATGACGGTCGGCCATTAAGTGGCGTCAGAGTGGAAGTAATGACTCGGGACTACCAAACCTTAGGGGTGAAGCTGACCGATGCGCAGGGGCGTTATAGCATTCCGTCGATCGAAGGTCCCAAATTATATTGGGTCCGCGCCACATTGAGCGGCTACACCTTTGGCGGCGATTTCTCTCTCTATCACGGCGGAACCAGCCAGGTAGACTTCTTAGGAGTGCGCTCGGCCTATCGTCTAAACGGTCTCGTGGTTAATCCGGACAAGAGCCCATTGGCGGGTGTGGCGGTGGATGCTGGCACGCTTGGTACAGCGGTTTCCGATGCCGATGGAAAATTTGGTTTCGATGTTCCGATGAACTTCAAGTACCAGCTTAACGTGTCCAAGAGCGGATATGTCTTTGACTACCCGCGCCGCTCGGGGCAGGTTTACGGGAATCTTACCAGAGTGTTTGTGGGGAGCACGCAGTAGCGCTGCAGGCTGCCTTAGTTGAGGGGCACAGGCCTTCCGTCTTTAATCACCTTAAGCGCCGGTGCGGGACCCACCACATCGCCGTTCTGATCAAAGGAAATTGAGCCGAGTAAGGTCTCAACTCGTGCCTTATAAAGATGGTCCTTCGGAGTCTCGCCCGATCGGGCTGCGTCCGCGATAACCATAAATGCTGCGATCGTCGAACTGACCATGAAAATTGAGGATTCTGGGTGCCCGTAGCGGGATAAATATTCCGCCAGAACCTCGCAGCCCGGTTTGCCGTCTCCGCATACCACCTCGGGGGAGTCGCCAAAGACTAACCCCTCTGCCAGCGCCCCGGCCTTCTCATAGAATTGCGGACTGCCCGCGATAAACTGACCTAAAAGCGGGAGCTTCCAGTTGAGCATGTGCAGCTGCTGTACGATGTTCGAGAGCGTGCGGTCTGAGTCGGTGCTGATGAAGAGCGCATCCGGCTGATGCGCTTTGAGACGCAGTAGCAGCGAAGCCAAATCGGTCTCGCCCGTAAGAAATTCTTCGGACTCGAAGGGCATCTTCGCGGCCGACGAGAGACGCAGTAGTGTCCGTGTAAATTCCTCCGGCATGCCGCGGCTTTCGGTCACAACAGCCGGGTGGCTGTAGCGCTTTTTTGCATAAGCAAAAAGCGCTTCGACCATTTTCTGATCGCTCGGCCAGGTGCGAAAAATGTAGTCGCCTGCATTTGATACGCTTGCGCCTGTTGCCCCCGGCGCCACTACTGCCACCTTGTGGCGTTCAAAGATCGGTGCTGTTGAGAGCGTCGGTTCGGTGCACACAATCATGCCGAAATCGATCCGCTCAACACTGAGCAGTCTCTGAGCGGCCGAAACGGCCGCCTTGCCCTGGCACCGGTCATCTTCGAAGACAATCCTGAACTCACCCCGGCCCAGCATCTCATTAGCCAGCTCTAATGCTCGTCTGGTGTCCTGGCCCCAAGCCGCGACGTCCCCAGTAAGCGGAGCCAATACTCCGACCTTCCACTGAGGAGGGAGGGCCCGGGCAGGGATTGGCGTTATCGCTAGCATCAACAAATAGAGACAGCAGAGCGGTTTCATAATGATTCTCCATGACAACGGCGCGCGAAGCGCCACGCAGCTGATATCGGAATTGTAGCGAGCTCCTTTTTGATAGTTGTAATGATTCCAGCTAATCTCCATGAATTGACTATTTTAGTTAATTACATCCATAGGTTGCTTAGCCGGTTAGCTTTCGGCTAAACTCTTGGTGATGAGGACTCTTTTTGCCACGCTGGGCTTTGCCGATCGTGAGCGCGACGTTTTTCAAAAGCTGAGCGAGGTCGCAGGTGCGAGTCCCAATGAACTCGCCCGGATTCTTTCGATCCCGCGCGCCAGTGTCTACTCGGCGCTGGCTGCGCTCGAAAAACGGGGCCTCGTGTATACGGAGAAACAGCGCAAGGGAGTGCGCTATTTGCCGCAAAACCCGGCGGCTCTGATTACAATGGTCGAAAGAGAGCAGGCCGCTGCCATGCAGGCGCATGCGGCGAGAGTGATAGCGGCGGAGCAGCTGGCCGCTTTGCTGAAGCCGATCGCGGAGAACCCCCAGCAGCCGCATCCGCGCGTGGCGGTTTTTGAGGGTCAGGCCAGTGTCGAGCAGATGCTAATCGATCGACTTAGCAGCTGGCGCGCGAGTTTTCGGCAGTATGACTCTACCTGGTGGGGCTATCAGGATCACGATCTGATCGAAAAATATGGACGCTGGTTCCGAATTGCTGCGGCGCAGCACCAAGCGCCCGAGCAGGTAAAATTATTGTCGAACCAGTCCCCTACAGAAAAGTTATTGAAAGGCAGGATCGGCCGGCGCGAAATGCGTTTGGTGCCGCCGCAGATGGCGTTCTCCAGTACAATCTGGGTGCTGGGCGATTATTTGATTACTATTCTGACCCGGCAGGAACCGCACCATGCCTTTGAGATCTGGAACCCCGCGCTGGCTCAGAACCTGCGCACCGTTTTCCAGATGCTATGGCAGCTGTCGGGAAAGCCCAGCTAAACGTGCGGAGCATTCGGCGCTATCGCGCTTGAATCTTCACCGCGCTAATCCTGCGCCATCTCCTGCAGGAGTGCCGCAATCCACTGTACATGCCGCGCCATCGATTGCCTGGTAGTAAGCTCCTTCTCACTTTCCGGTGCAAAATATCCCGTGCCCAAATTCGGCACTAAGACTCCGCGCGTGACGAAGGGATCGACTCCGGTGCCCCCGCGAATTGGCAGAAGCGGCGCTTCTACCCCGACCTTGCGGGCTGCCGCTTGCGCCAGCTCGATCAGCGGCTGCGCGCCCGCCATGGAGGGCCCCATATTTTCGTATTGGTATTCGGCTTCGAATTGTGCCCCATCTTCGCCAAAGCTCCGCACCGTCATATAGCGAGCATGCTGGATCCGGTTTTCAAGTTCCGCCGTCTCGAAATCACGCAGTCTAATGCGAATCGTGAGCTGCTGATTCTCGGTGCTGGCAAAATACGGATTTGAATATCCCTCGCGACCCGCACTTTCCTCGGGGTAAAGCGGGAACCCGGTATCCTGCAAATAAAACTGATGCAGAAATTTGGCTAGGTTGATCGCCCCGTCATCCAAGAGTGCTCCGTCGTACTCCTTTGTTTCGATGCGATAGCTCGCGCCCTTCCAAGCATGCGGTCCGACCACCCGTTCCAGCGCCATCTCTAATAGCGCGCCGTGCAGCGCGATTTCTTGCGTGGTATTTCCGGACAGCACGAAGCGGGCGCTGCCGTTCGATTCAACCTTCTGATCGCTGACAAATCCGATCGGCACGATCTGAGGATGGTTATCTAAAAGCTGCATTAAACGGCTGAAGATGGTGGTAGCGTTCAGGTGCCCCTCGGCTTTTGCGGTTGCGCCGTGCGTGGTCACACCAACCATTGAGACCTCGGCCGTAACCGCCATCACTGCCGGCGTTAATTCAAAAAATTTCGAGCGCCGATTAATTTTGGCCTGCGCAGCGTTGAAGCTCTCAATGTTAACCTCGAACGGCTCGATGCCATCCAAGGTGAAACCGCAGGGAATTTGCTCTGTAGCCAATTGCTGGGCTAGCCCTTCAACCGCCGCCATCCGTCCGATCTCCTCATCCGGCCGAAAGACCAGCACCACCGGCCCGTGCCGATGCTCGGGATTAGAGCGCAGCAGCTGCGCTAAGGTACCAAGGATCGAACAGCCCAGTTTATCATCCAGACCGAAGGGATAATCGCCAGGGCCGTAGATTAGATCCTCGCCCACAAATCGAGCTAATTCAGGATAGCGCGCAGCGCTGACATTAAGGGCCGGGTTGTTGGGGTAGGGCACATTGGTACCATCCCACTGCTTTTGGATGCACAGCTCCGGAATGGCGCGGGTGCCCTCCGAAGTGTCCACATGCACCATTAGCGCCACGGCAGGGCGCGCCGCCAATTCGGCCGAGGTAGCCGGGATTCGGACGATCAAATTGGCATTCTGATCCTGTTCGCAGCGGTAACCGAGGAGTTCGTGCTTTTCCCGCAGCGCTTTCAAAATTATATTTTGACCAGCGGAGCTCGGAATAGTCGGGCTATCCTCGAAGCTTTCGGAATCAATCGCCACAAGCTCTTGCAAGTTTCCGGTAGCAACTGTCGCAATCGTTTCTAAATCCTCTTTCAGCCCATGCGCAGCGAGCGGCTCTTGAGAATCTCTGCGGCGCTCCCCTGCAGTGCAACCATTACCAAATTTGAACACCTCGAGCTCACCCATAACTACCTCCTGCCGAGGGAGCATTGCTTAAGCTCCCCGATGAATTCTAGACGCTAATCCCCAAGAGTCAATCAAGGTTAGGGTAGGTTTTAGTTCATTTTAGCCCGCATGCTAAGCCGGCAGTGACTAAGACCTGAGAGTTGCTAAAATTTCATAAAAGTTATGACAAACCCTGAAACAGCGCGCCTTGCCGACCGTAAGATTGAGATGCCCGACCCGGTAACTTCGGGCGACCTGCGGTCGCTAAACCTGTCCGTTTCTAAGAAGCGCGAGCTTAGCTCAGAGGAGCGGGAGCTGATACTCACCGAAATCGTCAATGGCATCACGCTGGGGGAGGCTGCGCCCGAGCTAAAGCGACGCCAAAGGAACCTCGCCGAAGTTTTGGATTGCTCCTTGGTTCAGGTGAAATCGATCGGCGCGCATCTAAAGATCCGAGCGGATAAGGCTTTGACGCGCGCAGGGCTGATGGGAGTGCTTGATCGGATGTCGCTGATCGCAATTGCCGAACAGGCCCGTCTTTTTAGCGGAGAGCTCTTTGCGGAGATAGTCGGGGAAGAAGCAACGCAGAGGTCAGTAGAAGCGGAGAAGCTCCGCATTGCTGTGGAATTCTATCTTAAAATTAGCGGTTCTAATCCGCGCGACCCGGCGCGCCAGCTGCTAAGTGAATCTGCTGAATTAGAGAATTCGCGCCATGACCGGCCGTTAGATCCCGGTCCCACGGCTAGTATAGAAATTTCCCCGGGCGCGCTTGCGGATTATGACAATCCGGCCAAGGTGCAGTGGCGTCAGGCGCTGTTTGATTTCATTCGGACTAATCTTAGTCCCGCGCATTTACGCGGGGGCTACGTGGTGTGCATGCCGTCGATTAAGTGCGCACGGGAGATTCAGGGCTACCTGGATCTGGGGGTTCCAGCAGATCATATTATCGCGGTCGAGCGTGAAGGTGGTATTGCCGATCAATTCAAAGCTAACGTGGAAGCCATGGGAGCCCAGCCGTGGATTGGCACAGTCGAGGGCCTATTAGCAAAGTACACGCTGCCGATTACCGTCGCGAGTTTGGATTTTGTCGGGCCGCTCTGCAGCTCTTATCTTGATGCGATTCGCCATATCGTTCCGCCCATCGATCACGATGCCGTAGTTGCGGTGAATGTTATGGGGAGAAGGGAATCAGCGAAGACCCAATCGCTGCTGCGAGAGCTGGCGGCAATTCAGGGCTTTGCGGGACAGTTGGGGAATCTTTGCCTGGCAGATCTAGCTTCGGATGACTTATTGAACAGCGGGGGAGATCTGGAAACGTTCGCTCCCCGCATGTTGAAATTAAGAGAGCGATCGGCCGCGTCCATCGCTGAAGCCAAGGGGCATGTTTCTACGCTTCCCTTCGGAGAGGTGCGTGACACCTCTCTCTCCTCTTTAATCTTCTATTCTCTGTCAGAGGCTCGTCGCGGTTCGGTTGCGATCTGGGATATTGAGCGCATTCTAAGGACGAATGAGGAGCGGGCTTTTAGACGAAGTTCTGCATGCAAGTCCTGGGACGAGATGAGCCCCGCAGAACGGAACCAGGTGTTAGGGGCGAGCTGCACTTACGCCGCGTTCGCGTTGCGAGAGTGTCTTTCGCGCTACCGGCTTTCTAAGGGGCAGCCAATGTTCCAACCCCAGGACGCCATGCTGCTTGGAATGGCAGCTACCGGCGGGCCGGTTGTCAAAAAATTAGAGGAGTATGACTATATCAGCGGGGTTGGCAGCAGCAGTACGCCGTTCTCCTCCACCTTCCTGCACCTAACCGGCTTACGGAGTGCCCTCAGTGGAGCGGTGCCCCTATTAGCGCTTTTCAATTCATTTGCCCGCCAATATCTATTGGGACCCCGGGCAGTTTATGGCTATGCCCGCGTCGGCCATAATGTAGTTCCGCCTGGAGGTTCGCTTCGCTCTTCGAGCGTGTTGAGATTCGTGGATCAGGAGTCCAGGAAGCTTCTAGGGAAGGTGCAGGCCGAGTCTCTGTTCGAAGTCACCAAGCGTGTGAGAGCAGCTGCTGACAGGAAGATTTACGAGAAGCTTTCGAGCGGGACGCGGAAATAAGCGGCGGGGGACCAAGCTGTGCCCCACCCCTGTGTGGACACTTGGCGTTTTGCTGCGCCGGATCAACGGCCATTGTTTGCCGAGGTTCTACTTGATGGCCGGCCCTTCAAAGCCATCTATGCTCTTCAAGAATCTGCGTAGTGCTGAAGAGAAGACCGTTTCCCCGAGTCGGAAAGCGCGCGCAGTGCGCTCCTGATTCTCTGAAAAATCCTTCGCAAGAATGCGCACACAGGTTTCGGCCCGCTCTGCCGCGCGCACCCATGCCTGGACAACCTGTGCACTGAAGTTTGCGGTGCCGCCCAGCAGGTTTTCACGTTCAAGAATCAGTCGCATACGCGCAAAATCAGCAGCTCCCGCACTAATTGCAAACCGCAGCAGACGAGGCCGTTCCGTCCCCGGCAGCTGTTCCCAAGCACTGGCACGCGCAAGAAAATCACTGATCCGGCTGAAACCTGCGAGCAAATTGCGCAAAACGGCAACTTCTACAGAACGGCCATCGGCAGTGTCAAGCTTGGCGACCGCGGAAGTCAGCAGCGCTTCCACCCGCAAAAATGAACCACAGCGGTAGGTGTGGGCTGCCTCGCCCTGCCCATCTTGGGATTGAAACGTTAATGACGCGGAGTCCGTAATGGGGGCAGCTTCGGCAGGCAAGTTAAGCGGAGACAGAGTGTCGGAGCCACTGCCCGATGAATCCGGCCGAGCGTCCGTCATTGAAGGAGCATTACTACTTTGCACGCTGGTCACCGGTCCCTTACAACTGCCTGAGAAGAAATCACACTTTAGGATCGGAGTAATCCGAATTGTGTTAGAATTTCGCTAAATCTGTAGAAATTGCTGCAAAACCTTGAAAAATTATGCAAGGTCTTGCTTTAGGCATCGATAAGTTCAATTCATTTATATGGGTGCAAGTGTTGCAGCAACCGGGCATTCCCCCTACCGATCAGCGGGAGATTCTGGACTAGAGGAACTTGACTACTTCAAGCGAACTTTTCTTTCTCTGGAGCATGCGGTTAGTGAATTTGAAGTTGAGGAGGAGGAGCTGCGCCGCAATGCAGCAGAGCTGAATGGAGTCTACCATGGGGAAGCTCTTTATCTTTCCCGCTCGAAGCTGGCGCTCCGGTTTCAACCTGTCCAGGCGCTGCCGGAGGCAGGCCACGAGACGCCGGCCACCGAGATTGATCTTAAGCTAGTACCTCTCCCCCTGAGGGTGCCGTCAGTACTCCCTGAAGAGCCGGTGCAACTATCTGCGCATGCGCAACCTGAAGTGATTACCGCAAGGGCGCCAGGTGGTGAGATCGTGGCGTCGGAGCCGATTACAGTCGAAGTTCCCGGACGGCCCTTAGAGAAGACCATGGCCAGGCCCGCTACTACGCCGACGGTTGCAGGTCGGCAACCCGAGGCGGCCAGGAAAGGGCACGCTATTGAACGCGCTCCCGGTCAGCTCAAGCTGGGCGATTTTTCAGAAGCGTTAGAGATCCCCATGCAGCGATTAATGCCGCATTGGCAAGGCTGTGTGGGGAACGCGATCGTGACATTGTCAACGAAGACCCCCAGGTTCGGGCACTTTATCCGTCGTCTGCTGACCGAATTTCCCGAGGTGCTGCCTACTGTGATCGCTCATTTTTACCTCGATCGGCAGGACTTTCCAGAACAAAACAACCTTGAGCTGTGTTTGCGGGAGTTCGTGCCGAAGCTCGCAATATCAGAATCGGCCGATGCCGTTCTGGATGCGTTTCGCAACCGCGTCCGGGAATGCGTTGGAATTCCTCCCGTGATTACGGTGCAGCTGCGTTTGGCGGCGACTGAACTAAAATTGGAGATGCTCAAACGCTCCAGGCAAGATCCGCGGACCGACCAGGTGCGTCGAGACCTGCTGCTGGAGAGAGCGCTGCTGGGAGACTTGGGGCAGAGCTTTTCAATCCCTCCGCTGAAGCATCGTTAG